>NZ_JBMDWL010000121.1:0-52290 GCF_048594625.1 Sphingobium sp.
CAGCGCCTCCCAGCTTTCCCGCAATGGCGCACCTGCTGCGGCTACGATCCACGGATATTGCGCCAGTTCGGCCAGATCCGGCTTCGTCCCCGCCAGCGGATGTCCGGCGCGCGCGATCACCACCGGGCGATCCTCGAACAACGCCGACTGCTGGAAATCCGCCTCCAGCAACGGATGGCGTAACGCGCCGACCATCAGGTCGATCGAACCGTTACGCAGCGGTTCGATCAGTTCGGCGCGTGAACCTTCCACGATGGTGATCCGCACGCCCGGCCTTCGCCTCAGAAATCGCGACACGGCGGACGGCAAAACCCGTGCCCGCGACAATGGCATCGCGCCGATGGCGATGCTGCGCGTCTCCTGCCCCTTAAGCGCGGCCAGTTCCGATAATGCAGCGATCAATTCTACCCGTGCCAGTCGAAAGGATCGCGCCATGCGCACGCCTGCATCGGTCAGCACCACCACCTTGCCCTGACGCCGCACGAGGGGACGCCGCAGCGACAGCCCCAGATCATTGACCGCCCGGTGCAGCGAAGGCATGGACAGCCCCGTCAGAACAGCCGCCGCAGGATAGCTTCCCCCATCGGCCAGCGCGATCAGCGCCCGGAAACGCGCCATGGTCACATGCGGGCTGGCAATATGATCCAGTGCCGCACGGAAACGTGGCACCAGCAGCGCCCCAGCCTCAGTCACCGCCATCCCGTCATGCCTGCGTTCGAACAGCGGCACGCCCAGCAGCCTTTCGAACCGCGCCAGCGCCTGCGTTATCGCTGGCTGGGTCAAATTCACCGCCGTCGCGGCCGCATTCATCGTACCACGATCGGCAATTTCTACGGTCGCGTGCAAATGGCGCAGATTGATGTCGGTCCAGTCCATCGAACCATGTTTAGTAAAAACTAATGGCCCGGCCAACATTCCATTTTGCCCCATGCACCGAACGGGTCCAGCCAGCAATCTGTCATCGCGTCCCGTGCGCGTAACGGTTAAAAGGAGAAGGTCAGCATGTCCGGCATCGTCGTCCAGAATATCGAACGGGCGAATCTGTCCATCATCGACGGCCTCGCCAAATGCGGCGTTTCTACCGTGCATGAAGCGCAGGGCCGCACCGGCCTGCTCGCAGCCTATATGCGCCCCATATATGGCGGCGCACGCATCGCAGGCAGCGCCGTCACCATTTCCGCGGCGCCGGGCGACAACTGGATGGTTCATGTCGCCATCGAACAGCTGAAGGAAGGGGACGTGCTGCTGCTCGCTCCGACCAGCCCCTGCACGGATGGCTATTTCGGCGATCTGCTCGCGACGTCGGCGCAGGCACGCGGCTGTCGTGGCCTCATCATCGATGCGGGCGTGCGCGATGTGCGCGACCTGACGCAGATGCGCTTCCCCGTATGGTCGAAGGCAATTCACGCACAGGGCACCGTCAAGAACACCATCGGATCCGTAAACGTGCCCGTCATCTGCGCCAACGCGCTGGTCAATCCGGGTGATGTGGTCATTGCCGACGATGACGGCGTGTGCGTCGTGCCCCGCGCCGATGCCGCCGCCGTGCTGGAAAAGGCGCAGGCCCGCGAAGCCGCCGAAGAAGCCAAGCGCATCCGCCTAGCCGCCGGGGAACTGGGCCTCGACATCTACAATATGCGCCCGCGCCTTGCCGAAATGGGCCTGAAATATGTCTGACGCAGCCGCCTCAGCCGATTTGCCAGCAGGAACGAACGCTGTTCAGGCCAGCGCCCGCGTCATGTGGATGCGTGGCGGCACGTCGAAGGGCGGCTATTTTCTGGCGGAAGATCTTCCCCCGGACATGGCCGCACGCGACGCCTTCCTGCTACGCGCCATGGGATCGCCCGATCCGCGCCAGATCGACGGCATGGGCGGCGCAGATCCGCTGACCAGCAAGGTGGCCGTCGTCAGGAAATCCGATCGTGACGGTGTCGATGTCGACTATCTCTTCCTTCAGGTCTTCGTCGATAAAGCGGTCGTTACCGACGCGCAGAATTGCGGCAATATCCTGGCGGGCATCGGCCCCTTCGCCATCGAACGCGGTCTTGTGCCTGTACGACACGGGGAAACCCCCGTCGCCATCTTCATGGAAAATACCGGGCAGACCGCCATCGCCACGGTGCAGACGCCCGGCGGCGCGGTCCGCTATGATGGCGATGCGAAGATCGATGGCGTGCCCGGCAGCGCGGCTCCCATTCCGCTGGAATTTCGCGAAACGGCCGGCTCATCTTGCGGCGCGCTGCTCCCGACCGGCAGAGCCTTTGACGAAGTGGACGGCATTCGCGTCACCCTGATCGACAATGGCATGCCCTGCGTGGTGATGAAGGCGCAGGACGTCGGCATCAGCGGATATGAAGACCGTGAGACGCTGGACAATGACGGCGCGCTCAAGGCTCGCATCGAATCCATCCGCCTCGCCGTTGGCGCGTGCATGAACCTCGGCGACGTCAGCGACAAATCCGTGCCCAAGATGATGCTGGTCGCCCCGCCCCGCCATGGCGGCGCGGTGACGGTGCGCAGTTTCATTCCGCATCGCGCCCACGCCTCCATCGGCGTGCTGGGTGCGGTCAGCGTCGCCACCGCCTGCCTGATCGAAGGATCGCCTGCTGCCGAAGTCGCCGACATTCCGGGCGGTTCACGCAAGACTCTGTCGGTCGAACATCCGACCGGCGAAACGACCTGCGTCATGGAACTGGACGAAAGCGGTGCGGTCATCAGCGCTGCCATGCTGCGCACAGCCCGCAAATTGATGGATGGAGAGATTTTCGCATGAGCGCCAAAGACACAGCGCGAATCACAAGCTGGCACGCCAGTCCGTCCAGCCCGCTTTATACCCCGCCGCCCGGCGCCGTCGATGCGCATTGCCATGTCTTTGGGCCGATGGCGCAATTTCCCTTCAGCGCGAAAGCCAAATATCTGCCCGAAGATGCGGGACCGGACATGCTGTTCGCGCTGCGCGACCATCTGGGCTTTGCCCGCAATGTCGTCGTGCAGGCCAGTTGTCATGGCACCGACAATGCCGCCACGCTCGATGCCATTGCACAGTCGGATGGAAAGGCGCGCGGCGTCGCCGTCGTCGATCCCGCGATTTCAGACGCGGAACTGGCCGCCTTGCATGACGGCGGCATACGCGGCATCCGCTTCAATTTCCTGAAACGTCTGGTCGACGATGCACCGAAGAACAAATTTCTGGAAATCGCCAGCCGCCTGCCTGCGGGCTGGCATGTCGTCATCTATTTCGAAGCCGACATATTGGAGGAACTGCGCCCCTTCATGGATGCGATCCCCGTCCCGCTGGTGATCGACCATATGGGCCGCCCCGATGTGACGCAGGGTCCGGACGGTCGCGACATGCGCGCCTTCCGCACCCTGCTCGACAGCCGTGACGACATCTGGTTCAAAGCGACCTGTCCGGACCGGCTGAACCCGGCGGTAGGCAACGCAGGGGGCGATCCGTGGAACGCCTTTGCCGACGCCGTTGCGCCGCTGGTCGCCGATTATCAGGACCGCGTCCTGTGGGGCACCGACTGGCCGCATCCGAACATGCAGGACGATATTCCTGACGACGGCCATCTGGTCGACATGATCCCGCGCATCGCACCGTCCGATCTGCTTCAGCGAAAGCTGCTGATCGACAACCCCATGCGCCTCTACTGGCTCGAAGAAGCGCAGAGCTGACATATTTTCGCCCCGGCGTCGATTTCGGACGACCGGGGCCTTATCATCGCTCGCCGTTGCGGCGGCGCTCCGTCGCTTCGGTCTGCCAGACGGTTTCACCCGTCTGCCAATCCGTCGGGCAACCGGTGCAATCCTGCATCCATGCATCCTGAAACATGGCGAAGCGGATGCGGGATGCCTCCATCGTCGCATTTTCCAGATTGGCTTCATAACATTTCGCTTCCAGCAAATCCGCATGGATCAGCTTCGCACCCTTGAAAGATGCGCCTTTCAACAGGGCCTTCTCCAGCGTAGCCGAGGTAAAATCGACCCCGTCGAAAAATGGCATGTCCTGCGCGGGAGAAGGCCAGATTGGTCCCTCGCAACGATGCCCCATTGAGGTGCGCTCCGTTCAGGAACGTCATGGACATGTCCACACTGTCCAGTTCCGCGCCGGTCAGGTTGGCATGCCGCATATCCGCCCGCGCCAGCTTTGCGCCGCGCAGGTCCGCTCCGGTCAGGTCCGCATTGGTAAGGTCGGCAAAGCGCAGATCCGTCCCCCGCGCAGTTCGTACGGGGCGCAATGGTGCATCCATTGATGACCCATGGAGACGGTCGTTCCTCGACATTCACGATCTTCTGCTGTGCGGCGGCGGGCAGAGCAATGGCAGTCAGCAACAGGCTGATACAGGCAAGGCGCATGGGATGGTCCAGTCCATGATCGAAAAGGGTGTCCGGCCAGAGATGCGAGGGAGGTCGCATGTCCGGCCGGACGCTTCGCACGGCGTGTCGGCGCCGTACCAAGAAAGCCTCAGACTTCCGGCAGTTCGAATAGCCAGAAGGAACCACCCTGACTGACCGTCCGGGTCAGGTCCGCCATATCCCCGCCCCATAGCGGCACCGCGCCGCCATAGCCGGACGCAAGGCCGATATATTGCTTGCCACCTTCTTCCCATGTGATCGGCACGGACACCACGCCCGATCCTGTCTGGAATTTCCAGAGTTCCTCACCCGTTTTGGCGTTGAAGATCTTCACATAGCCATCGCTGGTGCCCTGAATGACGATATTGCCCTTGGTCGTCACGTTGCCGCCCCATAAGGGCAAATGCTCCTTGGCTTCCCAAGCGATCTTGCCGGCCTTGGGGTCCATGGCACGCAGCACGCCGACATGGTCGTCGAACTGCTTTCTAATGCGGAAGCCCTGCCCCAGATAGGCCGCACCCTTATTATAGGTGACATTTTCCGTCCAATAATCTTCCGACCAGTCGTTCGATGGAATGTAAAACAGGCCGGTGCCGGGATTATAGGACATCGGCATCCAGTTGGTGCCACCCAGGAAGTTGGGCGTCACGCGGATGCTTTCGTCCTTGCCCTTGCCCGGCGCGGGCGCAGCTTGTCGAGGTCGGTCAGGAAGAAATAACCGTTGCGATCGGCATGGGCGCGCGCACGGATGGTCTTGCCGTCCTTTTCCAGATCGAACAGGACGATCGGGTTATTGCCCGAAAAGTCCCACGCATCATTGGACGTATGCTGGAAGAAGCCTACCGGTTCGCCCGTCGACGGCTCGATATAGACCTGACCCGACGTATAGAGACTATCGCCGGGCGAACGTTTCCATGTGTTCCAGAGCGCGGGGTTGCCGGTGCCGATGACGATGGTGTTGGTCTTTTCGTCATAGGTGGCCGACTGCCAGGGCGCGCCGCCGCCATGATTCCAGGCCTCGACCTTCTTGCCGTCCTTGCCATTGGGCCAGCTGGGCGCCTTGGGATCGCCGGTGAAGCTGGAAGGTTTTGCGTTCAGGCGGCGATGATGCCCTTCCACCATCGGCCGCATCCAGATTTCTTCGCCGGTATCGGGGTCGCGGGCATAAAGTTCGCCCACCACGCCAAATTCATCCCCGACGATCCGTGGATCAGCAGCACCTTGCCAGTCTTCTTGTCCTTCACGATCGTAGGCGCTCCGGTCATGGTGTAACCGGCCTTGTGGTCCTGAAACTTCCTGTTCCACACGACCTTCCCGGTCTTGCGATCGAGCGCGATCATCCCCGCGTCCAGCGTGCCGGAGAAAATCTTCTCGC
The DNA here is from genome assembly GCF_048594625.1 of Sphingobium sp. Taxonomy (GTDB): domain Bacteria; phylum Pseudomonadota; class Alphaproteobacteria; order Sphingomonadales; family Sphingomonadaceae; genus Sphingobium. Next base: position 5,735 of record NZ_JBMDWL010000121.1, read on the forward strand.
CATAGATCGCCGCACCGCGATTAACGACGTCGCAACAGGAGCGGATGTCGTCTGGCAGGCGCGCGGTATAGGATCAGATCTTCTTGCCGGTCTTCACATCCAGCGCGAAAACCCGGCTGTAGGATGCAGTGACATAGATGACGCCGTCATAGACCAGCGCCTGACTTTCCTGCCCCCACTGCCGCTCATCCCCGAGGGAAAAGACCCATTTGGGTACCACGCGTTTGGCATTTTCGGCGTTGATCTGGCTGAGTTCGCTATAACGCTACACCTTCACGCCCAGACCACACATCAGCACATTGTCGTTGCTCTTGTCGTCCGACGATATGTCTTCCCAGGTCACGCCCGGCAATTTGAAGTCATGCTTCTGCGCTGCGGGCTGGCTGATCGCCGGCACCGCCCCCAACATGGCCATGGCCGAAACCAACAAGCGCTCCCGTTGTCCCATCATCGCATCCTCCTCACAATCAGACTGTGGTCATTCCCGCTTTTCGATGTTCAGAGGAGGCGGCGCTTCACGAGATGGTCTTGATGGCTTTATGAGAAACGCCTCAGACAGACTTATGCTTTGGTCCGATGGCGCAGCAGAAATCCGACCCCGCGCACGGTCGAAAGTTCGGGTGCGCCATCATGGGCCGCCAGATGCCGCCTCAGATAGCCGACATAGACGTCCACCGCATTTTCGGTAACGTCCGCATCCCGTCCCCATACCTCGTCCAATATCTGTCCGCGCGTTACAACCTGCCCCGCCTGCCGGATCAGGCAATGGAGCAGGTCGAACTCGCGGCGGCCCAGCGTCAGCATCGCGTTCCCGATACAGGCCGACCGGCTGCGCATATCCACGACCAGTTCGTCCAGTACCAACCGGTCCTGCGCCTGCGCCGCGCTGCGCCGAATCATCACGTGCAGCCGCGCCAGCAGTTCTTCGAAGGAAAACGGCTTGGTCAGATAATCGTCCGCGCCGCATCGGAACCCTTCCAGCCGGTCCTCCAGTTCCGCCCGCGCCGTGAGCATGCAGATGGGCAGGTCATTGCCCTTCGCCCTCGCCTCGCGGCACAGATCCGCGCCGGCCGCGTCCGGCAGGCCCCTGTGGACGAACCTGCCGATGCTAGGGTCATCCTCCACCAGCAATATCCTCACCCCCGCTCCGGCAGGCTCAGCGATACGCATAGCCCCTCTCCCTCCATCCCGTTATGCGCGCTGATCGCGCCGTCATGGCCCTGCACAACCCAGCGCGCCAGCGACACACCAAGCCCTGTTCCGCCCAGGGATCGTCCGGCCTTACCCTGTACATAGGGGTCGAATATCCGTTGCAGCTCACCGTCCACCACGCCCGGCCCCTCGTCCGCGACAATGATGCCGACCCCACCTGACCCTCTGCGCCCGCGCAGGGAAAACACGCCATCGGGCGGCGAAAATTTGATCCCGTTATCCACCAGCGCCAGCATCGCCTGCCGCAACCGGTCCGGGTCACCCGCGACCGGCATCGCGCCATCCAGCGCAGCCAGTTCCAGCCTTACGCCACTCACTGCGGCAAAGCCCGCCGCACTCCGCCCTACCTGACGCGCGATCTCCGCCAGATCGACCGGATTGCGCCGTAACGGCAATGCGCCGTCTTCCGCCCGCGCAAGAGCGAGCAAATCCTCCAGCCGCCGTTCCAGAAATTTGTCGCTGTCGACGATCTGGTGCAACGCGTCGCGCAAAGCAGGCACATCATGGTCGCAACGCAATGCAACCTCCGCCTCACCGCGCATGACCGTCACAGGCGTGCGCAGTTCATGGCTCACCTTCGACAGGAACAGGCGACGTCGCCGGTCCGTATCCGCCAGTTGCCGGTTCATATCCTGCAACTCCGCCGTGCGGCTGCGGACTTTATTCTCAACCGCCTGTGCCATATGATCGAAATGATCGACCAGTTGCTGCACCTCGCGCAGATTGCTGCGTGGCAACGGTTCCAGATCGCGCTCGCCGGCGACGGACATGGTGGCCCTCGCCTCTTCATTCTCCCGCGCCGCCATGTGCCGCACCAAAATCCGCATATCCGCCAGAGCGGCGGGACGCGCCTTGGCCATGGCGATCAGCCGTCTTGCATCGATGGCTTCCTGCACCTGATCATTGCGACTCGCCTCATCGGTCCCGATAAGATGTGCTTCATCCTGAATGCTGGTCAGATAAGCCGCGGCTACCGTGTCCAGCTCGCTCCGCATATGGCCCGACCGCGCCAGCCGGGTCTGTGCTGCCTCCGCATCGATCCGCGCCAGCAGCAAATGCCTGCTTTTGCGCCATGTCGGCGCGTTGCGAAAATCGGTGCGTCGACGCCTGCAGATAGAGGATGGTGCCGATCAAAGCGGCAAGCCCCACCGCCATCGCGGCCGCCCCAGTCAGGAAAAGCCCCCGGAAACGACCTCTCCTGTCTTTGACCGTACGTTAACGGACCGGCTCAAACGCGTCTTTTGTACCAAAGGAGCAGGGCGCCCCCGCGGTCGCCACCCAAAATGCGACTTTGCCCTTTTCAAACATATGCTTCAATCATCAGCTCATGATCGACATCAGCGGCTGCACCCGATTTTATCGTTTAGCGCTAAACAATTTTAAGAAAATCACTTGTCGAAATGCGCGGACATGCCATTCTTGGAATAGCCGAAGCGAAAGCGTGACCGCAGAGTCCGGCCATAGGAAGGGGAGGAATGGGCATGAACTTTGCCCAGTTGAGCATGACGTTCATTCTGCAACTGCTCGTCATTCTGGGCACCTGTCGCCTTGCGGGATGGATATTGACCCGCTTTCTCGGTCAGCCGCAAGTGATTGGCGACATGATCGCCGGTATCATGCTGGGCCCGACGCTTTTCGGCGCCGTCGCGCCCGACCTGCAACGCGCTATCTTCACCCCGGACACGCGTCCGATTCTCAATTTGTGCGCACAGGCCGGCATCGGCCTCTACATGTTTCTTGTGGGGCTGGGCTTTCGCAAGGATCATTTCCAGCTGAACGTGCGCAGCGCCGTCACGGTATCGCTAACCGGCATCCTTGCTCCTTTTCTTCTCGCCGTGCTCTGCACCCCGTTAATGCTGCGGCTTGGCCTTTTCGGTGAAGGAATTACCGGGTTCGAAGCCAGCCTCTTCATCGGTGTCGCGGTGTCGATCACCGCATTCCCGGTGCTCGCCCGCATCATCGACGAACGCGGATTGGCGGGAACGCCGCTCGCCGCGCTGGCCCTGTCGGCGGGGGCTATTGATGACGCCATCGCCTGGACGATCTTTGCTATCTTGCTGGCCTGCCTCGGCGCTGATCCGTCGATTGCGGTCAAAGCCATAGCGGGTGGCGGCCTGTTCGCCCTGACGATGCTGGCATTGGGACCAAAGTTGCTGCAACCACTCAACCGTCGCGCGGAATCCGAAGGACGGGTTTCGCTGCTTCTGCTTGCGATCATTCTGATGCTGTTTGGCGCCAGCGCCTACGCCATGGATGCCGTCGGCCTCCATTCGGTTTTCGGCGGCTTCCTGCTGGGCGTCGTCATGCCACGCGGTATCCTGACGCAGGGGATCAAAGCACGACTGGAGCCTCTCACCCTGCTCTTGCTGGTGCCGCTCTTCTTCACTTTTTCGGGTCTCAACACCCGATTGGCGGTGGTGGACAGCCCTGCCCTCATCCTGATCGCCCTTGCCATCCTTGCGGGATCGATCCTGACCAAGGGCGGCGCCTGCTGGGCTGCCGCCCGGCTGACGGGGCAGGATCGACCGACCGCGCTCGCTGTCGGCGCGCTAATGAATGCCCGCGGGCTGATGGAATTGCTGGTCATCAACATCGGCCTTCAACGCGGGATTATCGGCCCTGCCCTCTTCTCCATGCTGGTGCTGATGACGATCGTTACGACCATCATGGCCACTCCCGCCATCGACATGATCGCCCGCAGAAAGCTACTTGGCGACATGCGCGATGACGATCCCGATACAATCATTCCAACGCCCCTTTCGGACGCCCGATCAATATGATCCATGGTTCCGCTCCATCCTTCACCCCCATTTTCTTACTGCGGATCATTTCAAATGCATGCTGACATCGCTTCTTCCGATCGCAGGGTGAAACGGGTCGTCGTCGCCGGAGGGGGCACGGCGGGCTGGGTCGCGGCGACTGCGCTGATACGGCATCTCGGCCCGCTCATCGACGTCACGCTCATCGAATCCGATGCCATCGGCACAATCGGCGTGGGCGAATCCACCGTCCCGACCTTCCGCGCTTTTCACCAGCTCATGAAAATCCGGGAAGACCGGTTCATGGCGGAAGCGCAGGCAACGGTGAAACTGGGCATCGAGTTCAAAAATTGGGGTCGGATCGGCGATCGTTACATTCATCCATTCGGCACCATCGGCCTGAAATGGAGCTGGATGGCGGACTTCCATCATTTCTGGCTTCACGCCCGAACCAAGGGGTTTGGCGGTGAGCTGGGTGAATATTGCCTGGAATGGGTGGCGGGCGAAGCCAACCGCATGTCACTGTCTTCGTCGATACAGCCCAGCTATGCCTATCATATCGACGCGGCCCAATATGCCCGTTTCCTGCGCCAACTGGCCGAGCCCGCCGGAGTAAGACGGATCGAGGGCAAGATCCGCAACATCGAACTGGCGCCCGACAGCGGTTTCATCGATGCCCTCATCCTTGAAACGGGCGAAAGGATCGAAGGCGACCTGTTCATTGATTGCACGGGCTTTCGCTCACTGTTGCTGGGCGACGCGCTGGGGGTCGAGTTTGAAGACTGGGGGCACTGGATACGCACGAACCGCGCCGTTGCGGTGCAATCCACGTCCGACGGCCCGGCGCAACCTTATACCTCGGCGATCGCCCATGAAGCGGGCTGGCGCTGGCGCATTCCCCTGCAGCATCGCGATGGCAACGGTTTCGTCTTCGCCAGCGACTTCATGTCCGACGACGAAGCCCATGCGCGTCTGCTGGCGGAGATTGAGGGCGAACCGATTGTCGATCCCTGGCTGGTCAAGTTCAGGACAGGGATGCGCGCAAAGGCCTGGCACAAGAACTGCGTCGGACTAGGGCTGGCCGGCGGATTCATCGAACCGCTGGAATCCACCAGCATCCATCTGATGATGGCGGCGGTGACGCGATTGATCGAAGATTTTCCATTCCATGGTTTCGACGACGCGCTGATGCGCAATTTCAACCATAAGTCGCGGCAGGAATTCGAAAATATCCGCGACTTCATCATCCTGCATTATCATGTGACCCAACGGGACGATTCCCCCTTCTGGGATCATTGTCGCAGGATGGAGATACCCGACAGCCTGAAAGGCAGGCTGGCATTATGGCAGGAAAATGCCCGTGCGCATCAACTGCCGCATGAACTGTTCCGGATCGACAGCTGGTCATCGGTCCTGCTGGGCCAGCATATGTATCCGCGTGGCTATCATCACGTCGCAGAGCTCATGCCCGAACAGCAACTGCGCGACGAACTTGAACGGATGCGGTCCGACATCGCCCGCATCAGCGACGAAATGCCCACCCATCGCGATTTTCTGAATAATTACTGCCCGGCAACATTGCGATGACGTGGAATGCGTCCGGTATCGCCGAGGCGATGGGCCATAGTGCAAAGGTGGATAATGCAATGTCAATATTATATCAATAATTCTAATATTATCACATGTAACATGCGGTGTCAGCGATTATACATCCGTTATAAATATAATATTATCTATTATCATACGCTTATAAAATTCTATCGATAAATATATCTGAACTGTGTTCCAAAAGTCACGGCGAGATCATGCCTGTAGTAACACAAAAATCAAATATTATGTATAAATTACAGTAGCATATCCAAAATTCTCGTTTGCGTTGCTATTGACATCGGTGTTGATAGTCAGATTGACAACGCTGCATCAAAACTAGCATAAGCAAGCAATAAGCCGTCACGAGCAACGAATTTAACAGGGAGGATGTTGAGATGGTCTTGCCATATTCACGACTGATGCAATGTGCATCTATGATAGCGCTAACATATAGCGCTATACCTTATGCGGCTCGTGCGCAGGATGCCGCCGTCGAAAATGCAGAAGCCGATATCGTCGTGACCGGCGTCCGCGCCAGTCTTGACCGCGCAATCGACATCAAACGCAACAGCAGCGGCGTCGTGGACGCGATTTCAGCTGAAGACATCGGCAAATTCCCCGATACCAACCTGGCCGAATCGCTTCAGCGCATCACGGGCGTGTCGATCGACCGCGTGAACGGCGAAGGGTCGCAGGTGACCGTGCGTGGTTTTGGCGGCGGCTTCAACCTCGTGACGCTGAATGGTCGCACGCTGCCATCGGCCAATGTGACCACGGTGGGCGGCGATTCCAACGCCGACTATTCGTCGGGCACCAGCCGCTCCTTCGATTTCGGCAATCTCGCATCCGAAGGTGTCAGCACGCTGGAAGTCTACAAGACCGGCCGTGCCGCCGTTCCTTCCGGCGGGATCGGCGCTGCCATCAATGTCATAACGCGCAAGCCGCTCGACGCACGCGAACCCGGATTGAGCGGTACGATCGGCGTGAAGGCGCTCTACGACACCAGCGTCGAAAAGCGGCTCGATGATCCGTCGAAAATCACGCCAGAAGCGTCCGGCCTGCTCAGCTGGCGCGACGAAAATGAAATATTCGGCGTCTCCATCTTCGGCAGCTATCAAAAGCGTAATTTCTCGACCCGCGGCGCCACCGTTAATGGCTGGAATATCCGCCGCTATAGCCAGTTCGCCAATCCCGCGAACGGTTTCGTCAACGCAAACACGCAGATCCGCAACGCGCCGACCGATCCCAACACGCTGGTGTCGATCCCCAATGACAGCAGCTATTATTACTCTCAGGGTTCGCGTGAACGCATCAACGGATCGGCCGTCGTCCAATTCCGCCCGACCGAAACGCTTACCTTCACCGCTGATGCGTTGTTCGCCCAGAACAAGCAGAGCGAGCAACGCGCTAGCCAGGGTAACTGGTTCAACCGCCCCTTTGCCGAAGTGGAATTTGACGGCAATCCCGTCGTGGCGACCCCGACGTTCCTGCGTGAAACGATTGAAGGCGTGAAAGACGCAGCCTTCGAACAGGCTTATCGCGGTGTGCGCAACCGGCTTCAGGACTATGGCCTGAACGCCAAATGGGAAATCAACGACCGCGTCACGCTTTCGCTCGATGGCCATACCGGCCTTGCGCAAAGCTCGCCCAACAATCCGGCAGGCGTCAGCTCGACTCTTGTCGGTCTGGGCGCACCGGTCGTCGCTTCGCAGTCGGCCGATTTCAGCGGCGTCATCCCTGCCCAGACCATCGTCATCAATGACGCGATCCCCGGCCGTGGTCCCAATGGCAATGGCGTGCTCGACCTTGGCGACATCGGTTCGCAAATGGGCCGAACCGTTTCCTCGTCCCAGCGTCAACGGATCAACGAAGTGCGCGCCGACCTCGGTTGGGAACTGGACGACATGGGCAGCCGCATCGATGTCGGCGGCAACTATCGCACGTCGAAAATGCGTCAGGCCCGCGTCCAGACGCAACAGACGCTGGGCGACTGGGGCATCGGCAATGTCGGTGATATTCAGAGCCAGGCCCCCGGCGTTCTCCAGACCTATTGCCTCGTCTGCAAGTTCGACAATTTCGATGCAAAGGGTCAGGGTCCGACGCTGGTCGCCTTCCAGGGCAATGCCGTCGACCTCTACAACGCCCTATCGCCTTATTACACGGCGCGCGGCAACGCGGTCGGCGTGACCAATCGGGAAGATAACCGGGTCAAGGAAGATATCTGGTCGGCCTATGGTCAATTGACGTGGAAGGGCGAACTGGCGGGTCACCGCGCGACGTTGGTCGTGGGCGCCCGCTATGAACGGACAAAGGTCAGATCGACGTCGCTGATCGCTGTTCCTGCTGGCATCACCTGGACGGCGGACAATGACTTCGTCCTGTCCGTATCGGATCAGGTCGAGCCTTTCTCCGATAGCGGCAGCTATAATAATTTCCTGCCCGCGATGGATTTCCAGGTCGAAATCGCCAAAAATTTCATCGGCCGCTTCTCCTTCAGCAAGACGATCGCGCGTCCGGATTTTGGCAATCTGTTCGTGGCCAGTTCTGTCGGCACCCCGCCACGCCCCATCGCGCTGGGTGGCTTTGCCACCGGTTCGACCGGGAACGCGCAGCTGGCACCGTTGATTTCCGACAATCTCGATCTGTCGTTCGAATGGTATTACAAACCGTCCAGCTATATTTCGGCGGGCGTATTCGAAAAGCGGGTCCAGAATTTCGTCGGCACCGGTCAGAACACTCGCAACCTGTTCGGCCTGCGTGACGTCAGTTCGGGCGCACCCGGATCGCGCTCTGGCACGGCGCTGGCGGAATTGCAGAGACTTCGCGTCGATCCCACCGACGTGAATCTGTTCACCATGACGGCCCTGTTGCAGGAAGCGAATGGCAATATTCAGGCCGCGTCGCAGCAGTTCCAGCAGAATTTCAGCAATGGCGGCCTTGATCAGGCCTTTGCCGACGCCGTCCTGCGCCGTGTCGATCTGGTGGCGGATGCCAATGATCCGCTCTACGACTTTGAAGTCACCCAGCCGATCAACAACCGTCAGGGCAAGATCTGGGGCTTCGAACTCGCCGCCCAGCATTTCTTCGGCAACACCGGCGTGGGCGTGTCGGCGGCCTATACGCTGGTCCGCGGCGATGTCGGCATCGATGTCGGCGCCGATCCCAGTGAAGATCAGTTCGCGCTGGTCGGCCTGTCCGACACCGCCAACGCGACGCTGATTTACGACAAGAACGGCATTTCCGCCCGCCTTGCCTATAACTGGCGCGACAAATTCCTTCAGTCCGCCAACCGTGGCGGCGGCGATCGCAATCCAGTGTTCGTCCGCCCCTTCGGTCAGCTGGACCTGAACGTCAGCTGGGATGTGTCGGAACGTTTCGCCGTCTCATTCGAAGCGATCAACCTGACGGAAAGCGACATCCGCACCTATGGCCGCGACAAGAGCAACCTGTGGTATGCACAGGAACTTGATCGTCGTTTCCTGCTGGGCGGCCGCTTCCGCTTCTGATCGGGGATAGCTGCTGATCGACCGGCCGGGGCCGCTGCACCATGCGGCGGCCCCGGCTTTTTTTCAAAAGCGATGATACGCCGCCTGATCCGCCGCACGAAAGCGGCTGCTCATTTTCGCAAACCATGCTTTAATGCCCCGACCGCGTCGTGCGGCATGCCGGACAGACGATGACCAAAACGACGATCCTCGACAATATCGCTCATGCCGACCTGCGCGTCGCGCCACTCAGTGGCGGTGCCTTTGGTGACGGCGTCAACCAGACGCTGATATTCCCGACCGAAATAGAGGCGGCCCAGCGCGATTTCCCCCTGTTGATCCAGCGTGATGAAGACGGCGCATGGCAATTGACCGCCTTGCTCGGTTTCGACCGCGACGAAAATCTGTTTCTGTCCGACGATGGCTGGACGGCCCGCTACGTACCCGCAGTCCATCGGCGCGGCCCGTTCCTGATCGGCCTGCAAAGGCGCGACGGTGCCGACCATCCCGTCATTCATATCGATCTGGACGACCCGCGCGTGGGCGACGATGGCGAACCGCTCTTCCTGCCGCATGGCGGCAACAGCGCCTATCTGGACCATGTGGCCGATGCTCTGCGCACGATCCACGAAGGACATGCGATGTCCCAGCCGATGTTCGCCGCTTTCGAAGCCGCAGGCCTCATCGCGCCGGTCGCATTGGAGATCATGGTCGACGACACGCGCCGCTATGACATAGGTGACCGCTTCACCATCGATGCCGATCGTCTGGCGACACTGGACGGCGCCGCATTGCAGCGGCTGAACGAAGCGGGATTTCTTGGCCTTGCTTTCGCCATTCGCGGGTCGATCGGCAATATCGATGATCTGATCGCTCGCAAACAAGCCCGCTGATGACGTCACCCCACCCCGTCCGCCGGATGACAGCCGCCGATTTTCGCGCTGTCGGCATGGCAACCCTGATGGAAGAACAGCAACCGGTCATCGTCACCGGCTTTGTCGAGGCATGGCCGCTGGTTGCCGCCGGACAAGATTCCGATCAGGCCGCGATGGACATGCTGCTGTCCCATTATGGCGGCATGCCGGTGACCGGCTATGTCGGTGCGCAGGGTGCGGGCGGGCGCTTCTTCTACGACGACATGCTTACCGGCTTCAATTTCGATCGAGGTCGTGCGCCCCTTCCCTATTTTCTCGATATGATCCGCGCTGACGCACAAAGTACGGGGCCGGCTGTCTATATAGGCTCAACCGACGTCGATCAGTATTTCCCAGGCCTTCGCGCGCATAACGACCTGCCGCCGCTGTTCGGCGATGCCGTGCCGACCATCAGCCTGTGGATCGGCAACCGGACCGTTGCAGCGACCCATTATGATGCATCGCATAACCTGGCCTGCTGCCTGGTCGGGCGGCGACGTTTTACCCTGTTTCCACCAGATCAGACAGGCAATCTCTACCCCGGTCCGATCGAACCGACGCCGGGCGGTCAAGTGGTCAGCATGGTCGATCCCGCTGCACCAGACCTCACGCGCTACCCACGCTTCGCCGATGCGCTGGACAAATGTCAGATCGCCGAACTCGATCCGGGCGACATGCTCTTCTATCCTGCTTTGTGGTGGCATCAGGTGGAGGCTCTGGATAGCTTCAACATCATGATGAATTATTGGTGGGACAGTGTTCCCGCCTATGTCGACACGCCGGTCGCCACGCTGCTTCATGGTCTGCTCAGCATCCGCAACCGTCCGGACGCCGAGCGCGCCGCATGGCGCGCATTGTTCGATCATTATGTTTTCGGCCCGGCCGAAACGGCCCGCGACCATCTGCCCAGCCATGCGCAAGGCCCGCTGGCCCCCCTGACGCCGACGGAAGCCCGCCGCCTGCGCGCCGCCGTCATGCGCCGGCTGAACCGCTAGACCGCCAGAAGAAATGCGAAATGGGGCGGCACCCACCGGTACCGCCCCATTTCGTTTCAACTGTCCATGTCGCCGTCTCAGTCGTCGATATTCCGGCGGAAGGTTTCGGGCAGGAACAGCAGCCCGATCACCACCGTGATCGCCGCGATCACGACCGGATACCAGAGGCCGTAATAAATATCCCCGGTCGCCGCGACCATGGCAAAGGCGGTGGTGGGCAGGAACCCGCCGAACCAGCCATTACCGATATGATAGGGCAGCGACATCGACGTGTAGCGAATGCGGCTGGGGAAAAGTTCGACCAGCATCGCGGCGATCGGGCCATAAACCATCGTGACCAGCATCGCGAGCGCCCACAGGATCGCGACGACCGCCACCTTGTTGATCTGCGCATTGTCTGCCTTGGCCGGATAACCCGCCGCCTTCAGACCCGCCTTCAGCTCGTCCTGAAATGCGGTGATCGCCGCTGCCTTGTCAGCGCCGCCCAGCGTGGTGGGATCAGGCACCGCAAAGCGGCTCGCCCCGACCTGCACGACAGCAGGCGTACCGACGGGCGCCTCTGCATTCACATAGCTGATCCCGGCCTTGGCCATATAGGCTTTGGCGATGTCACAGCTGGAACCATCGAACTTGTTCTTGCCGACCGGGTCGAACTGGAAGGAACAGCTGTCCTGCGCCACCGTAATGGTGACGGGTGCCGCCGCCTGCGCATGGGCCAGCGCCGGGTTGGCCGCATTGGTCAGTGCGCCGAACAGCGGGAAATAGGTGATCGCCGCCAGTGCACAGCCGCCCAGAATGATCGGCTTGCGCCCGATCTTGTCCGACAGCCATCCGAAGAAGACGAAAAAGGGTGTAGCCAGCGCCAGCGCGATGGCGATCAGGATATTCGCCGTGGCGCCATCCACCTTCAGCGTCTTTTCGAGGAAGAACAGCGCGTAGAACTGCCCGGCATACCAGACCACCGCCTGCCCCGCGACCGCGCCCAGCAGCGCGATCAGCACCCATCGCAAATTGCCCCATTGGCCAAAAGCCTCGGTCAGCGGCGCCTTCGACGTCTTGCCCTCGTCCTTCATCTTCTGGAAAACCGGGCTTTCGTTCAGTTGCAGACGGATCCACATCGATACGCCCAGCAGGATGATCGAAATCAGGAACGGCAGACGCCAGCCCCAGGCCGCGAATGTTTCTTCACCCAGCGCGAAGCGGAAACCGATGACCACCAGCAGCGCCGCGAACAGGCCGAATGTCGCCGTAGTCTGGATCCAGCTGGTATAAAGACCGCGTTTTCCTTCGGGCGCATGTTCCGCGACATAGGTGGCCGCGCCCCCATATTCACCACCCAGCGCCAGCCCCTGCGCCAGCCGCATGATCAGCAGGATGATGGGTGCCGCAACGCCAATGCTGGCATAGCTGGGGAGCAGACCGACCGCAAAGGTGGACAGGCCCATGATCCCCATCGTGACGAGAAAGGTGTTCTTGCGCCCGACCAGATCGCCGATCCGCCCGAATACCAGCGCGCCGAACGGACGAACGGCAAAGCCGGCCGCAAAGGCGGCGAGCGCGAAGATAAATCCCGTCGTTTCATTCACGCCCGAAAAGAACTGGGCGGAAATATAGGTGGCCAGCAGGCCGTAAAGATAGAAATCATACCATTCGAACACCGTCCCCAATGAGGACGCGGCGATGACGAGTTTCTCGTTCTGCGTCGCCGCATGTTGTTTCGGCAGGCTGTCGTCATAGGTCGTCGCCATAAGCCCCTCCTTGCAATGTGATTTCGGCCTGCCGACTGTCCGGCGCGGCGGAATGTCGGTCTGTTAGAATGTATATTTAGCGGCCATTTCCAGCCTGTCGATCTGGCCTTTCAGGCCGCTGACGACTTCACGTTGGCCGTGACGATATTCGACGCCCACATCCAGATTTTTGACAGGCGAATAGAACAGGTTACCCGCGATGCTATAGGCCGATTCATTGGCCATGTCGGGCAATGTGATGCCGCCTGGATACCAGGCCTTCTGATAGGCGGCCATGATAGTCGACCGCAACTTGTCGGTCCATCCCAGTTTCAGCGCAGCAAAGCCCGCGAAATTGTCCACGACATACAGCCTGTCGCCCAGCGCCGGATCGTAAACGGCATCGGGAGCAAAACCGACCGTGAAATAACGACCCATGCCCTGACCATAGGTCGCGCTGAACCTTATGTCATGGCGGCCCTTGGGGCCAAAGGGCACCTTGCCAGCCGCACTGACACCCCAACCGGTCGCATCGTCGCCCATCCCATCATTATGATAGGATAGTTTGCGATATATGCCCGCGACATGCATTTCGCCCAGCTTGCCCTTATAGGCGAGCTTGGCGACGAGGTCAGGCACGCGATCCGTGTCATTGTCGCCCAGCGCGGCCGATGTCGTGCTGATCCTCTCAGTCTGCGGATTTTCCGCTGAGACATAGAGACTCCATTCAGGCGACAGCGGCTGACGATATTGGATGATCGCCTGTCGCACGAAGATCGCGCCGTCCATCGGACCCACGAAGTCGGTCGTTTCGGGGAAATGATTGGGGTTCTGGAACGTCGTCCATTCCTGCCCGACCAGCCAGTTGCCCCAGGTGATGAAGCCACGACGGAAAGTCGGATTATAGGGGTTGGTCGCCCGCTGCGCGCCCAATGGCGCGGCGGCCAGCGCAAAGTCGAATTCGACATGGCTGGTCAGTTCCTTGCCCGCAAAGGGGGTGGAGGTCGAAAAGAACAGTCGTGTCTGACGCGCGTGACCAATGATGTCCCGGCTGCTGTTGGCGCCGCCGACTGGAATCTGTTGCGGCAGGTAGAATTCCTTGCCCAGCGATCCGCCTGCCACCGCGCCATCGTCATATCGGGTGGCGCTGCCCACGACCTTGACGAAACCGCCCATCTTGAAAGTGGTCGATCCGACCTTGAACCCTTCGGCGGGCGGGGTCGGGCGCGATTCGAGGGCGGCGAGCCGCGTTTCGGTTTTCTCTGCCGTCTCGCTCGATTGCGTGACGGCCTGCGCGGATGCCGCCGTCTGTGCGGCGGAAGCCTGCTGGTCAACACGCGCCTGCTGCAATTCCCCCTTCAGCGCCGCGACGGCGGCTTCCAGCTGATTGAGCCTCGCTTCCAGTTCCGCTTCCCGCGCCGTCTGCGCGCGAACGGCCGGGCTTGCGACCAGCCCGGCGGCCAATGCCGCCATTGCCGCGCCGCGCCGCCAGCGGGCGCTCTTGTCCATGCGATCGAAGGCTCGTCCCATCATAACTCCTCTCCATTGCCGGCGCTCCTTTTCCGGAGGGATCATCCTATCGGCCTGGGGCGGGCATCATGGGGTCGCACATGCTCTAGAGAGAAGGCGGACCATGGTGGGATGCCCGTCCCACTTTAGTCGAATGGCGGCCCTGCCGATCTTTGTTACGCTTCATGCAAAGAGCTTTCTGGAGAGGGCGTGACCATATGAGCGAATCCCTTTATCCCGTCCCGGCCGGCCTGGCCGTCGACGCGAACATCACCGCATCGACCGCCGCGTCCATGGCTGCGCAGGCCGCCCAGGACGCCGATGCCTTCTGGTGTGAACAGGCCCGGCGTCTCGACTGGATCACCCCCTTTACCAAGGTCGACGAAAGCAGTTTCGACGAAGCGGATTTCGGCATCAGCTGGTTTGCCGACGGCCAGCTGAACGTCAGCGCAAACTGCATCGACCGTCATCTCGAAACCCGCGGCGATCAGCCCGCCATCATCTGGGAAGGCGACAATCCCGCCGAAAGCCGGATCATCAGCTATCGCCAGCTGCATGAGGAAGTGTGTCGCTTCGCTAATGTCCTGACGGATCAGGGCGTCCGTCGCGGTGACCGCGTCACCCTCTATCTGCCGATGATTCCGGAGGCCGCATTCGCCATGCTGGCCTGCACCCGCATTGGTGCGGTGCACTCCATCGTCTTTGCCGGCTTTTCCCCCGACAGCCTTGCCAGCCGCATCCGTGACTGCGATTCCCGCCTGGTCATCACCGCCGACGAAGGACTGCGCGGCGGGAAGAAGGTTGCCCTCAAGACCAATGTAGACGCTGCCCTTGACCATTGCAGCTCGGTCGAAAAGGTCATCGTCGTACAGCGGACCGGCGCGAACGTACCGATGCAGGAAGGCCGCGACCTTTTCTACGGCCCTGCACGCGATGTCGCGTCCGCCGATTACGCGCCACAGGCGATGGGCGCCGAAGACCCGCTCTTCATCCTCTACACATCCGGCTCGACCGGTACGCCAAAGGGCGTGCTGCACAGCACCGGGGGCTATCTCCTCTGGGCATCGATGACGCATGAACATGTGTTCGATTATCGTCCCGGCGAGATTTACTGGTGCACCGCCGACATCGGCTGGGTCACCGGCCACAGCTATGTCGTTTACGGTCCCCTCGCCAACGGCGCGACGACCCTGATGTTCGAAGGCGTGCCCAATTATCCCGATCATGGCCGCTTCTGGCAGATTTGCGACAAGTGGCAGGTGTCGATCTTCTACACCGCGCCCACCGCCCTGCGCGCGTTGATGCGCGAAGGCGACGCCT
Organism: Sphingobium sp.; assembly: GCF_048594625.1. Taxonomy (GTDB): domain Bacteria; phylum Pseudomonadota; class Alphaproteobacteria; order Sphingomonadales; family Sphingomonadaceae; genus Sphingobium. The sequence goes on from NZ_JBMDWL010000121.1 coordinate 21,246, forward strand.
TCGTTCAGTCGTCCAGTCGTTCTTCGCTCCGCATCCTTGGCAGCGTGGGCGAGCCGATCAATCCCGAAGCATGGGAATGGTATCACCGCATCGTCGGCGATGGCCGCTGCCCCATCGTCGACACATGGTGGCAAACGGAAACCGGCGGCATCCTGATCGCGCCCCTGCCCGGTGCGACGGACCTGAAGCCTGGTTCCGCGACCAAACCCCTGTTTGGCGTCCACCCCCTGCTGGTCGATGCCGAGGGCAAGGAACTGGATGGCGCGACCGAAGGCAATCTGTGCATCGCCAAAAGCTGGCCCGGTCAGATGCGGACAGTCTATGGCGACCATGAACGCTTTTTCCAGACTTATTTCACAACCTATCCCGGCCGATATTTCACCGGCGACGGCGCACGGCGCGATGCGGACGGCTATTACTGGATTACCGGCCGCGTGGACGATGTCATCAACGTATCGGGCCACCGCATGGGCACGGCGGAAATCGAAAGCGCGCTCGTCGCCCACGCCAAGGTCGCCGAAGCGGCCGTCGTCGGCATGCCTCACCCCATAAAGGGGCAGGGCATCTATGCCTATGTCACGCTGAACGCCGGCGAAGAGCCGTCGGAGGAGCTGCGCAAGCTGCTGGTCGCGTGGGTCCGCAATGAAATCGGCCCTATCGCCACGCCCGACATCATCCAGTTCGCCCCCGGCCTGCCCAAGACGCGATCGGGCAAGATCATGCGCCGCATCCTGCGCAAAATTGCGGAGGGCGAAACCGGGTCTCTGGGCGATATTTCCACCCTTGCCGATCCATCGGTGGTCGAACGGCTGATCGCCGACAGTCAGCTGATCAACGCCTGATCCGACTGCTTCAGCAACAATTCGAAAAACAGAATGACGATAAAGGACTTGCTCCGCAACGGGGCAAGTCCTTATCTCGTTTCAGCGACCATGGACCGTAAAGGTCCGGGGGAGAGGAGCGCAACACTGACGACGACGACGCCCCTGTCTATGCCGTCCGCCGTATCGGCGGCACGCGGCGCCATATTGGTGGCGGATGACCATCCGCTGTTTCGCCAGGCTCTCGTCATGGCGGTCGGGTCCGTCGCGCCCGATGCGCGTATCATCGAAGCATCGACCCTTGACCGCGCCGTCGAAATCGCTGGCGCGACCAGCGATCTGCTGTTGATCCTGCTCGACCTCAAAATGCCCGGTTCTGCTGGCTTTTCCGGCGTTGCGCTGCTCCATGCCGAACGTCCGTCCGTCCCCATCCTCGTCATTTCCAGTGCGGAGGCTCATGTGGCCTCCCCCGAAGCACGTCGTTACGGCGCGGTCGGCTTCATCGGCAAGGATCAGGATCTGTCGGTGATGGAGTATGCGATCGCCGCCGCGTTGGAAGGGCATGGCCCTGCCCCTCTCGCCCCCATCCAGACCGACGTCGATGATATGGCGCACAAAGTGGCTTCGCTCACCCCTACCCAGTTACGCGTCCTCCTCGGCGTGCTGGACGGCCAGCTCAACAAACAGATCGCCTATGAACTGGGTGTCGCGGAATCGACCATCAAATCGCATATGACGACCGTGCTGGCAAAGCTGGGCGTCCAAAACCGTACGCAGGCGGCACTTGCCGCTCGCGCGCTGGGCCTCGGCGCGGATCGCTAGAGCATTTTTGAAGTCGTCTGGAACAGATGACATCTCCCAGGATGCTGTAAAGACAATCGGAGCATGATTCGGCTGAGGCTGATGGGATCAAATTCTGATCTTCCTGTATCAGCCCCGTCGCTCCAACGCCCCTATCCACTGATCCAGTACCGCGCCATCTAGCGGCTTTGACAGGACGGCCACCCCCCGCCCCTTCGCCTGCGCCAACATATCCTTGCCCCGTTCGGCCGTTACCAGCGCGACCGACAACCCCGGTTGCCGTTCGCGCAGGGCATCGATCACTTCAATGCCGTTTCGACCGCTTCCCAGTTCGAAATCGACCAAGGCCCCGTCGAACAGGCCCTTGGCGGTCAACGCCTCGACATCATTGGCCGCTACCACGCAGTCATTGCCCATCGCCTCCAGCACGGCCTGCATCGCTCCACGATTGGCGCCGTCATCATCCACCACCAGCAGCCGCAGTCCCGCGACGTCATTGCCAGCCACGCCCTTGCCCGCCGTCACAGGCATTCCCGGCTTCGCCACCGCGGTCAGGGTGATCGCGAAACAGCTCCCCCTGCCCGCCTGCGACCAGACGTCGACCTTTGCGTCGATCAGCTTGGCCGATCGCTCCACGATCGCCAGTCCCAGACCGATGCCATTCTCGCTCCCTTGGCCCAACCGTTCGAACTCGCGGAAAATAATGTCCAGCTTGTCGGGTGCGATGCCGATCCCGCTATCTCGCACCTCGATCCGCAATGCACCTCCGCGCCGCCTTGCCGCGACTATGATGCCGCCAACATCCGTATAACGTATTGAATTTGATATAAAGTTCTGTACAATCGACCGCAACAGGGATCGGTCCGTTTCGAGCCAACCGTCCCCTGCTCCGACCCGCAGCGACAACCCCTTCTCCACTGCCAGCGGTCGCAGGCTCTCGACCAGATCAACCAGCATGGCCCGCGCCGCAAAGCGCGTGGGTTGCGGCGTTACCCCGCCCGCGTCCAAACGCGATATATCCAGCAATGCGCGCAACAGATCGTTCGCCCCGGCAATCGACCGATCCAGCCGTCCCAGCATCACCTGTTCCGGTTCCGCCAGCTTGCGGCGCAGGGCGGATGAAAACAGCATGGCGGCGTGCAAAGGCTGCAGCAGGTCATGGCTGGCCGCCGCCAGGAACCGCGTCTTGTCCGCCATCGCCGTCGCCAGTCGCGCATTGACGTCGGACAGCTGCGCCGTGCGCTCCGCCACCGCTTGCTCCAGGTCGCGCCGTGCCGTCTCCGTCGCCGCACGCGCCTGCGCCTCGATCGTTATGTCAGTAAAGCTCATGACATAGCCACCATCGGGCATCGCCCCGCCGACGGTCTTGATCACTCGCCCATCAGGACGATGACGTTCGAAACTGTGTCGCTGACGGCTGCGCATATGGTCCAGTCGGCGGGCGACATGGTCGTCCACTTCTCCGGGGCCGCAATCGCCGCGTTCGGCATTGAAACGGATCAGATCGGCAATCGGCACGCCCACCCGAACCATTCCTGCCGGATAACGGAACAGGTCGAGATAGCGACTGTTCCAGGCAATCAGTCGTAAATCGCGGTCGATCACGCTGACGCCGACATCGATATTTTCCAGTGTGGCCGCCAGCAGCCCTTGGGAGAAATGCAGCGACTGACCCGACGCATCCAGCACCTGCGCCACTTCGGCAAAGCCCATGCCCTGCCCCGAAATCGCCGACGCCATGATGGCGCGGGCGGATGAAGCCCCCACCACGCTGCCGATCAGCCGCTCTGCCGTCCGGGCGCTGTCCTGATCGATCGAGCGATCGCCCCGCATGTCGCCAAAGGCCTCCGCCGCTAAATCCGATCCGACGAACCGCGTCACCAGATCGCCCAAGGCCGCCATCGTGCCTACCGGTGCGATCCCGCGTTGCCGCACCAGCGCTGCCGATCCCACGCTGCGCAGCGACATCAGCAGATAGACCAGCATATTGCCGCCCAGGCTGGCGAGCGTACCGATAGTCACCGGGTTCACGCCATCCCAGCGGTCGAAAATGGGGGGGAGCAGGTCCACGGCCGGCAGGAACAGCGACACCATCCATATGGCAAACCCGGTCAGCAGCCCCGCCCCGCCCGCCAGCGCGTCATTATTGCGCCGATAGACGGCGCAGATCAGAGCCGGGGCGCACTGGGCTATCGCAACAAAGGCGATCAGCCCAACGGACGCCAGCTGCGTTGTCGATGGCGTCGCCATGGCATAACAGGCGGCGGCGGCGATCAGCCCGACGATGGCGCTGCGCCGCACCCACAACAGCCGCTTGCCCATATGAATGCTGCCGGTCGAACGACGCAGCAGGATGGGCGCGAATAGATCGTTGGAAATCATGCTGGAAATGGCGACGATTTCCACCACCACCATCGCCATCGCGGCGGAAAGGCCCCCAAAGAACACGAGATAGGCAAGCGCCTGATAACCGAAATGCTGCGGCAGGCTGAGGACGAAAAGGTCCGGTGCCGCATTGTCGCCCAGCAACGCGACCCCGGCCGCTGCGATCGGCGGAACCGCCAGAACCGTCAGCAGCAGATAGGCGATGAACCCCCATCGCGCGCGCAATATATCCTTGGGATCATGCGCCTCCATCACGCTGACGAAGAAATGGCGCGGCATGCAGATGATCGTCAGCATCGACAGCAATGTCGTCACCACAAAATCGCCATCTATTCCGCGTGGCGACAGGCGGTTGCTCATGACGTCCAGTCCGTGCGCAACTGCCGCTCCGGGCGTCGACCATAGCAGCCATCCGGCCAGCCCCGCTACCATTAGCAATGCAGCCAGCTTCAGCACCGATTCCGTCGCCACCGCGAACAGGATGGCCTCATTCTGGCCCGCCACCTGATAACGGCGAGCGCCGAAGAGGATGGCGAACAACGCCAGCACGGCCGACGCCCCGATCAGGGGGATGGTCGTTTCCCCACTATGCGACGCCTGGGCAAAGCTGAACGCCACGGATCGCAATTGCAACGCGACATAGGGAATGGTGCCGAACAGCAGGATGATGGTGACCAGCGCGGCCATCGTCCGGCTCTTGCCGAAACGCGAACCGATGAAATCGGAAATCGATGTGGCTCCGTCGCTACGCACGGCGACATGCAACCGATGCAGGAAACCACCGGCCAGCGCCATGACCAGCGCCGGGCCAAGATAGATGGGCAGATAATCCCATCCCCCGGTCGCTGCGCTGCCAACCGCCCCGAAATAGGTCCAGCTGGTGCAATAGACCGCGAGCGCCAGGCCATAAGCATGGATTCGCCAGCGAGACGTTCGCAACCGCGCGCGATGGCGATGGGCCAGCGTCGCGCCGCCGAACAGCGCCACAGCATAGAGGATGACCAGAAGGATCGCGATGGACATCGTGATTTCATAATCCGGACAGGCCGTTCGTCCAAACACTCATGAACGAACGTGTTATCAGTTCGATAGTGGCGCTATCGATCACACTCTCCATATTTGTTATTTGATTTATTAAAAATATCTATATCATTGTTATATAGAGATATTTTATATATGTCTTTATGCTACAAATTATGACCGCATGCGCTATATTTCTGTCATGGAATATGACTCGTCAGAACCGATGTCGCTCTATGCTGACGCTCTGGCCGCGCTGGCTAGAATAGCGGAGCGGCAACAACTTAGCCCGGTTCGTCGGCCGTGGAAGGTCCGCCGGTTTCTCGCCGAAAGACTGGCACTGGCGTGGATCGACGATACCGCTTTGGACTCTGATGCATTCCGGGTTGATGGCCGCGGCACGATCAGCGGCGGCGCTTTCGACCTCACGCATTGGCACCGCGCCGTGGGTGCACCGATCACGCTCGAAGCCTTGATGAATGATGCGCCAGCTGTGCTCGACTGGTTGGGCGTTGAAGACGGGCCTGCGAGTGGCATCGACTGGCATACGCGATCCCTGAGACGGTCGGACATTCTGCCGCGCGTAGCGGACTGGCAAAGTCAGGCGAAGAACCTCTCCTCTCCCCCTCCCCTGCTTTATGGCGCCCGCCTTGCGATGATGTGGCGAAGTCGAACTCCGATCGGCAAGGGCGATGCTGTCGCGGGCTTTCTGATCGGCGATCGCCATGGACCGGGTCGGCTGAGTTGTTCATTTGGCGGTCTGGCTGCGCTTGGGATGCAACTGAATGGCGATGCATGGAAGATCGCGGATCAGGCCGGGTTCGATCGAATGTGGCTCCGTGCCATCGTGACTGGCGCGCAAAGTCACCTCGATCTGGAACTGCGCCTGCGTAACTATGCGACGCGCGCCTCAGCGGTCATCGCCGCGCGTCGGCGTACCGGCCGATTGCCTGATGTGATTACCATGGCCATGGCCAACCCCTATGTTACAAGTCGCCAGATTGCGGATCGGCTTGGTCTGACATCCGCTGGTGCCATCAAATTGCTTGCCATCGCGACCGAAGCCGGATTGTTGATCGAACGGTCTGGTCAGGGCAGCTATCGCAACTATGCCATTCCACTGGCAGCACATCTTCCTCGCGCCAGCCCCAAGACGCTGTTCGATGAAATGGCGTCTCAATCCTTCTGGGACGACGAATAGCATTGAACCAATGCCAACATCCGCTCGGCATTGTTTCCGGAGCATCGACCATGGCACGATCTAACACCCTGCCCCGGTCGGAAATCGGTCCCGGCGCCTCCGCATTCGCCGTTTGACGATATTTGCCTGGAGAAACGCCAATCTTGACAAAGTTCGCGCATAGCACGTGAATTAGTAGAGGGTTTCGACGTCATGGCCATCTCATGAGAGCGATGGAGAGAGCGGCCGAGACTGTGCATGGGGCAGGGCGTCTGCATCATTTATACCCGATAACACGTCTACTCGCCCAACATCGGGCCAAATGATCCATGGATTATTTCCTAAGTGCCTGAATGCCGTGGCTTACCGCCACTCCTGATATGAAAAGGGTGGTCGTGTAGACCTTTATGAACTGATTGATCGTGTTTTCGGAATCATATCGCGGTTCGGCTGACTGCACTCAAACGGCAGTCGCCAACATGATCGCACCGTAGAGATGATAGCCAGAATACTGAATTATCAGCTGTTTGATCATCGGATCGTGTTGGTAGGGAATGGCGCTTTCGCACCATCGTTCATTTCGACGGCGATTCCAAAAACACGTTGAAGCATTTTCGAAGCAGCTGGCATCATCAGCGGACTTGGGAAATGCGGAAAGCAAAAGAGAAAGGACGTATGATCCGATTCAATCTGGTCGGATCATGATTCAGCCAATCGGAACGAGGCCTACAGGCGGTATTTGTTCCGCCGATGATGTTCCTTCACAAAGCCATAGAAGCGCTTCGAATAATTGCGCGGCAGCTCCAGCGGGTTGGCGCCCAGAAATGCATCGAACCGACGCATCAAATCATCATAGTCCCATCCCGGAAAATCCGTCCTGATCGTCGCATAGATGTCCGCGTCGAGAATGTCGGCCGCCCGACGAAGGGGAGGGGAGGGGAGGGTGGTTGCCTTACGTCCTGCTGCGCCGGAGCTACGCAGATCACCAGCCGCCTGTGCGATCAGGGCCATCGCCTGCCGCGGATCGACCAAATCTTCCCCTCGGCCCTCATCCTTCGAATACGATGCGCGAGGTTTTCTTGCGGATTGCAGGACGCGATCGGCGAGATGACGGCGCATCACCATCCGCATCTTGGGCTTCGTGCTATCGGCTCCGATAATTTCCAGACTGATGTCGGGCAGTTCGTTCAACCGCGCCAGCTCCATCAGCTTGCGTTTGAAGACCGGATAGCTGCTTTCGCTCCCGCTCTTTTGATGCAGCGTTTCAAACCCGATGATGAAACCTTCAGGCCCATTGCCGCCGGCATGTTTACGCGATGCCCGGTATAGCCATTTGCCCAGCCCACTGGTGATTTCGAAATAGGCAGGTGATATGGCCAGCACGTTACGCTTATCCATGACGCCGTCAAAGAACCATTTCGACAATGTGATTTCCATGCCGAGTGAGCGCTGGGTTCGCTCATCCACAAGATGCGTATAACTGTCGATCCATGAAAAGGTCGTTTCACGGCTCTTTGCGCTGGCACGAATGTTGGTCTTGATCGTCGTCGCCTGCAATCGATCGAGCGCACTTATCAATCGTTCATAGGCACGCCCGCTGGTTCCCCAACAGATACGTTTCAGCAAATCACCAGGCTGCAATCGAATAACCGGCGACATGTCATTGATACCACGTTCGCGCATTTCGTTGAGATGCGACGCCAGATAAATCATGACGTCGGCATCCCATATCGTCGCCATCCCATAGGTGGGATTGGGCGAGACATGAACGGAGACGCTCTTGTCAGGGCTGATATATTCGATTGGCTTGACGCGCTTGCGCTTGGACAGGCTGAAGAAGGGGCGCTGCATCGTCTCCTGATAATCACGCAGCGAAATATCGCTGAAGTCAGGCAGGGTGAAGAACATTTCGAACTGGACTTTACGCTCCTTCAGCGCCGTCTTTAGTCCGCTTTCATGCTCCACCACATACCATCCCGTTCATCGTCCCTCTGGGGGGAAATCATAGATAACAAGCTGAAATATAAGGAATATATCTCCATTTTCAGCTTTTCGTCCCTGCATGGCCAGCGCTTAACGCCGCTTGCCCGTACGAATGCGGGCCGCCTCGATTATCGGACGCAACGCATTCAGAATATCATCCGTCGACAGATCCGATGGCGTCAGGGACAGCGTCAATATCTTCTGCTGATCCTTCACCACCTCACCGATGGCTTTGCCGTCACCTGCCGCAATCGCGCTTTTCTGTACACGTCCCTTGGATGTCATGGCTTTGAGCAATCGCGCCATGACTTCCGGCCCGCCAATCGGCTGTTCGTCACCCGACCGCCGGAAGCTCTGTTCCGACGCGATTTCATCTGCAGCCGCTTCCAGCTTCGTTCGGGTGGCCGGATCACGCAGCAGCGGCAGCAATTTCTCGCCATATTTCGCCTGCAAATCCATCGGCGAATGAAAGGCGCTGACCAGAAAGGGCGGGATGTCGGTGAGGGCAATATAACGCGACAGCTGCGATTTGGATATTTTCAGCCGCTCGGCCATGCGCAACTGAACGCCGCCGTAAAACTGATCGACCGCAGCCTTGTAGTTCAGGCCGCGCTCGAGGTCCGAAATATCCTCGCGCTCGCGGTTCTCGATATCCGCCAGGCGAAAAGCGGCTTCATCGTCCAGATCCTCGATGATCGCGATCAAATCGATGTCGGGATAATGATTGGCGTTGAGCCAGCTGATCGCCCAGTGTCGCCGCGTCCCCGTCACCAATTCGTAGGGCAGGGCGCCATTGGGCGTCCGCCGCACAACCGCAGGAATGCGATTGCCGCCTTCCGCCAATATGGAATCGATCAGGCTGCGCAGACGATGTTCGTCCAGCAGCGAATAGTCACGCGCATTGCCCGACCAGATCGAGCATTCGGCGGGCTTCAGCCTGATGGTAGGCCGCTTGACGATCCGCGCGGCCTCACCAAAGGCTTCGAGCCGTTTATTGGTGAAGTTCACGCGGCCGGCCGCTGCTTCGGCAGCAACGGTATCGGGCGCCGCTGCCGGTTCTGCCGGAGCGGAAGCCAGCGCTTCGCTGATCAGGGAACGGCGGCTCATGCTGCGACACTCGCATCGGCGCCAGTCAGGCTGGTGGAGGCCCATTGTTGGCGGATCTGCTGCTCCACTTCGCCGAAGACCGCGTCCAGATTGTCGCGGCACCGCATATAGGTCTGATGCGATGCAGAGGGTTTGGATTCGTAAATGGAACGGAACGCCTGCGTGGCATTCTTGATCTCTTCGGACGCCAAAATAGGTTGGCCCAGCAGCAGGCCTGCATAGGTCGCCTGCATGATACGCCACATATCATTTTCGCCCGGTTTACTGGGAGAAAAGGTCGAACAGACCACTCGAATGAAGCCGTAATTGACCGGCGTGCCATTTTGTTCGAGGATTTCGATATTATCCGCGATCGTGTCCATGAAATGGATCGTGGACAGATAGTCCAGCTGGCGCGCTGGCACCGGGATCAGCAGACCGGTCGCGGCCGCCATGACATTCAGGCCCAGAAAGCCCATTGCTGGCGGCGGATCGAGCAGGATGACGTCAAAATCCTTCGCCACGCTGGATATGCCGATGCGCAGTGCCTGCAGGCTTTCGCGCACGGCCTGCCCGCCTTCACGCAGCGTAGAGGTCAGATCCCACTCGGCATCCTGCAAGCCCAGGCTTGAAGGCACGATCTTGATGGTCGGCCATGGCGTGTCACGGATGGTCTGGGCAAAATCGCTGAACGTGCTGCGTGGTGAAAGGAATGTCCCCAGCGTCTGGTCGTCATCGATCAGGGTTTCGGGCTGAATGTCGAACATGGTGGTGGTCGAAGCCTGCGGATCGCAGTCGATCACCAGCACCCGATAGCCGTGGAGAGCGAGATAGTCGGCAAGATGCTTGGTGATAGTGCTCTTGCCGACGCCGCCCTTGAAGTTCTGAACCGCCAGAACGACGGCATCTTCATCGGGCTGTTTGCCGACGTGAATGCCAAGCGCCTCGCGAATCTGGGTCAGATCTTCAAGGGTGTAATAGCGGCGGCCATTGGGCTGTTGCTTGGGTTGGGGCAAGCGTCCTTTGGCTTCGGCTTTGGCCAGCGCTTCGGGAGTGCGGCCGATCAATTCGGCGGCAACCGTGGGGCCAAATGTCATGTCCAGCGTCTTGCGCGTGTCGGGACGGAAAACGATTGTCTTGATATGATCGCGCATTTGCTGGCACGCAGTCGTAACATTACGCAACGTGTTGACGGTAAACGACATGGCGCCCCTCTAGCCGAATCATGACGATGAAATTTGGTTAGCGTTTAATGCGCCCAAATTGCGCTAAAAGTCAAACCCGCTGACGAGGTTGCTGGCGAACACCTTTCATCGAGGGGGCGAGGCTGGGAAGTGTAACTTCTGCAGTGACGCGCTTCGGATGGTCTGGATCCTGCTGGATAGCCAATCAATCCATAACTGGGCGGTCAAATTTCCACGGAACGCGTCATTAGAGATTTTTTAGGAACAGATTATAGTGATTAGGGGAAGCCGCAAACTGCCCCTAATCACGCAAATGCTGGGATTCGGCTATGAGCGGTGCGAAACGATCACACGATCGATCATCATCGATAACACGTGGGAGCGATTCTGAAACCACGACCGATATGAACCGATAACACGCCGTTTCAGCGGTCCGTGACGACGGATGCGTCCGCCTTGGGGCCGATGTCGAGCATATTGGCCTTGGCAGGATCATAGGGCTGCCATGACACGAGGCCGCTGCCATTCGGATTGCCGCTTTTGACGAAATTCGCCAGATAGGCGCTGGTGATCCGGCCCACGCTCCGGTCGCTGCCGGTGGTGGCATCTCCATATTTTATGGCGACCGTATCGAAGAAATAGGGAATTTCGCTGGCGTGGCCGGCGCCTTTGGTTTCGGCCGTGCGAACGGAATCCGCGACATAGGAGAAACGATAATAATAGGTAGGCACGCCCTTCCCGGCGAACATCTGCGCCATGGCGCGCGCGCCTGTCAGCATCGGCCCGGTCGGACCGCCAATATCGTCGCTGGTGGCGCCAATCATGACCGGCACCCTGGCAAAGCGGCCCGCCTTATAGGCGGCCTGACTGTCGACCGCTATCGACCCGTCTGCGATCGGGCTGCTGTGCGTCCGTTTGCCCGGCGCGAACATCGCCGCCAGATTGAGACCATCGACCACCGCATCGCCCGGCAGCGCCCGCAATTTCGCCAGCGCATCGGGATCGCTGGCCGCCACGCCCTTCGCCTCGCCAAAGGCTGCGCCGATCTTTTCGGCTCCGGCCAGTGTCGCGTCGCCCAGCGGCATGGGGCCGCCCGACTGAATTACCGCCTTGTGGAAAAGCCCCTGCGCCATGGGCGATGTCAGCAGCGCATGGACGGACATGCCGCCCGCGCTTTCGCCGATGATGGTGACCTTGGCTGGATCGCCGCCAAAAGCCGCGATATTGCTGCGCACCCATTTCAGCGCTGCAATCTGATCCATATAGCCATAATTGGCGAGCAGCGCCTTGTCGGCGTTCGCCTTGGTCAATGCAGGGTGGGCAAAGGTGCCGAACCGTCCGACCCGATAGTTGAAGCTCACCACCATGATGCCCTGCCGCGCGAGCGGCGCGCCGGAATAGGTTGGCGGCGATGATCCGCCGTTGACGAAACCGCCGCCATATATCCACACCATCACCGGCAATTTGCCGATGACCCCCTGCGGTTTCCAAACGTTCATGAACAGGCAGTCCTCTGCGGGCGGCGTGCCCAGGGGCGCCGCATCGCTGGGGACGGGCAGCTGCATGCAATCATGCCCATATTGGCTGGCATCGCGCACGCCCTGCCACCGCGCGACCGGTTGTGGCGCGCGCCAGCGCAGGTCGCCCACCGGAGGAGCGGCAAAGGGAATGCCCCTGAACGCGACGACGCCATCCTCCACATTCCCACGCAACGCGCCATCGGCGATGGTGACGACCGGCGCGCCGTCTTCGGGCGTTGCGGCCATGGCCGGGGCGGCAAACAGCGATGCCAGCATGATCGCGCGCAGGGAAAAGGGCATGTCTCGTCTCCTCAATCGGGCAGGGGCAACGCCACCACCTCTTTATCACGCGCCGACATCAGCGCTGCTTCCAGAACTTCCTGCACCGCGACCGCTTCTTCAAGCGGAATCGGCAACGGATTGCCGAAAAGCAGCGCCTCACCCAGTTTCGCGTAGAAAAGCTGTTGACGGCCCACCGTCGCGGGGCGCAGCGTCACCATGCCGTGCGCATCATAAATCGCCACAGGATCGCTATCGTCGCCCCATCCCGCATCGCCCGGCCGCAAGCCTGCGATCAGTTGCGCTTCCTGCTGATCCATGCCGCGCTTGATGACCGACCCCTTGCTACCATGTACGGCGAAACGTGGACTGCCGCCGCCATCACCGCTTGGTGCATGCAGGCTGGCATGCAGGATCACGCGCCTGTCGGCATAGCGCAGCACCACATGCGCCCAGTCGTCCGCAGCCGATCCGGAACGCAGCGCCGCAATGTCCGCGCTGACAGCCAATGGCCTGCCGAACAAAGCCAGCGCCTGATCGATCAGATGCGGTCCAAGGTCGAACCACACCCCCGATCCGGGCGACCCATCCTCCCGCCAGCGATCCCGCACATCCGGTCGGAAACGATCGAAATGGGATTCGAAATGCGTCACCCGGCCGATCAGCCCTTCCTCTAAAATGGCGCGGATGGTCAGAAAATCGCTGTCGAACCGGCGATTGTGGAACACCGTCAGCTGCTTGCCGGTCGCCTGCGCCAGCCGCGCCAGATCCCGCGCCTGTTCCAGCGTCAGGGCAAATGGCTTGTCCACTACAACATGCTTGCCCGCCCTCAGGGCGTCGGCGGCGATGTTCGCATGTGTAGCACTCGGTGTCGCAACCACCGCCAGCTCCACGTCGCAATCGGCGATCAGGGACTGCGCATCGGGATAGCATGTAATGGTCGGGTCCATCGCCGCCACCTCAACCGTCCGTCCGGTCGCGATCGCCACCAGTTCCAGGGAAGGGGCCGCCCCGATCAATGGGGCATGAAAGACACGCCCCGCCATGCCATAGCCGATCAGGCCGACCTTGATCCGCCGGCTCATGGCTGCAACGCCTTCGCCACGATGGGCGTCAACTTGCCGACGATGACGGTGACCCCCTTGTCATTGGGATGGATGCCGTCCGGCAACTGCAATGCCCGGTCGCCGATCACGCCATCCAGCATGAAGGGATAGAGAGTCGCATCATATTGGCGCGCCAGTTCGGGGAAAATGGGATTGAATGCGGCGGCATAGTCCGGCCCCATATTGGGCGACGCCAGCATTCCGGTCAGCAGGACCGGAATGCCGCGCTTCTTCAGTTCCGTCAATATCGCATTCAGATTGCTACGCGTTTCCGCCGGGGCCAGCCCGCGCAGCATGTCGTTGCCGCCAAGTCCCACCATCATCAGGTCGGGCTTTTTGGACAGCCCATCCAGCGTGAAGGCCAGTCGCACCAGCCCCGCTGCCGATGTATCGCCAGATACCCCGGCGTTGACGACACGCGCCTTGACCCCGCGCGCTTTCAACGCGCCCTCCAGCACCGGGGCCAGCCCCTTGTCCTGATCCAGATTATAGCCCGCATACAGGCTGTCGCCAAACGCGACGATCAGACGCTCGTCGCTCGCCGGTACGGTCGATCGTCCACCATCGGCGACGACGCTGCCGTTGCCCACAGGCGCGGCAGGCACTGTTTTATCGGAACAGGCCACCGCGAGTTGGACAATCAGCATCAGTGCCCCATATTGTATCCACCTGGCAGCCAAGGAGCGCTCCTTCTTCATGCATTTGCCCATCGATCCCGCCACTATCGCGATCCGCGCGCAGGATGTCACCCTTTCGCTTGGAACGCGCGAAGCGCCAGTGACGATTCTGAAGGGTGTGGACCTGACGATATTGCGCGGTGAAAGCCTCGCCATCCTTGGCGCTTCGGGGTCGGGCAAAAGCTCGCTGATGGCGGTATTGTCAGGGGTGGAACAGGCCAGCGGCGGCAGCGTCAGCGTGGGCGGCGTCGATTTCGGCGCGCTCAATGAAGACGCGCTGGCGCGCGCGCGGCGCGGCCGCATCGGCATCATCCTGCAAAGTTTCCACCTGCTGCCCACCATGACCGCGCATGAAAACGTTGCCGTGCCGCTTGAACTGGCGGGCCATGCCGATGCCTTTGATCGCGCGGCGGACGAACTGCGTGCGGTCGGCCTTGGCCATCGGCTCGACCATTATCCCGCGCAACTGTCGGGCGGTGAACAGCAACGCGTTGCAATAGCGCGCGCTGTGGCACCCCGGCCGACCCTGTTGTTCGCCGACGAACCGACCGGCAATCTGGATGCCACGACCGGCGTCACCATCATGGATCTGCTGTTCGAACGGCAGGCGGCGGCTGGCGCGACATTGGTCATCATCACCCATGATCCGGTGCTGGCGCAGCGTTGCGGCCGCATCGTGGAAATGCGCGACGGCCTCATCATATCGGATCGCGCGGCGTGAATGCGCTCGATTGGCGGACCGTCTGGCGCATTGCCCGACGCGACCTGCATCTGGGGTTTCGCGGCCTGCGCCTGCTTTTTCTCTGTCTGTTCCTGGGCGTCGCAACCCTCGCCGCGATTGGCAGCCTGACCGCCGCCATCACGCAGGAATTGAGCGACAGGGGCCGCACGCTGCTGGGCGGCGACGTCGAAATCGCCATGACCCAGCGCGAAGCCCGCCTTGGCGACAAGGAAGCCTTTCGCCAGCTTGGGACACTCAGCGAAACGATCCGCCTGCGCGCCATGGCGCAACGGGTCGATCAGGGCGCAGGGCAGGGCAGGGGGAACGCCCCTCCCGCGATCCTCACGGAACTCAAGGGCGTGGACGCCGCCTATCCGCTTTATGGCGAACTGACGTTGCGCAATGCCCGGTACAGCCTGCCCGACCCGGACCATATCCTGATCGGGCAGGCGCTTGCCGAACGGCTGGAAGTTCAGCCTGGCGATCGCCTTCATTATGGCAGCGCCGACTTCACGATTACGGCGATCATGGCGGATGAGCCGGATCGGCTGGGCGAAGGCTTCACCCTTGGCCCGGTCGCCATCGTATCGATGGACGGGTTGCGGCGCAGCGGCCTCATTCAGCCGGGCAGTCTTTACAGCAGCAAGTATCGCATCCGGATCAATCCCGGCTTCGATGCCGCGACCGTGCGCAGCGACATGGAAAAGGCGCATGCCAGCGACGGCTGGACCTTCAAGGATCGTGATCGCGCCGCGCCCGGCGCCAATCGCTTCATCGAACGGATGGGACAGTTTCTGTCGCTGATCGGCCTTGCCGCGCTGGTGATCGCTGGCATCGGCGTCAGCAACGGCGTCGCATCCTACCTTGCCGGAAAACGCGGCGGCATCGCCACGCTGAAGGTTCTGGGCGCGACTTCCGCCGACATCGGCCGCATCTATCGGATGCAGGTTGGCGTCGTCGCGCTGATGGGCATAGTCGCGGGCCTTTTCGTGGGCGCGCTGTTGCCGCCGCTGATCGTCGCGCTGGCAGGCGACGTTCTGCCGGTCAGCCCCGGTTTCCGGCTGCATCCTCTGCCGCTTGCCACCAGCGCCGCCTATGGCCTGCTCATCGCTTTCCTGTCGACCTTTCCTCCGCTCGGCCGGGCGCGGACGCAGCCCGCCGCCGCCATATTTCGTGGCGTGGTGGACATGCGCGGCGGCCTTGACCGACACAGCCTGATCGCCATGGGCGGGGCAGGGGGGCTGCTGATCGCGCTGACCCTGCTGACGGCGCGGGAACCGCTTTTTTCCGCCGCCGTACTTGGCGCGACGGCGGCCGTTCTGCTGCTTCTCCTTGCCCTCGGCTGGGCGGTCCGCCGCCTTGCCCTCATCGCGCCGCGCCCGCGTCGGCCGCTGCTGCGCCTTGCGCTCGCCAATCTTCACCGCCCCGGCGCGCAGGCTGCCGCGCTCATCGTCGCGCTCGGCCTCGCGCTCACGCTGTTCGTGACGCTGGCGGGCATTCAGACCAGCCTCGACCGCGAAATCCGCAACGTCGTACCGGCAAAGGCGCCCAATCAGTTCGTCCTCGACATCCCGTCTGTGGAGGTCGACCGTTTCCGTGCCATCGTCCGTCAACAGGCGCCGAAGGCGGAACTCAATATCGTGCCCGCGCTGCGCGGCACCATCGTCGCTTATGGCGATCAGCGCGTCGCCGACCTCACGCAATTACCCGAAGGGGCGTGGTTCCTGCGCGGCGAACGCGGCGTGACATACAGCGCCGGCCTGCCAGAGGGCAGCGACCTTACCGCCGGTCGCTGGTGGCGGCCCGACTATGTCGGCCCGCCGCTCGTCTCGCTGGATGAAGAGGCGGCCGGGATCATGGGCGTCGGCATTGGCGACACCCTGACCGTCAGCATCCTTGGCCGGGAAATCGCCGCGCGCATTGCGTCCCTGCGCAAAGTGAACTGGGACACGATGGGCTTCAACTATATCCTCGTCTTCCCGCCTAACATCCTGTCGTCCGCGCCGCACAGCATGACCGCGACCATCACCATGGACGCCCGCCACGATGCCGCCATGACCCGCGCGCTGCTGGCCGCCTTTCCCGGCGTGTCGGTGATTGCGGTGGGCGATGTGATCGATCAGGTCGGCACCATCATGACCCAGATGTCGCGGGCGATCGTCGCCGCCGCATCGGTGGCGATTCTGGCGGGCATAGCGGTTCTGGTGGGCGCCATTGCGGCGTCCCGCGCGTCGCGCAGTTATGACAGCGTCGTCCTGAAAACGCTGGGCGCCACCCGGTGGCAGATATTGGGTGGGCAGGCGATCGAATATGGCCTGCTGGCCGCGATGCTGGCGCTGGTCGCGCTGGCACTGGGCCTAACGGCGGCGTGGTTCGTCATCGTGCGCATTTTCGAATTTCAATGGTCGCCCGACTGGCTGGTCATATTAGTGACGCTGGGCGGTGGCGCACTGCTGACGCTGGGCATCGGCCTTGCAGGCGCCATCCCGCTGATGTCGATCCGACCGGCCCGCGCCCTGCGTCAGCTTTAGCGGCCACCGCCACCGGACGCGGCATGGCCGAGCGTCCGAAGGCTTAGGCTTGCCCGTTTACGTTGCCAAAGAAACTCAGGTGGCCGGATGCGCATCACCCAATCGAATCCTACTTCACCTTGAAGCTGTAGCCGCCTTCCACCCTGTGCTGGTCCGCACCCGCGACATGCCATTTCAGGTCATAGCTGCCGACGGGCAGGGCGCGGGGCAGGGTCAGCGTCATGGTCTTGCCTTCCACATTCGTCTTGAACCCCTTGATCGGCATCGGCGGATGGTCGCTCATGCCCGGCATTCCGGTCATGACCAGTTCCGCGCCGCTCATCGGCGCCAGCAGCGCGTCGGAAAAGGTCAGCGTCAATTCCGTCGGCTTGGCGACGGTCGCATTGGCAGCCGGGGTGGACGACACCAGCTTTCCATGGGCGCTGGCGACGCCGGGCAGGGCGCTGGCCGCCATGGCGGCGATGGTCAGGATATGGCGGATCATCGTTTCATTCTCCATAAACGGGGCGATAGGATCCATACGCATGGACTTGCCCGTTCCCTCGACCCGTGCGCATAATTTTCTGACCTGTGGTGATGAGGGGTAATGGCGTCGCCCGCGTATGCGCTAGAGCATTTTCGAAGCAGATGGCATCATCTGCTGGCTCCGAAAATGCTCTGAAGAGGCCTGGAGTTTTGACGATGACCGATCTGGATCAGATGCTGGACGCGGTGCGGGCGATGCCCGCCGACGCCCGCCTTGCGGATATGGACGCCGCCGTGATGGCCGGCCTTGCCCGGCGGCGGGACCGCGCCATCGCCCGGCGCAGCCTGATGCTGGCGGGCGTGCTGGCCATCGGTATCGGCTGGATCGGCAGCGTCGTCCCTGCCGCCCCAGCCTATGCTTCGTCGGCGCCGCTATCCATCGGCATGTCGGATTATGCGCCATCCCGTCTGCTCGGCCAATGACCGCACGCCGTTATATCGTCGTTGCGCTGGTGGCCTTTGCCGCGGCTCTGGCCGCCGTGCTGATCGCCCGCTTCTGGTTCGCCCCGCCGCCGCGCGTCGAAAGCGAGGTGCACGCGCTGCTGCATCAGCGGCTGACGCTCGACGCCGTGCAGGAACAGCGCATTCACGCGCTGGAGGTCGCCTTCGCCGAACGGCGTGAGCGGCTGGAAACGGAAATGCGCGCCGATAATCAGCGGCTCGCCGCCGCAATAGAGGCCGAACATGGCTATGGCCCGAAGGTCGGCGAAGCGGTCGACCGAACCCATCATGTGATGGGCCAGCTGCAAAAGGAAACGCTCCAGCACATCTTCGCGATGCGGGCCGTGCTGCGCCCGGATCAGGCGGCGCAGTTCGACGCCGCCATCGTCAGGGCGCTGACCCAGCCCGCCCGGTGACCACGGACGGGCCCGACGATGGTGCACTGGTCGTCCGCGCTCTGGCCGGCGATCAGGCAGCCTATGGCGCGCTGATGCAGCGGCATCGCGATGCCGTCTGGCGGCTCGCACGCGGGCATGTTGGCGACAGTGACGAAGCGCTCGACATTGTGCAGGAAAGTTTTGTCGCCGCCTTTGCCGCGCTTTCCCGCTATAATGGCGCGCGCCCGTTCCGCATCTGGATCGCGCGCATCACGCTCAACAAATGTCGGGACTGGCACCGCCGCCGTGCCGTTCGCCGTTTCTTTTCCTTCGCAAGGCCGCTGGATGAAGCACTTGCCGTCGCGACGCCCGACGCCACGCCGGAGGACATGGCAAGTTCGGCGCAGCAGGTGGCCCGCATCAACTCCGCCATCGCCACGCTTCCGGCGAATCTGAAGGATGTCCTTTTGCTGCGCACAATCGAACAGATTGGTCAGGCCGATACGGCGCTGATATTGGGGATCAGCCAGAAAGCGGTCGAAACCCGTCTCTACCGTGCCCGCACGAAGCTGAACGAAATTTTGAGGGATTGATCCCCGTGCCGCGTATGATGGGGCATGACCGACCTGCCCCTCGACCGTCGCACCCTGTTCAAAAGCGCCGCCGCGCTGACGCTGGCGGGCGCCTTTCCCGCCTGGGCGCGCAGCGGCACGTCGGGCCTCCACCCGGCGCCGGGCATCCTGTCGGGGGATCGCATTGCACTCAGCGTTGGGGAAAGCCATTTCGGCACCGGTGGCCGTTCCGCGCACGCGATCACCATCAACGGCACCGTTCCCGCGCCGCTCATCCGCCTGAAGGAAGGACAGCGCGTCCAGCTTGCCGTCACCAATACATTGAAAGAGGATACATCGATCCACTGGCACGGCCTGCTCGTCCCTTTCCAGATGGATGGCGTGCCGGGCATCAGCTTCCCTGGCATTCGGCCGGGCGAAACCTTCATCTATGATTTCCCGATCCGCCAGTCGGGCACCTACTGGTATCACAGTCATTCCGGCATGCAGGAAGCGATGGGCCATTATGGTCCCATCGTCATCGACCCCGCCGGTCCCGATCCGGTCGCGTCCGACCGCGAACATGTGCTGGTCCTTTCGGACTGGAGCCCGATCCATCCGCATGAACAGATGCGGCGTCTCAAGATGATGGGTGGCTACTTTAACCGTCAGCGTCAGACACTTGTGGGGCTGTTGAAAGGGAAGGACCAGTCGCTATCCGAACGCCTTGCCTGGGGGAAGATGCGAATGGACGCGACCGATATTTCGGACGTGACCGGATCGACATACAGCTTCCTTATCAACGGGCACGGCAATTCCGAGAATTGGACGGGGCTTTTCGGGCCGGGCGAAAAGGTGCGTCTTCGGGTCATCAACGCTTCTTCTATGACCAACTTCAACTTCCGCATCCCAGGCTTGCCGCTGACCGTCGTGGCGGCAGACGGAAACGCTGTACAGCCGGTCGAGACCGATGAAGTGCAGATAGCAATTGCCGAGACCTACGACTTCATCGTCCAACCAGGCACGGCTGAGAGCTACAGCGTGATCGCCGAGGCCATTGACCGCTCCGGACTCGTCCGCGCGACTTTGGCGCAGCGGCATGGCCTCGTCGGCGAAATGCCGAAGCTGCGTGAGCGACCTTTGCTTACCATGCGCGACATGGGAATGGACATGGACGGTATGGACATGGGCGAAAGCGGGGTGATCGATCTCAGCAAGCCCGCTAACAGCTCGATGAGCGGCCATAGGATGTCGATGCGAGATCCCTCGGTTGCGCCGGGAGTGAAAATGGGGCCTGGCGTTGCCACCCTTTCGCCCATGCCGGTGGATCGTCTTGCCGACCGCCCAACCGGACTGGAAGGCGTCGATCACCGCGTACTGACCTATGCCGATTTGCGTTCCAGCGAGACCAATCCGGATATCCGCGTACCGAGCCGTCAGATAGATGTGCACCTGACAGCGGCGATGGAGCGGTATATGTGGTCCATGGACGGGGAGGCGATGTCGGAGAATCCGGCGCCGATCCCCTTCCGTCTGGGCGAGCGTGTACGTGTGAACCTCATCAACGACACGATGATGCCGCACCCGATCCACATCCACGGCCATTTCTTCGAACTGGTTAGCGGCGAGCCGGGGAACCGTGCGCGCAAGCATACTGTCAACGTGCTGCCGGGCGGCAAAGCCTCGTTTGATCTTACCGCCGATGCTGAAGGTGACTGGGCGTTCCACTGTCACATGCTGCTACATATGCACGCTGGGATGATGCGCGTCGTTACGGTCCGCCGGGAGGTTGAGGCCTGATGGATCGGCTATTCCCCATCCTCAGCTCGCTCCTGCTGGCCGGTTCTTCGTTAGCCGCGCAGGCACAGGATGCTGGTAACCTGCCACCGCAGGCTGACGGCCATGCCGGAATGAATGATGGCACCATGGACCATTCACAGATGGACATGTCAGACACGAATATGAGTGGGCAGGACATGAGGGACATGGATCACTCCGCCCACGCCATGCCCGCAAGCGCGGTCAGCGATGAGCCTGGCGAAGCCCCGCCGCCGCCGGTGCCGACAGACTTTCCTGCTGTACGCTTTTTCGCGCCTGATCGCATGGCAGCTGCGCGTGCGGCGATGATGAAGGAAATGAGATTCAATACGTTTGCGTTGCAAGTCGATCAGTTGGAATTTCGCACAGGCGAAGAGGGCGGTGGCTTCGGTTGGGAGGGGCAGGCATGGTATGGCGGCGATGTCGATCGGATCGTGCTGGCGAGCGAGGGTGAGGGCACGCTTGGCGAGCGGGCCGAACGTATCGAACTTAATGCTTATTGGCGCCACGCGCTGGACCCATGGTTCAATCTCCAATTAGGCATGAGGCAGGATTTCCGGCCAGATCCGCAACGCACTTACGCGCTGGTCGGTGTAGAGGGACTGGCGCCTTACTGGTTTGAACTACAGGGCCAGTTGCTTGTCTCCAACAAGGGTGACGTTCATGCGCGCGGTAAGGCGGGCTATACGCAGCGTATCACCCAGTCGCTGATGATTGAACCTGAGGTCGAAGTCGATTTTGCCTTTCAGGACGTGCCCGCGTTGAATGTGAGTGCGGGCTTCGAGCGTCTCGAAATGGGTGCGAGATTTCGCTACGAGCGTAACAGATCATTGGCGCCCTATGTGGGTATCAATTGGGAGTACAAGCTTGGCGGCACGGCAGCTCTTGCACGAGCAGCGGGTGAGGGTGTGTCTGACGTATCGGCTGTCTTTGGTGTGCGCGCCATGTTCTGATTTTACACTAATTGCATGAACGGAGATGGGGCTGGAATGTCACTCGTCGGACTAATATTGAGCAGCCCTGAGTCTTCTATGGACAGAACTCGTTGATAAAATTGTGGTTTTGTGATCCAGGCTCCGTGAGGAGATTGGATTTGAGTGACCTGTATTGACTGACGGCCGAGCAGATGGAGCGGCTAGAGCCGTATTTTCCGATGAGCTACGGCAAGCCCCGGGTTGATGATCGACGCGACCTATCTGAAGGCGCACCGCACGGCATTGAGCCTGCGAGAAAAAAAGGGGTGGGAGACGCCTGATCGGCCACACAAAAGGCGGCATGAACACCAAGCTTCATGCCGTCACGGATACTAATGGTCGACCGATCCGCTTCTTCATGACTGCGGGTTAGGTCAGCGGAGGCAATCCGTCAGCTTTGTGATTTCGGCTGCACGCTATTGTAATGACCTTCCCAACACACCATGTTAGACACGCTACAGTCGCAAATCGACGGTCTTCGGCGCTTTGCGGCACCTATCTCCTTCTTTCCCTGCCTCCCCTAGCGAGAGGCCGACCATATGGGTCGGTCCGCATTGAAAGAAAGGAAGCTCACATGAGCAGCATTACCGGCACCGTCAAATTCTTCAACGCCGATAAAGGCTTTGGCTTCATCGCGCCTGATAACGGGGGAGCGGACGCGTTCGTTCATATCAGCGCAGTCGAGCGCGCCGGTCTGGCTACCCTTCGCGAGAAGGATCGAGTGTCCTATGATCTTGAACAGGACAAGCGCGGTAAAATGGCCGCTGTGAACATCGCCCACGCCGAATGAGGCGCAATTAATCGTCTGGACGCGTCGCTCCCATGGCGCGTCCGGGCCGATCTCTGAAAGGAGATATTATATGGCAGCTATCGACTATCGGGCTCTTGCGGCGAAGGCCCGCGAAGAAGCGGACGCTTCGACGCTCGATAATGTGCGCAAACGATGCCTTCGCGCCGAAGCTGCTTGGCTCGTTCTGGCGGGCAGGCATGACACAGTAGAAAATAACCGGGCCAGACGCGAGGCTGACCGCTCCATGCTATAGGTGGGATGGCCATATTGGGTCGCCTTGTTCAAAGGGACTTTTGGGAACCAAGCTATTGCAGCAACGGCCCCGACACAGGGAACAAGTGTGGCTAACGATCGTCCTTTGATTGGTGATTGAATCCTGGGCACAGTGCCTCCGATATTCGCTGGAGCTATGTGCCATTTCCATCAAATCTTCAATGCCGCCTGGTTGGCGGGACGCGCTCGACCTTTTCGGTCGAAGTCTCGAAGACGATATACCTCTAGCTGACGATGATGACGATTTTGCGGATATCATGGCCGAATTATACAAGATTCCCAAAGCGGCTTTCCAAGGCTGCTCCCCAAAGTCGAGCTAGGTAAGAAATTATCGTATCAGGCAGGACTGCTGCACGCTTTCGCGGCAAACCAAATATTGTGCCAGCGCTCCCTGCTCCCGATATATGCCGGCAGTATGATCTCGTCGACCATGAAGCCGGCGTCTTCCAGTCTTGTGGCAAACGCATCGTCCGAATAGGATGACCATATCGACAGCAGTCCGCCGGGGCGAAGGGCCGCATGGGCAGCCCGGATGCCAGAAAGAGAATAGAGCCGGTCATTTCGCGCCGTAATGAAACCGTCCGGACCGTTATCGACATCCAGCAATATGGCGTCGAAGCGACCTTCTCCTTCGGCAATGATGTCATGGACGTCTTCTAGACGCAGGTGGACGCGTGGGTCGGCAAGGCAATTGCCGAAGAGATGAGCGAGAGGCCCTCGCGCCCAGCTAACGATCTTGGGCACAAGTTCGGCAACGGTGATCGACGCGTCGTCGTTCCATGAGGTGAGGGCTGCACTCAGTGTAAAGCCCATGCCCAGGCCACCTATCAACACCTGTCCGCCATCTTGCGCCAGTCGTTTGCGGGTAAGTGTGGCAAGCGCAACTTCCGATATATGATCCTGGCTTCCCATCAGTTCGTCCGCCCCGAACTGAATGGAAAATTCCTTTCCACACTTGAGGAGGTGCAATTGGCCACCTCCAGGGATATCCGCAACATCGACAATTTCGATGGGCGCCCGACTTTCAGACCGGGCTTCAGCGGAATGGGCCGATGTCATGGGCATGGCATCGGGATGGCGGCTATACCGCTGGGGTGACGCGCGATGGCGTGGCATACTGTTCCTGTCGGATGCTCGGATCAGTCGCGACGTAAACCAGCATGGCGTCCATTGCGCGGTGATGGCCGGCCTTGGCCTATTTCGGGCCGTAGGCCAAACCCTAATTGACCGACATCGACAGTTCGCGAAGTCGCCGACGTCATCTCCGGCCAAGTCGGCATAGTGCAAGCCGTTCGCGTGTCGTCACGGGCAAATCTTCGAAGCGGGGCTCCGCCAGCGACCATCGTCGATCCGAAACTCCTCCGCCATTAATGCCGTCCGATCAGGGCGCCCGGCCAGCCTGCTCTCTGGTGCCTTCTCGATTGAGCACGGCAATGATCTTTCCATAGGCACGCGCCAGTTCTTCGTGTCTGTTACGTTTTTTAGGGCAAGTTGCGACCATGGCTTGATTGAGTTCTGCATTTTGTCGACGGGTAAGATCGGCGTTGGATTCCACCATTCATCTCCACCGAATCGAGGGCGGAGACCTGCGCGCGACAAAGCTGCCGGAGCGCCTCACTTCTCCGGTGATTAGCTGTCCCTTTACCAGGCCGCGCAGAGTTTCCGTGTCGTCCGACGACGACATTACGACGCGCAAGCCACCAGAAACCAGTGGTTCGATCACCGATATCCGCAACGCATGTTTCTGACAGAGAGACTCAATTTTGGCTTCTGTCTCCTGCACATGGATGACCCGGCTCAAAGCGCAGCATCCTTCGCACGCAGAGGAAGCGGATCGAACGATGTAGCAAAGCCAATGGCTTCTGATCGGTAGGGCGCGCGATGATCGCGAATGCGTTCCGCGTATTTCAGGGCGAGATGCTGATGCGCACGGCGCGCTGCAAATCCCGGCGCGGTCTGAGCGCGGAGCAGTTCCTCCTGCTCCCGCTTCAGCAGATAGTTGAGATCGTCCATTGAAAGGCTCCTCGGCTTGGCAAGCGGGAGCGCGATTGTCTCTCAGTCACAGCGGACGCCTGCAGCATTTTCCGCGCAATGACGCTTTGTAGCACACAATATCGCCATCGTCGCGAATTTAATTTTAGGAGGACATCCTTATTTTTCACATTGTCAAAAAATATTATATGAAAAATCGCTAAACATTATTTAGTAAGTTAAAACAGAAGTGCTGTATAAAATCGTTTATCAATGATATAATACGCAAGTAACTTTATTATTTTAGATATATAATCATTTTGTATTGCGTATTTTCGCTGTTTTTATTTGGTAAATAATTGGTAGTGGGCGGAGAAATGGCGTGTCGCTCTCAGCTGCCGAACCCGTGACGTTGGTAGAGTAGCCATATGCCCCAAGTTCCCTTTCTCCATGGCCGGACTCTCATAATGCTGAAGGAGGCTCAAATAGGGGGAGGGAAGCAAATCATTGGCGATGGATGCGAACCGAAGCTATCACCACCTGCGACCCTGAACAGGACATTCGCCAATCGGCCAGCCTTGGGCATCCAGAACGGTAAAGCGGACGGGCCGCACCTAGGGATCGAAAAATTGAGGCTGTAAGACTGATTTGGTGCCGTGGCTGGCGCCATCTGCGAGGCACCTTGGAACGTTATCGTAACGGGACAGAGTGCTGTTTTGGTGAAAAATCGCTCTGTCCTGCTTCGTTGGGTCTCATGCAATAAGCCGAGCCAGCTAAGGGGCCGAAGGACATGCACATAGACCAGCGATTTCATATGGTAGTCGTTATCATCGCTGCCTGTCAGCGTAGCGCAGAATTGCGTGTCAGTTACACCTGAATGAGCTTCCACGTTGACGGCATTGAGGACCAAAATCCATTCGATTTCCTGCGTGTCATCATAGCCGGCGGAAAGGAGCAGATGTTGAGCCAAGGTAATCCAAAGGATTCGCGGATACTCCAACAGATCCTTGTCTATCTTGATTATGGGCAGGAAGCCTTTTCGGTGGCGGGCGAGCTTGGCGGCCAGCAGTAAATCATGCAGAACGGCCAGTGGCGGGAAGTCATGGTCGTTCAGGACTTTATTGATCGCATAAAGCTCGTCGGCGGTGTAGCCAGGCCAAATGAAAGCTGCGGCGGCCCAAGTGACGAAGTAGCGCTTTATCGCCGTGTTGGGCGTGAGGCCGATCGGACCGGACTCGGCGAGATGGCTCAATGTAAGCAGCGCCGCTCGAGGTAGGGAGATAGCGCCAACTGCGGGGCGTCATTTGCTGGGGCGTGAAACTCGATCATCGTGACAAGGCTTTTTCCGCGCCGAGGACCGAGAGACAAGAACCGTCGATGTAGTTCTCACGGCGCGTCGGCGCTTTCGTATGTTCGACAAACCGGAGCTTTCCCGAGAGAGGCGCGACAAGCGATAAGTCGTGCCGGTCGAAGCGATCACTGCTACAGTTGTAGCATGACACCGACCGATAAAGCTCAACGAACGCCTACACTTGCGGTAAATCAAGATCGGCCATGGTCGGAGGTCGATCGTGTGGCTGCGCTGGAGGAATACGGCATCCTCGACACGCCAGTCGAGCCGGATTTCGATGAACTCGTCCGGCTCGCTGCCGAAACGTTCGGCGCCCCGATTGCGGTCGTCAATCTGGTGGCCAGCGACCGGCAATGGTTCAAGGCAGAGGTGGGCATTGGCGCCAGCGAACTCCCGCTCGATGTGTCGATGTGCGCACATGCGATCCTTCAGAACGATTTCATGGTCGTGCCGGACACACGCCAGGATGAACGCTTCGCTCACAATCCGTTGGTAACAGTGGACGATGGGCTCCGCTTCTATGCTGGCGCGCTGCTTCGGACCGCCAGCGGAATTCCGATCGGCACCGTCTGCGTACTCGACCGGATGCCACGGCCCGATGGAATCACGCCGCATCAGCGCCTGGTCCTTGAGGTTCTCGCCAGACAGGTCATGACGCAGCTTGAGCTTCGCCGGGCTCTCACCGAACAGGCGCGCAGAGGGGACCAGTTGACCCTGCTCCTCGAGGAGCGCGCCCGCGGCGAGGATGCGGTGCGCGAGGTGGAGGAGCGCTATCGCCTCGCCGCCCGCGCAACGAACGACGCCATCTGGGACTGGGATTTCGCGACGAACCACGTCATCTGGAACGAGGCGCTCGAGGAGCATTACGGCTACGTTCCAGATGACGTTGTGCCGACCGGCGAATGGTGGGTCGAACACATCCACCCCGACGACCGTGAACGGATCGACATCAGCATCCGCGCGGCCATTGACGGCGACGCGGCTAGCTGGGCCGACGAATACCGGTTCCGGCGCGCAGACGGCGAATATGCGTCGATCCTCGACCGAGGCCACATCATTCGGGATGCCGCGGGACGCGCCACGCGCATGATCGGCGCGATGCTCGACATCTCGGAGCGCCAAGCCAATCGCGCCGCGCTCACAATGAGCGAGGAGCGGCTCCGTCTCGCGACCGACGCCGCCGAGATCGGTTTCTGGGACGTCGACGTGGTCCATGACATGCTGATTTGGCCCCCGATCGTGAAGCGGATGTTCGGCATTTCCCCCAACGTCCCTGTGTCAATGCTCGACTACTACCAGGGGCTGCATCCGGAGGACCGCGAAGCCACGAGCATCGCCTATGCCGCTGCTACAGATCCGACCCAGCGGGCCGTCTACGATGTGGAATACCGCACGGTGGGCAAGGAGGACGGCGTCATCCGCTGGGTGGCAGCCAAGGGCCGTGGTATCTTCGACGGCGACACCTGCCTGCGAGTTCTGGGCACGGCGATCGACATCACAGAACGCAAGCGCTCCGATGCGACGATCCGGCGGAGTGAATCCCGCCTACGCTTCCTGCGGTCGCTCGACGAGGCACTGCAAGGCGCGCCGGATGCGGCGGCCGCCATGCTCTCCGCAGCCAAGCTGCTGGCGCTGCGGATCGGGGCTTCGCGCACAGCATATGCGGACGTCGATGCGGACAGTGACCGCTTCATCATCCGCGACGACTATGTGGCACCCGGCATTGAGAGCTCGGCGGGAACCTATAGCCTGGACCTCTTCGGATCGCGCGCCGTGGCCGACATGCGGGGTGGTCACACGCTGATTGTGCGGGACGTGACGACCGAACTGGCGCCGGCGGACGGACGCGAAATGTTCCAGTCCATCGGCATCGACGCGATCATATGCTGCCCGCTGGTCAAAGACGACCGACTCGTAGCGATGATGGCCGTCCATCAAGACAGCCCGCGCGACTGGAGCGACGACGAAATCTTGCTGGTCGAAGCCGTCGTGGAGCGGTGCTGGGCCCATGTTCAGCGGATCGGGGCGGAGGCTCGCCTGCGCGAAAGCGAGGCACGTTATCGGACGCTGTTCGAGGCCGTTGATGCGGGTTTTACGATCGCCGAGATTAAGTTCGACAATGACAGCCGTCCGATCGACTACCGGCTGATCGAGATGAACCCCGCGTTCGAACGTCAGACCGGAATGGGCGGACTCGTTGGCACTTGGGTGCGTGAGTCCGTTCCCGGCCTCGAGGAACATTGGTTCGAGGTCTACGGAGGGGTCGCCGCAACCCGGACCGCAGTTCGGTTCGAGAATTATGCGGAGCCGATGGGACGCTGGTTCGACGTATATGCGTTCCCAACCGGCGATCCTGGAGAGAATCTCGTCGCGATCCTGTTCAACGACATCACGGACCGGAAGCGCTCGGAGGACAGGCTCCGCGATATGAACGAGACGCTTGAGCTGCAGGTCGCCGAGCGTACCGCTGAACTGCGATTCAATCGAGACATCCTCGAGGCGACGACCTCGCCGATCTGCGCCTTTGACCATGACTACCGTCTCATCGCATTCAACAAGGCCCACAACGCCGAGTTCCGGCGAGTCAACGGCTTCGACACGAAAATCGGGGAGCCCCTTCCCGATCTCCTCATCCCCGAGCAGGCCGCCAGGATGCGTGCGCTCATGGATCGAGCGCTCACGGGCGAGAGCTTCACCGTCCAGGAAATCTTCGGTCGTTCGGAATTCGGTCAGCCCTGTTGGGAGATCAGCTTCACGCCGCTACGCGACGCCGATGGCTTGATCATCGGAGCCTTCCAACTGGCAAACGACGTCTCCGAACGGATCCGGGCGGAGGAGGAACTGGCATCAGCGCAGGAAGCGCTGCGCCAAAGCCAGAAGATGGAGGCTATGGGCAGCCTCACGGGCGGCGTCGCCCACGACTTCAACAACCTCCTCACCCCGATCATCGGCGGCCTGGACATGCTTCAACGCAAGTCCGTCGGCGGCGAGCGCGAGCAGCGTCTCATCGCGGGTGCATTGCACTCGGCAGAGCGCGCGAAGACACTTGTCCAGCGCCTTCTGGCCTTCGCCCGCCGTCAGCCGCTCCAGACCAAGGCCGTGGACATCGGCGCTCTCGTGTCCGGGATGGCCGAGCTCGTCGCGAGCACGTCCGGGCCACAGACCCGCGTTACAGTCGATGTGGCCGAGAAACTGCCGGCTGCGCTCGCGGACCAGAACCAGCTTGAGATGGCGATCCTTAACCTCAGTGTGAATGCTCGCGACGCCATGCCGGAGGGCGGGCGCCTGACTATCTCGGCCCGGGCAGTGGATCTGGAGACGGGGCTCGCACCCAATCTGAAGCCCGGGAAATACGTACGCCTGTCGGTCGCGGACACTGGGGTCGGGATGGATGCCGAGACCGTTCGACGAGCCATCGAGCCCTTCTATTCGACGAAGGGCATCGGCAAGGGAACCGGGCTCGGGCTTTCAATGGTGCATGGGCTTGCAGCACAGCTTGGCGGAGCCCTCACGATCGACAGCCGGCTCGGCCTCGGAACCGACATACAGCTTTGGCTGCCCGCGACCGAGGAGGATGTGGAGGTGGTCGACCGCACCGAGGAAACATCCCCCAATCAAGGCGCCGGGCGCGCGCTCGTCGTGGACGACGAGGACGCGGTGCGCGCAAGCACGGCCGACATGCTCGTCGATCTCGGATATGACGTCGTCGAGGCTGCGTCGGCGGAGCAGGCGCTTAAGCTCGTCAGGAGCGGTCTGGTCCCAGACCTGCTGGTCACCGACCATCTTATGCCCGGCAAGAACGGCACAGACCTAGCCCGCGAGATCCTTACCGATCTGCCCGGCACCCGCATCCTGATCGTGTCCGGCTATGCCGACGTCGACGGCATCGCGCCCGACCTACCTAGGCTGGTTAAGCCGTTCAGGCAGGCGGATCTGGCGGCCAGTCTCGGCGACGGAGCATGACCACTAACAACAGCCGTAAGATCAGTTCGCAACTCTCACTAGACAATTTGGAGGCGTGCGAGGCGCTTTGAGCGACGGAGCGAAAATGGGGGTCGCCAGGCGTCCGTCTATGGTCGACACCCGTGAAGATACCGGACCTTCCGCACTTGCGGATCAGGATTTGCAGCCTGAGCGGCCGCAAAGGATCGACGGAGGAAGTGGCCGCTGCGCGTTCTTTGTCGCCGCTCAGCGGATCATTTTCATTTCCCAGAAGGGGTCGTTCATTCTAGTTTGGGCTGTCTGTCGGCGGCATAAGTGCGGACGGTCGGCTACCGACCAAACCTAGTAGATTCTGGCGCCATCCGTGTAGACCTAGCGAGTCTGGACATACAGGCCGTCATTCCAGGCTGATCAAACCGCCGGGTAAAGATTGAACATGATGGGGCGCTCTACAAGCAATGCAACCGCATCGAACGCATGTTCGGCCATTTGAAAATCAGCCGCGCCATTGCCATGCGATATTATCAGCTTGCCGCCCGCTTCATGAGCATGGTCGATATGGCCACAGCCAGATACTGGCTCAAATTCGTCCACGCCGTCTAGGCGGCGTGGACAAATTGGTTAGAAGCGAGCTTTCCAAGTGTCGTCTGGATACTTGATGATCTGCCGCCGCCATATCCAGATGGCGAAGGCAAACATCAGCACGCCGGAAGTGATGCCCGCAGCCCATCCCCTCTG
>NZ_JBMDWL010000122.1:0-16094 GCF_048594625.1 Sphingobium sp.
TGACCCTAGTACGAGAGGACCGGGTTGAACATACCTCTGGTGTACCTGTCGTCGTGCCAACGGCGCAGCAGGGTAGCTATGTATGGACGGGATAACCGCTGAAAGCATCTAAGCGGGAAGCCTCCCTCAAGATAAGATTTCTTCGAGCCGTCGTAGACCACGACGTTGATAGGCTGGATGTGGAAGTGCGGTAACGCATGGAGCTAACCAGTCCTAATTGCTCTGATCGCGCTTAAGAGCCCCACCATCAACATCAGCACTGCATGCTGATGTCGATCGGTCGGTCGTTAAGCCAGCCCAGATATACAAGATTATCCCAAATTAAGTGCACGGCACCGATTAAAACCCAATATATGCGCAAGCTTCATTGCTTGGTGACCATAGCGTCTGTGACCCACCCGATCCCATCCCGAACTCGGCCGTGAAACCAGTCTGCGCCGATGGTACTATTGCTTAAGCACTGGAAGAGTAGGGCGTCGCCAGGCATTGTAGCTCGCGCATATATAACCCATTCATGATGACATAAGATCGATTATTGCGATTTTGACGCGGGATGGAGCAGCCCGGTAGCTCGTCAGGCTCATAACCTGAAGGTCGTAGGTTCAAATCCTACTCCCGCAACCACCGCAATAGAACGACAACGCCGCCCCTCGGGGCGGCGTTGTCGTTCGTGGCGTACGCCACAAGATCCGCCACACTCGCGACAACCTCCGCCTCGGGGCCGTTGGCGACGTCGGGGTAGATCGTCACGCTCTCGATCAGCTGATCCATCAGTTCTGCAGCCTCGATGCGGATGACGCTCTCGTTCAGCGTTTCGCGTAGCGCGCCGATCTTTTCGCTGAACTTCTGGACCAGCACCGGATGCAGCAGGATCTGGGCGACGGGCTTCATCGGCATTGAGCGCGCCAGGCGGTTTTCCAAATCCGCCTTCTCCACTTCTCGATCTGACAGCATCTTCATCAGCGTTGGGCTGAGGAGCCCGTTCAGTAGGTTGGCGGACAGGTGCTCCAATTCCGTCTCAATCACCCAAAGACGGTTTTTCAATGCCTGATCGCGATCGACCTTCGATCGCAAAGGCCCCTATGCCCTGGATCCGTCACACTTGTCAGCGTCCATTTTCATATGATGCCCCTCCGCAAGCAAGGATGCGGCCCGGACACCAGCTGTTCAATGACGAGTGAGCGGCGTTTCAGGACAAAATGGAGCATCCTGGTCTTTGTCGGCATTGCTTGCGCCGGTCGTCTGAAAACGCAGGCGATATTGAAGAGGCGTCACGCCCAACCTGCGCCCGAATACCCGCCGCAACGTGGTGGTCGATCCAAATCCCGCCGCATAGGCGATCGTCTTGATCGGCGCGACACCGTCTTCCAGCAGGCCGCGTGCTATGTCGATCCGGGTCAATTCGACATAGGCGAGGGGGGTGAGCCGAAGTTCGGCACGAAAAAGCCTGGACAAGTGCCGGGGGCTGAGGCCCGCTACCACCCCAAGCGCCTCCAGGCCAAGATCCGCCCGCGGATTTTCGAGGATATGCAGCCTTATCCTGTCGATCGGGCCGACCACGTCGGTTTGTGCAATTAACGCCGCACTATATTGGGATTGCCCGCCAGGGCGCTTCAGGAACACAACCAGCCGACGCGCCACCCAGAGCGCCAGCGCGCGCCCATGATCCTCCTCGATCAGCGAAAAGCTAAGGTCGATCGCCGCTGTGACTCCGGCAGAACTGAAGGCCGGTCGTCCCGCACGAAGATGTGGTCGGGTTCCACCTGAATGTCGGGAAAGTCGGCGGCAAGGCGCTCGGCATATTCCCAGTGCGTGGTGGCGCGACGACCCGCCAGAAGTCCTGCATGAGCCAGCAGGAAAGCCCCCGTGCAGGTGGAGCCGTAGCGTCGGGATTGCCCCGCGCCTGGTCTCTCAGTCATGTTGCGACGGCTTGGCTAGGCGGACCGGGAACACCATAAGGCCCCGCCACGATCAGCGTATCGCAGGGCTCCGCTGCCTCTTCGATGCCAGCATCGGGTATATAGGTGATGCCCGACGCGCTTTCTTCCGCCACGCCGCGTTCGGTCACCAGCCTGACCCGATACCGATCTGCATGGGCCATCTTGCAGTTAGCCTCGCACAGCGCGTCCCGCACCCCGGCAATTTCAAGCAAATGCACGTTTCCAGGCGCGAAAATTGTGACGAGCATGGCGCCAGCTCCGAATGGCCACGGCGGCCGTTGACCGATTGGACCGGGGATGGAAAACGCTCAACACGAGCGGTTGCGGTGGGAAGGGCTGTCATGCGCCTCGTCTGGCGAGCCAGAGCGCGACGTTGCGGGCGTAAAGCTCGGTCGATCGTCGGGCCTCGGGCGTGCGGGGCAGCGCATCGCCCGGCCGCTCGCTGACGAAGCTCGGGCAACCCGCCGAAGGATCCCAATTATAGTCGGCGAAATGGTGGAAGGTGGACTGGGCGATCGCTGGTCCCCCGTCCTCGGACGGCTCGAACGCCACGGCGATATTAAACCGGCGGCCGGTCAGCGCGCTCTTGCCGGTGGCGATCACGCGCGCGGTCGGATTGTTGGCCGGCGCGCCAACGGCGCCTTCATGCGGATGGGCGGGTAGATGGCGCAGCACGCCGTCCGTCGCGTCCGGGTCGATCAGGACGGGATGGGTTCGCCAACAATCTCGATATCCTGGAAATCGCCGTTCGCGCCCGAATGATAATTGGGCCACAAGATCGCCGGCGTCCCGCTGTCGTCGATACAGTGGCGGTCAGCATCGGGCTCCGGATTCCTCGAGTGGAAATAATGGGCGTCGCCGACACTGCCCAGAGTGCAGACCGACGAGCCGAGGTCCATATGGTCGCGCGTCACCATCAGCCCGCCGCCCTTCTTCCGGAAGCGCGAGATGGCCGCGCAATCCTCGTCGTCCAAACCCTCTCCGGTATCGACGGCGAACAGCCAGAGCTGGTCATAGTCCGACATGTCGAGGGTCGAGAGTACGGCGTCCGGTCCACTCGCGCTGTCCCGGTCGCGCGCGGTGACGTGGGTCAGTGGCGCGCCGTCCGTGTCCCTCAGCCCTGCGAGCATGTCGCGCAGCATCGCGAAACGGCCGATATGCCAGTCGTCCTCGATCGTCGGGATAGTCGTCTGCAAAAGGATGCGAATGGGTGCGGTCACGATGGCTTCTTCCTTGCCGACCGGTTCGTCCGGACGGTCCAGCCCTTGCCCATGGCTCGATCGAGATAGGGCGCGGTGCGGCTTTCGCGGCAGGCGGCGACGCTGGCTGGCGGACCGCTCGCGACGATCCGGCCGCCTTCGTCGCCGGCGCCCGGGCCGATGTCGATCACCCAGTCGCTCGCCGCCGCCACCTTCATGTCGTGATCGACCAGGATCACGCTGTTGCCGACGTCGACGAGGGCATGAAGCTGGCCCAGCAGGCGCTCCACATCGGTCGGGTGAAGGCCCGTGGTCGGCTCGTCGAGTATATAAAGCGTGCCGCCGCGCCGGGCGCGCTGCAACTCGGTAGCCAGCTTGATCCTTTGCGCCTCACCGCCCGAAATTTCGGTGGCGGGCTGCCCGAGGCGAAGATAGCCAAGTCCGACCTCGCGCAGCACCTTGAGCGACCGGCAGACATTGGGGGCGTCGCCGAAGAAATCCCAAGCCCCTTCCACAGTCAGCGCGAGCACGTCGGCGATGCTCTTGCCGCGATATCGGATTTCGAGCGTCTCGGGATTGTAGCGAGCGCCATGGCAAATGGGGCACGGCGCGTAAACGCTCGGCAGGAACAGCAGTTCGACCATGACGAAGCCCTCGCCCTCGCAACGCGGGCAGCGCCCCTTGGCGACGTTGAACGAGAAGCGCCCGGCGTCATAGCGGCGCTTCCTGGCTTCGGGAGTCGCCGCGAAGAGCGCGCGGACATGATCGAACAGGCCGGTATAGGTGGCGAGGTTGGAGCGCGGGGTGCGGCCGATCGGCTTCTGGTCGACCTCGATCAGCCGCCCGATAGCTTCCAGGCCGCCGACAATGCGCCCCTCGGTGATGTCGGCCGGTCGTTCGTCGAGCGCGACTTCGGCATCCGGCGGCACGTGGGCAGCGGCCGGCGCGCCGAGTGCATCGGCCACCAGCTCGACCAGCGCCTGACTGACCAGACTCGACTTGCCCGAACCGGATATGCCGGTGACCATGGTCATGACGCCCAGCGGGAAGGCACAATCGACCTTCTTGAGATTGTTGCGCGAAACCCCCTCCAGCCGCAGCCAGCCGGTGGGTTCGCGCCCCCGGCCCGGCGTCCTCCCGCCTTCGTTGAACAGATGCCGCCTTGTCTCCGATGCCACCACCCGACGCAGCCCCTCGATCGGGCCGCTGTAGAGGATCTCGCCGCCATGCTCGCCTGCGGCGGGGCCGACATCGACAATCCAGTCGGCGCAGCGGATCACGTCCATCTCGTGCTCGACCACGAACAGCGAATTGCCCATTGCCTTCAGCCCGTCGAGCGCGCGCAACAACGCTTCGGTGTCGGCGGGATGCAGCCCGGCTGACGGCTCGTCCATCACATAGACGACCCCGAACAGGTTGGACACCACCTGCGTGGCGAGCCGCAGCCGCTGCAACTCGCCCGGCGACAAGGTCGGCGTGCTGCGCTCCAGCGTCAGATAGCCCAAGCCGAGGTCGATCAGCACCGACAACCGGCGGCACAGGTCGGCGGCGATACGCTCGACCACCATGGCCTTTTCCGGGTGAGTCTCACGCAAGGCGGCAAGCCTGCTCGCCTTCGCCTCGGCATATGGCGCGAAAATTCTGGAGAAGTGCGCCATGGGCAGGCTGCTCATCTCGGCAAAATCGAGACCTTCAAAGCGGACCGACAGAGATTCCGGGCGCAGCCGCTTGCCGCCGCAGGCCGGACACAGACTGGCGATCATGAAGCGCGCGGCGCGCTTCTTCATCATCGCGCTCTGGGTGGTGGCATAGCTATGGGTGACATGCCGCTTCGCGCTGGAGAAGGTGCCCATATAGGCCGGCTCGGTCTTTCGCCGGATCGCGCGCTGAATTTCATCATGGCTCCAGCCGGGATAAACCGGGACCTGCGGCTGCTCCTCCGTGAACAAGATCCAGTCGCGCACCTTCTTCGGCAGGTCGCGCCAGGGCGTATCGACATTGATGCCCAGGCTGATCAATATGTCGCGCAGGTTCTGGCCGCCCCACGCCATCGGCCAGGCGGCGACGGCGCGTTCCCGGATCGTCTTGGACGGATCGGGCACCATCGACGCCTCGGTGACCTCATGGACCCGGCCGAGGCCGTGGCAACGCGGGCAGGCCCCTTCCGGCGTGTTGGGCGAAAAGCTGTCAGCGTAGAGCAGGGGCTGGCCCGGCGGATAATCTCCTGCGCGCGAGTAGAGCATCCGCAGCAGGTTGGCGAGGGTCGTCACACTGCCGACCGACGATCGGGTGGTGGGCGATCCGCGCTGCTGCTGCAATGCCACCGCTGGCGGCAGGCCTTCTATCTCATCGACCTCGGGCACTTCCATCTGATGGAACAGCCGCCGCGCATAGGGCGAGACCGATTCCAGGTAGCGCCGCTGCGCCTCGGCATAGAGGGTGGAGAAGGCGAGCGACGACTTGCCCGATCCCGACACGCCGGTGAACACGACCAGAGCGTCGCGCGGTATATCGACATCGACATTTTTGAGGTTGTGCTCGCGCGCGCCGCGAACCCTGACGAAGCCGGATGCCTTGATATCCCGCATGC
Organism: Sphingobium sp.; assembly: GCF_048594625.1. Lineage (GTDB taxonomy): Bacteria > Pseudomonadota > Alphaproteobacteria > Sphingomonadales > Sphingomonadaceae > Sphingobium. Next base: position 5,730 of record NZ_JBMDWL010000122.1, read on the forward strand.
GAACCTCCTGCCCACCAGCCGTTTGCGAACTGCCGCGCGTTGGCGCCATGTTTCTATACGCCCCTGACGAAAGGGCCTAATCGGCTTACAGCATCGGAAGACGGCGCGGCTCCGGGCCGAGCGGAAAGGCGGAGTCTATCCGCGCGATGTCATCTTCCGTGAGCGTCAGCGAACCCGCACCTGCATTGTCACGGACATGCTCTGCGGTGGACGCCTTTGGGATGGCCAGCAAGGAGGACTTGCGTACCAGAAAGCTGAGCGCCACCTGACGCGCGGTCGCGCCATGATCTGCGGCAATCCGCGCTAGCACAAGGCCGCCCGGCGTTGATGGGCCCGGAAAATAGCCATGGCCCAGCGGGCTGTAGGCTACCACCGCGACGCCATGCGCCTCACACCAAGGCAGCACGGCATGTTCGATCGCGCGCTCGCCCAGATTGTAAAGCAGCTGATTGCAGGCGATCCGGCCTTTGCCTCCGGCTTTCCAGGCTGCGTCAAGGTCGTCCATATCGAAGTTGCTCACGCCCCAGGACAGGATCTTGCCTTGCTCGCGGAGCCGCTCGAAGGCCGCGAAACTTTCTTCCAGCGGATGCGAGCCGCGCCAGTGCAGCAGGTAGCAGTCCAGCCGGTCAGTCCGCAGGCGCGCGAGCGAGCGCTCGCATGCCGCCATCGTCCCGCCGCGGGAGGCGTTGCTGGGCAGAACCTTGGAAACCAGGAAAACCTCGTCCCGCCTGCCTGCAATAGCTTCGCCGATCACAAGCTCCGCGTCCCCATACATTTCAGCGGTGTCGATGTGATCCATCCCGAGATCGAGGCCACAGCGCAGCGCAGCCACCGCTGAGGGCCTGTGCGCATCATCGATATACCAGCTTCCCTGGCCGATTATACCAACGTCCCGGGATAAGGGACCGAACCGCCGCCGCATGGTCGTGGGGATCGGCCAAGGCGCCGCCCGCTGACGTTCACCTGTTGGCGGTCTCATTGGGCCGCCGCCCGCCGCGATTGCGCGCTTGCGCTCTCGAACAGCGTGATGATCGCTTTGTTGAAGGCGGGGATGTCATCGGGGTTGCGGCTCGTCACCAGGCCGCGATCTACCACAACCGCCTCGTCCACCCAATGCGCTCCGGCATTCTGAAGGTCGGTCCTAAGCGACGGCCAGGATGTCAGCCGCCGGCCGTGCGCGCCGCCCGCTTCGATGATGGTCCAAGGGCCGTGACAAATCGACGCGACCGGTTTTCCGGTGTCGAAGAAGCCTTTCGCAAACGCCACTGCCGCAGGCAGGGTTCGTAGCGTATCGGGATTGATGACGCCGCCCGGCAGGAGCAGCGCGTCGAACTCCTCGGATCGGGCCTGATCGAGGGGCAATTCCACCGGAAAGGTGTCGCCCCATTCGGTGAAGTTCCACGCCTTTATCTGGCCTTCCTTGGGCGACACCAGGCGGGTCCAGGCACCGGCCGCGTCAAGCGCCTTGCGCGGCTCGGCCATCTCCACCTGCTCAAAGCCGTCGGTGACCAGAATGGCGACCCTTAGGCCGTCGAGGGTTTTTGTAGCCATGTGTTCCTCCGTCTCGATAATGCGCTTGCTGGTGATGCAGGCTCCCGATGTTCCGCAGGCGCGATCTCAGTCGCGCACCTGCCCGCTGTCTCCGGGCAATTTGTAAGCAAGCACATCGGCATGCTCGATCCTGGGGGTGCCCTCCAGCAGTTCAGGCGTACGCGCGACGAGGGCGCTTCCCACCTTGCCTGCAAGATGCGCGGCGCGTCCCTGGTCGCTCGGGAAGGTGTCGAAGATCGCGAAGTCCAGATCGCCGAACCGCACCGCATACCAAGTCGTCGTGCCGGGCTCTTCCATCACCGCGGCGAGGCCGTCCCGCAGGAAGGATTCTACCTCGTTGCCCTTTCCGTGCTGGGCCATGAGACGAACGAACAACGCCTTCGCCACCGAGATTGTCTGTTCGTCAGCCATTCGTCATTCCTTTTCATTAGAGGGGACGGTGCCGTCCGGATGCCTAAAATGGCGTGCTTCGTCATAACATCCGGGCGCATCCCGATACCTTGATGCTTGTCAGTAAAGGCGCTTCGCAATGCATGTGCACCAAAGCGCGGTTGCGGAGCTTCGGCGGCGGTGCGGAGAATGTCGGCCTTCATTAATCTGCCCCGGAAAGCATGGATGGATCGTGGATTTCGACATAGCGAGGTGTGTTGAGTGCGATCGATCCGCGGCGACACAGGACGGTCATCGTGCGACTCACCGTTTCTACGGCGATGCCGAGATGATCGGCGATGTCGTAGCGGGTGATTGGCAGAACGATCACGTTGGTTCCGCTGGTGCTGACCCGTCGCGACATTTCCGCCAGATAGGCGCCGACCTTTTCCCTCGCCGTTATCCGGCTTTGGACAAGGAGGTGATGCTCGAGCCGGCGGATCGCGTTGGCGGCGCATTGCTGCATCAGCACGGCCACGGCCGGGAAGCGGACGACGAGACCATCGATCTGCACGCGGGTGAACGAGATGATCCGCGTGTCGTTTGAGATGGCTTCCAGGAAGAAAGCCGGATCGAAGGGCGCGAATCCCATAAAATCCCCGGGAAAGGCAATATCGATAATCTGCCTATGGCCGTTGGGCCGTAGCGCGAATTTGCGGACGGCGCCGGATAATACACATGCTACCCCCCCCTGACGGATCACCACGTCGCATGCCTCGTTCCTGCGCCACCGCGACTCGCGCCCCGCCGTCACCATGGCCACCCCGGCATCGGACTGTGCCTGCGGTTTGCCGGGACTTAGCCGAGCTTCGAAAAACGACGTGCGTTCCACATTTGCCTGCATGACGCCCTCGATCATTGTCCCGACGAAGGCACCTTGCGCCCGTGGTTAGGGGGCGACCATTTGTGGATTGCCCTATAGGGAATGCCACTAAGTGACTGCACAGCCGGAACTCGACGAGAAATGAGGCGGCGCCTCCTGCAAATTATGTTATGCTTCGGCTGGCGCAAGCTCTCTCATCCAGCGCAGAGGTTGCCACTCCATGTCGCAACGAAATGAGCCAGAGGCGCTTGGCGCAAAGCCACCCTATGATGCGGTGTTGCGGCTATCCGCCATGGAACGCATGTATGCGCCTTTTATGAGACCGACGAGGATCTCCTTGATCTTGTCGGCCAGTTTTTCGCTGCAGGCGCACGGCGGGGGGACCTGTGCATGTGGGTGGCCCCCGACGGCATCAATTCCGACCTGCTCGCACAATGCGGGGTAGAACTCCATTCGGCGGTTGACACCTACGCCAAGGGGGAGACTTTTCAGTCCGGGCCGATGGCGGCCCTGTGGGAGGAGAAGCTTTCCGAAGCGCTCGACCGGGATCACGCTGGTCTGTGCGCCAGCGGTCACACCTGCTGGCTGGAACAGCGCGACTGGCAGGCCTTCATGGAATATGAAAATGATCTGAACAACATTATCGAGGGGAAGCCCATATCCCTGCTGTGCACCTACCCATTGTCGGCATGCAAGGCGGGCGATATTTTCGAAGTCGTGCGTGCCCATGAAGTAGCGCTCGCAAAACAGCACAAGCGTTGGTCTGTTATCGAGAGTCATCTGACGGATGACAGCGATGCCGCGCTGGATGCCGCCAGCCGGGTCGCATCCCTTTCTCCGCGCGAGCGACAGGTTCTCTCGCTCGTGGCCGAAGGCGGCACGACGAAAGGCATTGCCTATGGGCTTGGGCTGAGCGTGCGAACGATCGAGGTTCATCGCGAGCGCGCCATACGACGGCTGGGCGTACGCACCATGGTCGAAGCCATAAGGTTATTGACGCTTGCTTCGCCATCGATACCTTTGGTGGATGTCACGCGCCATGGATCAGGTGCCGCGCGGGGCGGGTGACGGTCGGCAAAGTGGTATGATCGCCGACCCTTATTCATGCCCTTACCTGTATCTGCGGCACCACCACGGCGTCGCGCGCGGCATCGATCGCCGCACTGAGGGCGCCGACGGTCATCGGACCGATATAGCGCTTCTCGTTGATGAACAGCGTCGGCGTAGCATCCACCCCGTTCAGCACACCACGCGCAAAGTCATGCCCGACCTTCCCCGTGAATGTTCCACTGAACAGCACAGCCCGCAGATCGTCCAGCGGGATTCCCAGATCGCCAGCCAGACTCAATAACATCGGGGTGGTCAGGTTCGCGGACTGCGCCATCAGCGCGCCGTGCATCTGCCAGAAGCGGCCGTGCCTTGCGGCGAACTCCGCCGTTTCAGCGGCCAGCTTCGATAGATCGTGAACGGCGGTGATCGGAAAGTGACGGAAAGTCTGCCTGACACCGGCGCATCGCCGCAAGACTGCTCCGATCACCGGTTCGGCCGAAGCGCAATAGCGACATTGATAGTCGCCATATTCGATCAGGGTGACTGCCGCATCCGGGTCACCGCGCAGGTGGTCCTGGATCGAAAAGGGAGGAAGGATTGTCTGCATAATATAGATCCTGGCGTAGAGTGGGAGAAGCCGCACGAATCGGCTCCGTCCTGCCTATGATGCGGGTCGAACCCGTTTCGCGCCTTGACAGGCGTCATGTCTGGTCCGCGCCGGAAGCGCGCGCCGGCGTTATTCGCTACGAAGCCGATGGGTGGCGAAGCCGCTTCTGGTCGGCGATCAGCGGGCGACAGACATGTTCTACCTGCGCGATGGTTTCGGCCAGGCGATGCGCAAGTATGTCGTCCTCCTCCCCCACCCAGCCGATCGCGTCCTCCCAGCGATCGCGATCGGCGTCGGACGCCAGTGCGTCGGGATCACGGATCAACGACTGCGCGGATGACATCACCTCACCATGGATGGCCCGCATTTGTTCAAAGGGTCGCGCGGCATCCTCTCCGAAATAGGCCATGAACCGATAGCGGCTGGCTTGGAGTTCGGAGAAAAGCGCGCTCTCCTGCGCCAGACGTTCGATCGGTGAGGCATGGGACTGATGGCGCCGGTCGCGGTCGTCGTCCTGCGGCGCGGGGTCGGGCGGTCTGTCGGGAAGCCGCGCCCAGACAAGCACGTCGCGCGCGCGATAAAATTGGGCGAGTACGTCTTCGGCCAGTTCCGCCTTGCGCCGTCCGACGATCTCCGCTCGCCAGGCATCAACCCCCCTCAGAGCGGCCCATCCGGCGACAAGCGTGGCAAGGCCAGCCATCGCCGTCCCCGCCGCGCTCACCCATTCGGCAGACAGGAGCATGGCGGTACCTACTGCTCAGACCGGGCTTCTGGCGTCTTGCGGATCGCGCCACTTCGTGCCGCTACCGTCCTTCGCCGCCCGTTCGGCGTTCCTGATGCGCAGCCGGAAGGCCGTGCCCAACAGCAGGCTGCCGACAAGAAACGCCTGAAATGCGATCATCCAGGTGAGGGTAAGCAGGCTTATCGCCGGGAATGCGATCAGGAGCCCGGCCAGAATCAGCGAAACCGCGCCGCTGGCGACGAGCCACCACCGACCATGGGCGCCGTCCAGCCGGAACGCCGCCACGATCGAGAGCACGCCCGTCAGCATCGCCCACGCGATCAGCATCGCTATGAAGGCGAGCGTGGTTATACCAGGATAGAGTATAGCCACCGCCGCCGCTGCCAGCGCCACCAGCGCATGGAGCGCGGGCCACCACCACCGCGCGCGCCGCTTCGCGCCGCGAACGGCCAGCACGATCGAGAATACCGCATCGGCGATGCAATAGGCCGCGAAGATCAGCACGAGGATGAAAAGCGTGATGGCGGGCCACAACAAGGCCAGCATGCCCAGCACAATAGCGCCCACACCGCGCAACGCCATCGCCCACCAAAGGCCGGCGATCCGCATAGCCACCGGACCTGGATCAAGCATTCGTTCGTAGGTGGTAGCCATGACGGTCTCCTCTTGCAATGGGCGATGGCACTGGCCTTGGGCCGTCAGCCCGCCACGATGATCTTATTTTCAACCCGGACTACGCCCGGCGCCTTCCAGGCCGCACGCTCGGCCTCGCGCCGCTCGGCCCAGGAATGTACAGTCCCGCGCAACGTCACCTCTCCTCCGACGGTTTCCACCATTATCTTCTGCGCATCGATTTCAGCGGACCGCTTGAGCGCCTCTTCGATCTGCTGCTTGACCTCGGTAGGGGTCGCGCGGGGCTTCAGATGGATCAGGTTGGTGACGCCCTTCAGCCCCCTGACCCGGCGAACCACCTCCTCGGCGCGGTCGCTCTGGAATTTCCATTCGACCTCGCCCTCCAGCGTCAGCCAGCCGTTCCTGGCGACCACCTGGATATGCTCGCCCGAATAAGGCAGTTCGCGCTTGAGCGCGGCGACGGCGTCGCGGGCGATCTCGGGATCGGCCCGCTCATTCAGGCTCGGCAGCTTGACTTCGATGTCGTTGGCGACTCCGCGCACCCCCCTGATCTTCTTGACGCCGCGCTCAGCCTCGTATTTCTGGCTGTAGCTGCGGACGAAGCCGGTAAGGGTCACCACCCCGTCCTTGACCGACACCGCGACGTCGCTTGCATCTATGTCGGGATCCCAACGAAGTTCGGCTTCAACGTCACGCTTGATGTCACTGTCGGTCGCCATGGCAAGTCTCCTGCTGATGTATAGCCTGCAGTTTACTTCGCAGTGCGGGCGCGCCGCGTTGATGATCGTCAGGCGTGGAGCCGTTTGTTAAAAAATATAGGCTCCGCAGCGTTGCAGAGCCCGGTCGGTCGTCGGCGGGGGGACGCGACGACACAAAAGGAAGGACGGAACGCGGGGCTCAGCGACCGCCCTTCGGGCCGTCATCGACCTCTTCGAACTCGGCATCGACAACGCCATCTTCGGCCTTGGCCTGGCCTCCCTGACCGCCGTCCGCGCCGCTGCCGGACGACTGCTCCAACGCTGCGGTTTGCTGCGCGAGGGTCTCCGCCTTGCCTTCGATGGCCGTGGCTGATTCTCCGCTAACGGCTGATTTCGCTTCGGCGATCGCCGCTTCGACCGCGGCTCGGGTGGTCGCGTCGCCTCTGCCTTCTGCGAGAGCGTGCTCTGCGGCGGCGATCGCCGAATCGGCGCGGTTACGCGCCTCGACGATCGCGCGGCGCTTGCGATCCTCCTGCGCATGCGCTTGCGCTTCCTTGACCATCCGGTCGATATCGGCCTGGGTGAGACCTCCAGACGCCTGAATACGTATCTGCTGCTCCTTGCCGGTGCCTTTGTCCTTGGCGCTGACATTGACGATACCATTGGCGTCGATGTCGAAGGTCACCTCGATCTGCGGCTGGCCCCGCGCTGCCGGCGGGATGCCGACAAGGTCGAACTGGCCGAGCAGCTTGTTGTCCGCCGCCATCTCGCGCTCGCCCTGGAACACGCGGATCGTCACCGCCTGCTGATTGTCGTCGGCGGTGCTGTAGGTTTCGCTGCGCTTGGTCGGGATTGTCGCGTTGCGGTCGATCATCCTGGTCATGACGCCGCCCAGCGTCTCGATGCCTAGCGAGAGCGGAGTGACGTCGAGCAGCAGGACATCGCTGACATCACCTTGCAGGACGCCGGCCTGGATCGCCGCGCCCAAGGCGACGACCTCGTCGGGATTGACGCCTTTGCTGGGCTCGCGCCCGAAGATCGCCTCGACATTGTCCTGAACCCTGGGCATCCGGGTCATGCCGCCCACAAGGACCACTTCCTCGATATCGGAAGGCTTCAGTCCCGCATCATCCAGCGCCACCCGGCAGGGAGGCTCGGTTCGCCGGATAAGATCGTCGACCAGATTTTCGAGCTGCGCACGGCGAAGACGGATGTCCAGATGCTTTGGGCCATTCTGATCGGCGGTGATGAAAGGCAGGTTGATGCTGGTTTCCATGGTGGAAGACAGCTCGACCTTCGCCTTCTCCGCCGCCTCGCGCAGACGCTGGAGCGCCAGACGGTCCTTGCGCAGATCGATCCCGTCACTCTTTTTAAATTCGTCCGACAGCCAGTCGACGATCCGCTTGTCGAAATCTTCGCCGCCCAGGAACGTGTCGCCATTGGTCGATTTCACCTCGAACACATCGTCGCCGATCTCAAGGATCGAGACGTCGAAGGTGCCGCCGCCCAGGTCGAACACGGTGACCTGACCCTCGCCCTTTTTTTCGAGCCCATAAGCGAGCGCCGCCGCCGTCGGCTCGTTGATGATCCGCAGCACCTCCAGACCGGCGATCTGGCCCGCATCCTTGGTCGCCTGCCGTTGGCCGTCGTTGAAATAGGCCGGCACCGTAATGACGGCCTGGCTGACGCTCTCGCCCAGATAGGCTTCGGCCGTCTCCTTCATCTTGGTAAGCACGAAGGCGGAAATCTGTGCAGGAGAATAGGCCTTCCCGCGCGCTTCCACCCAGGCGTCGCCATTCTTGCCTTTCACGATCTTGTACGGAACAAGTTCCTTGTCTTTGGCCACCACAGGATCGTCATAGCGGCGGCCGATCAGCCGCTTGATCGCATAGACGGTGTTCTCCGGATTGGTCACGGCCTGGCGCTTAGCGGGTTGCCCTACGAGAATCTCGCCTTCGGCAGTGAAGGCGACAACGGAAGGTGTCGTGCGGCCACCCTCGGCATTTTCGATGACCTTGGCCTTGCCACTGTCGAGCACCGCCACGCAGCTGTTGGTCGTGCCAAGGTCAATTCCGATCACATTTCGGGCCATGTCTGCTTCCTTCCACCTGCCATCAACGCGGGTCATGGTTGCAATGAGGAAGGGGAAAGCGCCTTGACGGTCGTCAAGAGCGGCTTGAGCGATGCCGGATTATAGAGGTGGCAATGAACGACGCGACTTCTTGCAGAAAAAAAGCTTCGCGCGTCGCCGCCCGCTATACCTTGCTCAAGCACCGCGATGTTTGACCTCGTGCAGTGGCGGGGTGAACGCTTTGATGGCAAGCGGGCGCACGTTTTTAGAGTCCACCGGCTCGCCATCAAACGACGGGCTAAGAACGTTCGCCGCTCGATACTAGCCCAGTCATATTGTGCGGATCGATCACGAACTTCTTCGGCGATCCGTCGAGGAAGATCTTATAGGCCTCGACCGCACCTTCCAGCGGGATCACCTCGGTATTCAGAAGCGGCGTGAGATAGGGCATACGGTCCCACAGGATGGCCATCATGAGCTCGCGATTATAACGCATCACGGGGCATTGCCCGGCCATGAAGGTAGGCGACTTCACCCAGGCGGCGGGAAAACCCAGCGCCATCAGCCCCTGCTTGTTGAGCTCGGTCGGGGCACCGGGATCCTGATTGGTGTAGACGCCGGGAATGCCCATCGCGCCGGCAGGCCGGATCACTTCCATCATCGTATTGATGACGGCTTCCTCCACATTGTGCGAACAGCCGTCCGGCCCATTGCCGTGGCATTCGAGGCCCACGCAATCCACCGCCGCGTCGACCCAGCGCGATCCGGTGCCCAGGATGGCCTCGATCGGGTCGGCGACGGGCGTGGCGCTCGACGGGTCGACGACTTCGTAGCCTGCCTGCGTGACCAGTGCGCGCCGCGCCGGGTTGGAGTCGCCGACGATGATGCAGGACGCGCCGAGCAGTTGCGCACTCGCGGCGGCGCAGCGACCGACCGGCCCGGCACCCGCGATATAGACGGTCGAGCCCGTTCCCACCCGCGCCTCGACGCAGCCATGATAGCCGGTGGGCAGAATGTCGGACAGCAAGGTGAGGTCCCTGATCTTGTCGATCGCCTGATCGCGATCCGGGAATCGGAGCAGTTGGAAGTCGGCCCAGGGAACCAGCATATATTCGGCCTGGCCGCCCTGCCATCCGCCCAGATTAAAGCCGTAGGCGCCGCAAAACCCAAGCTCTTCATTCGCGTTGAGGCAAACCTCGGTATGCCGTTCCCGGCAGTTGCGGCAGGTGCCGCATGACACGTTGAAGGGCACGGAGCAAATATCGCCGACCTTGATACGCTCGACATGGGAACCGATCTCGACCACCTCGCCCGTATTCTCATGGCCCATCAGCATCCCCGCCGGGGCAGCGAAGCGGCCGTTGTAGATATGCAGATCGCTGCCGCAGATGTTCGTCGTCACGATCTTGAGGATGACAGCGTGCTCGATTTTTCTGCCCTGTGGGTCCTGAAGCTTCGGATATTCCTGATTCTGGAGCGCCATCTTGTGGGGTTCCAGGAATGTGATAGCGCGATTGCCTGCTGACATGATTGAGTTCCTCGATCCGGCGCGATGCCCTTCCGCTACGATCGAGAATAGGCAGTCGGAGCCCGGCCGCCTTGATGGTCGTCAACGCTTGTCCCTAGGCGGCGTGGACAAATTTAAGCCAGTATCTGGCCGTTGCGAGATGGACCATTCCAAGGAAGCTATTGGCCAGTTGATCGTATCGGGTAGCGATGGCGCGGTTGATCTTAAGGTGGCCGAACATGCGCTCGATACGG
>NZ_JBMDWL010000123.1:0-46187 GCF_048594625.1 Sphingobium sp.
GCGACATTTTCGTGACGGAAGCGACCTTTGGCCTGCCGGTGTTTCGCCATCCCGATACGGGCGGGGAAATGGACCGGCTGCTCGGCGCGCTGCACGCCAATCCGGATCGCTGCGTACTGGTGGGCGCTTATGCTTTGGGCAAGGCGCAGCGGGTCATCGCCGAACTGCGCGCGCGCGGCCATCACGATCCCATCTATATCCACGGCGCGCTGGAACGGATGTGCGCGTTGTATGAGGATTTCGGTGTCCCGCTGGGCGACCTGCGTCCCGCCACCGGCATCCCGGCAAAGGATATGCGCGGGCATGTGGTCCTGTCCCCGCCCTCCGCCCTCAACGATCGGTGGAGCCGCCGCCTGCCCGATCCGATCACCGCGATGGCATCGGGCTGGATGCGGGTGCGGCAACGCGCGCGGCAGAAGAATGTCGAACTGCCCATCATCATGTCCGACCATGCCGACTGGGACGAGCTGACCGACACCATCCGGGAAGTCGCGCCGTCGGAAACATGGATCACCCATGGGCGGGAGGAAGCGCTGCTCCACTGGTGCATGACCCATCAGATGCGCGCCCGTGCTCTGGCGCTGGTCGGCCGCGAAGATGAGGATGAAGGGTGATGGACAGAGCCGCAACCTCCGTTCGTTTCGAGCGCAGTCGAAAAACGCCGAAGCCACCCTGTCTGCTTCTCGACTTCGCTCGAAGCGAACGGCGTTAAGTCATGCGCGCCTTTTCCCAGCTGCTCGACAGCCTCGTCTACACCCGCTCCCGCAATGGCAAGCTGGGCCTGATCGCCGCCTATATGCGCGATGCGCCCGATCCGGACCGGGGCTGGGCGCTGGCCGCGCTTACCGGCAATCTGGACATCAAGGCGGTGAAGGCATCCACCATCGGCGATATGATCCGCGCCCGCACCGATCCCGTCCTGTTCGACATGAGCCGGGATTATGTCGGCGATCTGGCTGAAACCGTCGCTCTCCTCTGGCCAAAGCGTGAAGACCAGCCCGCCGAACTGGATGACGGATCGCTCAGCCTGTCCGCCGTCATCGATCGCCTGCACAATGTCAGCCGCGCCGCCGCGCCCGATGCGCTGGCGCAGATGATGGATCATCTCGATTCCTCCGGCCGCTTTGCATTGCTGAAACTGGCGACGGGAGGCCTGCGCGTCGGCATTTCCGCCCGCCTTGCCAAGACCGGCTTTGCCCAGGCCTTCGACCTCGACGTGGATGATGTCGAACAGGTCTGGCACGCCCTTTCCCCACCCTACGCCGCGCTGTTCGACTGGGCGGAGGGGCGCAGCGGGCGCCCCGATCCCGAAGGTACACCCTATTTCCGCCCCTTCATGCTGGCCCACCCGCTGGAGGCCGACAGCGTAGACCTTGCCGACTATGCCGCCGAATGGAAATGGGACGGCATCCGTATCCAGATCGTCGGCACCGGGACCGAAACCCGCCTCTACAGCCGCGCAGGCGACGATATTTCAGGCAGCTTCCCCGAAATTGCGGAGGCGTTCACCGGCCATGCCGTGCTTGACGGCGAACTGCTGGTCCGCGGCGATATACAGGGGGGAGAGGCAGCCAGCTTCAATGCCCTGCAACAAAGGCTGGGGCGAAAGGCTGTGACGGCGAAGATGATGGGAGACTATCCCGCTTTCGTCCGCATCTACGACCTGCTGATCAAGGGCGACGAAGATCTGCGCGCCCTGCCATGGACGGATCGCCGCGCGCGCCTCGAAGCCTATATGCCGCAGCTATCGCCAGACCGCTTCGACATCTCGGCGATTATCGACGCGCCCGATTTCGAAGCTCTGGCCGACATCCGCGCCGGCGCCCGCGACGCCGCGATCGAAGGGGTCATGCTCAAACGCCGCAACAGCCCCTATGTCGCCGGGCGAAAGGCCGCGCTCTGGTATAAATGGAAACGCGATCCGCTGACCGCCGACTGCGTGATGATGTATGCGCAGCGCGGCCATGGCAAAAGATCGTCCTTCTATTCCGACTATACATTCGGCTGCTGGACCCCGGATGGCGAACTGCTCCCTGTGGGCAAGGCCTATAGCGGCTTTACCGACGAGGAACTGAAATGGCTCGACCGCTTCGTGCGCCAGAATACGGTCAACCGCTTCGGCCCGGTCCGCGAAGTGGAAAAGACGCTGGTGCTGGAGGTCGCGTTCGATAGCATCCATGACAGCAAGCGCCACAAATCCGGCCTCGCCATGCGCTTCCCCCGCATCGCCCGCATCCGCAAGGACAAACCCGCGCAAGAGGCGGACACGGTGGAAGGCTTGAAGAAGCTGGTGAGTTAGAGCAGGCTTGAACAAAGGGAGGACATGCCATGCCTTATTCCGGAAGCTGCCATTGCGGCGCAGTCACCTTCACCGTCGCGGCAGACGCCCCGGCGGAGGGCATGAGCTGCAACTGTTCCCATTGCAGCCGAAAGGGCTTCGTGCTGACCTTCGTCCCCGTGGATCAGTTCACGCTGGACAGCGGCGCGGATCATCTGACCGACTATCTCTTCTACAAACACAACATCACCCATCAATTTTGCGACACCTGCGGCGCGCAGCCCTTCGCGCTGGGCAAATCGCCTCAGGGCGACATGCGCGCCATCAACCTGCGCTGCGTGCCGTCGATCGACATAGACGCGCTCTCCCTCCAGAAGGTGGACGGCGCCAGCTTCTGAATATCTGGCCGCCGCGCGACGCCACATTCGACACTCTGACTTTGCTCTGTCACGCGACGTCCCTATATGGGCGCTTTCGCGCATCTGGCGCGACACGGATATGGAGAAGCAATTGAGCAAGGTTCTGGTCATCGGCGCAGGCGGCGTCGGGTCTGTCGCGGTCCACAAGATGGCGATGAACAGCGACATTTTCAGCCATATCACGCTGGCCAGCCGCCGCATCATCAGTTGTGAAAAGGTCGCCGAATCGGTGAAGGCACGCACCGGCGTGACCATCGACGTGGCGCAGGTCGACGCCGACAATGTCGCGGAAACCATCGCGCTCATCGAAAAGGTGCAGCCCAAGCTGGTCGTGAACCTCGCCCTTCCCTATCAGGATCTGGCGATCATGGACGCCTGCCTCGCGACGAAGACCGACTATCTCGACACCGCCAATTACGAACCGCGCGACACCGCAAAGTTCGAATATAGCTGGCAGTGGGCCTATCAGGACCGCTTCAAGGAAGCGGGCATCATGGCGCTGCTGGGTTCGGGTTTCGACCCCGGCGTCACCAGCGTCTTCGCCAGCTACATCAAGAAGCATCTGCTCGACCGGATCGACACCCTCGACATTCTGGACTGCAATGGCGGCGACCATGGCCAGCATTTCGCCACCAACTTCAACCCGGAAATCAACATTCGCGAAGTGACCGCCCCGTCGCGTCACTGGGCGAACGGCGAATGGGTCGAAGGCCCGGCCCTTAGCCACAAACAGGTGTTCGATTTCGATCAGGTCGGGCCGAAGAACATGTACCTCATGTATCATGAGGAACTGGAAAGCCTCGCCACCCACTATCCCGAAATCCAGCGCATCCGTTTCTGGATGACCTTCGGCGACGCATACCTCAAGCATCTGGAAGTCCTCCAGAATGTGGGCATGACCCGCATCGATCCGGTCATCTACAATGGTCAGGAGATCATCCCGCTTCAGTTCCTGAAGGCCGTTTTGCCCGAACCGTCGAGCCTGGGTTCGACCACCAAAGGCAAGACCAATATCGGCGACATCGCAACCGGTCAGAAGGATGGTCAGGAAAAGACCGTCTACATATATCAGGTCTGCGATCACGAGGAGGCCTATGCCGAAACCGGCAATCAGGCGGTCAGCTACACCACCGGCGTCCCCGCGATGATCGGCGCGGCCATGATGCTGACCGGCGCGTGGAAGGGTGAAGGCGTGTTCAACATCGAACAGTTCGATCCCGATCCCTTCATGGACATGCTGAACAAGCACGGCCTGCCCTGGCAGGCGAAGGAACTGGACGCGCCGCTCGACTTTTGACCCTTTTAGTCGTCACCCCGGCGAAAGCTGGGGTCTCGTGCGGCTGGGTCGTACCCTATCGCCTGAGACCTCAGCCTGAGCTGGGGTGACGGGAGATATTGCCCATGGAAACCCGCGCCGGCGATCCTGCCGCTTTCGCCCATTTCGACCTGTACCGCGTCCCTTCCCCTGCCTTCGTGGTGGATGAGGCCACGGTGCGCCGCAACCTTGCGGTCCTGCGCGACATCGGCGACCGCGCGGGCATCAAGGTGCTGGGCGCGCTCAAGGCCTTTTCCATGTGGTCGCTTGGCTCCGTGCTGGGCGAATATCTCGACGGCGTCTGCGCATCGGGCATCTATGAAGCCCGCCTCGGCCGCGAGGAGTATAAGGGCGAAGTCGCGACCTACTGCGCGGCCTACAAACCCGAAGACCTCGTCGAAATCCTCAAGATTTCGGACCATGTGATCTTCAACAGTCCCGGCCAGATCGCCCGGATGAAGCCGCAGATCGACGCCGCCCGTGCGAATGGTCGTGTCTTCGACATCGGCCTGCGTCTCAACCCCCTTAATCCGGAGGGGGAAGTGCCCAAATATGACCCGTCGCAACCGCATAGCCGCCTCGGCTTCCCCATCGACCAGCTGCGCGCAGAGCATCTGGCGGGCGTCGACGGCCTCCATGTCCATAACCTCTGCGAACAGGATTTCCTGCCGCTCGAACGCACATGGGCGGCGATCGAACCCTATGTGATGCCCCATGTCGGCACCCTCAAATGGCTGAACTTCGGGGGCGGCCACCATGTTACCCGCGCCGATTACCAGATCGACGACCTCATCGCCTTCCTGCAACGGATTAAAGCGCAGACCGGCCTTGAACTTTATATCGAACCGGGCGAGGCGATGGCGCTCGACGCTGGCATCCTGATCGGCGAAATCCTCGACGTCATCGACAACGGCATGCCCGTCGCCATCACCGACATCAGCGCCACATGCCACATGCCCGACGTGATAGAGGCGCCCTATCGCCCCGCCATGCTGCATGAACCGGACGAAGGCGCGGTTACGCGCCTCGGCGGCCCATCCTGCCTCGCGGGCGACATCATCGGCGATTATCGCATCCCCGGCGGCGCGGAACCGGGCGCGCGCATCGCCTTCCTCGATCAGGCCCATTATTCGATGGTGAAGACGAACACCTTCAACGGCGTACCCCTGCCGTCCATCTGGCTATGGGATTCGCGGACCGACGATCTGCGCGAAATCCGGTCCTTCTCCTATCAGGATTTCAAGGCCCGCCTGTCCTGATTCCGGGGCGCCGGGCGTGATATTGAAAGCGTTATTCCAACATTTGCCAATGTCCGCCCGACGATAAAATCAAACTATTTCAACGCCTCATCTACATAGGCACACGCTTCACAGCCTCCCGCGCAACAAAATTTTCACACGCGCTTTACAGGGGGGACCCCTACGCATATATCGGCCGCTCGCTGCCCCATGGGACTTCCACCGCAAGGCAGCTTTTTCGCCCTGAACTACACTGGAGGTCCCTTGAATTGCACAAGCATCCTAGCGCGCTGGGGGTAGCGACCGCCCTCAAACCGGCAGCACCGGTAACGCTGATTCGCCCCGAAGCTGCTGCTCGGGCTGCCCGCTTCTTTACGGAGAAGTTTCCGGGTCGCTCGCTCTATGCGGTAAAGGCCAATCCGTCTCCTGATCTGATCCGCACGCTGTTCGCATCGGGGATCACGCATTTCGACGTGGCCTCGATCGCAGAAGTGCGTCTGGTCGTGGATGCGCTGGCTGGACAGGAAGGCTTCAAGCTCTGCTTCATGCACCCGGTCAAGTCCGAGGAAGCGATTGCCGAAGCCTATACCGTTCATGGCGTGCGCACCTTCTCGCTCGACACCATCGACGAGCTGGAAAAGATCATGCGCGCCACCGGCGATGCGACCGATCTGGAACTGTGCGTTCGCCTGCGCGTCTCGTCCGAACATTCGGAACTGTCCCTCGCGTCGAAATTCGGCGCAGAACTGGGCGAAACCCGCGAATTGCTGATGGCCACCCGTCAGGCCGCCGATGCGCTGGGCATCTGCTTCCACGTCGGCAGCCAGGCGATGTCGCCCCAAGCCTATAGCGATGCGATCGAACGCGTGCGCGCCGCCATCGTTGACGCGGCCGTCACGGTCGACATCATTGATGTCGGCGGCGGTTTCCCGTCCATCTATCCGGGCATGGAGCCGGTCGCGCTCGAAAATTATTTCGAAGCGATCCATCGCGGCTTCGAAAGCCTGCCGGTCAGCTATTCGTCGGAACTGTGGTGCGAACCCGGCCGCGCGCTTTCGGCGGAATATAGCTCGATCGTGGTGCGCGTCGAACGCCGCCGTGGCGATGAACTCTACATCACCGACGGCGCCTATGGCGCGCTGTTCGATGCGGCGCATATTGGCTGGCGCTTCCCCGTCGCCCTGCTGCGGGAAGAAGAAAGCGAAGCGGACCTTGTCGGCTTCTCCTTCTATGGCCCGACCTGCGACGACATGGATCATATGGTCGGTCCCTTCATGCTCCCTGCGGATGTGAAGGTTGGCGACTATATCGAAATCGGCATGCTCGGCGCTTATGGCGCGGCGATGCGCACCGGTTTCAACGGCTTCACGTCGGAAGCGACGATTGAGGTGGAGGATGAGCCTATGGCCAGCCTCTACACCGAAGTGCAGCCCGCGCGTCGTCGCGCAAACGTCATCAAACTCGGCTAATCATCCTACCGCTTTCCCTGTAGGAGAGGATTGCAGTCCCCCGCCGCCTTCCCCCCTGGCGGCGGGGGATTTTTATTACGGCCCCTGGCCCGTTCGCTTCGAGCAAAGCCTGTCCTGAGCCTGTCGAAGGGGCGAGAAGCGGCTGGCACCACGTGGCGCCCGTCTTATCTCCTGAATATGCCCACCAGTTCGACATGGGTCGTCCATCGGAACTGGCCCACCGGCTTCACGCTGTCGATGCGATAGCCCGCCGCGGTCAGATGCACGGCATCGCGCGCGAAACTGGCCGGATTGCAGGACACATAGGCAATCACCGGCACGTTCGACGCCGCCAGTTGCAGCACCTGTTCCTTCGCGCCCGCGCGTGGCGGGTCCAGCACGACGGCGGCAAACCGGTTCAGCTCTTCGGGCGTCAGCGGACGGCGGAACAGGTCGCGATGGTCCGCCACCATGCGCCTTTGCGCCCGCGCACCCGCCAGCTTCAGCGCCATGATCGCGTCGCGCGCGCCTTCCCCGGCATAGACCGGTCGCCCCTCGCCCAGCGCCAGGGCAAAAGTGCCGAGCCCGGCAAACAGATCGGCGATCGCGCCCTTTTCGGGTAGGGCATCGCGCACGGCGCCGACCAGCGCCGCCTCGCCATCGGGGGTTGCCTGTAAAAAGGCGAAGGGCGGAAATCCCACCGGCACGCCGCCAAAGCTGACCGTCACCGCTTCCGGCTCCCACCGCGTCTGCGGCCCGTCGCCTTCATCGATGGTTAGCCGGGCCAGCCCATGCCCTCGCGCAAAATCACCCAGCGCCTCGTCGGCGGCCAGCCCCTCGACATTCACGCCCTCCAGCAACAGATCGACGCCCTGATCGGTCATCGACATGCGGACATGCGCCGCCCGCTTGTCCGGCAGGATCGTGCCCAGCAGCCCGCGCAACGGCGCGATCAGGCCGAACAGGCGCGGGTCCAGCACAAAACACATGTCGAGGTCAATCAGCTTGTGGCTGCCTTCCTCCGCGAAACCGATGGTCACGCGATGGCCCGCCCGCGCCGCCCGCAACGAAGCCCGCCGCCGCGTCATGGGGGGTGAGATATGGGGCGGCAGCACGGCGTCCGCGCTCAGCCCCTGTCCAGTCAGCGCCCCGACCACCCGGCCGGTCACGAAATCGGCATAGCTGTCATCGTCCAGCTGCTGAATCTGGCACCCGCCGCAGGATGGGAAATGGCGACAGGGCGGCTCCACCACATGATGCACGCCAAAAACGATGCTGCCATCGGGCGCGACGCGGTCGCCCGGCGCGGTCAGGGGGAAATGGCGGCCGTCCGCCGTCACGCCATCGCCCTTTGCGGCGATGCGGATGATGATGTCTGTATCGGTATCTGTCACAATCGCGCGGCGATAGCCGCTGGCAGCGCGGCAGGCAAATCATCCGCGACAAAAGCTGCCCCCGCCCGACGCGCCGCATCGGCATGCAGCCACAGCGCGTCACACGCCGCCCGGAACGGATCGCCCGTCACGGCCAGCCGCGCCGCCGCCAGCCCCGCCAGAACATCGCCGGTCCCCGCCGTGGACAGCCAGTGCGACGCCCCGCTCGCCACGGCCACCCGGCCGTCGGGCGTCGCAACCACGCTATCGGCGCCCTTATAAATCACGATCGCGCCACACAGGCGCGCGGCGGCCAGCGTCCGGTCGATCTTGCTGCCCGGCAGGTCGCCGAACAGTCGCACAAACTCGCCCTCATGCGGCGTCAATATCGCGCCCGGCGGAATGGCCGACACCCTATCCCCCGCCAGCAGGGTCAGCGCGTCGGCATCCAGCACCATGGGGTGCCCCGTCCCCGAAGCGCTGGTCAGCCGCGCCCGCGCCGCGTCATCGCGCCCCAGCCCCGGCCCGATCAGCAACGCCCCGATCCGACCGTCGTTCAGCGCATCCTCGCCATGGGGCTGGCGCACGATGGCGTGGGCCAGCTTCCCCGGCGCATCGTCGCTCACCAATCGCACCATGCCCGCCCCGCCATGGGCCGCAGCCTGCGCCGCCAGCATCGCCGCCCCCGGCATCGCCCCGCTGATAATCGTCACCAGCCCGCGCGTATATTTATGCGCATCCGCCCCCGGCGCGCTCAGTCGGGGCGCGGCGATGCGATGCATGGCACCGGGCAACGCAATGCCCAGATCGACCCGCGCCAGCCGCCCCATATGTCCCGCCGCCGGATAGAGCAGATGCGCTGGCTTATACGCGCCCAGCGCGATGCAGGTGCCATAATGCGGCATCGGCGACAGCATCCGCCCGTCATCCGCATCGATCCCACTCGGCAGATCGATGGCATGGGTGATCGTCGCGGCATCGGCCAGTGCGCACAGCCGCGCGGCGACCGCCTGACCCAGCCCCCGCGTCTGCCCCGTGCCGAACAGTGCATCCACCATCTGGCTGGCCGGTGGCGCGGTCATCATATCCTCGACCGGGCCACCCCATGCCGCCCGCGCGCGTTGCGCCGAAGCCGTGCGACTATCCCCCAGCGCCGCAACGCGCACCACTACGCCTCGCTCCCGCAACAGCCGTGCGATCACATAGCCATCGCCGCCATTATTCCCCGGCCCGCATAATATCAGCGCATCGCGCCTGTGCCCCGCGCGCCAGATGATGTCCGCGGCCAGCGCACCGGCCCGCTCCATCAATGCATAGGGATCGACGCCCGCGTCGAAGGCCGCCTGTTCCGCCGCGCGCATCTGCGCCGCGGTCAGGATTGGCCCGCCGGTCACCGCGCGACCGCGTCAATCTGTGCTGGCAGGCGATAGCGGTCGTCGCCGGTGACGATTTCGATCCGCCTGTCGTCCAATATCGTCAGTCTGGCCGCCTCCGCTCCATCGGCGGCCTCCAGCCCGCGTCCGTCGTCCAGCATGCGGAACCGGCGAAAACCTCCGTCGGGATGGCGCAGCGTCAACAGCTTGCCCGCGCGCTCGACCGAACAGGTCCGCGCCCATTCCCGCGATCCTGCCAGCGCGCAATCCGCCATGCCATCATCGACCGGCGCTCCATTCGCCGCCACAGCCTTACCATCCTGCCGCTTTGCCGAAGGCGCCTGCTCGCCACAGCCCGCCAGCATGGCCAGCACCCCTATCCCTGCTGCCACACGCATCATGCCAATCTGCTCCTGCATTCCAGCGCAACCGGTCCCAATATCGATGCGAAGCGCGCCTGCCCGGCCGCATCACCGACCAGATCCTGCCGCATCTCCACGCCCAGATAGGGGATACCGTTCGCTTCGGCATGGCGGTTCATCGTCGCGTTCAGCAATGTGCCCGCATAGGGCAGCTGGTCGCCGACTTTCAGCCCCGCCGCCTCCAGCATGGGAATGGCGATGCGCGCGGCGCGATCGTCCCGGTTGTACAGCACGCCGATGTCCCATGGCCGCTGCTGGTCCGGATCGCTCGCCAGCTTTGGCGTAAAACTGTGCACCGACAGGATGAAGGGTGACGTCATGCCGTCAAGCAACTGCGACAGCCTGTGATGATAGGGATGGTGAAACCGCGCCATCCGATCGGTCAGGTCGGCGGTGCGGTTGCCGGGGATGGGATGGCCGTCGCTCATCACCGGCAACAGCCCCGGCGCATCCTCTTCGCGGTTGAGGTCGATCACCAGCCGCGACACGCCGCCCAATATGGCCGTGCAGCCCAGCTGCGCCGCCAATGCCCGGCTGACATCCGCCACGCCGATGTCCACCGCAATATGTTCGTTCAGCAACGCCGGATCGATCATCAGGTCGATGTCCGCCGGGACATGCGCCGACGCGTGATCCGCAACGATCAGCAGGTTCAGGTCGCCGCCGTCAATCTGGTGATAGGCTTCGTTCATGCGCTTCTGATCCGTGTTTCCATGATCCACCAGTCGGGGCGTTCCGTCGCAAGCGCGCGCGCCGCCGCGCCCAGCATCGCCGGATCGTCGAACAGCGCAAAGCAGGTCGCGCCCGATCCCGACATGCGGACTATCGACGCGCCGGGCTGTTCCCGCAACATCGACAGGACATCGCCAATGACCGGCGCCGCTGCCAGAGCCGCCGGTTGCAGGTCGTTGCGCCCTTCATCGCGCAGGGCGGCGATGCTCCCGGCATTCAGCGGCCCGCGATCCACCCGGTCCCATCCGGCGAATATCCGCGCGGTCGAAACCGCGACGCCCGGATTGACCAGCAGTATCGGCATGCCTTCCAGCCCTTCCACCGCATGGCGCGCCAGCGTCTCGCCCCGGCCCGCCACCATCTGCGTCACGCTGGCGATACAGGCGGGCACGTCGGACCCGATGTCGAGCGCCAGAGCCGCCAGTTCTTCCGGCGCGATCCGCACATCCCACAGCCGCACCAGCAGCCGCAGCGTCGCGGCGGCATCCGCCGATCCGCCACCGATCCCCGACGCCACCGGCAGGCATTTGGTCAGGCGGATCGCCGCGCCACGCTGTTCCCCGATCCAGCCCTGCAACCGCCGGGCCGCCCGCATCACCAGATTGTCGGCGCCCGCGTCCAGTCCCGCCGCGAACGGCCCGTCGATGGTCAGGTCGATGGCGCCATCGTCGGTGGCGACGCCCTGAACCCCGTCACCATGCTCGGCAAAAACGAACAGACTTTCCAGCGCATGATACCCATCGTCCCGCCGCGCGCGCACATGCAGGGCGACGTTGATCTTGGCATAGCCTGTCTCTGCTGCCGTGTCCGTCGCTGGTTCCGGGGCTGTTTCCATTTGGGCAATCATCGGGATGGCGGCATCCGTCACCGCGTCATGGGGCGGCATATTCAGGCTTCATTCCTTCCTTGCGCTTGGCTTCCAGACGCGCGGCGACATCGCCTTCGGCATAGACCGACGCGGCGGCCCAGGCATAGCGCGCCTCATATCGGCGGCCCGCCATCCACAAGGCATCGCCCAGATGTTCGTTGATCGTGCTGTCCGCCGGGGCGGCGGCGGCCGCGCGCTCCAGCACGGGCACGGCTTCGCCGACGTTGCCGGTCACGAACTGCGCCCAGCCCAGCGAATCCGTGATCGATGCGTCCTGCGGTTTCAGCGCGCTCGCCTTCTTCAACAATGCCAGCGCCGCGTCTACATTCTGCCGCCGCTCGATCTGCGCATAGCCAAGATAATTGAGGATCATCGGCTCGTTGGGCGCCATCTTCGCCGCGCGCTCCAATACCGTGCGCGCTTCGTCCCATCTTTTCCCCTGCTCCAGCGCGCTGCCTTCGAACAGCAGCAGCGTCCATGGCATCTGGTCGGGGGCATAGCTGGCCTGCGCCGTGCGGAACGCAGCCGCCGCGCCGTCAAATTCGCGCTTTTGCGCCAGCAGGCGGCCCAGCCGAACATGTCGCTCCGGCTCCGCATCTGGCACCGCGACCTGCGCCTGCGCCAGGGTCAGCGCCGTGTCCAGTTCCCCCGATGCCGCCAACGCGTCGATCATCTCCGCCTGCGCGATCGGCCCGAACCAGCCGTTCAGCGGAACCTTCGCCGCTTCCGCCGCGCCACCGGCCGGCAATCCCTGCCCGGTCAACAGGCGCGCCGCGACGATATGCACTTCCCCGCTATCGGGATCGGCAAAACTCGCCATGCGCGACAATCGCAGGCCCAGCGTCGCCGCCCCGGAATCCGACGATATATCGATGGCCAGCCGCGACAATAATCGTGCAAAGCCCTGCGCCGGGGTCATCGGCGCGACGATGGCCTTGGGCAATTTGCCCTTCTCTATATCGGCCCGCGCCCGCGCGAAACTCGCATTGCCCATGGGCAGCAGCGTCAGCGCCTCTGCCTTCGCGCCCTGCTTCGCCAGCGGCCCGGCAAATGCCAGCCGCAACGCGGCTCCATCGCCGCTGCGGATCGCCAGTGCCCGCCGCATCGCGGGCATCGCCGTCGTCAGATCGCGCTGCGCCAGCGCCTGAAAGGCGATATGTTCGTCGACATAACGCTGGCCCAGCGCCGCGAACCGATCTTTCGCGTCGATCACCGGCGGCGTATATTGCCCTTCGCCGATCGCGATCCAGCTGCGCAGGATAGGCGCCAGAAAGGCGAAGTTCAGTTCCTCCGCCATCCGGTCTGTCAATGTCCGCGCACCGGTCCAATCCTTCGCGCTCAGCGCCTCGCCGATCAGCAGCAGCGTGCCGTCGCGCGGCAACATGCCCGCCGCGTCCAGCAGCATCGCCGATTGCCGCGCCAGCACGCGGTCCCCGCTTTCCAGCGCCTGGACATAGGATCGCCGCGCGATTTCCAGCCGGGCCGGATCACGCCGCAACGCCTCGCGATAATTGGCCACCGCCATGGTCAGCGCCCCATCGCCATCCGCCAGCCGCGCCCGCGCATAGGCATGCAGCGCGCCGTCGGGTTGTACCGATGCCATCGCACCCACGGGAACGGCCGCAAGCGTCGTCAGCATGGCGGACAGGGTCAGGCGCTTACATATTGGGATAATTCGGCCCTCCACCACCTTCGGGGACGACCCAGTTGATATTCTGAGTCGGGTCTTTGATGTCGCACGTCTTGCAATGGACGCAATTCTGCGCGTTGATCTGAAATTTGGGAAGCCCCTCATCCTGACCGACCACTTCATAGACGCCTGCGGGACAATAACGCTGCGCCGGTTCGTCATAAAGGGGCAGATTATAGCTGATCGGGATCGACGGATCTTTCAGCTGCAGGTGGACCGGCTGGTCTTCCTCATGATTGGTGTTCGACAGGAACACCGACGACAGCCGGTCGAAACTGATCACCCCGTCGGGCTTGGGATAATCGATCTTCGCGCAGGCTTCCTTGGGCCAGATCTTCTCATTGTCAGGCTTGTGCTTCATCGTGAAGGGCAGGCCGATCTTCAGCGTGCGCATCCACATGTCGATGCCCGCCAGCAACGTGCCGATCGTGCCGCCGAACTTGCTCAACAAAGGCTCGGCATTTTTCACCAGCTGCAATTCGCTCGCGATCCAGCTCGACCGCAGCGTCGTTTCATAGCTGTCCAGCGTGTCGCCCGCGCGGTCCGCCTGCACCGCCGCGAAAGCCGCTTCGGCCGCCAGCATGCCCGACTTCATCGCCGTATGCGTGCCCTTGATGCGCGGCACGTTCACGAAGCCCGCCGAACATCCGATCAGAGCGCCGCCGGGGAAGGCCAGCGTCGGGACGGACTGCCATCCCCCCTCGTTGATCGCCCGCGCGCCATAGGATACGCGGCGACCGCCCTCCAGAAACTTGCGGATCTCCGGATGCTGTTTCCAGCGCTGGAACTCTTCGAACGGGAAGAGGTGCGGGTTGCGGTAACCCAGCCCCACCACAAATCCCAAAGCCACCTGCCCATTGGCCTGATGGTAAAGGAAACCACCGCCATAAGCGTCGGTTAGCGGCCATCCCTGCGAATGGATGACAAGTCCGGGCTGATGCTTTGCGGGGTCGATGTCCCACAATTCCTTCATGCCCAGACCATAGACCTGCGGCTCGCTGTCCGCGTCCAGCGCGAACTGGCGCTTCAATATCTTGGTCAGGTGGCCGCGTGCGCCTTCGGCAAAGAAGGTATATTTGGCGTGCAGCTCAAGGCCGGGCTGATAATCGCCCTTATGCTCGCCGTCGCGGGCGATGCCCATGTCGCCGGTGGCCACGCCCTTCACGCTGCCATCTTCATGATAGAGGATTTCCGCCGCCGCAAATCCGGGGAAGATTTCCACGCCCAGCGCTTCGGCCTGCTCCGCCAGCCAACGGCAGAGGTTCCCCAGCGACCCGGTATAGGTGCCCTTATTGTGCATCCATCCCGGCGTCATGATGTGCGGCATGGCGATCTTGCCGGTTTTCGTCAGGAACCAGTGCTGGTTGTCGGTCACCGGGATTTCGGCCAGCGAACAGCCCATGTCGCGCCAGTCCGGCAGCAGTTCGTCCAGCGCCCTGGGATCGATCACCGCGCCCGACAGGATATGGGCGCCGATTTCCGACCCCTTTTCCAGCACGCATACCGCCAGTTCGGTCCCCGCATCATTGGCCAGCTGCTTCAGCCGGATCGCCGCCGACAGGCCAGCCGGGCCGCCGCCGACGATCACGATGTCATAGGGCATCGAATCCCGTTCGCTCATTCATCCCTCCATGTGCGCGACTGGCGGACTGCACTCCGTTCATCCAATCGCCGCATAACTCCAACCGTTTACCAGCCAAAGCGATGAAGCACCTTGACCCGATCGTCAACCTCTGGCCCTACACTGTCCACGATGCGGGGTTTATTGCAGAATGATGCGGCGGCTGCCGACGCCTATCTGGCGTGGTGGCAACTTGCGGGCGTGGATTGCGCCGTAGCGGAAACGCCGGTCGACTGGCTCCGTCCGGTTTCCGCGCGCCCTTCCGCAACAAATATGGCTTCGGCGACGACGCCTGTCATGGATAAGCCCCGGACGCTCGAATCGTTCCTCGCATGGCTGGCCAATGATCCCTCGCAACCCGAACGGCGGTGGAGCGGCACGTCGATCGCACCGGTGGGCGTGGCGCAGGCGTCCCTGATGGTCGTCACCGACATGCCCGATCCCGCCGATCTGAACGACGGCCGCCTGCTGGCCGACCGCGCGGGCCTGTTGTTCGACGCGATGCTCCGCGCCATCGGTCTTGATCGCGGCGCTATTTACCTGACGTCGCTCTTCACCACCCGGCCGCCCGGCGGCATGGTGGAGGCGGCCGACCTCGCCACCGCTGCCACCCGCATGCGTATCCATGTCGCGCTGGCGCAGCCCCGCCGGCTGCTGGTGCTGGGCGACCGGACGATCCGTGCCCTGCTTCCGACCGACGGCGCCACGACCGACGGCGGTTTACGCGACTTTAACCATGATGGCGGCAATGTGCCCGCCGTCGCCACATTTCATCCCCGGTTGCTGCTCAATCAACCAGCGGCCAAGGCGGAATGCTGGCGCAATCTTCAAAGCCTGATCGAGGAAGCCCGTCCGTGATTCGCGCCGCGACCAAAATTTCCAGCCTTGCCCTGATGATGACGGGGCTGGCCGCTTCCCTGGCCGCGCAGGCCGAAACCACGCCCGTCGTGCCGACGCTGTCCGCGGAAACATCCCCGCTGCAATTGGGCGACGGCGACAAGGCGCGCTACCGCGCCATCTTCACCGCCATCTCCGCCCAGCAATGGAATGATGCAAAGGCGATGATCATGGCGCTGGACAGCCAGGACGCGGTGCGCCCACTCGCCCTGTCCGAACTTTATCTGGCCAAGGGTTCGCCCCGCGTCGAACTGTTCGACCTGCTCGACCTCATCAACAAGGCGGCGTGGCTGCCAAAGGCCGATCAGCTGTCCCGCCTTGCCCAGCGGCGCGGCGCCACCATCCTGCCCGACCTGCCGCAGATCCAGAAAATGGTGTGGCTGGGGTCCGCCCCCCGTCGCCAATATGTCGCCGCCACCAAAACCGATGTCGCGGCGCAGGCCCTGTCCGGCCAGATCCAGAATTATATCAAGAATGACGATCCCATCGGCGCCGAAGGACTGCTCGGCACCGGCGAAATCGGCCTGACCCCCGAAGGGTTGACCGAAGTGCGGCAACGGGTCGCATGGGCCTATTATATCGAAAATGACGACACCAACGCCCGCCGCATGGCCGCGCGCGCGCTGGAAACGCGCACCGGCGGCGACTGGAGCGTGCAGGCCAACTGGACGACCGGTCTGGCGGCATGGCGTCAGAATGACTGCCGCGCCGCCGCGCCCGCCTTCGCCAATGTCGCCGCGCTGGCGGCCGACGCCGACATGCGATCGGCCGGAGCCTATTGGGCATCGCGCGCTTACATGGTGTGCGGCGAAGCGGAAAAGGTCGCCAATTACCTGAAGCAGGCCGCCCGTTCGGACGAAACCTTCTATGGCCTGCTGGCCCGCGAATCCCTCGGCATGCCCCTTGGCGCAGCACCGGTCGGCAGCCGCTTCGGCGCGCTGGAGTGGCAGGCGCTCAAGGGCAGCCCCAACGCCCGCGCCGCCATCGCCCTGTCCGCCATCGGTGAAAATGGCAGGGCGGACGAACTCATCCGCTATCAGGCGAAGATCGGCGGCAGCGATCAATATGACGCGCTGCTCCGCCTCGCCGGCGCGCTCAACCTGCCTGCGACCCAGCTCTGGCTCGCCCATAACGGTCCCGCGGGCAAACAGCCCGACAGCTTCGCCCGCTTCCCCGCGCCCAACTGGCGTCCCGATGGCGGCTGGCGCGTCGATCCCTCGCTCATCTACGCCCACACGCTTCAGGAATCCGGCTTCCGCAGCGATGTCGTCAGCAGCGCGGGCGCACGCGGCCTGATGCAGGTGCGCCCCGGCACGGCGGGCGACGTCGGCCTCACCAACGCGTCGCAACTCTTCGTGCCGTCCACCAACATGGAATATGGCCAGCGCTATCTGGAATCGCTGCGCGACATGAGCGCGACCGGCGGCCTCCTGCCAAAGGTGATGGCCGCCTATAATGCCGGGCCTCTGCCGGTCGATCGCTGGAACACGCAGGTCCATGACAAGGGCGATCCGCTTCTCTTCATGGAATCGCTGCCTTATTATGAAACCCGCGCCTATGTGAACATCGTCATGCGCAATTACTGGATGTATCAGATCCAGGCAAAGGGCAGCGCAGATTGCCTGACCGGCATGGCGCAGGGCATGTGGCCGACCTTCCCCAACGCCAATGGCGTGAAGCTGGTGCGCCTCAGCAAGGCGGACGGTCGCGGATCGATGGGCGGCGGTTCGGACTGATGCCGATTGACGAGGGCCGGGCCTTCATTCCGGTTCGCATCGCGGTCCTCACCGTGTCCGACACGCGCGGCCTTGCGGATGATCGCTCCGGCGACGCGCTGGTCGAACGGCTGGAACGCGCGGGCCATATTCTGGCCGCCCGCCATATCGAACGGGACGACAAATCCGCCATCGTCGCGCGCCTGCACGCATGGATCGACGATCCGCAGATCGACGTCATCCTGACGACCGGCGGCACCGGCGTCACCGGCCGCGACGTAACACCGGAAGCCGTGGCGCAGGTGCAGGACAAGGAAATACCGGGCTTTGGCGAACTGTTCCGCTGGCTCAGTTACCAGAGCATCGGCACATCGACCATCCAGTCCCGCGCCACCGCCTGCGTCGCGCGCGGCACCTATATCTTCGCGCTGCCCGGCTCGACCGGCGCGGTGAAGGACGCATGGGACGGCATCCTCGCCACCCAGCTCGACAGCCGCTTCCGCCCCTGCAACTTCGTCGAACTCATGCCCCGTCTCACGGAACGATAGGGTATTTTGCTGTCGTCTGGAAACGGATGACGGCCCGCACAATGCGGATTTCGAACATGATGCAGCCGACTGCTCACAGAAGCACATCCAAAGATATGACGGCATGGAGCCACGGATCGTGAGTCCATCGGGCCACGCATCATGATGGCATCGAGCCACGGATCGTGGTGGCATCAAGCCATGGATCACGAGGGCATCGAGCGACGGATAAAATCCGTTCGGGCTGAGCCTGTCGAAGCCCTTCCCTTGCTCTGAAAGGACAGGCTCAAAACCGCCGCACCGCTCCGACGGCATGCCAGAACAGGCTTAGGGAAACGTGGAGCGAACGGATCGGAAATGGTCCCCATCCAACGCATGATCTCTCACATATAAACCGCCAGAATCCGACAAAACATACACCTGAAAACCGCCTACGTAGGTGAATTAGTTAGCTAACTAATATAAAAAAGTCATATCGCGCACATCGTCCACTTCGCTGTCACTTTGACAATATGTTCGCCATATGTTCTAATACGCTATGGGCATTGAAAAGGGCAGAGGCGCGACATTGAACGGCGACAGCCGCCGCTTCAACCTGCCGTCCAGAACCGCCGACGGCGACTGGCTGGACGCGCTGTCCGACATCGACGGCCCTGTCGCCAGAACCCGCACGACGGTAACGGTCGAACATCCGCGCACCATCATCACCCGCAACGCCAGCCCCGACATCGGCTTTTCCCAGTCGATCAACGCCTATAGGGGGTGCGAACATGGCTGCATCTATTGTTTCGCCCGGCCATCCCACGCCTATCACGACCTGTCGCCCGGCCTGGATTTCGAAACGAAGCTGTTTGCCAAGCCCGACGCGGCCAAACTGCTCCGGGTGGAACTGTCGAAGAAAAATTACGCCGTCGCCCCCATCGCCATGGGCACCAATACCGATCCCTATCAACCGATCGAAAAGGATTGGGGCATCACTCGTTCGATCCTGGAAATCATGGTTGAAACGCGCCATCCGACTTACATCACCACCAAGTCCGACCGCATCCTTCGCGACATCGACCTGCTCGCCGATCTGGCGCGGGACCGGCTGGTGGCGGTGGTCCTGTCCGTCACCAGCCTCGATCCCGCCATCGCCCGTACCCTCGAACCCCGCGCCCCGCATCCGATGAAGCGGGTGGAGGCGATTCGCAGACTGGCGGAGGCAGGCATACCGGTCACCGCCAGCATATCGCCCATCATTCCCGCCATCACCGATCATGAGATAGAGGCGCTCGTCGCCCGCGTCGCGGCAGCGGGCGCGCGCGAAGTCACCTATATCCCTGTCCGCCTGCCCCATGAAGTCGCGCCGTTATTCCGCGCCTGGCTCGACGCCCATTATCCCGACCGCGCGGGCCAGGTGATGGCCATCATCCGCGATCTGCGCGGCGGGCGGGACAATGATCCCGATTTCGGTTCCCGTATGCGGGGTCAGGGCATCTGGGCCGATCTCATCCGCACCCGCTTCCTCAAGGCCCGCAAACGCGCCGGTCTGGGCGGAGAACGCCTCACGCTGCGAACAGACCTCTTCCGCCCACCCGAAGGCGCGCAGATGCGGTTGTTCTGAAATTCTTCAGCCGCTCATCTCATCATCGCGATAACTGCTGAAACGCTTGCCAGCGCGACGGTCGCGCCATGTCTGCGATCGAAGGAAGACGAACATCATTGCAGCAGGCAAAAGAGCCGGCGGCCAATAACGTACAGACAGATCGAAATTCCCAAGCACAGCGAACATGCCGCCTGTAACCGCCGTCACCATGCCCCACTCGAAGCGCAATTGATGCAAATCCCTGTTGGACCGGAAGGCCGGAGCTTGGGTCGATTCTTCCGTCGCAACATCACGGAGAGAACGCTTGCGATATGCCCACCCCTTGCAAGTCTCGTCCCTCACCCCGCCAACCGCATGGCCATCCGGCGCTGCTTCGTGCGGAAACCATCCGCCTTCACGTCCATCCGTTCGAACCTGTGGATGGTCAGCCCCTTGATCGTCGCGATGGCATCCACCTGATCCGCGCCCAGACTATAATGATCGCCCAGGAACAGCCGTGCCGCCTGCCCCTGTCCCACCGGCGCGCGCAGGAACACTTCGCTCCGCCCGCCTCCCGCGCCCGACAGCAGCGCCGCCAGCGCCTCGACCGCCTGTACCGTATCGATGTCCACCACCAGTTCCATGCGCGAAGCGCTGGCGATGGTCCTGAACGCTTCGACCCCGCGCACCGTCACGCGCGGCGTTTCTTCGCCCGGCAATCGGTCCAGCTCCACGATCAGCAGCGCGCAGTCGCCATCCTTCGACAGTTCGTCGATCGCCTTGCAGGCTTCCTCGTCAAAACAGCTGGCCTGAAACTGTCCGCTCTGGTCGGAAAAGGTCGCGCTGGCATAGCGCGCCCCGCGCTTCGTCTCGCGCCAGCGAACATCCTCCACCATCGCCGCCATGATCGTCATCGCGCGTCCCTCGGCATTGGGCGCGGGCATGGGCGACTGGCACACCATGCCATAGCTTTTGGCGCCACGGGCGTCGGCAAGGTGCCGGTAACGATCAACCGGGTGGGCGGAAAAGTAGAAGCCGAACGCCTCCTTCTCCTGTGCCATGCGATCCGCAACGGTCCAGGCCTGATGAGGCGGTATGCGAACGTCGGCATGTGGCGTTTCGGCATCCCCGAACAGGCCGCCCTGCCCGCTTTCGCGCGCCTGCGCATTGCTGGACGCGACCGACAGGATCGTTTCCGCCGCCGCATGAACGCCCGCGCGATCGCTATGAATATCGTCGAACGCCCCCGCCGCAGCCAGACTTTCCAGCTGCCGCCGGTTCAGCAGGCGCGGTTCGATCCGGTCGGCAAAATCGTCCAGCGACTTGAACGGACCGCCCTTGTCGCGTTCCTCGACAAGCTGCTCCATCGCCTTTTCGCCCACGCCCTTGAGGCCACCCAGCGCATAGCGCACGGCAAAGCCAAGGCGCGGATCGTCGCCCTCATAAGGCACGGCCTCAACGGTAAAGTCCGCCTCGCTGCGGTTGAGGTCGGTTGGCAGGCAGGTCAGCCCCATGCGGCGCATATCGTCCACGAACACCGTCAGCTTTTCGGTCAGGTGGATGTCGAAGGCCATCGACCCGGCATAGAATTCCGCCGGATAATGCGCCTTCAGCCACGCCGTCTGATAGGCGAGCAGGGCATAGGCCGCCGCGTGGCTCTTGTTGAAGCCATAGCCCGCAAATTTGTCGATCAAATCGAACAATTCGTTCGCCTTGGCCGGCTTGATGTCGCTTTCCTTGGCGCAACCCTCGACGAAGCGGGATCGCTGCGCGTCCATCTCCGCCTTCACCTTCTTGCCCATGGCGCGGCGCAGAAGGTCGGCATCACCCAGCGAATAGCCCGCAAGGATCTGCGCGGCCTGCATCACCTGTTCCTGATAGACGAAGATGCCATAGGTTTCTTCGAGGATCGGTTTCAGCAGGATATGGGGATATTCAATTTCCTCCTGCCCGTTCTTGCGACGGCCGAACATCGGGATATTGTCCATCGGGCCGGGGCGATAGAGCGACACCAGCGCGATGATGTCGCCGAAATTGGTCGGACGCACGGCGGCCAGCGTCTTGCGCATCCCTTCGGATTCCAGCTGGAACACGCCCACCGTGTCGCCGCGCTGGAGCAGGTCGTAAACCGCGCTGTCATCCCATGCCAGCGTGTCCAGATCGACCGTGACGCCGCGCGCCGCCAGCAACTGCACCGCCTTCTGCAATACCGACAGCGTCTTGAGGCCCAGGAAGTCGAACTTCACCAGCCCGGCGCCCTCGACATATTTCATGTCGAACTGCGTCACAGGCATGTCGGACCGCGGATCGCGATAGAGCGGCACCAGCTGGCTGAGCGGCCGGTCGCCGATTACCACGCCCGCCGCGTGGGTGGAACTGTGGCGCGGAAAGCCCTCCAGCTTCATGGCATAATCGATCAGGCGCTTGACCTGATTGTCATTGTCATATTCCGCCCGAAATTCGGACACCCCGTTCAGCGATCGTTCCAGCGTCCACGGATCGGTCGGATGGTTCGGCACCAGCTTGGCAAGGCGATCGACCTGGCCATAGCTCATCTGCAACACGCGCCCGGTGTCCTTCAGCACCGCGCGCGCCTTCAGCTTACCAAAGGTGATGATCTGCGCCACATGGTCCGCGCCATATTTCTGCTGGACGTAACGGATCACCTCGCCACGCCGCGTTTCGCAAAAGTCGATGTCGAAGTCGGGCATGGAAACGCGTTCCGGGTTCAGGAAGCGTTCGAACAACAGGCCCAGCTGCAACGGGTCGAGATCGGTGATGGTCAGCGCCCATGCGACCAGCGACCCCGCGCCCGAACCACGACCCGGCCCGACCGGAATGTCATGATCCTTCGCCCATTTGATGAAGTCGGCAACGATCAGGAAATAACCGGGGAACCCCATCTGGATGATGATGTCGGTTTCGAATTTCAGCCGCTCGAAATAGGGTTTGCGCGCTTCGTCCCCGATGACGCCAGCCTTGGCGAGCCGCGCCTCCAGCCCGGCCGTCGCCTGTTCGCGCAGCATGACCCCTTCGCCCTCGATGTCACCGGCAAGGCTGGGCAGGATCGGCTTGCGCTTGGGTGCGGCAATGGCGCAGCGCTGGGCTACGACCAGCGTATTGGCCAGCGCTTCGGGCAGATCCTCGAACAGGCGCTTCATTTCGCCGATCGGCTTCATCCATGCATCGGGTGAGCTGGTGCGACGGTCCGGCGTTTCGACATAGGCGCTGTCGGCGATGCACAGCATCACGTCATGCGCCTCGTGAAAATGCGGTTCGGCAAAACAGGTCGGGTTGGTCGCGACCAGCGGCAGATCGCGGTCATAGGCCAGGTCCAGCAGATACGGCTCCGCTCTGCCCTCCACCGGGTCGAGCCGTCGGCAGATTTCGACATAGAGGCGCCCCGGGAACAGGCTTTCCAGTCGTTCGGCATAGGCGATGGCGGCTTCCGGCTGATCCTCCGCAAACAGCCGCGCCAGCGCGCCTTCGCCCCCTGCCGTCAGGGCGATGACGCCGTCGGTGCGCCCTTCCAGCATGTCGATGGTGACATGCGGCACATCTTCCACCGGTCGATCGAGATGCGCCATCGACACCAGTGCGCAGATATTGTCGTAACCGCCCGCATCCTGCGCATAAAGCGCCAGCCAGTCGTGCACCGGCGCAGCATTGGCCGGGCGTCCCGGGCGCAGCACGCCCAGCATGGCGCCGATGACGGGCTGAACCCCCTCATCCTTGCACCCGTCGGAAAAAGCCATGGAACCGTATAGCCCATTACGGTCGGTAATCGCGGCGGCCGGGAAGCCCAGCGCCTTGGCCTGCTTCGCGATCTTCTTGGGATCGATCGCCCCTTCCAGCATGGTGAAGGACGAAAAAACGCGCAGCGGAACGAAGGAAGCATGGGGCATTGTTACAATCTAGGGGTAGTGCGCGATTCGGCCCAGCCCCCTGCGCATGAAATCTGTGGGTAACCATGCGACACACCCTTAACGGATTGCACATCTATCCACGTTACCGTCGGCCCCGCCATGCGTTTGTCGACCATCACCAACTGGGCCTATGGAGCCACCGTCATCCTGACGCTGGCATCGGGGACGACGATGTTGCTGGCATCGGGTGCCGAAGATCGCGAACGCACGGCCGTGGCGCAGCGGGCGACGTTCGACCAGGCGACCGCGACGCTGGAAGAAGATGTCTATCGCCTGACCGAACAGGCGCGCGGATTCGTCATCACCGGCGATCCCAGCCATCTGATCGCCTATCAGCGGGAAAAGGCCGCGCTCACATCGGTCGAACAACGGATCGCCCATCTGCGCGACGCTGGCGCGAACGAAGACGAACTCAATGCCCTGCGTCAGGCGATGCATTGGGCAGACGCGCTAACGGATGAACAGGTCGCCGCGATCCGCGCAGCCCGTTCGGGCGATGAAAAGACCGCGCGCATCATCCTGTTCGGCGATGAATATGGACGCGAGCTGGATCGGGTGGCGGCACAGGTCGGCAAGTTCCAATATATGCTGGATCAGCGGACCGACCATGCGGTCGAGCGGGCGACCGACACGGCCCGTCAATGGCGCACCATGTCGGAAATCATGCTGGGCATCACGGCCCTGCTGTTCCTGTGCGTCCTCTATTTCGTTCTGAAACAGCGCATATTGCGACCGGTCGTGCGGTTGAGCGACGTCGTCACGCGGCTGGCCGCGCAGGATTATGACGCGATCCCGCCCGAAACCGCCCATGTCGATGAAATTGGCGACATGGCGCAGGCGATCCGCATCTTCCGCGAAAATGGGCTGGAACGGCAGCGGCTGGAAATGGAGCGCGACAATGATCGCATGATGCGCGATCTGCTGTCCCGGCTGACCCAAAGATTGCAGGGCTGCGACAGCACGACCGATCTGATCGAAGTGGTCCGCCGTTTCGCTCCGGAAATAGCACCGGACTTTCCGGGGCGCCTCTATATCCATGACAACCGGCGCAACGCCATGGCGCAGGCCTGCGCCTGGCTGTCGCCGGCTTTTTCCCAGACCGATTTTCCATCGTCGCGATGCTGGGCGCTGCGACGCGGGCAGACGCACCGCCCCGTCGGCGACATGATCGACATCGCGTGCGAACATCTGAACGCCGATGCCCCGGTCAGCACCATCTGCATCCCGCTCGCCGCGCAGGGCGAAAGCATCGGCATGCTCTATTATGAGGAACCCCCGAACGCCAGCGCCAACCATCTGGAGCGGACCGGCAAATATCTGGAGATGCTGGCGGAAAATATCGGCCTCGCGCTCGCCAATCTGCGCCTGCGCGACGTGCTGCGTGAAATGGCCATGGCCGATGCGCTAACCGGCCTGCCCAACCGGCGCCATTTCGACATCATGTTGCACACGCTGATTACGCAGGCGGAACGCAATCAGCAGCCGCTGTCCTGCATGATGGTCGACATCGATCATTTCAAGCGCTTCAACGACAGTTTCGGCCATGACGCGGGCGACGCAGTCCTGCGCTCCGTCGGCGCCGTACTGAACGATTCGCTGCGTGAAAGCGCTCATGCCTTTCGCCTTGGGGGCGAGGAATTTGTCGTCCTGATGCCCGGCTTTCCACTGGATCAAGCGCTGGGCCGGGCAGTGCAGATGCAACAACAGTTGCGGGATTTGCGGATCGAACATCGCGGGCGAGAACTGGGGACGATCACCGCCAGTTTCGGGCTGGCGACCTTCCCCGATCATGGCCGCCCGGACCGGTTGCTCCAGACGGCAGACGCAGCCTTGTTGCGAGCCAAGGCGGAAGGCCGCGACCGGGTCGTCGTGGCCACCATCCGCGACGCGGCATCCGCAGCGGCCTAGGCGCTTTCCAGAACCCCTGCATGCAGCCGGACCACCCGGTCCATCTTCAGCGCCAGCCTTTCATTATGAGTGGCGATCAGCGCGGACGATCCTTCTTCGCGGACCAGTCGCAGAAATTCGGCCAGTACTACATCGGCGGTCCGCTCATCCAGATTGCCGGTCGGCTCGTCGGCCAGCACCAGCGCGGGGCGATTGGCCAGCGCACGGGCCACCGCGACGCGCTGCTGCTCGCCGCCCGATAACTGGCTGGGCCGGTGATCCAGTCGGTGCCCCAGCCCCAGCGATGTCAGCAGCAATTCCGCCCGCGCCTTTGCCGCGGCCATATCCGCGTCGCGGATCACCTGGGGCAGGATGACATTTTCGGTGGCGTTGAAATCGGGCAACAGGTGATGGAACTGATAGACGAAGCCCAGCGCATCGCGACGCAAGCGGGTGCGCCCGTCATTGTCCAGCTTCGCTGCTTCCTCGCCCGCAATGCGGATCGACCCCTCAAACCCGCCCTCCAGCAGGCCTACCGCCTGAAGCAGCGTCGATTTACCGGAGCCTGACGGCCCCAGCAGCGCGACGATTTCGCCCGGCCCGACGGTCAGGTCCACGCCGCGCAACACGTCGATGGTGACGCCGCCCTGCGTGAAGCTGCGCGCCAGACCCGTAACCTTCAAAATGTCATTCATAACGCAGCACCTGAACGGGATCGGTATTGGCAGCCTTGAAGGCCGGGTAGAGCGTGGCGAGGAAACTGAACAGCAGCGCCATGATGCAGATTGCGACGATTTCCACAGGATCGGGTTTGGACGGCAATTCGGTCAGGAACCGGATGGAAGGATCCCACAAATTCTGCCCAGTCACAAACTGGATCGCGTTGACCATGCTCTGGCGGAAGAACAGGAAGGTGAAGCCCAATATCATGCCCGCCGCCATGCCGAGCGTCCCGATGGTGACGCCGACCGTCATGAATATCTTGACCAGCCCTACCCGGCTCGCCCCCATGGTTCGCAGGATGGCGATGTCGCGCGTCTTGGCCCGCACCAGCATGATCAGCGAAGACAGGATGTTGAACACAGCGACCAGAACGATGATCGACAGGACCACGAACATCGCGACCCGTTCGACCGCCAGCGCTTCGAACAGCGATGCATTGAGCTGTCGCCAGTCGGTAATGACGGCACGCCCCGCGACCTTGGCGGCCAGGGGCTGCAATATCTGCCCGACCTTGTCCGCGTCGACCGTTTCCACCTCTATCATGCTGACGACGTCGCCCAGCAGCAATAGGGTCTGGGCATCCTCCACCGGCATGACGATCAGCGCCTTGTCATAATCATAGACGCCGACTTCGAAGATCGCGGCGACCTGATAGCTGACCTGCCGGGGCACGGTGCCGAACGGGGTCGAACGACCGGCCGGGTTGATGACAGTCAGGCTGTCGCCCAATTGGATGCCCAGATTTTCAGCCAGTCGCGACCCGATGCCGATCTTGCCGCCATTGGCGGTCAGATTGTCGAGACTGCCCGCCAGCACCTTACCCTTCAGCGTGCCGTTGCTGCGGATGTCCGGCACGGTCATCCCGCGCACCAGCACCGCTTCGACACGGCCGTTGAAAGTCGATAGTAAAGGCTGTTCGATCATCGGCGTGGCGCTGGTAACCCCCGGCGTTGCTTTCGCTTCGCGCAGCACCGACTGCCAGTCGGGCAACCGCCCGCCATAGCCCTGAACCACGGCATGGCCGTTCAGGCCGACGATCTTGTCGAACAGCTCCGCCCGGAAACCGTTCATGACGCTCATGACGATGATGAGCGCGGCGACACCCAGCATGACCGCGACCAGACTGATCCCGGCGACGAGGAAGATGAAACCTTCCCCCTTGCCCGGCAGCAGGTAGCGCTTGGCGATCATGCGTTCGTAACGGGATAGAATCATGTGGCGCGAATGGCCCTTCGAAAATGGTCGTGGGAGAGGTCTAGGGATGCACCGGCATAACGGCAAGCATTGCCCGATTGTTGCATCGCCGCCACAGGGGCGGATGGAAAATCACAACGCGCCAAATCTGGCCGTGACAGCGGCCTGCGCCAGTCATAACAAGACATTCGAAGCACAGGTAAAAGGCCGTGGTTCAGGGATACTGCATCCCGCTTCGAGCTTAGGGGGCTGAGAAGCGGTCGAGGCAGGCCAAGGGGGAGACGAGCAATCGTCCATTAAGCACCCGGATCGTGAAAACACGGTCCGGGTGCTTTTTATTTGGCCTTTTATTGCGCGTGCCGCCAGCCAATGTCGACTGGACAACTTGTCCGATATGGATAGCCTATTGAACTTGACTGCCTGACCAGATCCGACCGACGGCAGGCCGGGCGCGCCGTCGAAACAGCACGCCCCGATACCGACTGTCAGCCAGCGTTGGCGCAGTAGGACGGCAAAGCGATGGCGTCCGCGCCCTTCGTCTGCCACGCCGCCGCGCCGATGCGGTAGACCTGTCCGGTCTTCACCCGGCTGCTGAGCGTCTGGCAACCCGTCGCCGCGGCGACATCCTGCACGGTGACCCCGCGTTGACCGGCAAGCTGCGTATAGGCAGCGCGGCGCTTGATGTTGATCGATTCGACTTCGGAACGGACGTCCGCGCCGACCGATCCGGCGATGCCTAAATAACCGTCAGCCTGTTCCCCGACCGTGCCCGCCGCCATGGCAGAGGCGACCGCGCCGGACTGGGCACGGGCAGGCGCGGTCATGACGAAACCACTGGCCAGCGCCACAGCGGCACCGGCGACGATCATGATGAATGAGCGTGTCATTGCGGGAACAACTCCGGATTATTCTGGATCAGATCCTGTGCATCACGTTGCAGTTTCACAACGACTTCCTGCTGGACCTTGACGTTCAGGTTGATTTCGATGGGCTTGTCGGGGGCCTTCACCTGAATGCATCCCCCCAGAGCCAGCCCGGCGATGCCCGCCACCATGATCGTTCGCTTGTTCATTTCGGTTCCCTATTTGGCACCTTGTCGCTTTCCGCAGGCTGAACCGCAAGATTTTGTTGCGTTCCCGTGCGCATTTCGCCCTGCACCTGATCACCGATGCTGTTCTGGATCAGCTGCGAGGGATCGATGAAGGATTGGGCCGTGCCCATCAGGCCACGGAAAGGTGCGGCGATCCTGACGTTGAAGATGAAGGGCAGCCCGATGAAGCTGCGCGTGATGCCGGATGGCGCATCGCCCAGCTTCCCACGGTTCACCCCGTTGAAGACGACATTGGTGACCATTTCGCCATCCAGCGCGCCATCCATCAATATGGTCAGGCATTTATATTGCAGATCCTTGAGCGCGTCGAAGGCCATCTTGCCCATCACGCCGACCTGCTCGTTCGACACCGGGCCCACATAGGACAGCACGCCCGACTGACGCGTGGGATCGCACGGGATCGCAGGCAATACGCCTTCGGGCATGATCAGCGGCGGCATGCCCTGTTGCCGCGCCACCAGCACCCCGCCCGCGACGCGGCCGCCCTTTGCGTTGAAGATCAGCGGCATGATGCCGTCGAACGTGCCGGTGGCGGACACATTGTCCAGTTCCATCGCCTGAATGAACGCGCCCGCATCCAGACCGATGACACGGAACGTCATGTACCGATCGACATCTTCGCCGAAATTCATCGTGGTAGGCAACAGGTCCAGCTTGCCGCCGGAAAAAGGCCATCCGCCTCCTTCGATCCGGACCTTCTGCCCGGCCTCCAGTCGATAGCGCACCACGCCATCCTGCACCTCGACACCCGGATTGACCTTTGCAATGCGCACTTCCTGCCCCGGCGCGCTGACGAGTCCGATCAGGTCGGTGAAATGGATTTCCCCGGACAGCCCCTCCACCGGGCCGAAGGCGGCGGCCAGACTGGCATTGTCGGTACGGAAGGTGCCGTTGCTGGTCACATGGGAGCCGGTCCAGTCGATACGCCCCTGCCCGCTCACCTTGGCATTCACATTGGCCACGACGCCCAGCGTGATCGGCGTCACATCCTCCGGCTGCAATCCGGGGCCAAAGGTCAGGCCCGGCACGGTCAGGTCGGCATGCCCCTTGCCGCTCGACAGATCATGGACGATGTCCGTTCGGGCGACCAACATGCTGTTGCGCGGTGCTGTGAGCGATCCGCCAGCGGTGATGCGGCCGTCCTTCATCGCCAGCGTGAAATCGGGAATGGCCAGCGGCACGAAACGGGAGGGCGCCTGAGAATCGCGGACGGTGGCGGCTGCGTGAAGCCTCAATGCCCCCTTAGCGAAGCTCCAGTCGCCAGCCCCCTGTTCCAGGATCAGTGGAACGGCACCAATCTGTCCCCCGGCCCCTTCTACCCTGCCCGCAAAGCCATCCTTGTTCGCCGCGCCATCCATGCTGGCGGCGGAAAGGCGGACGGTCGGCATATCCTGCGGGCCGATGGAGAAGGCCGGGTTGGCCAGCGCAAAACCCGTACGCCCCAGAACGAAGCGGGCATGATCGGCGGTCAGGCGCATGGGATTGTCGCCATTGCGGCCGGCAAGCGCAAGATCGCGAATTTCCGCGCCGCCGCTCGTGCCCGCCGGTCCCGTCGCGAACATGGCGCCGCCGACCGGGCATAAGGTCTGGCGCGTCTGGCCAAGGGCGAAGGCGGCATAGAGCGCCTCCACCAGCGACAGAGGGACGCAGCCCGGATTGATCGTCAATGCGCCATTGGCCGCCATGCGTCCTTCGACAGGCAGGCTGAGGCCCTGCAAACGGCCGTCCGGCAGCGGACCATCAAGCCGCATCGCCGTCGTAAAGCGGGTCGCGCCGCTGGCGTCGGCGGTGAAGCGCACCCGATCCAGCGTCAGGCGGGCGTCCCCGGCCGCATAGGGATCGACAAAGAGTTCGCCGCCAAATCCCCCACCTGCACGGCGCGCGAGGCGCAGGGCCGCGTTAGGCAGTCCCCCGCCACCGGTCCGCAATGCGCCATCCAGCGACCAGTCGACGCCGCCCTTCCGCCCCGGCCATGACAGGGTGGCGAGGCTTTCGGGCGCCAGCCCAACCCGCGCGCCGCTCCGTGCATCCAGCGATGCGTCGGTGATGACGATGCTGCCGCCGCTGCTTTTCTGAACCAGTGCAAAGCCGGTGCGCAGTCTATTGGCCGATCCGGCGCGGTCGATCGCATTGGCGAGTTGCCGGGCGAGTGGTGCGACCGGCGTTCCTGCCGTCGCCTTCGTCAAGCCCCCAAGCGGATCGCGTACCGATGCATGCAGATCCTGCGCAGAGAAGCCGCCCTTCAGGCTATACCCCTGCGCCCCTGTGACCCAGTCGCCGGACAGGGCCGCATCGCGCAACATCATCCCCTGCCCGGTGAACGCCTTTGCAGCGAACCGCAATTTGCCACCGGTACGGGCCGCGTTACCATCGAAATCGATGCGCCCGGCCGGTCCCGCGAGCAGCATGCCCTTGCCACGCAGCGCATCGCCGGACAGGTCTACATGCCCCCTCCAGCTGTCCAGGGCCTGACCCAGCTTCACATCCAGCGTCGCCAGCGGGCGGGCTATGGCTGCCCCCGCTTCGGGGCAGGACGCCGCATCGGCGCGCACCGGACCCGACAGATGGGGCTGCCCCTGCTGCATGGCGATACCGACCCAAGCCGTCGCCTGCGACAGGTTGCACCCGGCCAGCGAAGCGCGCGGCGTGGCGGCGGCCAGACGACCGCGAAATCCGGACAGAAGATTGCCGCTGCCGTCCAGTTGCATGCCGACCCGTCCGGCGTCGGTATCCAGCGTCATGCGTGCATCGGCGACCGACAGCAGGATGTCGGGCAGGCTGAACGGCGCCGTCGAATCCGGATCGCGAAACTTGTCCAGTTCACCCAGACGCAGGACGTCGTCGCGATAGGAACCACGCATGCGCACGCCGCCCGCGCGAACCGCCGCGACCTGAGGCGTCAGGCCCGCAAAGGCGATGTCGACCTCCACCCAGCGGGCGGTCAGATCGGGACGGGCGGGGTTGCCCAACACGATATTTTCGATCCGCTGGGTACGAAGGCCGACTTCGACCAGATCATAATTGGCCTGAACGCCCCGACGATTGAGTTCGCGGCTGATGAAATTTTCGGCGATCGGCGCGCGCTGCGTCCACAGCCCGACCAGCACCAGCCCCAGCGAACCGGTGCCCATGCCCAGCCAGCGTAACCATGCCCGGCGAACCGATTCTTCGCCGTCCCTTTCTTCCATGCCTGTGGCCAATCCCGGCTTGATCATGCGCGCCGGTCAGGGCGCCAAATTCCATAACGGACGCATAACGTCCCTGCCCCCTTAAATATCCTTGCCCGAAAATTCTGCAACGCATAGCGTCATTAAAGCGGATAAAGGGGACGGATAGTTGGCCGATCAGCAAGGACATGCCGCCCATGACGGCATCGGCCATCGTGCCCGATTGCGACAGAAGCTGGCCGACAGCGGCGGCGAAGCGCTGCATGATCATGAACTGATCGAATATCTGCTGGCGCTGGCCATTCCGCGCCGTGACACGAAACCGCTCGCCAAGTCATTGCTGCGTGAATTTGGCGGGATCGGCGGACTGATGAGTGCCGACTGGCAGGCGATCGCCCGCGTACCGGGCATGGGCGATACCAGCGTTGCAGCGATCAAAATCGTGCAGGCCGTCACCCTGCGGATGCTGCGCAATGATGTGACGGCGCGCCCCGTGCTCGCCAGTTGGCAGGCGCTGCTCGATTATCTGCGGGCGGACATGGCGCATCTGGGCGTGGAGCGGGTGCGAGTGCTGCACCTCAACAGTCGCAACATGCTGATCCGCGACGATCATATGGGCGACGGATCGATCGATCAGGCCGCAATCTATGTTCGCGAAGTCATCAAGCGGGCGATGGAACTGGGGTCGGCGGCGCTGATACTGGTGCATAACCATCCGTCGGGCGACCCGTCACCCAGCCGTCAGGACATAGATATTACGCGGCAGATCGCGGAAGCCGGCAAGCGGTTGGGCATCACCGTGCATGATCATATCATCATGGCCGCAAACGGGCATAGCAGCCTGCGTGCGCAGGGACTACTGTAGGATCGTCGGCGCTTAGCTTCGCACAATTCCCGCAGGAACGGACATTTTGTTGCGCCGTCCCGATCCTATCGAAAAGTCTGGCGTGCAATTGTCCGCCGACACGCGGATCATAACAGCATCGGCAGGCATAGGACAGCGCCCGTGCCGCCCGGTCAGATCAGTTCTGGATAGTCCAGTTCCGGCCAGATCAGTTCCGGATAGTTCAGCCGTTGAAACCGAAGTTCAAAAATTCCGGCACAGGGCCGTTCCAGCCATCGTCCGGACCATCATCGACCGGATCGTGACGGCGACGCGGCGGCGGGGCGGATGCGGCGCGGTCCGGCCGGCTGTCGCGCGCGCGGTCTTCGCGATAGCGCTCATCGCGCGGGCCGTGTTCACGCTGACGGTCTTCCCGTGGACGATCTTCACGCTGGCGATCTTCGCGGGGCTTATCGCCACGGGCCTTTTCCGCCCGCGGCTTGTCGTTGCGCTTGCGGTCGGACCTGCCGCTCTTTTCCTCACGGACCGGTTCGGCGCGGTCTTCGCGCGCAGGCGCCGCGACATAATCGATTTTCGTGCCGATCAGCTTCTGGATATTGTCGATCGCTTCGGCATCTTCGGCCGTGACGAAGGTGTAGGCCACACCCTTTGCCCCCGCGCGACCGGTTCGGCCGATGCGGTGGACATAATCGTCCGGATGCCATGGGGCATCGAAGTTGAAGACATGGGACACGCCCTTGATGTCGAGGCCGCGCGCCGCGACGTCGGACGCCACCAGAATATTCACCTTGCCGTCGCGGAACCGTTCCAGTTCGGCGATGCGCGATGCCTGATCGATGTCGCCATGGATTTCGCCCGAACGGAAACCATGCCGCTGAAGGCTCTTGTTGAGTTCGCGCACCGTTGTCTTGCGATTGCAGAAGATGACCGCGCTGCCCACATCCTCCGCTTCCAGCATGTCGCGCAGCATGTCGCGCTTCTTGCGGGAATCGACCTTGACCAGTCGCTGGGTAATGTTGGTCGATGCGGTCGCGGGGCGCGCGACTTCGATCGATTTGGGATTGGACAGGAACTTGTCCGCCAGCTTTTTGATGACGGGCGGCATGGTCGCGGAAAAGAGCAGGGTCTGCCGCTGTGCGGGCAGTTTCGTGCAGATTTCCTCAATGTCCGGAATGAAGCCCATGTCGAGCATGCGGTCGGCTTCGTCGATGACCAGCATGTTGCAGCCGTTCAGCAAAATCTTGCCGCGACCAAACAGGTCCATCAGACGGCCCGGCGTGGCGATCAGCACATCGACGCCCTTTTCCAGCGCCTTGATCTGGTCGCCCATCTGAACGCCGCCGATCAGCAGCGCCATCGAAAGCTTGTGATATTTGCCGTATTTTTCGAAATTTTCGGCAACCTGCGCCGCCAGTTCGCGGGTCGGCTCCAATATGAGGCTGCGCGGCATCAGGGCGCGGGCGCGTCCATGGGCCAGAATATCGATCATCGGCAGCACGAAACTGGCCGTCTTGCCCGTGCCGGTTTGGGCGATGCCGATAATGTCCCGCATCATCAGGACCGAGGGAATGGCCTGCGCCTGGATCGGCGTAGGCGTGTCGTAACCCGACTCGGTTACGGCCTTGAGCAATTCGTCGGATAGGCCGAGGTCGGCAAAAGTCATTCAGAGGTCCGGGACAGGAGGCTTACCCGTCCTGCGCGGATGCGGAACGGAAATCGGCCGCGCATTGCGGAAATATTGGCCTCTTGTCAAGAAAATCGCGCAAATGCCGGGCTATGATGACCATTCAGTCGTCTTCGTCGGTCGGGATGAGGCGACGAAAACTGTCGATCGCGCAATTGAGGCCGCTGCGGGCCTGCAATTCGTCCCGCCCGGAACATAGCGACCCGTCCTCATCAGGCTCCACATAAAAGCCGGAGTAGAAACCGGTCGAGTCGCATCCCTTTTCGAGCCGGGCGCGATAACGATGATTGTCCGCGAGCAGCAGATCGACGCCATTGCCCACCACGATGCTGGCGCCGCGAATCGAGCGCAACGCCACGCAGCGCGGCCCCTTCTTTTCTTCCCACGCATTGCGGGCTTCAGGGCTGATCTGCGCGGGCGCGCGGCCTTTTTTCGCC
Source organism: Sphingobium sp. (assembly GCF_048594625.1). Taxonomy (GTDB): domain Bacteria; phylum Pseudomonadota; class Alphaproteobacteria; order Sphingomonadales; family Sphingomonadaceae; genus Sphingobium. The sequence goes on from NZ_JBMDWL010000123.1 coordinate 34,457, forward strand.
ATCGGCACGCGAATGATGACGCGCTGCTGAATGGACAATTGCGCCCATTGCACCGGATCGCCGGTCGACGCGGAAAGCAGCAACAGGATGGAATGAACCAAAGACGGACCCCTTTATGGGACAGATACGCTATCGAGCGATGGTTGAACCGTCGATGAATTCCGAGGCATAGATGCGTCCCATGATTGGACAAGATGTTATCGACCGCTTCGCCGCCCTGCTAGGCCCCAAAGGAATCGTGACCGATCCCGACGACATAGCGCCGTGGGTCAGCGACTGGCGCGGGCGATACCATGGCGCGGCCGCCGCGATCATCGCGCCTGCATCGACGCAGGAGGTGGCGGCGGCCGTCAGGCTGGCGTCGGACCTTGGCGTGGCGCTGGTGCCGCAGGGGGGCAACACGTCGATGGTGGGTGGCGCGACGCCGCCCGCCGACGGCAGCGCGCTGATCCTGTCGCTGCGGCGGATGAACCATATTCGCAGCCTGTCGCCGGACGACAATCTGGCCGTGTGCGAGGCGGGCGTGATCCTGAGCATGTTGCATGATGCCGCGCAGGAGGCCGGGCGGCGCTTTCCCCTGAGCCTGGGCGCCAAGGGATCGGCCACCATCGGCGGACTTGTGTCCACCAATGCGGGCGGAACGCAGGTGCTGCGCCACGGCACAATGCGCGCGCTGGTGGAAGGGATAGAGGCCGTGTTGCCCAACGGCAGCATATTCGACGGGCTGGATGCGCTGAAAAAGGACAATCGCGGTTACGACATCAAGCAGTTGATGATCGGGGCCGAGGGCACTTTGGGTGTCATCACCGCCGCTTCGCTGCGGCTGGTGCCTGCGATCGCCGCGCGGGCCGTCGGCTGGATCGGCGTGCAGACGCCTGCCGATGCGCTCGCCCTGCTGCGCCTTGTCGAAACGACGCTGGGCGACAGCATGGAAGGGTTCGAGGTGATTGCGGACGAGACGCTGGGTTTCGTGCTGGGGCATATTCCCGGCACGCGGTCGCCCATCGAAACGCGGACGCCGTGGCATGTGCTGATAGAGGTGGATCATGCCGACCGGTCGGAACCGGGGCCGTCCGAACGGCTGGAAGCGGCGCTGACCGATGCGTTTGAGCGCGGGATCGCCATCGATGCGGCCATCGCCGCCAATGAAGCGCAGGCCGAAGCATTCTGGCGCATCCGCGAATCCCTGTCGGAATCGGAAAAGGCGCAGGGACCGGCGCTGCAATATGACATCAGCGTGCCGGTGGCGAAGATGCCCGCCTTCATGATCGAGGCAGCCGACGCCGCCGAAAGGGCCTTTCCCGGTACAACGGCGTCGTCCTTCGGGCATCTGGGCGATGGCAATGTGCATTTCCATGTGCGCGCACCCAAGGGGACGAGCGATGGCCCGGCCTGGATCGCGGCGCAGGGGCAGGCGATCAATGCCTTTGTCCATGATGCGGTGGTGGCTGCGGGCGGTTCCATTTCGGCCGAACATGGCATCGGCCAGATGAAACGCGCCGAACTGGCGCGCCTGTCCAGCCCCGCACGGATCGCCGCCCTGCGCGCGATCAAGGCCGCCTTCGACCCCAGGGGACTGTTCAATCCGGGCAAACTGATCCCGCTATCCGACGAAGCCTGAGGGCGCACCGCCGACAAAGCGATTGCCTATGACCGGCAAGGCCTTTATCGCCCTGCCCCAATATTAAGCCCGCGTACCGCATGAATTGCGGCCGCGATTGACAGAAATGGACCCTGATAATGGCCAGCGCGCCCAACAATCTGCCGATCTTCTATAATGACCTGCTGCCGCTCAGCAGCGTCGACCATATCGATTATCGCAGCCGCGCTGCCGAATCGGCGCCTTTCCTGGCGACCCAGCATGCGGTTCCGCTGACCGTCGATGAATTCGTGCCTGCCCAGCGTTTTGCGCCGATCATCTTTTCGTCGGGCAATGATTCCGTTCCCCTGCTGCTGATGGGCCTGAACGAAGGCGTGAACGTTTTCGTCGATGACGAAGGCAAGCTGCGCGGCCCGGCCTATGTCCCTGCCTATATCCGCCGCTATCCCTGGATGCTGGCGAAGCTGCGTCCCGAAAGCGACGATCTGTCGATTTGCTTCGACCCCACCACCCCGGTGATCGGCGCGTTCGAAGACGGCCAGCCGCTGTTCGAAGATGGCAAGCCCAGCGAACTGACGCAGAACATCATGAAATTCTGCGAAGATTTCGAACAGGCTGCTGCCCGCACCGGCCAGTTCGTTCGCGATCTGGAAGAAATGGACCTGCTGATGGACGGCGAAGTCGCCATCCAGATTCCCGGCAACGACCAGCCCTTCGTCTATCGCGGGTTCCGCATGGTGAACGAAGAAAAGTTGCGCGACATGCGCGGAGATCAGCTGCGCAAGATCAACCAGAATGGCATGTTGCCGCTGATTCACGCGCATCTCTTCTCGTTGCAGCTGATGCGCGAAGTGTTCGAAGCGCAGGTATCGCAGAACAAGGGACCGATCGCGGCCCCCGTCGCCGCCGAAGCCATTCCGGCATCCGCAGACGCCTGAATGAGAAATTAACCCGAAAGGGTTTGAAAATTGATGGAAAAGGCATCGCATCGCCTCTTGAAAGGCGATGCGCCCTGCCCTATCTATCAATCATGCGATGCACCTGCCCCCCTTTCGGGTGTGTCGTATGGGCGCCTCCCCCTTTGGAGGCGTCTCCTCCCTGAACCTGGCCACCCCATGCTTGCATGGGGTGGTTTTTTATTGGGGGTGGCTGATGTTGATAGCCCCTGCGCCTTTTGCTTGACGCAGGGGGACCGACAGCCTAAAGGCCCGCTCCTGCCTGTCGCCAAGCGCGGCCATGGCCCCTTCGTCTAGCGGTTAGGACGCGGCCCTTTCACGGCTGAAACACGGGTTCGATTCCCGTAGGGGTCACCATTTCCTGCCATAAATGGCCGGGAGCAGGGATTTTTGCAGAGTTAACGGCCACCTCACCCCCTCCTTGGGTACAAGGTGATCCGGCTGGTAGTCCCCACTCAAGATCCCTGCGCCGACATTCATCTCTTAAGGCGCATATTATCTATATTTGGCGGATGCTGGCCGGTCGCGATTTTTGGTCGGACTAACTGATCGGTAAACGCGTGGTGTATTTTGTCAAAGACAGCGCAAAATGCGAAGACGCGCCGCCAACCGAGGGATGTTCCAGCAGCACGCGCATCAAAAAGCGCTCATAGTCCTCGACATCGGCGGCAACCACGCGGATCAGATAATCCCACTCACCCGACATGGAATAGCATTCCATGATCTCGGCGCGTTCACGCACGAAGGCCTCAAAAGCGGCGCGAACTTCCCGCATGTGACTGCGCACCCGAATGTTGCACAACACATTCACCTTTCTACCGATAGCCTCATGGTTAAGGAGACGGACGGCCGGCCCCAATATGCCTGCAGCCTCCAGATTCTTGATGCGTCGCCAGCAGGATGCGGATGAACTGCCCACCCGTTCGGCAAGTTCAGCGCTGCTCAATCCCGCATCCGTCTGCAACGCATCCAGGATTCGTAGATCGACACTGTCGAGATTTGGAGGAAATTTCATAATGCCTAACAATGTGAAACCAGTATTTCACAATCTACAGGAATATTCCGAATTTTGAAAAGATATTCTCCGTTTGCCGTGACATAGTTCCGCCATGGCACATGATGCGAAACGCCCTGAACACGCAGCTGAGGATTGGACCGTCCCGCAGGACTGGGACCATTTCACGCAGGCAGACCATGCAATGTGGGACAATCTGTTCAACCGGCAGGCCCGGCTGCTTCCGGGGCGCGTGGCCCCCGAATTCATGGCGGGACTTGACGTGCTGCGCATGGACAAGCCGGGCATTCCGCAATTCGATGCGCTGTCGGAACGGCTGATGAAGCTGACCGGATGGCAGGTGGTCGCCGTACCTGGCCTGATCCCGGATGACATATTCTTCGATCATCTGGCCAATCGCCGATTTGTGTCAGGCAATTTCATCCGCTCCCCCGAACAGATCGACTATCTTCAGGAACCCGACGTATTTCATGACGTGTTCGGCCATGTTCCGCTGCTCGCCCACCCGGTGTTCGCGGACTATATGCAAGCCTATGGCCAGGGCGGCCAGCGCTCCGGGGCGCTCGGCGCGATCGAGCGGCTGGCGCGGCTTTACTGGTATACGGTCGAATTCGGCCTGATCCGCCATGCCGAAGGGATGCATATCTTTGGCGCCGGGATCGTTTCCTCCTACGGCGAATCCATCTTCGCGCTGGATGATCCCTCGCCCAACCGTATCGGCTTTGACCTTAAACGCGTGATGCGGACCGATTATCGCATCGATGACTATCAACAGGGCTATTTCGTCATCGAAAGTTTCGAAGATCTGCTGCGCCAGACGCTCGATACCGATTTCGCGCCGCTTTATGCGGAGGTCATCAGCCAGCCGGACATTCCGATCGAAACCGTGCTGCCCGATGATCGCGTCTATACCCATGGGACGCAGGCCTATGCCCATGCGCAGACGGTGGGAGGGTGAGCGCCATGGTTATCGACCTTGCCCTGCCCGTGGCCGGGATCTTCGACGATCTGGTAGCCCGGCCGGCGGACGCGCTACTGGGCATCATCGCCGCCCACCGCGCCGATCCGCGTCCCGACAAGATCGATCTGGGCGTCGGCGTTTTCCGCGACGATGACGGCCGAACCCCTGTGATGCACGCGGTTAAGGCGGCCGAACGCCAACTGGTCGAAACGCAGGCGACCAAGGCCTATCTGGGGGCCGAGGGCGATCAGGATTATACCGATGCGCTGGCCATCGTGGCATTGGGCCACAGGATCGCGGCGTCCCACCGGCTGACCGGTGTGCAAACGCCCGGCGGGACCGGCGCGTTGCGGCTTGGCGCGGAACTCATCGAACGGGCCAACCGTCAGGCGACGGTGTGGATTGGTTGGCCAACTTGGCCCAACCACGCGCCGCTGTTCCGCAGCGCGGGCCTGAAAGTCGCCGAACATCGTTTCTATGACCCGACCGATGGCAGCATCGACATGGATGGCCTGATGGCCGACCTGGCCGACGCACGGCCCGGCGACGTCCTGCTGCTGCATGGATGCTGCCACAATCCGACGGGCGCGAATTTCACGCCCGACCAGTGGCGGGCGATTGCGCAGCTGTGCCAGACACGCGGGCTGATACCGTTCATCGATCTTGCCTATCAGGGGCTGGGCGACGGTCTGGAGGCCGATGCGGCGGCGACGCGCACCCTGATGGACTCGGTGCCGAACGCTCTGCTCGCCTATAGCTGCGACAAGAATTTCGGCCTTTATCGCGATCGGGTGGGGGCGCTTTGGCTCCACGCCGACACGGCCGAAACCGCCGCGCTGGCGCGGTCGAACATGTTGTCCATCGCCCGGTCGCTCTGGTCGATGCCGCCCGACTGGGGTGCGGCCATCGTGCGCACCATCCTTGCATCCCCTTCCCTGACGGCGGACTGGCAGGCTGAACTGGATGTCATGCGTATGCGCATCAATGCGCTGCGCACCGCGTTGGCGAACGCGCACCCTGCGCTCGCCCCGATCGGGCAACAGCGCGGCATGTTCGCCCTGCTGCCAATCGATGCGCAGGCCGTCAGACGCCTGCGCGAAGACCATGGCGTCTATATGGCGGGCAATGGCCGCATCAGCATCGCGGGCCTGACGATGGGGAACATAGCCCCGTTCGCAAACGCTCTTAAACCCTATCTTGCCTGAGGAGAGGCACATCATGAACACCGACGCCCATCATCTGTCCGACAACCCGCTGGGCCTAAATGGCTTTGAATTCGTCGAATTCACCTCACCCGATCCCGAAGCCATGGCCGCGCAGTTTCTGGCATTGGGTTTCGTCGCCAGCCATCGGCATCCGACCAAGAACATCACCCGTTACAAGCAGGGCCGCATCAACCTGATGCTGAACCGCGACGATGCCGGGCGGGTGGCGGCCTTTCGCGGCGACCATGGCCCGTCCGCCAGCGCCATGGCGTTCCGTGTCAGCGACCCGGAAGCGGCAATGGCATGGGCGCTGGACCATGGCGCCCAGCCGACCGAGGAAGACGACACGGTTATTCAGGGCATCGGCGGTTCCTATCTCTATTTCATCAAGGACGGCGAAGACCTCTATGCCAATTGGGCCGAACTGCCCGGCTGGCGCGAAGCCGAAGCGGGCAATAACGTCGGGCTCGACCTGCTAGACCACCTGACCCATAATGTCCGGCGGGGCCAGATGCGGGTGTGGAGCGAATTTTATCGCACGCTCTTCAATTTTGAAGAGCAGAAATATTTCGACATCAAGGGGCAGGCGACGGGCCTGTTCAGTCAGGCGATGATCGCCCCGGACAAGGCGATCCGTATCCCTCTCAACGAAAGCCAGGACGACAGGAGCCAGATCGAGGAGTTCATCCGCGAATATCATGGCGAGGGTATCCAGCATCTCGCGCTCACGACCGACAATATCTATGATACGGTAGAGCGCCTGCGCGCGCGGGGCGTGAAATTGCAGGACACGATCGAAACCTATTATGAACTGGTCGACAAGCGCGTGCCGGGCCATGGCGAGGATCTGGAGCGCCTGCGCAAGAACCGCATCCTGATCGATGGCAATGTCGGCGAGGAAGGCATTCTCCTTCAGATCTTCACCGAAAATATGTTCGGCCCGATCTTTTTCGAGATCATCCAGCGCAAGGGCAATGAAGGGTTCGGCAACGGCAATTTTCAGGCCCTGTTTGAAAGCATAGAGCTGGACCAGATTCGCCGCGGCGTGATCGCCGTCGACGCCTGAGGCCAGCCATGCTTCCCGGCTTTGCCAATCATCACGCGACGGAAGCGGTCGATGGGGCTTTGCCCATCGGCCGCAATTCGCCGCAGCGCGTACCCTATGGCCTCTATGCCGAGCAGCTGTCCGGCACGGCCTTTACCGTGCCCCGCGCGGAGAACCGCCGCAGCTGGCTTTATCGCATGCGGCCGACCGCATCCCATGGCGTTTTTCGTCCCTGTTCAGATGCCGGCGCGCTTCGTTCCGCGCCCTTCAATGATCAGCCCGCTTCGCCCAATCGGCTGCGCTGGGCCCCCTTGCCCATGCCTACGGACAAACGGGATTTCATCGACGGTCTGATCACAGTGGCGGGTGGCGGGGATGGTGCGGGGACCGGTTGCGGCGTCCATCTTTACGCTGCAAACCAATCCATGGTCGATCGCGCCTTCTTCAGCGCCGATGGCGAGTTTCTGATCGTGCCGCAGTTTGGGGGGCTGCGCATCGTTACGGAACTCGGCACACTGGACGTCGCGCCGCTTCACATCGCGCTCATCCCTCGCGGAATGCGGTTCCGGGTGGAACTGCTGGACGGGAGCGCACGCGGCTATGTCTGCGAAAATTACGGGGCACCCTTTCGCCTGCCCGACCTCGGACCGATCGGCTCCAACGGTCTCGCCAATCCCCGCGATTTCGAGGCCCCTTGCGCGGCTTTCGAGGATGTGGAGCGGCCGACGCAGATCGTGCAGAAATTCGGCGGTCAGCTATGGTCGACGATGCTCGATCACAGCCCGTTCGACGTCGTCGCATGGCATGGCAATCTGGCACCCTATCGTTACGATCTGACGCGCTTCAACACGATGAACACGGTCAGTTTCGACCATCCCGATCCGTCGATTTTCACCGTGCTGACCAGTCCCAGCGACACGCCCGGAACGGCCAATATCGACTTTGTAATCTTTCCGCCGCGCTGGATGGTGGCGGAAGATACGTTTCGTCCGCCCTGGTTCCATCGCAACATCATGAGCGAATATATGGGGCTGATCGCTGGCGAATATGATGCCAAGGCTGGCGGCTTCGCGCCCGGCGGCGGATCATTGCACAATTGCATGTCAGGCCACGGCCCCGACGCCGCGAGCTATGACAAGGCGGTGTCCGCCGACCTTGCCCCTCACCGGATCGCCGACACCATGGCATTCATGTTTGAAAGCCGGCACCTGTTCCACCCCACCCGCTGGGCCATGGAAACGCCGCTGCTTCAGGCCGATTATGACGATTGCTGGACCGGCTTTAGCAAGGCCCAGTTACCGACGAATGGAAATATCGCATGAACTGGTGGACGACCGACGAAACGCATGATCCCGCCCGCACAAGCTGGGTCGCGAGTGCCAATGGACATGCGGATTTTCCGATCCAGAATCTGCCGTTCGGCGTCTTTGCGCCCGATGACCAGGACGGCCGGATCGGCGTCGCCATTGGTGACATGATCCTGGACATGCGCGCCTGTGCCAAGGCGGGACTGGTTCCTGCCGTAGCGCAGGAGGCATGCGGGGATACGACGTTGAACCGACTGCTGGCCATGCGTGCCGGGAGCCGGCATATCCTGCGCCGCTGGTTGAGCAACGCCCTGTCGCAGGGCGGCGATCGCGCCGGTCTGGAGCCATATCTGTATCCTTCGTCGCGATGCCGGATGTTGCTGCCCGCGCAGATCGGCGATTATAGCGATTTTTACGTCGGCATTCACCATGCGAACAATGTCGGTCGCCAATTCCGGCCCGACAATCCGTTGTTGCCCAACTACAAATATGTGCCGATCGGTTATCATGGACGGGCATCGTCCATTCGTCCGTCGGGCGATCCGCTGGTCCGCCCGTCCGGCCAGCGCAAGCCACCAGAAGCCAGCATGCCGGTCTTCGGACCAAGCGCCCGTCTGGATTATGAACTGGAACTGGGCGTGTGGATCGGTGCGGGGAACATGTTGTCGCATCCCATTCCGATTACGCAGGCTGCCGATCATATTGGCGGCTTTTGCCTGCTGAACGACTGGTCTGCGCGCGATTTTCAGGCGTGGGAATATCAGCCGCTTGGCCCCTTTCTGGCCAAGAGCTTCCATTCGACCATCTCCGCCTGGGTCATTTCGCCAGAGGCCATGGCGCCCTTTCGGGTCGGTCAGCCCGCCCGTCCGCATGGCGATCCGGCACCGCTTTTCTATCTGTCCGACGAAGAAGACCAGGCCCATGGCGCCTTGTCGATCGAACTGGAAGTCCTGTTGAGCAGCGCCGCCATGCGCGAACAGAATATGCCGCCGGTCCGGTTGAGCAGGGGCTGCGCGACAAACATGTACTGGACGGTGAACCAGATCGTCACCCATCATGCCTCCAACGGGTGCGAGATGCGGCCCGGCGACCTGCTGGGCACCGGGACCATTTCTGCGCCGGATCGGGAAGGCTATGGCAGTCTGCTGGAACTGACCGAGGGCGGGCACAAGCCGATCACCCTGCCCACCGGCGAAAAACGGGCATTCCTGCAGGATGGGGATGAAGTGACATTGCGCGCCACAGCAACAGCCCCCGGTGCCGTGCCGATCGGATTTGGTCAATGCGTCGCCCGTGTAGAGCCAGCACGGTGACCGATATCGCGCTGCATGGCTATTGGCGATCGAGTGCCAGCTACCGAGTGCGGATAGCCCTCAACCTGAAGGGTATTTCCTATCGCCAGATCGCCCATGATCTGCGGACCGGCGCTCATCGCGACCCGGCCTATACCGCTATCGCTCCGCATGGATTGGTGCCTGCGCTGGAGGTTGACGGGCAGACGCTGATCCAGAGCCCGGCCATCATCGAATGGATAGAGGCGCGCTGGCCCAGCCCGGCCCTGCTGCCTGCCGATCTGGACGCTGCCGCCATCGTGCGATCCATGGCGGCAATCATCGGTTGCGATATTCACCCGCTCAACAATCTGCGGATACTCAATGTCCTCAAGGCGTCGGGAACGGATCAGGACGGGGTCAATGCGTGGGTTGCCCGTTGGGTTGCAGAAGGTCTTGCGGCGCTGGAACATATGGTGGCCCGGCACGGCGGCGGCTTTTGCTACGGTCAGGCACCCACCATTGCGGACTGCTATCTTGTACCGCAAATCTACAATGCGCGGCGGTTCGGCGTCGACCTGACGCCCTATCCCACGCTGCTGGCAGCGGATGAGGCTGCACATACCCTGCCCGCCTTTGTCGATGCCTCCCCCGAAGCCCAGCCCGACGCGGACCGATGAACCCGGCGACCGACCGGCTTTCGGCAACGCCCGCCGGCGTGCGCCTGTGCAGGATTGATGATGTTGCGGACGGAACAGCGCGCAATTTCGTGCTGCAAATGCGCGCGGGGCGTTTTCACGGCTTTATCGTGCGGCGTGGCGGCACGGTGCACGGCTATGTCGATCGCTGCCCTCATGCCGGATTACCGCTGGCACAACGGCTTGACGATTATCTCACCCCTGACGGCCAGCTGATCGCGTGCAGCTGGCACGGCGCATTGTTCGAGCCGATCGACGGTCAGTGCGTGGGCGGCCCCTGCACGGGCATGTCGCTGACCCCCTGGCCGGTGGAGATCAGCGGCGAATGGATCACTACGATTTAAAAGAACGAATACATGAATATTGTCGTCACCGGTTCCAGCGGCGTCCTTGGGACGGCGTGGTCACGGCGTTGATGGAACAGGGACATGCCAGCGCGGCACGGGATTGCGTGGCGGGCAGTCACGCCGTACCCACGCCAACGACCGGCGAAAGTGATTTGTCATCAATGTCGAAACCAGCGTCGCCACGCGAGCGGTTTGAAAACAGCAAGGTCATGCCTCCGCTCGCCATGCTGGGCGGCGCGCCGATGTTCTGATACATCCTGCATCTCCATGCGCTCAAGCTGCTCTACAGTTCCACCAAAGGCGAAGTGTTCGGCCTAGATCATCTTCGCTGAGTGTGCCTCTAACCCCGGCCCTCTATTTCCTTACGCATTTGTTCGCTCTGCTGAAACAGCGCCGCAAGGACATATGGTGGCTGAAATAACGGCAACCGTCATGCGCCACCTTTCCACACAGGATGACGGCCCCTTGCTCAACAGCATTGACGTTCACGCTTGTTTCGTTTCATAAACAACTTATCGGGCCTACGCGGACGCCCGATCAGACGGTTCCCGTCCAAGTCCGCTCCACCCGCTGCATCTCGCGGCGATGGGAGCGCGCATAATGACGACTGTGGACGACCGACCCAACCTCCAACAATTGCCGCTGATAGCCCTGTTCCTGAAATTTTTCCGTTTCGGCGTTGTCGCCTTTGGCGGGCCGGTTGCTCAGATAGCCATGATCCGACAGGCACTGGTCGAAGACGAACGATGGATCGATCCGTCCCGGTTCAAGCGGCTGCTGGCGGTGTTGCAGATATTGCCAGGGCCGGAAGCGCATGAATTATGCGTCCATCTGGGCATGATCGCGCGAGGCCGCATTGGCGGTTTGCTCGCCGGGCTGGGCTTCATGTTGCCCGGATTTGTGCTGATGCTGGCGACGGGCTGGGCCTATACACGCTGGATTTCCGGAAATGCCGATCTTACGCGCATATTATGGGGGGTGCAGGTCGTGGTGCTGGCCATCATCCTGCGCGCAGTGGTTCGTATCGGCCAGCATATGGTCGAGGATGGCTGGCTGGCTGCGATAGCGGCGGTCAGCCTGATCGCGACTTTTGCCGGCATCCCTTTCTGGCTCCCTCTTCTTGTCGGCGGCATATGTTACGCCCTGCTGGACAGGCCTCTGTTTGCGTCGATGGCTGTTGCCCTGGGTGTGATCGCCGCCGTGGCCATGCTCCATCCCATCGCGAATTACGGCATCGCGCCTGCCTCATCCAATGCCCCTGCCACGGCTCTGGCGCTGTTGATCACTGGCCTGAAGGGCGGGCTGCTGACTTTTGGAGGCGCCTAT
>NZ_JBMDWL010000124.1:0-13911 GCF_048594625.1 Sphingobium sp.
CCAACTTTGAGTGGCGCCTTTACAGCCTGCGACCCCAGCTTTCGCTGGGGTGACGGCTAACTGAAATCACTGACAGGCGAGGCACTCGTCATAGTCGGTGGTTTCGCCGATCTGGAATTTGGGCGCGTCGATCGTGTTGTCGGCTTCCACGCCGCCCGCGAAGCCCGCGCGCTGGACCGACTTCGAGCGCAGATAATAAAGCGACTTGATGCCCAGTTCCCATGCGCGGAAGTGGAGCATGAGCAGATCCCATTTTTCCACGTCGGCCGGGATGAACAGGTTCAGCGACTGCGCCTGATCGATGAAGGGCGTGCGGTCTGCCGCCAGTTCGAGCAGCCAGCGCTGGTCGATTTCGAAGCTGGTCTTGAACACATCCTTTTCTTCCTGGGTCAGGAAGTCGAGATGCTGGACCGAGCCGCCGCGTTCCAGGATCGAGTTCCACACGGCGCTGCTGTCCTTGGCCTTGGCCACCAGCAGCTTTTCCAGATAGGGATTCTTGACCGAGAAGCTGCCCGACAGGGTCTTGTGCGTGTAGATGTTCGCCGGGATCGGTTCGATACAGGCCGAAGTGCCGCCGCAGATGATAGAGATCGACGCGGTGGGCGCGATCGCCATCTTGCAGCTGAACCGTTCCATCACGCCCTGATCGGCGGCGTCCGGGCACGGGCCGCGTTCATGGGCGAGCAGCATCGATGCCTCGTTCACCTTGGCATTGATATGCTTGAAGATGCGCAGGTTCCACGATTTGGCCATCGCGCCTTCGAACGGGATGGAGCGCGCCTGAAGGAAGCTGTGGAAACCCATGACGCCAAGGCCGACCGACCGTTCGCGCATCGCGCTATATTTGGCGCGCGCCATTTCGGGCGGGGCGCGGTCGATATAGTCCTGAAGCACGTTGTCGAGGAAGCGCATGATGTCTTCCGCGAAGGTCGGATGATCCTTCCATTCGTCCCAGGTTTCGAGGTTCATCGACGACAGGCAGCAGACGGCCGTGCGGTCGTTGCCGAGATGATCGGTGCCGGTCGGCAGGGTGATTTCCGAACAGAGGTTCGACGTCGACACCTTGAGGCCCAGTTCGCGATGATGCTTGGGCATCATGCGGTTCACCGTGTCGCTGAACACGATATAGGGTTCGCCGGTGGCCAGACGCACTTCGACCAGCTTCTGGAACAGGGCGCGAGCGTTGACGGTGCCGCGCACGGACTGATCCTTGGGGCTGCGCAGGTTGAAGTCGGCGCCGTCGCGCACGGCTTCCATGAACTCGTCGGTCAGCAGCACGCCATGGTGCAGGTTCAGCGCCTTGCGGTTGAAGTCGCCGGACGTCTTGCGGATTTCCAGGAATTCCTCGATTTCCGGGTGCGATACGTCGAGATAGCAGGCGGCAGACCCGCGACGCAGCGAACCCTGCGAAATGGCGAGGGTGAGGCTGTCCATCACGCGAACGAAGGGGATGATGCCGCTGGTCTTGCCATTCAGACCGACCGGTTCGCCGATGCCGCGCACCGCGCCCCAATAGGTGCCGATGCCGCCCCCGCGCGAGGCGAGCCAGACATTTTCGTTCCAGGTGTTGACGATGCCTTCCAGGCTGTCGTCCACCGAGTTCAGATAGCAGCTGATCGGCAGGCCGCGACCGGTGCCGCCGTTCGACAGGACGGGCGTGGCGGGCATGAACCACAGTTTCGAAATATAGTCGTAGACGCGCTGCGCATGATCGGCATCGTCCGAATAGGCGGCCGCGACGCGCGCGAAGAGATCCTGATAGCTTTCGCCGGGCAGCAGATAGCGGTCGTTCAGCGTTTCCTTGCCGAATTCCGTCAGCAGCGCGTCGCGCGACGCATCGGTCGTCACCGGGAAACGGCGCGCCAGTACGGTCGAGGAGGTGAGCGGCGCCTGCTGCGCCTTCGCTTCCACGGCGGTCGGATCAGCCTTCGTTTCTTCCACCAGATCGTCCATTACCGTCGCCACGTCGCTGCCACCTTGTCCACTGTCTCGAAAATCCATTCGAACCCCCGATGTTCCTGTTCCGTTCGATTCGGTCAAGCGGGGCACGACGAGTCGCGCATCCTATCACCAACCGCATAATATCGGCACAAAAACAGGCCCAACCGAGCAATTGCGGGGACAAAAGCCCTCCCGACGCCGGACGCATGCCCGGCGCGCAATCACAATCTGTTGGGTGACCCCTGTTTACCCGATACCATAGATAGTGCATCCAACCCTTGACCGGATCAAGAGCCAAATCGGCGAGAATCACCGTCACATGACAGGATGATGAAACGGCCGGTCGATAAAATGAGTCGCTTCGCCGACAGCGTCACGGGCGACGCGCGGAGTTGCCTTGCCCCCGCAAAAGGCAAGGGGGTTCGCACGACATAAAAAATAAAAAATGCTTGCCACGGATTTTCCGACGAAGGTCTAAATGAAGCATCGAAAAATTGTCGTCGCGGCGTTCGCGCGGCAGCGGCCCGGATCGGCCGACGGGAGCGCAGACACAAGATATAGTGGCCAAGGAGAGGATGGAGCGATGATTCTCTACTATCACCCCCTGTCATCCTATTGCTGGAAGGTGCTGATCGCCTTCCATGAAAATGGCGTGTCCTTTACCGCAAAAATGCTGGAGGACGGCGCGGCGGCGGCGGAATGGCAGGCCTTGTGGCCGATCGGCAAATTCCCGGTGCTGCACGATCCGGCCAGGAACGCCACCGTCGGCGAAGCGGGCATCATCATCGAATATCTGGCACAGCATGAGCCGGGCACATTCCACCCCTTCCCCGCCGATCCTGACGCGGCGCTGGACGTGCGGCTGATGGACCGATTGTTCGACAATTATGTGATGACGCCGATGCAGGCGCTGGTCGCGGACCGGCTGCGGCCGGAAGGACAGCGCGACCCCTATGGCGTGGCGCAGGCACGCGACATGCTGGGCAAAGCCTATGCCATGCTGGAACGGCGCATGGCGGGACGCACATGGGCGGCGGGCGATTCATTCACGCTGGCCGACTGTGCGGCGGCGCCTGCGCTATTCTACGCCGACAGGATCGTGCCGCTGGGCGACGGGCATCCCATTCTGTCTGCCTATCTGAAGCGGCTGGAGGCGCGGCCGAGCTTTGCCCGCGTGCTGAAGGACAAGCAGCCCTGGTGGCACATGTTCCCTTTTGCCGACGGATAGACGAGTTGCTTTTGCGAACGTGTCTCACTGGACTTGCGGCGGATATGGGACTAGCCGCTGCCCCTTGCAGGACATCGCCGTGCAGGAGCGGGCCGCAAGAGATAGGGACCAGGGTAGATGACCATCATCAAGACCGCCGACCTCATTGAGAGCGTCGCCGACGCGCTGCAATATATCAGCTATTATCACCCCATGGATTATATCCGGGCACTGGGCACGGCCTATGAAGCCGAAGCCAATCCGGCGGCCAAGGACGCCATCGCCCAGATCCTGACCAACAGCCGCATGTGCGCCGAAGGCCACCGGCCGATCTGTCAGGACACCGGCATCGTCAACGTCTTCGTCAAATGGGGCATGGAATGCCGGCTCGACGATAATAGCCGCTCCATGCAGGACATCATCGATGACGGTGTGCGCAAGGCGTATCTGAACCCCGAAAACCGGTTGCGCGCTTCGATCCTGAAAGACCCCGCCTTTTCGCGTCAGAATACCAAGGACAACACGCCCTGCGTGCTGAACGTGGAAATGGTGCCGGGCAACAAGGTCGTCATCGACGTCGCGGCCAAGGGCGGCGGGTCGGAAAACAAGACCAAGTTCAAGATGATGAACCCCAGCGATTCGATCGTCGACTGGGTGCTGGACATGGTGCCGCAGATGGGCGCGGGCTGGTGCCCGCCCGGCATGCTGGGCATCGGCATCGGCGGTACGGCGGAAAAGGCCGTGGCGCTGGCCAAGGAAAGCCTGATGGACCCGATCGACATGGGCGAGCTGAAGGCGCGCGGGCCGCAGAACAAGATCGAGGAACTGCGTATCGAGCTGTTCGACAAGGTCAATGCGCTGGGCATCGGCGCGCAGGGTCTGGGTGGCCTCGCCACCGTGCTGGACATCAAGATCCACGACTATCCCTGCCACGCGGCGGGCAAGCCCGTGGCGATGATCCCGAACTGCGCCGCAACGCGCCATGCGCATTTCACGCTGGACGGGTCCGGGCCCGCCTATCTGGAAACGCCCAAGCTGTCGGAATGGCCGCAGGTCGATTGGAAGCCCAGCAAGGAAGCGATCCGCGTCGACCTCGACACGCTGACGCCCGAAGTCGTCCAGAGCTGGAAGCATGGCGACCGCCTGCTGCTGAACGGCAAGATGCTGACCGGCCGCGACGCCGCGCACAAGCGTATCGCCGACATGCTGGAAAAGGGCGAGACCCTGCCGGTCGATTTCAAGGGCCGCGTGATTTACTATGTCGGCCCCGTCGATCCGGTGCGCGACGAAGTGGTCGGCCCGGCTGGCCCGACGACCGCGACCCGCATGGACAAGTTCATGGACATGATGCTGGAACAGGGGCTGGCCGCCTGCGTCGGCAAGGCCGAACGCGGCCCGGCCGCCACCGACAGCATCGCCAAGCACAAGAGCGCCTATCTGATGGCGGTCGGCGGCGCGGCCTACCTCGTCGCGCGCGCGATCAAGGAAGCCAAGGTCGTGGGCTTTGAGGATCTGGGCATGGAAGCCATCTACGAATTCACGGTGGAGGACATGCCCGTCACCGTGGCCGTCGATAGCGAAGGCCAGAATGTCCACCGCCTTGCCCCGCTGGTGTGGCAGGAAAAGATCAAGCGCGAGAAGCTGCTGGAAGGCGCATAATTCGCTCCTTTCCCGACTATCTGACTGATGCGGATCAAGACGGCGCGCGCACCGGGCACTCCGGTTCGCGCGCCGCATTGTTTGCGGCACCCTGCATGCCGGAGTGTGCCCCATGTCCTTTGCCCAGCTCGACCCGCCCTGCCCGTCACGATTGAAGGCAAGGGAAAGGGCTATGCCCTGGCCGTCATCGATTATGGCAGGAACATAATCTGATCTGGGTTACGGGCCTGTCCGACAGCGGCGAAATACGGTGCGCGCCCAATCCGCTGGTGCGACTGGAATCCAACTGGACGATGGGACGATTGCCCCTGTCCCACGGCTTTGCCCCCCGCGCCAAGCCAAGCTGACCATTTCCAAGCAGACCGCCCTGCCGCGGACCAGCCGATGAAACGGGTGGCGAGCGTCCTACTGCGCTGATACGCTGCGGCCCCATGACAGGGGAAATCGAAGCAGCGGGCGATGTCGTCACCGGGGGCATGATGGCGCGGGCGGTGGAGCCTGCCCATGGCGAAACACATGCCAGTGGCCATGGCGCGTGCCTGAATTGCGGGACGGCGGTGTCCGACCATTATTGCGGCCATTGCGGGCAGGCAGCGCATCTGCATCGCAGCTTTGCCGCGATCGGCCACGACCTGGCCCATGGGGTGCTGCATTTCGAAGGAAAAATCTGGGCCACCCTGCCCGAACTGGCATTGCGGCCGGGGCGGCTGACGCGGCGCTATATCCATGGCGAGCGGGCGAAATTCGTGTCGCCATTCGCGCTGTTCCTCTTTTCCGCATTTCTGATGTACGCGGTCTTTTCACTGACCAGCCATGGCGGGACGACAGATGCGGTGCAGGGCGTGCGCATGAACCGCGCCGCGCAGGCCGAATTGCGACAGGAAGAGGCGAAGGCCGACGCCCATATCCGCGCGATCGCGGCGACGCTGGCGCAACCGGGCCTGTCCGCCGCGCGCAAAGAGGCGATGACCGAAGAACTGAGCGATGCGCAGGCCGAACGCAAGGCGCTGTCGCTGGCGAGCGGGCTGACCGATTCGCTGGTCGGCGAAGGCGTGAATGGCGGCATCGCGAAAAGCGTGGGTAAGGCGGTGAGCGCGGCGGCGAAGAATCCTGAGTTCGCCTATTACAAGATGAAGGCCAACGCCTATAAATTTTCCTGGGCGCTGATCCTGATTTCCCTGCCCTTCATGTGGTTGCTGTTCCCGTTCAGTCGCCGGTTCAAGATGTACGACCACGCCATGTACGTCACCTACAGCATCGCATTCATGTCGCTGCTCTTTTCCCTGTCGATGATCCTGAACGCGGTGCATGTGACGAACGGGCTGGTGACGCTGGCGCTGATCCTGTTTGCCGCATGGCATATGTATCGCCAGTTCAAGGACGGCTATGGCCTGTCGCGCGGCGGGGCGTTGCTGCGGCTGCCGCTGTTGTACGGCTTTGCCTGCGTATCGCTGTCCCTGTTCTTCACATTGGTCGTGTCGCTGGGGTGACGCGAACCGTCGGCCCTGTATAGGGGCGGCATGATCACGTCCCCCCTATGGCTGCCGGCCACGCTGATCGCTGGCGCGATGCAGGCGTGGCGCACCGCCGTGCAGCGCCGCGTCAGCGACAGCCTGTCGATCAATGCGGCAGGCCTTGTCCGCTATCTGTACGGCATTCCTTTCGCCCTGATCCTGCTTAGCGGATACCGGTGGCTGTTTCCCGCGCCGCTGCCCGGTTTCGGGCCGCTGTTCCTGCCATTCTGCATCGCGGGCGGGCTGGCCCAGATCATCGCCACCAACCTGTTGATCATGGCGTTCAGGCACCGCAACTTCGTCGTCGGCACCGCTTATTCGAAGACCGAGGCGGTGCAGGGCGCCATATTATCCTTTCTGCTGATGGGCGAACGGCTGCATCCGCTGGCATGGGCGGGGATCGGCTGCGGCGTGATGGGGGTGATGATCCTGTCCACCGGCGGCAGGCGGATGGGACCGGGCGATTTTCTGCGCGCGCTGGCACAGCCTGCCGCGCTGACCGGGATCGCGTCCGGCTTTTTCTTTGCATTGACCGCCATCGGCATCCGCCGCGCGACCCAGACCGTGGGCGGCGACGACCGCATTCTGGCGGCTTTGCTGGTGCTGGTGGTGACAGTGCTGATCCAGACGGCGATGCAGGGCGCGTGGCTGATGCTGCGCGAACCGGGCGAAATGCGCCGGGTGCTGGACAGTTGGCGGGTGTCGGGTCAGGTAGGGCTGTTGTCCGCACTGGGCAGCGCCTGCTGGTTCACCGGATTTGCCACCGCGCCGGTCGCGCTGGTGCGGATCGTGGGGCAGATCGAGGTCGCCTTCACCATGGCGTTCGGCCATTTCTACCTGAAGGAAAAGATGCGGCGCAGCGAGGCAGCGGGGCTGGTGCTGGTGGTGAGCGGCGTGGCGCTGGCGTTGACGGGATCTTTATGAACGGGGCGGATCGCTAACCCTTATTTTACCATGGTACAGTAACCACCCCCTTCGTGGAAAAAGCAGCGCTAATCGAAAACAACGTCGCCAGAGCGGTGATGAAGGTCGCCAAATTGTCCGGCGACCTGGGCATCCGCACGCTCGACCTTCAGGCAGACATCAGCGAACTGGCCGACCGCGTGACGCAACAGGCGCACACGATCGAGGCGATCAGCGGTGCCGCCGCGCAACTGTCGCGCGATGGCGACAGCGTGTCGATGGCCGGGCAGGAGGCGCGCGAACAGGCGGTCGCCGCCCGCGCGATCATCGATGATTCGGGGCGTCAGCTGTCCACCGCCAACGGCAATTTCGTCGACCTGATCGAACAGGTGAGCCGCATCCATGCGCGGCTGGACGGATTTGGCGAAGCATTGAAGACCGTGGCCCATGTGACCAGCGTCATCAGCGGCATCGCCAGCCAGACCAATTTGCTGGCGCTGAACGCCACGATCGAAGCGGCGCGCGCGGGCGATGCGGGGCGCGGCTTTGCCGTGGTGGCCGCCGAAGTGAAGAAGCTGGCGCAGGAAACCGCCACCGCGACCCACACGATCGAACAGTCGATCGCCGCGCTGACGGGCGAAGCGGGGGGCATGCTGGACAGCATCACTCATGGCGCGCAGACGGCGCGCACCGCGCTGAACGACACGAAGAATATCGAAACGCTGGTGGAGCGGCTGGGCACGCTGATGCAGGGGCTGTCGTCCAATAGCGAGGCGATGGCCTGTCGCATCACGTCGATGGTCGGTTCGGCCGGCGAGATACGCAGCGGCCTGTCGGCGCTGGCCAGCACGTCGAGCGACAATGCCGACGGCCTGCAACGCCTGTCGGGCCGGGTATCGACCGCCAGCGACGACACCAACGAACTGCTGCAATATCTGGCCGAAAGCGGCGTCGACATTCCCGATTCTCCCTATATCCGCTTCAGCCTGGAGAGCGCCGAGCAGGTCAGCCGCGCGATCGAGCGCGCCATCGATGCCCGCGAAGTCAGCGAGGCGGAGATTTTCAGCGACTATTATGTGCCCGTCATGGGCACCAACCCGCCGCTCTATACCCATCCGGTGCAGACCGCGATGATGCCCGCCGCCCGCGCGGCGCAGGAACGGGCGCGCGGCTTCCCCGGCCTGTTCGGCATGACCTTTACCGACCGCAACGCCTATGGCGCGGTGGCCATGCCCGAGCGCGCCCAGCAACAGCGGCCGGGCCAGGAGGAATGGAATATGGAATATGCGCGACAGGGCGTGATATTCGATTTCCCCGACACCCGCGAGCAGGCGAAGATCACCCAGCCTTTCTGCATCAAGGCCTATCGCCGCCTGACCGCACAGGGCGACGTCATCCTGCTGAAACAGGTGATCGCGTCCATCCATGTGAAGGGCCGCCATTGGGGCATACTCCAGATGGCCTATCAGGATCAGGGTTGACCGGTCGGGGATCGCGGGCGGCGCGGGGCTGACATGCGCCATTACCCCAGCCTGAGGTTGGAGCCTCAGCGCGGGCGGGGTCGGCTTTGAACAGGCGTTGCGCGTCGTTGCCTGAGATGCCGGCCTGCGCTGGCATGACGGATATGGCAGCGTCGGTCACCGTGGCGTAAACGCCGGAAGCAAGCCTGCCGCCTGCCCACCCATAACGACCGCCCCCTTGCCCCTTACCCCCCATGCGCTATGTCCCGCACATGTCGCAATCGGGAGCAGCCATGGATCGCCTTGTCAGCATAGTCAGGGGCGTGGGCATCGCGATCCTGTTCACGGTCGTCGCGCTGTGCCTGGCCATCACCATCGTGCCGCCTTTTCTGGACCGCATCTATTATGACGGGCCGGTCAGCCGCCATTATGACGGCGCGCATTTCCATAATCCCGATGGCGAAATCGATACGCCCGCGCCGCCCGGTACCAGCCGTCAGGGCTTTATCGCGCGCTGGCTGCTGGGGCAGGACGACCGCCCCGCATGGCCCATCGCCATTGCGGTCAAGCCTGCCCGCCCCGCCCCCTTTGCAGCGCCGCGCGGAATGGTGGCGACATGGGTCGGCCATGCGACTGTGCTGGTGCAGGCGGCGGGCCTCAACATCCTGACCGATCCGATCTGGTCCGACCATGCCAGCCCGCTGCCGCCGCTGGGGCCCAAACGCGTCGCGCAGCCGGGCATCCGCTTTGACGAACTGCCAAAGATCGACCTGATCGTCATCAGCCACAATCATTACGACCATATGGACCTGCCTACGCTCAGAAGGCTTTGGGAGCGGGATCGGCCGAAAATCGTCACCAGCCTGGGCAATGACGCGATCCTGAAGGCGCAGGGCATTCCCGCCACCGCGATCGATTGGGGTCAGTCGGTGAGCGGCGCGGCGCTGAATGGCCTTGCCCCGCAGGCGGTGATCCAGTGCGGCAATTACGAACATTGCCCCGATTATCGCGTCCATGTGACCCGCAACCATCATTGGGGCAGCCGCTGGGGCACCGACCGCAACCGCGCGCTATGGTCCAGTTTCGTCATCGAAACGCGGGCGGGCAACATCTTCTTTGCGGGCGATACCGGCGCGGGCGACATGGGATGGCCTTATGAAGCGCGACGCTATGGCCCGATCCGGCTGGCGCTGATCCCGATCGGCGCGTTCCGTTTCTGGAAAGGGCAGATGCAGTCGGACGCACATATCGGGCCGTTGCAGGCGGTGGAGGTGTTCAGGCGGCTGGGCGCGTCGACCGCCATCCCCATCCATTGGGGCACGTTCCGCCTGTCCTATGAACAATGGGACACGCCGCCGCGCATGCTGGAACTGGCGCTGCGATGCGAGGGGATAGAGCGCAGGCGTTTCGCCCCGCTGCGCATCGGCCAGTCGCTGATGGTGCCGACCGTCAGCCCGGTGCCGGTCGGCGCGAAGACATGCGACGAACGGGCGATCCGCGCGCTGGAATGATCCACAACTTATCCACAGGTCATCCCCAGCCAGTCCACGTGCCTGCCAAGGGATAATCCACAGGATTATTCACAGGCCGGGCGCGAGGGCATCGGCGGCCTTCGCGCCCGGCCCGGCTGGATCATGTCGCTGCGCGTCAGGATGCGGCGGGGCAGTCGCCCAGACGCTTGCCCGTGACATCATGGGTGGTGCGCAGAACGGGTTTGCCCCCCTGCATCTTCGTCATGGTGGTGCCCAGCGTCAGCGTGTCGGCGGTATAATTGCCCTCCACCACGATGTCGGACGTGCCCGCCCCGGCGGTGCAGGACAGGGTGGCGATCAGCCGCCCCTTGCGGATCATCCTGTCCTTATAGGTACAGGCCGTGCCCTCCTTGCCCGCCAGCGCGTCGGCGGCGGGGATGCCCTGCGCATCGACGGCGATGCACAGCTTGTCCTCGCCAATCTGCTTGAGCGCCTGCTGATATTCGGCCGGGGTGACGGTGGGGGTGTTGTAACCCGTCGTCCTGCGCGTGATCGCCCATTCCCCTGCCTTCAGCACGACCGGCGCTTCTTCGGCCTGTGGCGGGGGCGTCGGTTCGCTGCCGCAGGCGGCAAGGCCGAACGTCAAACACAGGGGCAACGCCGCGCGCATCTTCATCCGCATATCCTCATCCCTTTTTCCGGCCTTATGGCCTATGGACGCGAAGGCTCTACCCGCCGCCGCCAAAGCGCAAGCGGAAAGATCGGGCCGGTCCGCGATTATCGCCGACGCCGCGTGGGCGCATGGAAATCGGGCGGCTTGCCCGCCACCCACAGGATGAAGCGGGCAATGTCGGCATGCGCGCGCAGGGCGTCGCGATCCGCATAGGCGCGCGCCAGATCCGCATTGGTCAGTGTCGCATGGATGGTGCGATGACAGATGGGGTGGAGCGGCACCACGGCGCGCCCGCCCCGGCTTTTGGGCAGGGGGTGATGCCATTCGATGCGCCGTCCGAGCGCGCGGCCGCACAGCCAGCATGGCGATGCGTCAGCCATGAAAGAGTGGGATCAGGGTTTCGCGCAGTTGGGGCCGATCCATTTTGCCTGCGATGTGGCGGCGATGGCCATGTGTCGCATATCCGGCGTGCCGGGCGTCGCAGGCGCGCCGCCCTCCATCTTCATGTCCATGGCGATGCTATAGCTTTCAGGCGCATAACTGCCGGACATGGCGGCGTTCATCGTCCCGCCATTGGGCGCCTTGCACGATATTTGGCCCTTCACCTTGCCGCCTTTCGCCTCGAACCCAGCATAGGTGCAGTCTTTATTTTCCTGACCTGAAAACATCTCGCCGCTGGGATTCGCCGCCTGCTCTGGCGTGACGCAATATTTGAGGATGGTCGCGCCCATCGCCTGCTTCATTTGCTCTTTCGCGACGGCGGGCATTTGGGGCATATCGATATTCTGCACGGTAAAGCGCCCTTCCCACTGGCCGGGGCGAAGCTGGACCTTGTCGACTTCATCCTTCACCGCCTGCTTGCTCATGGCATCGGTGGCGGCGATCTCTCCAGCCTTGTCGTTGCAGGCGGCCAGTGCCGCCAGAAGCGCAAGCGTGATGAGTGTCCGGCGCATCATGGTCCTCCCTGTATCATTGCCCTTATCCCAAAAGATAACCACGTCGCGCGCCGGATCAATGACGGTCACGCAAAAGAGTTTTGTTCTTTATTTGTTCATATCCATTGAATATGGTCCGTCGCAATTGCGCTGCTGCCAAGAAACCCCATATTCGTCCCATGTCGATCCAGATCCGCACCACGCTCGATGAACCGGAAACCGGGGATGCCTTTGTCCCGCATCGCCCCGCGCGGCCCGAAAAGAGCGAGGGCGGCAGGCCTTTCACGCTGGTCAGCGACTATGAACCGTCGGGCGACCAGCCGACCGCGATCGCCGAACTGGTGGCGGCGGCGAAGGATGGCGAAAAGGATCAGGTGCTGCTGGGCGTCACCGGTTCCGGCAAGACCTTCACCATGGCCAAGACAATCGAAGCGTTGCAGCGGCCCGCGCTGATCCTGGCGCCCAACAAGATATTGGCGGCGCAGCTTTACGGGGAGTTCAAAAGCTTCTTCCCCGACAACGCGGTCGAATATTTCGTCAGCTATTACGACTATTACCAGCCCGAAGCCTATGTCGCGCGGTCCGACACCTATATCGAGAAGGAGTCGAGCGTAAACGAGAGCATCGACCGGATGCGCCATTCGGCCACCCGCGCGCTGCTGGAACGCGATGACGTGATCATCGTGGCGTCGGTGTCCTGCCTGTATGGCATCGGGTCGGTCGAAACCTATTCGGCGATGACCTTTGCCATGAAGAAGGGCGGGATCGAGGATCAGCGGGAGATCATCCGCAAGCTGGTCGCGCTCCAGTATAAGCGCAACGATGCGGGCTTTGCGCGCGGCAATTTCCGGGTGAAGGGCGACAATCTGGAAATCTTTCCGTCGCATTATGAAGACACCGCCTGGCGCGTCAGCTTCTTTGGCAACGAGATCGAGGATATTGTCGAATTCGATCCGCTTTCCGGAAAGAAGGTGGCCAGCCTCGATTATGTGAAGGTCTTTCCCAACAGCCACCATGTGACGCCCGGCCCGACGCTGAAGCAGGCGATGGAAGCGATCCGCCACGAATTGACCGAGCGGCTGAAGGAACTGGTCGAGGAAGGCAAGCTGCTGGAGGCGCAGCGGCTGGAGCAGCGGACCAATTTCGATCTGGAGATGATCGCCGCGACGGGCAGTTGCGCGGGAATCGAAAATTACAGCCGTTTCCTGACCGGCCGCCTGCCCGGCGAACCGCCGCCGACCCTGTTCGAATATCTGCCCGAAAATGCGGTGCTGTTCGTGGACGAAAGCCACCAGACCGTGCCGCAGATCGGTGCGATGGCGCGGGGCGACCACCGGCGCAAGATCACGCTGGCCGAATATGGGTTCCGCCTGCCCAGCTGCATCGACAATCGCCCGCTGCGCTTCAACGAATGGGATGCGATGCGGCCGCAGACGGTCAGCGTATCCGCCACCCCCGGCCCGTGGGAAATGGAGCAGACGGGCGGGGTGTTCAGCGAACAGGTGATCCGCCCCACCGGCCTCATCGACCCGCCGGTCGAGATCAAGCCGGTGGAGGATCAGGTCGACGACCTGATCAACGAATGCCGCAAGGTGGCGGCGCAGGGTTATCGTACGCTCGTCACCACCCTGACCAAGCGGATGGCTGAGGATCTGACCGAGTTCATGCATGAGGCGGGGATCAAGGTGCGCTACATGCACTCGGACGTCGAAACGCTGGAGCGTATCGAGTTGATCCGCGACCTGCGCCTTGGCGTCTATGACGTGCTGATCGGCATCAACCTGCTGCGCGAAGGGCTGGACATTCCCGAATGCGGGCTGGTGGCGATCCTCGACGCGGACAAGGAAGGGTTTCTGCGGTCCGAAACATCGCTGATCCAGACGATCGGCCGCGCGGCGCGCAATGTGGAAGGGCGCGTGATCCTCTATGCCGACCGCATCACCGGATCGATGGAGCGCGCGCTGAACGAAACATCGCGGCGGCGGGAAAAGCAGGAGGCCTATAACCTGGAGCACGGCATCACGCCGACCACGATCAAGCGCAATATTGGCGACATCATCGCCCATGTGGCGAGCAAGGATCAGGTCACGGTCGAAACGTGGCTGGAGGACAGGCCGCACCTCGTCGGCCATAACCTGCGCGCCTAT
>NZ_JBMDWL010000125.1:0-54958 GCF_048594625.1 Sphingobium sp.
AGCGCCCCCCCCCCCCCACCTTAAAAACCCACCGGCCCTGTGCGCGACGGCTACCCGCCCCTTTTCCGTTTCTTAGAAGTCGGAAGGCTTAGCCTTCGACCACTTCCACCATGTGGGGCAGCTTCTTGATGGCACCGCGGACTTCCGCCGTGTCTTCCAGTTCCACCACGCGGTTCATCTTGCCAAGGCCCAGGCCGACCAGAATTTTCTTCTGGGCTTCGGGGCGACGGATCGGCGAACCGATCTGCTTGATCTTGATCTTCGCCATGTCAGTTACTCCGCAATCGCTTCGGCATCAGCCTGCGCGACGTCGGCAGAGGCACCACCGCGACGCAGAAGGTCGGCGACCTTCTTGCCACGACGCTGCGCCACCGACTTCGGGCTGGTCTGTTCGACCAGAGCCGCGAAGGTCGCACGGATCATGTTGTAGGGGTTCGACGTGCCGTTCGACTTGGTCACGACGTCAGCGACGCCGAGGCTTTCGAACACGGCGCGCATCGGACCACCGGCGATGATACCCGTACCGGCAGGCGCCGAACGCACGGTCACCTTGCCAGCGCCGAAGTGGCCGAGGCCGTCATGGTGCAGGGTGCGGCCTTCCTTCAGCGGAACGCGAACCATTGCCTTCTTGGCAGCGGCGGTCGCCTTGCTGATGGCTTCAGGCACTTCGCGCGCCTTGCCATGGCCGAAGCCCGCACGGCCCTTGCCATCGCCGACAACGACGAGAGCAGCGAAGCCGAAGCGCTTACCGCCCTTGACGGTCTTCGAGACGCGGTTGATGTGAACCAGCTTCTCGATCAGCTCTTCACCCTGTTCCTCGTCACGGTTGCCACCGCGACGATCGTCGCGACGGCCACGGCCACCGCGTTCGCCACGGTTGCGATCGCCACCGCCACGGTTGCCACGGCCACGGCCGGGACCACGACCTTCGGTCTGAGCCTCAGCACCCTCGACGGGCGCGACGACTTCGTTGGTGTTTTCGTCAGCCATGATCAGAACTCCAGCCCGCCTTCACGGGCGGCATCGGCCAGCGCCTTGACGCGGCCATGGAACAGGAAGCCACCACGGTCGAAAACGACCTTGGTAACACCGGCAGCGGCCGCCGCAGCGGCGACGCGCTTGCCGACATCGGCAGCAGCTTCGGAGGAGGCGCCGGTCTTGCCCAGAGCCTTCGAACCCACGTCCTTGTCCAGGGTCGAAGCGGCGGCAACGGTCTTACCCGCGACGTCGTCGATGACCTGGGCATAGATGTGACGGCCCGAACGATGGACGCTGAGGCGCGGGCGCGTGCCCGAAACAGCCTTGAGCGCGGTGCGAACGCGGCGACGACGCCGCGCGAAGAGGGAAAGCTTTGCCATCTTACTTCTTCTTCCCTTCCTTGCGGAAGATGAACTCGCCGGCGTACTTGATACCCTTGCCCTTATAGGGTTCGGGCTTGCGCCAGCGGCGGATCTCGGCGGCTACCTGACCCACCTTCTGCTTGTCGATACCGCTGATTTCGACCGTGGTGTTATCCGGGGTCTTGATCTCGATACCTTCGGGCACGTCGAAGTCGACGTCATGCGAGTAGCCAAGCTTCAGGTTCAGAACCTTGCCCTTGGCATCCGCACGATAACCGACGCCGGTGATCAGCAGCTTCTTGGTGTAACCTTCGGTCACGCCAGTGATCAGGTTGGCGATCAGGGTACGCTGCATGCCCCAGAAAGCGCGAGCGCGCTTACCGTCGTTGGCAGGCTTCACCGCGATCACACCGTCTTCGATGCTGTAGGTGACTTCGTTGGCCAGCGGGATCGACAAGGTGCCCTTGGGGCCCTTCACCGACAGCTCGCCATCGGCGATCGACGCGGTGACGCCCGCAGGGACGGCAACCGGCTTCTTACCAGTACGGCTCATCAGAACACCTCCGCCAGCACTTCGCCGCCGACATTCTGTTCGCGCGCTTCCGCGTCGGACAGAACGCCGCGAGGCGTCGATACGATGGTGATGCCCAGGCCGTTGCGCACGATCGGCAGTTCTTTCGAACCCGAATAGACGCGGCGGCCAGGCTTGGACACGCGGGCGACATGCTTGATCGCGGGCTGTCCTTCGAAATATTTGAGCTCGATGCGCAGACCAGCATGGTTGCCAAGAGCTTCCTCGGAATAACCGCGGATATAGCCTTCGCGCTGGAGAACGTCGAGCACGCGGGCGCGCAGCTTGGAAGCGGGGGACATCACGCTGTCCTTCTTCGCCTGCTGCCCGTTGCGGATGCGGGTGAGCATATCACCCAGGGGATCGGTCAATGCCATCTCAAATGATCCTTACCAGCTCGACTTGGTGACGCCGGGGATCAGGCCCTTGTTGGCCAGATCACGCAGCTGCACGCGGCAGAGGCGGAATTTGCGGTAATAAGCGCGGGGACGCCCCGTCAGTTCGCAGCGGTTCCGAACGCGGGTCGGGTTGCCGTTGCGGGGGATCTCCGCCATCTTCAGACGCGCGATCAGACGATCGCTGTCGTCGGCCGCGGTATCATTCGCGATCGCCTTGAGCTTCGCATAACGGCCAGCGTACTTCTTCACCAGCTTCTTGCGGCGCTCGTTCTTGTTGATCGAACTCAGTTTCGCCATGACTTAAGTTCTCTTCCTTAGCTTAAGCGTTTGGGAGAGAAGCGGGGCCTAGATTAGGCCGCCTGCTTCTCTTCGATCGGGAAGGGGAAACCGAAGAGGCGCAGCAGTTCGCGCGCTTCGTCGTCCGTCTTCGCCGTGGTGGTCACGATGATGTCCATGCCGCGTACCTTGTCGACACGATCATAGCTGATTTCCGGGAAGATGATCTGCTCCTTGATACCGAAGGCATAGTTGCCACGGCCATCGAAGCTCTTCGGGTTCAGGCCCCGGAAGTCGCGCACGCGGGGGAGCGCGATGTTGATCAGACGATCCAGAAATTCATACATGCGTTCACGACGCAGCGTGACCTTGGCACCGATCGGCATGCCTTCACGCAGCTTGAACTGCGCGATCGACTTCTTCGCCTTGGTGATGACCGGCTTCTGACCGGCGATCAGTTCCATTTCCTCGGCGGCCGACGTGACCTTCTTCTTGTCCTGGGTGGCTTCACCGACGCCCATGTTGAGCGTGATCTTTTCGATCCGGGGAATTTCCATGACGTTCTTGTAACCGAACTTTTCGGTCATCGCCTTGACGATTTCGGCATCATAGACCGACTTCGAACGCGGGGTGTACTTGTCGCTCATTACAGCACCTCACCGGACTTGACGGCGACGCGGACCTTCTTGCCGTCGCGTTCCTCGAAACGAACGCGGGTCGGCTTGCCGTCCTTGTCGGCGACAGCGACGTTGGAAATGTGGAGCGGCGCAGGCTTGCGCTCGATGCCACCCTGCGGGTTCGCCTGGTCGGGCTTGCGGTGCTTGGCGTGAACGTTCACGCCTTCCACTAGAACCTTGTCCGCCTTGGGCAGGACCTGGAGGACGGCGCCGGTACGGCCCTTGTCCTTGCCAGCCAGGATGACGACCTTGTCGCCCTTCTTGATCTTAGCAGCGCTCATTACAGCACCTCAGGAGCAAGGCTGATGATCTTCATGTGCTTCTTGGCGCGCAGTTCGCGAACGACCGGGCCAAAGATACGGGTGCCGATCGGCTCCTCGTTCTTGTTGATCAGCACAGCGGCGTTGCCATCGAAACGGATGACGCTGCCGTCGGCGCGACGAATGTCCTTCGCCGTGCGCACGATGACGGCACGATGCACGTCACCCTTCTTCACCTTGCCACGAGGCGCAGCTTCCTTGATCGAGACGACGATGATGTCGCCCACGCCAGCGAAGCGACGCTTCGAGCCGCCCAGCACCTTGATGCACTGGACGCGCTTGGCGCCGCTGTTGTCAGCGACGTCAAGATTGGATTGCATCTGGATCATTGATCCGGTTCCTTCTTATTTGGCCTACCGGGGCAATTCCCGGCGGTTCCGAATTCACGTGCATAGAGACTCATGCGAGCCTTTGACTCTACGCGAAGCGCGGGCCTGTACCTGTTCCCGAAGGAAAAGGCCAGCCCCGCGCCGCATTTTTTACCAAAGGCTTTGTTAGAGCCTCGCTGAAACGGCTTGCGATCTGATCGAACGCGTGCCGCTTCAGTGTCTCCCTAACCGCGATTTCTTAAACGGCGATCGTGACCGACCGCCTCGAAATCGCTATCAAGCAGCCGTTTCCGGCGACTTATGGGTGTCCACGCGCTCGATGACCTTCCAGGTCTTGAGCTTGGAAATCGGAGCGGTCTCTTCGATGCGGACCGTTTCGCCTTCCTTGTAGACATTGCCCTCATCATGGGCATGGTACTTCTTCGACAGGCGGATGATCTTGCCGTAGAGCGCATGCTTAACCTTGCGCTCTACGCGAACCACCACCGTCTTGTCGGTCTTGTCGGAAACCACCGTTCCCGTCAGCACGCGCTTGGGCATCGTGTAGTTTCCTTTACTTCGCAGCCGAGCGGTTACGCTCGGTCTGCAGGGTCTTGATCTGAGCGATCGACCGACGGACTTCCTTCACGCGGCTGGGCTTTTCCAGCTGGTTGGTGGCCGCCTGGAAGCGCAGATTGAACTGCTCACGCTTCAGGTTGTTGAGTTCGGTCGACAGTTCGTCGTCCGTCTTGGTCTTGAGGTCTGCGACGTTCGCCACGGCTTAACCCTCCAGGTGCGAGGTGTCGCCGAGGCGGGCAACGACCTTGGTCTTGATGGGCAGCTTCATCGCGGCGCGCGAGAAGGCCTCTGCTGCGAGCGGGCCGGGAACGCCGTCCAGTTCGAACAGGATGCGGCCCGGCTTGACGCGAGCTGCCCAATATTCGACCGAACCCTTACCCTTACCCTGACGGACTTCGGCGGGCTTCTTCGAAACCGGAACGTCGGGGAACACGCGGATCCACAGACGGCCCTGACGGCGAAGGTGACGCTGGATCGCGCGGCGGGCCGCTTCGATCTGACGGGCGGTGACGCGCTCAGGTTCCAGAGCCTTAAGACCGTAAGCGCCGAAATTCAGAGCCGAGCCACCCTTGGCATCGCCCTTGATCCGACCCTTGAAGGTCTTGCGGAACTTCATTTTCTTCGGTTGCAGCATGACGCTATTACCTTCTTATCTTCAGCGCGCCGGGCGCACGCCGGAGGTCTGAGCCTCCAGCATCAGCCGGTCGGTGGCCATCGGATCGTGACCAAGGATTTCGCCCTTGAAGATCCAGACCTTGATGCCGCACACGCCATAGGCGGTGTGGGCTTCGGCTTCGGCATAGTCCACGTTCGCACGCAGGGTATGCAGCGGAACGCGACCTTCGCGATACCATTCGACGCGCGCGATTTCCGCGCCGCCCAGACGGCCGCCGCAGGTGATCTTGATGCCTTCGGCACCCAGACGCAGGGCCGACTGCACCGCACGCTTCATCGCACGGCGGAAAGCCACGCGGCGTTCCAGCTGATCGGCGATGCCCTGTGCGACGAGCTTCGAATCGATTTCCGGCTTGCGGATTTCGACGATGTTCAGCGACACGTCGGACGAGGTCAGCGCGCCGAGCTTACGACGCAGCTTTTCAATGTCCGCGCCCTTCTTGCCGATGATGACGCCCGGACGGGCGGCATAGATCGACACGCGGCACAGCTTGGCCGGACGCTCGATAACCACCTTCGAGATCGCTGCCTGCGGCAGGTTCTTGAAAATATACTGGCGGATCTTGAGATCTTCCAGCAGCAGGCGGCCATAGTCGGCGCCTTCGGCGAACCAGCGGCTGTCCCAGGTACGGTTGATCTGAAGACGCAGACCGATCGGATTGCTCTTGTGACCCATGTGCTTACGCCTCCGCTTCTTCGCCAGCTTCACGCACGACGATGCGCACGCGGCTGAAGGGCTTGAGGATCCGGGTCGACTTGCCGCGGCCGCGAGCGTGGAAGCGCTTCAGGGTGAAGCTCTTGCCCACCGATGCTTCCGCGACGACCAGCGAATCGACGTCGAGATTGTGGTTGTTTTCCGCGTTGGCGATGGCCGAAGCCAGCACCTTGCGCACGTCGACAGCCATCGCCTTCTTCGAGAAGGCGAGGATGTTCAGCGCGTCTTCGACCTTGCGGCCGCGGATGAGCGTGGCAACCAGGTTCAACTTCTGCGCCGAACCACGGATCTGCGTGCCCACGGCAAGCGCTTCATTGTCGGCGACGCGACGGGGAGCCTTTTCCTTGCTCATTAGCGCTTGCCCTTCTTGTCGGCGGCGTGGCCGGGGAAGTAGCGGGTCGGGGCGAATTCGCCCAGCTTGTGACCAACCATTTCCTCGTTCACGAGAACCGGAACATGCTTGCGGCCGTTATAGACGTTGAACGTCAGGCCAACGAACTGCGGCAGGATGGTGGAGCGGCGCGACCAGGTCTTGATCGGGCCACCACGGCCACCGGCGTCCTGCGCCGTTTCCGCCTTCTTCAGAAGGCTGAGGTCCACGAACGGACCTTTCCAGACGGAACGAGCCATCTCGCTTACCTCTTCTTCTTCGCGTGGCGGCTACGGATGATGAACTTGTCCGTCGCCTTGTTGTGACGGGTGCGTGCACCCTTGGTCGGCTTGCCCCACGGCGTCACCGGATGACGGCCACCGGAGGTCCGGCCTTCACCACCACCATGCGGGTGGTCGACCGGGTTCTTCGCAACACCGCGCGTCAGAGGACGGATGCCGTTCCAACGGTTGCGGCCAGCCTTGGCAAGGTTGGTGTTGCCATTGTCGGGGTTCGACACGGCGCCAACGGTGCCCATGCAGTCCGAACGGATGTAACGCTGTTCACCCGACGACAGACGCACCATGACCATGCCACGGTCGCGACCGACCAGCTGGGCATAGGTGCCTGCCGAACGGCAGAGCTGCGCGCCCTTGCCCGGCTTCATTTCGATGTTGTGGATGATCGTGCCGACCGGCATCTGACCCAGTTCCATCGCATTGCCCGGCTTCACGTCGGTCTTCTTGCCAGCGATGACCTTGTCACCGGGGGCCAGACGCTGCGGCGCGATGATGTACGCCTGCGTGCCGTCGGGATAGTTCACCAGCGCGATGAAGGCGGTGCGGTTGGGGTCATATTCCAGACGCTCGACCGTGCCTTCGACGTCCCACAGGCGGCGCTTGAAATCGATGATACGATAACGCTGCTTGTGACCGCCACCGATACCGCGCGAGGTCACATGACCCTTGTTGTTGCGGCCACCGGTCTTGCGCTTGCCTTCGGTCAGAGCCTTGACGGGCTTGCCCTTGTGCAGGCTGGACTTGTCGACCAGGATCAGGCCGCGCTGGGCGGGGCTGGTCGGGTTATAATGCTTAAGAGCCATTTTTAACGGACTCCCTCGGTGATGTCGATCGACTGACCATCGGCCAGACGGACGATCGCCTTCTTCACGTCGCTGCGCGTGTAGGGCTTGCCCTTCCAGCGCTTCGTCTTGCCCTTGACGACCAGCGTGTTGACGCTCTTGACGTCAACGCCCCAGATCGCTTCCACAGCGGCCTTGATTTCCGGCTTGGAGGCGTTGCCTGCAACCTTGAAAACCACGGCGTTATTTTCGCTGAGAAGGGTCGACTTCTCGGTGATGTGGGGGGCGACAACAACGTCGTAATGACGGTTGTCGACGGTCCCGGCTTGCTTCTTAGCCATTGAAACGGGCCTCCAGCTTTTCGACCGCGGCGCGGGTGAGCACCAGCGAGTCGGCCTTCAGGATGTCGTAGACGTTGGCGCCAACGGCCGGCAGCAGGTTCACGCCGACGATGTTCGCCGAAGCCTTAGCAAAGCTGACGTTCACGGCGTCGCCGTCGATGAACAGCACCTTGTTCAGGTTCAGCTTGGCAAGGTTGGCGACCAGCGCCTTGGTTTTGCCTTCAGCCACGTCCAGATTGTCGAGGATGGTGAGCGAGCCGCTCTTGACCTTCGACGACAGCGCCATCTTCAGACCCAGCGCGCGAACCTTCTTGTTCAGCGAGGGGTTGAAGTCACGGACGCGGGCACCGTGAGCCTTACCACCGCCGATGAAGACGGGTGCGCGGCGATCGCCGTGACGAGCGGTACCGCCGCCCTTCTGGCGACCGAACTTTTTGCCGGTACGGGCGACGTCCGAACGCTCGCGGGTGCCGCGGGCGGTGCCACGACGCTTTTCGAGCTGCCAGGTGACGACGCGGTGCAGAATGTCGGCGCGCGGTTCAAGACCGAACACGTCGTCATTCAGCTCCAGTTCGCCGGCGGCTGCTGCGTCGAGGGTCTGTACATTGACCTTCATGATTTAGCCCTCCTGGCCTTCGGTCGCTTCGGGCGCGACTGCTTCTTGAGCAGGCGTTTCCGCGGCGGTGTTGCTGTTCGCGGCAGCCTTCAGGCTGGCGGGATACGGAACGTCGGCGGGGCGCTTCACCTTGACGGCGTCGCTGACGGTCAGCCAGGTGCCCTTGGCGCCCGGAACCGAACCCTTGACGAACAGCAGGCCACGCTCGACGTCCGTGCGGACGATTTCGAGGTTCTGCTGCGTGCGCTCGCGGTCACCCATGTGGCCCGCCATCTTCTTGTTCTTGAAGACGCGACCCGGATCCTGACGGTTACCCGTCGAACCATGGGCACGGTGGCTGATCGACACACCGTGGGTGGCGCGCATACCGCCGAAGCCCCAGCGCTTCATGGCACCGGCAAAGCCCTTACCCTGGGTATGACCAGCGACATCGACCAGCTGGCCGGCGATGAAGTGATCGGCCGCGATTTCGGCGCCGACATCGAGGAGCGCATCCTCGGCGACACGGAATTCGACCAGACGCTGCTTCGGCTCGACTTCCGCCTTGGCGAAGTGACCGCGCTGCGGTTTGGCGACATTCTTGACCTTCGCGACGCCCGCACCGAGCTGAACCGCGACGTAACCGTCTCGATCGACTTCCTTGCGAGCCACGACCTGATTGCCCTCGAGGGCAAGAACCGTAACAGGAATATGACGTCCGTCCTCTTGGAACAGACGGGTCATCCCGACTTTCTTAGCGATCACGCCTGTGCGCATCACTTGTTACTCCCATAGAGGCCCGCCTTAGCAGCGGGCGTATCCAACGAAAAAACCGCTCGGCATCTCTGCTTCGCGGCCCAACCCAATTACAAATCACCCCGTCCGGGTTGGATGCCCTCCCCTCATCGGGAAAGACGACGGGGGACCAGAACCACGCGCCGTTCCGGTTTACCGGATGGGGCCGTGCGGTATCCCTTGTGTCCGTTTGAGCTTCCGCGCTCCAGAGAAGGAGCGGCGGAATACCCGATACCCTGCCAACCCGAAGGAGGCAGGGACTTGCCGGCTTAGGCCAGCTTGATTTCGACGTTGACGCCAGCCGCGAGGTCCAGCTTCATCAGCGCGTCGACCGTCTGCGGCGTCGGCTGCACAATGTCAAGCATACGCTTGTAGGTGCGGACTTCGAACTGCTCGCGCGACTTCTTGTCGATGTGCGGGCCACGGTTGACCGTGAACTTTTCGATGCGCGTCGGAAGGGGAATGGGACCGCGGATAAGGGCGCCGGTGCGGCGGGCGGTGTCGGCGATGTCGCCGGTCGCCTGATCGAGCACGCGATGATCGAACGCCTTGAGACGAATGCGGATGTTGCTGTCCATAATTCCTGTACCGATGCGAAAGAGCCAAAACGCAGCGCATTTTTAAAATCAGCCGGAGCAGCCGATGATTTGCAAAAATGCGCCAACCAAAAAATATCCGCCCCGCAAACTGCCCTTCTAGCTCATGCGAGCCGGAGAAAGGCGATCCGGGGCGGTTAAAATCCTCAGCGGCGCGAATCAGGCGATTCGCGCCGCTGCGGTCCTATATTACTTCGAGATCGTGCCGACAACCCCTGCGCCGACGGTACGACCGCCTTCACGGATGGCGAAGCGCAGACCCGGATCCATGGCGATCGGGGCGATCAGCTTCACGCCGAGCTTCACGTTGTCGCCGGGCATGACCATCTCGGTGCCTTCGGGCAGGATCACTTCGCCGGTCACGTCGGTGGTGCGGAAGTAGAACTGCGGACGATAGTTCGCGAAGAACGGGGTGTGACGGCCACCTTCTTCCTTCGACAGGACGTAGACTTCCGCGTCGAATTCGGTGTGCGGGGTGATGGTGCCGGGCTTGGCCAGAACCTGGCCACGCTCAACTTCTTCACGCTTCGTGCCGCGCACCAGGGCGCCGATGTTGTCGCCTGCACGACCTTCGTCGAGCAGCTTGCGGAACATTTCCACGCCGGTGACGGTGGTCTTGGCGGTGGCCTTCAGGCCAACGATTTCGACTTCTTCACCAACCTTGATGATGCCGGTTTCGACGCGGCCGGTCACAACCGTACCACGGCCCGAGATCGAGAACACGTCTTCGATCGGCATCAGGAATGCCTTGTCGATCGGACGTTCCGGCTGCGGGATGAAGCTGTCAACGGCAGCCATCAGCTTCAGAACGGCGTCATGGCCGATTTCAGGGGTCTTGTCCTGAAGGGCGGCAACAGCCGAACCGGCGATGACGGGAATGTTGTCGCCGTCGAAGTCGTAGCTGCTGAGCAGTTCACGGATTTCGAGTTCGACCAGTTCCAGAATTTCGGCGTCGTCGACAAGGTCAACCTTGTTCATGAACACGACGAGCTGCGGCACGCCGACCTGACGGGCAAGCAGGATGTGCTCGCGGGTCTGGGGCATCGGGCCGTCGGTGGCCGAAACGACCAGGATCGCGCCGTCCATCTGGGCGGCACCGGTGATCATGTTCTTGACGTAGTCAGCGTGACCCGGGCAGTCGACGTGCGCATAGTGGCGCTGTTCGGTTTCATATTCGACGTGCGCGGTCGAAATGGTGATGCCGCGTTCGCGCTCTTCGGGAGCCTTGTCGATGTTGGCATAGTCAACGAAGGTCGCGCCGCCGGTTTCGGCCAGCACCTTGGTGATCGCTGCGGTCAGCGAGGTCTTGCCATGGTCAACGTGACCGATGGTGCCGATGTTGCAGTGCGGCTTGTTCCGCTCAAACTTAGCCTTAGCCATTATATCCTACCTTCTAATCAAATCAGCTTTGGTCTGACCGCTCGGCCGCGCCTCGCGAAGGCGCGTCCATAGCAGCAAATTTAGAGATTACCAGCCCCAAACCGAGCCGTTCGCACGGCTCGGCCCAGGAAAATCATCAGGCCATCTTCGCCTTGACTTCGTCCGCCACATTCTGCGGCACTTCGTCATAGTGCGAGAAGATCATCGAGTAATTCGCACGCCCCTGGGTGAAGGAGCGCAGCGAGTTCACGTAGCCGAACATGTTCGCCAGCGGAACCATGGCTTCGACGACCTGTGCGTTACCGCGGGTGTCGGTGCCCTGGATCTGGCCACGGCGGCTGTTCATGTCGCCGATGACGTCGCCCAGATATTCTTCCGGGGTCACGACTTCGACCTTCATGACGGGTTCGAGCAGGGTGATGCCCGACTTCTGGGCCGCTTCGCGCATGGCGGCGCGACCCGTGATTTCGAACGCCAGCGCCGACGAGTCGACGTCGTGATAGGCGCCGTCATAGAGCAGGATTTCGAAGTCGATGATCGGGAAGCCGATGAGCGAGCCAGTGGCCGCCGTTTCGCGCATACCCTTTTCAATGGCGGGGATATATTCCTTGGGAATATTACCGCCCTTGATTTCGTCCTTGAAGATGATGCCCGCGCCGCGTTCGCCCGGCGTCAGTTTCACCTTGATGCGGCCGAACTGACCCGTACCACCCGACTGCTTCTTGTGGGTGTAGTCGATGTCGACCGGCTTCTTGAGATATTCGCGATAGGCCACCTGCGGCGCACCGACGTTCGCCTCGACCTTGAACTCGCGCTTCATGCGGTCGACCAGGATTTCGAGGTGAAGTTCGCCCATGCCCTTGATGATGGTCTGGCCCGATTCGTGATCGGTCGATACGCGGAACGAAGGATCTTCGGCAGCCAGGCGATTGAGCGCGACACCCATCTTTTCCTGGTCGGCCTTGGTCTTGGGTTCCACCGACAGTTCGATGACCGGTTCGGGGAATTCCATGCGTTCCAGAATGATCGGCTGACGTTCGGCGCACAGCGTGTCGCCGGTGGTCGTTTCCTTCATGCCGGCCAGCGCGACGATGTCGCCCGCATAGGCGGTATCGATGTCTTCACGGCTGTTCGCATGCATCAGGAGCATACGACCGATCTTTTCCTTCTTGTCCTTCACCGAGTTCAGGTAGGTGCCCTTGGTGAGCGTACCCGAATAGACGCGCAGGAAGGTGAGCGAGCCGACGAACGGGTCGTTCATGATCTTGAACGCCAGGCCGGAGAACGGCGCGTCATCGGCGGTCGCACGGCTGTCAGGCGTTTCGCCGTCCATCTTGACGCCCTGGACGTCTTCGATGTCGAGCGGCGAAGGCAGATAGTCGACGACGGCGTCGAGCAGCGGCTGAACGCCCTTGTTCTTGAACGCCGAACCGCACAGCACCGGCACGAAGGCGTGACCCAGCGTACCCTTGCGGATCAGCTTCTTGAGGGTCGCGACGTCGGGTTCATTGCCTTCCAGATAGGCTTCCATCGCCTCGTCGTCCTGTTCGACGGCGAGTTCGATCAGCTTTTCGCGATATTCGGCAGCCTTGTCAGCCAGGTCGGCCGGAATTTCTTCATAGAAGAATTCGGCGCCCAGGCTTTCATCCTTCCAGATGATGGCGCGGTTTTCGACGAGGTCGACCAGACCCTTGAAGTCCGCTTCTGCGCCGATGGGCAGATACAGGACGGCCGGGACGGCGCCCAGACGGTCGATGATCGTCTGAACGCAATAATAGAAATTGGCGCCGGTGCGGTCGAGCTTGTTGATGAAGCACATCCGCGGAACCTTGTACTTGTCCGCCTGACGCCACACGGTTTCCGACTGCGGCTCGACACCGGCCACGCCGTCGAAAGCGGCGACCGCACCGTCGAGCACGCGCAGCGAACGTTCGACTTCGATGGTGAAGTCAACGTGGCCGGGGGTGTCGATGATGTTCAGGCGGTGATCGTTCCAGATGCAGGTCGTTGCAGCCGAGGTGATCGTGATACCACGTTCCTGCTCCTGCTCCATCCAGTCCATGGTCGCGGCGCCGTCATGGACTTCGCCGATCTTGTAGGACTTGCCGGTGTAGTAGAGGATACGCTCGGTCGTGGTGGTCTTGCCGGCGTCGATATGCGCCATGATACCGAAATTGCGATAGCGTTCGAGCGGATGGCTGCGGGCCATGATGCTTCTCCGTTGCCGGCGCGCCGGCGGTGAGGGGATTCGTTTATTCTGCGCGTGGCCCCTAAACCAATCCGTTCGCCATGGGTAGCCACCCGTGGCGAACGGACCGATTTCGGATGCCGAATGACGAAACGGGCACCATGATGGCGCCCGCCTGCCTTATTACCAGCGGTAGTGCGAGAAGGCGCGGTTCGCTTCCGCCATGCGGTGCGTGTCTTCGCGCTTCTTCACGGCATTGCCGCGGTTGTTGGCGGCGTCCAGCAGCTCACCCGACAGACGGGCTGCCATGGTGGTTTCGCTGCGGTTGCGCGCGGCGGTGATCAGCCAGCGGATGGCCAGCGCCTGGGCGCGTTCGGGACGCACTTCGACCGGGACCTGATAGGTCGCACCACCGACACGGCGGCTGCGAACTTCGATACCGGGCTTTACATTGTTCAGGGCATCATGGAACATGCCGATCGGGTCCTTCTTGGAACGCGTTTCGACAGTGTCGAGAGCGCCATAGACGATCTGTTCGGCAACGGCCTTCTTGCCGTCCTGCATGATGCTGTTCATGAACTTCGACAGCACGACATCACCGAACTTGGGATCCGGCAGGATGACGCGCTTTTCGGGGCGACGACGACGTGACATATTACTGGTCTCCCCTTACTTCGGACGCTTCGCGCCGTACTTCGAACGGCTCTGCTTACGATCCTTGACGCCCTGGGTATCCAGAACGCCGCGCAGCACGTGGTAACGCACACCGGGAAGGTCGCGTACGCGGCCGCCACGGATCAGCACAACGCTGTGCTCCTGAAGGTTGTGGCCTTCACCCGGAATGTAGGTGATGACTTCGCGCTGGTTGACCAGACGCACCTTCGCCACCTTACGCAGAGCCGAGTTCGGCTTCTTCGGGGTCGTCGTGTAGACGCGGGTGCAAACGCCGCGCTTTTGCGGGTTCGCATCCATTGCAGGGACCTTGCTCTTGGCCTTCTGCAGTTCGCGGCCCTTGCGGACCAGCTGGTTGATAGTTGGCATGAAGCCCTTCACCTTTTCAGTTACTTTACCTGTGCATTCCCGCTTTCCGTGCCGTTCGGGCGACGATTCGACCAAACAGCAAAGGCCCCGGTGGGCAAAAGCCCCCTGGAGCCGCAAGAACACCCGGTAATGTTCAGCTCTAAAAGACCCGGATGATCGACCTTGAGGAGACGAGACTCAGCAAGGCAGTCCGCCGGGCAGCGGGCCTATAGCGATGGTCGGGCAAAGGGTCAAGCGAGCCGGAGTGCGCAGCCGTCGCGGCAAAACCGGCGCGACGGCCAACCCGAAAAGTGAAAAATATCGTCATGAGCCGGGAACCAAAGCGACGAATACTCATTTCGCCCCATTGCACCTTCGACTCGTCACGAGTCCGCATCGGCGGATTCGCGCGAAAGGCAAAGCTTTGCTACCGGCCCCGCGGGGAAAAGAAGCTTAACAAAGAGTCGCGGGGTCGCATTGTCGCATCAGAAGAAGAAGGGACTGGCCGTCCTGAAGGAACGGCTGCACGCCCTCTGCCCTGAGCGGGAGATTTTCCTGCGCTCCGGTGGCCAGGTCAGATTCATCCGAATTTCGCGCCGCGCGCAATTGGCCGTAGGCGGACTGGTGTCCGCCGCGCTGATCGGCTGGGCGGGCGTTACCATATCCATGGTCGCCAGCAGCGCGTCGGTCGACCAGCAACGCGCCGCCCTGCTCCAGCAGGGCAAGTCCGTCGCCAGCGCCGCCAGCAAGGTCGAAGGTTATCGCCAGTCGGTCGAGGATCTGGCGCAGGATCTGGAAGCCCGACAGGACTTCATGGACGACCTCTACAAAACGCATTTCGGCGCAGAGGGTGGCAAGGATGCCGGGGCCGATCTGGTCGGCGGCGACGCCCAGGACAGCAAGGGCGATAAGAAGGACGCGAAGATCAGCATGGCGCCCGAAGCCGCGCCGCTGGTCAAGCTGGAGGAACGGCAGCGCCGTTTCGCCCTACTTCTAACCCATGCGGTCGAGCGCCGCGCCGACAAGGCCGCCGCCGCCATCCGCAGTTTCGGCCTCAACCCCGACAAGCTGGCCCGCACCGCCGCCCGCGCACAGGGTGGTCCTTTCGTGCCATGGAAGGGCGACAAGGGCGCGCTGACGCATGAACTGGAAGATCTGGCCGACGCCATGTCGCGCATGGAATTTCTGGAACGCAGCCTGCTGACCATCCCATCGGGCCAGCCGACCGGATCGCCGATGTTGACCAGTTCCTACGGTTATCGCCGCGATCCGTTCAATGGCCATGCCGCCTTTCATGCGGGGCTCGATTTCCCCGGCCGCTATGGCCAGCCGATCAACGCGGCGGCCGATGGCAAGGTCAGCTATGTCGGCCAGCGTCAGGGCTATGGCAATGTCGTGGAAGTCGAACATGGCAACGGCATCATGACCCGCTATGCCCACCTGTCCCGCTTCGCCAGCAAGGTGGGACAAAAGGTTGCGCGCGGCGACACGATCGGCCGCATGGGTTCGACCGGTCGTTCGACCGGCACGCATCTGCATTTCGAGGTCCGGCTGAACGGTCAGGCCGTCAATCCCCGCCCCTTTCTGGAGGCCCGCAAAGATGTTCTCCAAATCCAGCAAGTCGCCACGGCCCGCTTCGCCGATGTCCGCGACCGGGGGTAAATCCATTCCCTTCTCGCTGATCGGCGGCGATGTGACGATCAGCGGCAACCTGTCTGCGTCCGTTGACCTGCATGTCGACGGCGTGATCGATGGCGACATCAGCTGCGCCGCACTGGTACAGGGACCGGACAGCCGCATCACCGGCCATGTCACGGCGCAGAGCGCACGACTGGCGGGGCTGGTGGATGGCTCCATCACGGCGGGCGAGCTGATCGTGGAAAGCAGCGCGCGGGTGACCGGCGACGTGGTCTATGAACGCATCACCATCGAACCGGGCAGCCGCGTCGAAGGGCGGTTCCGCCCCAAGAACAGCGACATGCCGGTCGCCGAAGTGAAACTGATCGCCAGCGACAACTGAGCGGGCATCGCGGCGGATTTGGGTAGGGAGCAGACGACAGCTTTTCGATTTCAAACCTTGGTCGTCATGCCAGCAAAGGCTGGCATCTCTGTGGGTCCGGCGTGTCATGGCCTGAGATTCCAGCCTTGGCTTCGCCGTCCTTCGGGTCGCTGGGATGACATATAGTGGCGGGAAATGCCCAAAGCAGCCGCCCAATCAGTTCACGGGAGGCCGCCGCCGATAGCTGAGCGCCTCCGCCACATGCACCCGACCGACCCGGTCGGCGCCTGCCAGATCGGCGATCGTCCGCGCCACCCGCAACACCCGCGTATAACCCCGCGCCGACATCTTCATCGCGGCCGCCGCCTGCGCCAATAATTGTCGCCCTGCTTCGTCCGGTCCGGCAACATCTTCCAGTCGCTCGCCATCCACTTCCGCATTGGTTCGCACGCTACTGCCCGCGTAGCGCGCCGTTTGCAGTCCGCGCGCGGCCGCAACACGGGCGGCGACTTCGGCCGAACCTTCGGTCGGCGGCGGCAGCACCAGATCGGCGGCGGTCACCGCCTGCACATCGACATGCAGGTCGATGCGGTCGAGCAGCGGCCCGGAAACCTTCGCCTGATAATCCGACGCGCAGCGCGGCGCGCGGGAACAGGCCAGCGCCGGATCGCCCAGATGCCCGCAACGACAGGGATTCATCGCCGCGATCAATTGCACCCGCGCCGGAAAGGTCACATGCGCATTGGCCCGCGCCACCGTCACCTCCCCCGTTTCCAGCGGCTGGCGCAGCGAATCGAGCACCGTGCGCTGAAATTCCGGCAGTTCGTCCAGGAACAGCACGCCCAGATGCGCCATGCTGACTTCGCCGGGCCGTGCCTTCAGCCCGCCCCCGACCAGCGCCGCCATCGACGCGCTGTGATGCGGATGGCGAAATGGCCGCGCGCGACTGATCCGCCCACCTTCCAGCGTGCCCGCGACGCTGGCCACCATCGAACTTTCAAGCGCTTCGGACGGGGTCATGTCGGGCAGGATTCCGGGCAGGCAGCTGGCCATCAAGGATTTGCCCGCACCCGGCGGCCCGACCATCAGCAGGTTATGGCCACCCGCCGCCGCGATCTCCAGCGCACGCTTGGCGACTTCCTGCCCCTTCACCTGTTTGAGGTCGGCGGTGCGGAGCGGCGGTTCGACCGCGCCGGGTTGCGGCGGCGACAGGGCGGCCGTTCCCTTGAAATGGTTGAGCAGGCTGAGCAGATCGGGCGCGGCGACGACCTCCACCTGCCCCGCCCAGGCGGCCTCCGCCCCCTGCGCGGCGGGGCAGACAAGGCCCATATCCTGCCCGCCCGCGTGCAGCGCGGCCAGCAGCACGCCGGGCGACGGAGCGGTGCGCCCGTCCAGCCCCAATTCGCCCACCACCACATAACCTGCCAGCGTTTCCGCATCGATCACGCCCATCGCCCCCAGCAGGGCCAATGCGATGGGCAGGTCGAAATGCGATCCTTCCTTGGGCAGATCGGCAGGCGACAGATTGACCGTGATGCGCTTTGGCGGCAGGGACAGGCCGATGGCGGCAATGGCGTTGCGCACCCGCTCCCGACTTTCGGCCACCGCCTTGTCGGGCAGGCCGACGAGGATGAAATTGGGGAGGCCCGGCACCAGCTGGCACTGTACCTGAACGGCACGCGCTTCCAGCCCCAGATAGGCGACCGTCGAAACCGTTGCGACCACTTTCCCCCCAATATGCTAAATCAGGTCGGGTCGGCCCCTTCGTCCGGCCGCCCCTTGAACCCCTGCGCCACGACATACCATTCGACGCTGCCCTTGCGACTGGCAGGGGGCTTTGCATGTTTGATCGTCGTGAAATTCTTCTTGAGCATCACCAACAGGTCGCCGTCCGTGCCCCCGGCGAAAACCTTCGCCACGAACGTCCCGCCCTTACGCAGATTTTCCACCGCGAACAGGGCCGCCGCCTCGACCAGGCCCATGGTGCGCAGGTGATCGGTCTGGGCATGGCCGACCGTATTGGCCGCCATGTCGGAAATGATCAGGTCCGGTTCCTGCCCCAATGCGTCGCGCAGCAGGTCG
This sequence comes from Sphingobium sp., assembly GCF_048594625.1. Taxonomy (GTDB): domain Bacteria; phylum Pseudomonadota; class Alphaproteobacteria; order Sphingomonadales; family Sphingomonadaceae; genus Sphingobium. Next base: position 18,307 of record NZ_JBMDWL010000125.1, read on the forward strand.
GGCGCCTTGTCGTCCATGAAATCCATTTCGAACAGGGTAACGCCGGGAATGGGATCGGTCGGGAGCAGGTCGATCCCCACCACCGCCGCCTTGGGCGCCATCTTGCGCACGACCTGCGCCCAGCCGCCCGGCGCGACGCCAAGGTCCACGACCGCGCGCGATCCTTTGACGAAGTGGAATTTCTCATCCAGTTCGATCAGCTTGAAGGCGGCGCGACTGCGCCACCCTTCCTGCTTCGCCTTGCGGACATAGGGGTCGTTCAGATGCCGTTCGAGCCAGCGCACCGATTGCGCGGTACGTCCCTTGGCCGATTTGACGCGCACCTTGCCGGCGCCGGAGCCTCTCACATCACCCTCCCGTCGCGGTCCATCAGGCCGCGCAATATGCCTTCGCGGATACCGCGATCCGCCACGCCCAGCCGTGCGGCGGGCCATATGTCCAATATCGATTCGAGGATCGCGCAGCCCGCGACCACCAGATCCGCCCGTTCCGTGCCGATACAAGGCAATTTTTGCCGTTCGGCCAGCGCCATGCCCGACAGCCGTTCCGAAATGGCGCGCATCGCTTCGCAGGGAACGATGAGGCCATCGATCGCCTGCCGGTCATAGCGCGGCAGGTTGAGGTGCAGGCTGGCCAATGTCGTCACCGTGCCGGACGTGCCAAGCAGGCGGATGTCCTGCGCCCCCTTGGGTAGGCGGCGGGCGAGCGGGGCAAAGGCTTCGCTGACCCGCCCGCGCATGCGTTCATAGGCTGCCAGCCGATCCGTCATATTGCCATGGTCGAAGGCTTCGCTTTCGGTCAGCGATACGACGCCCCAAGGCGCGCTGACCCAGTCGACGATGCGCGGCGCACCCGATGAGCCATGCGAATCGACCAGCACCAGTTCGGTCGATCCGCCACCAATGTCGAAGATCAGCGCGGGGCCATCGCCCGGTTCCAGCAGCGCATGGCATCCCAGCACCGCCAGCCGCGCTTCTTCCTGCGCGCTGATGATGTCGAGGACGATGCCGGTTTCCTTATAGACGCGCTGGATGAATTCCGCGCCATTGGACGCGCGGCGGCATGCTTCGGTCGCGACCGATCGCGCCAGCGTGACATGGCGGCGGCGCAGCTTGTCCGCGCAGACGGACAGGGCGGCGATGGCCCGGTCGATCGCCGCGTCGCTGATCCGGCCGGTCGACGCCAGCCCTTCGCCCAGACGCACGATGCGGGAAAAGGCATCCACGACGATGAAGCCGTCGGCGGAAGGTTTGGCGATCAGCAGACGGCAATTATTGGTGCCAAGGTCAATCGCGGCATAGGAACGCCGGTCGCGCGCGCCATGCGGCGAAAGCCCCCGCTGTATCGGGGGCGGCGTAAGGGCCGCAGCCTTGCTCCCTTGGCCCGAACCGGAACGGGCGCGCTTGCCCGCATAACGGCCGGTCGAACCGGAACTCTGCGGCGATGGGCGGCTTTGCTGCACCATGCCGTAACTCACTTCCACAATCGCCAGTCCCCAATGCGGGACCGGAACTTGCCTCCATGCTTAAGCAGATATGCCGATATGCGCAAGCGGTGCCGGTCGCCGGGCCGGGGGCACCCGACCGGATGCCCCCTCTCCCCATCTCATTGCGTATAGAGTTTCACCAGACGGTAGAGAAAGGCGCGGCCATCCATCAGCGATTTGACACGGATGCGTTCGTTCAGGCCATGAACCCCCTGCCCGTCCGGATCGGCGAACATGCCCGACACGCCATAGGTCGGGATGCCCGCCGCATTGGTGAAACGTCCGTCGGTCGCCCCGGTGGCGAGGCGCGGGATGACCGGCACGCCCGGCCACATTTCCTTCGTCAGCGTTTCGATCGGCCCCATGATCTGCGGCGTCAGTTCGGGCGCGGAGGATTTGGGCTGGGGCGGATCGGCCAGAGTGACCTTGACCTTCGGGTCGGCGGCGACTTCGGACAGGCGCGCCAGCACCGCGTCCACGCTTTCGCCCGGAATGATGCGGCAATTGACGTTCGCGCTCACCGACTGCGGCTGGGCATTGGGGGCGTGGCCGCCACTGATCAGCGTCGGGATGCAGGTGGTGCGCAACGTCGCGTTCCAGCTGGCGCTTTCCGCCGACACCGTAGCATAGTCGGCCTCGCTGGCCTTGCCCGAACCGATTGCCGCCATCGCCGCCGACACCTTGGCCGGATAGAGCGGCGCCGACGCCCCGAAATAGGCTTTGGCCGCCGGGGTCAGGTTCACCGGGAAATCATAATCGTTGATCCGCGACAGCGCCGCCGCCATCCATCCGATCGCGTTGACGCGGGGCGTCTGGCGCGAACTGTGGCCGCCGGGCGCGGTCGCCGTCAGGGTGAAGTCCTGATAGACTTTCTCCCCCGCCTGCACGCCCTGACTGACCGGCTTGCCATTTTCGTCCAGCGATCCGCCGCCGCCTTCATTCAGCGCCCATCCGGCCTTCAGCGCATCGGGCCGGTTCTTGAGCAGATATTCAACGCCGTTCAGCGCCTTTTCCGTTTCTTCGCCACAGGTCAGCGCCAGCTTGATCGTGCGCTTGGGCCTATACCCTTCAGCCTTGTACCGGATCATCTGGTCGGTGAAGGCCGCCGCCATCGCCTTGTCATCCGATGTCCCGCGCCCGTAGAAATAGCCGCCTTCCTCTATCAGGGTGAAGGGATCGCGTTCCCAGTCGGCCCGCTTGGCCGCCACCACATCAATATGGGCGAGCAGCAGGACGGCGGGCAGCTTTGCGTTGCGGCCGCGCAGGATGGTGGTCAGATTGCCTTCCCTGGGGTGTGCCGGATCGGTGACGATCGCGATGTCGGCATCGGCATAGCCCGCTGCCTTCAGCCGTGCCCCCATGCGCTCCGCCGCCAGCGTGCAACTACCGTCCGGCCAGCTCGAATCGGTTTCCACCAGTTCCTTGTAAAGCGCCCGAAAGGCCGGTTCGTCCCCGCGCGCCTGTGCATCGGGGGTTGCGGCATGAACGCTGGTGGAGACGAGCAGCGCGGCCAGAAGGCCAGCGGCAGGATAGCGCAACGACATGAAAAAGCCCCCTTGGGTTCGGCAAGGGGGCGACTTTGGCCAAAGCGAGACGGGACGGCAAGTCATGAACGTCCGTTCGCTTCGAGCCTGTCGAAAAGCGGCTGGCGCGGGCCTTTACGTTTCTCGGCACGTTCGAACCGACCGGTGGTAATGGCTTTATAACGGCAGCAGCGCCGCCACGATCTGCCGCTCCTCGGCGCGCAACACGCCCCACGCGCGGGCGGCGGCGCGGCTGTCCATCGCCTCCACGCCGATGCCCAACGCCTCCACAGCGCGGACGAAGGGGCGTGGCGGCTGACGCAGACCAACGCCGGTGCCCAGCAGCAGAAATTCAGGACGGGGATCGGTGTCGAACAGGTTGCCCAGCGCCGTGACCGTCAGCGTGTCGATGGTCGGCGCGTCGATCCACGCCATCGCACGCACCGGGCTGAGCAGCAGGCCGTCCGGGAACACGTCGTCGCGCACCCGAAAGCCCCGCCCCTGAAAGCCGGTGACGATCGGTCCCTGACCGTCATCGTCCCGGCGCAGCTTGATGCCCGTATCGCTCATGGCGCCTGTCAGGGCCTGGCCCCATCATCACGCGGTCCAACACGTTCGGCGGTCCCGGCATAATCGCCCTTCTTGGCCGCCTTCTTTTCCGACGTCTGCGGGCTGAGGCCCAGCGAGATCAGCAGCGAAGACGACACATAGACCGACGAATAGGTGCCCACGATAATGCCCAGCATCATGGCGGCGGTGAAGCCGCGCAGCACATGGCCGCCCAGCAGCAGCAGCGCACCCAGCGCCAGCAGGATAGTGACCGACGTCATCACCGTACGCGGCAAGGTTTCGTTGACGGACAGGTCGATCAGCGCCTTCATGTCCATCTTGCGATATTTGCGCATATTTTCGCGAATACGGTCGTCAATCACCATCTTGTCGTTGATGGAATAACCCACGATCGTCAGCACGGCGGCAATGATGTTGAGGTCGAATTCCAGCTGGGTGATCGCAAAGAAGCCCAGCGTCATCAGCACGTCGTGGACGATCGCGACAAAGGTCGATACGCCGAACTGCCATTCGTAACGGAACCAGCTGAACACCGCGATCCCGACGATGGCCAGCACGACGGCCAGCACGCCATTCTGGATCAGTTCGCCTGATACCTTGCTAGACACCGTATCGTAGCGGGAGAAGGTAACGCCGGGGAATTCGGCAACCATGCCCTTGCGGGTCTTTTCCACCAGAGCATTGGCTGCGCCTGCGCCGCCCTGTTCGGGCAGGGGCAGGCGGATCTGCACCGTATTGGCATCGCCGAACTGCTGAAGCGAGCTTTCGCCCACATCCAGACGGGCGATGGTGCTGCGCACCTTGTCGGTATCGACCGCCTGCGGGAACTTCGCCTCGATCATCAGGCCGCCGACGAAATCGACGCCCAGATTCAGGCCCTTGTGAACGGTCGCGCCGATCGCCAGCACCGTCAGCAAAGCGGTGAGCGCGAACGCCCATTTCCGCACGGCGACGAAGCCGATATTGGTGTTGTCGGGGACGAGCTTGAGAAGTTTCATGGGTTTTTCCTCCCGCCCCTCTTAAATATGGATGTCGGTCGGACGGGTGCGACGCACCCAGTTCGACACGATCAGACGGGTAAAGGTGACGGCGGTGAACACGCTGGTCGCGATGCCGATCAGCAGAACGATGGCAAAGCCCTTCACCGGACCGGAACCGAGCGCCAGCATGATGCCGCCTGCAATGGCGTGCGTCACGTTCGCTTCGAAAATGGTGCGGCTGGCTTCCTTGTAACCATGTTCGATCGACGCCACGACGTTGCGCCCGCGCCGCCGTTCTTCACGAATGCGTTCGTAGATCAGCACGTTGGCGTCCACCGCCGTACCGATGGTCAGCACGAAACCGGCGATGCCCGGCAGCGTCAGCGTGGCGCCAAGGATGCCCATGACGCCCAGAATGACCAGCACGTTGATGGTGACGGCCAGGTTCGCGTACAGGCCGAACCGGCCGTAGCTCATGAACATGAAGGTCGCGACCGCAACCACCGCGACGATCGACGCGATCAGGCCCGCCCGGATCGAATCGGCGCCCAGGCCCGGCCCGACGGTGCGTTCCTCCACCACGGTCAGCGCGACGGGCAGCTTGCCCGAACGCAGCGCGATGGCAAGCTGGTTGGCGCTTTCGACGGTGAAGCTGCCGCTGACCTGTGCACTGCCGCCCAGAATCGGTTCGTTGATGTTCGGGGCCGACAGCACCCTGCCATCCAAGATGATGGCGAAGGGGCGATTGACATTCTGCGACGTCACCTGCCCGAATTTGCGGCCACCCGAACTGTTGAAGCGGATGTTGACGATCGGCTGATTACTCTGGTCATAGCCCTGCGTCGCGTCGGTCAGGTCTTCACCCGACACCATCACCTGACGCTTCACCGCGATGAAGGGGATACCGGCCGGGTTCGCGGCATAGGGCAGCACTTCGCTGCCCACGGGCGCGCGGCCCTGCGCCACTTCGGACGGATTGGCGGTCGTATCGACCAGCTTGAATTCCAGCTTCGCGGTCTGGCCCAGCAGATCCTTCAGCGCCTTGGGATTTTGCAGGCCCGGCACCTGCACGACGATGCGGTTGTCGCCCTGCTGCTGGATCGTGGGTTCGCGCGTGCCCATTTCGTCGATGCGCTTGCGGATGACTTCGGTCGCGACTTCCATTGCGCTCTTCACCGCGCTCTTGATGCCCGCATCGGTCGGCGTGATGACGATGGTGGAGCTGTTGACAACTTCCACATTGAAATCGCGCTGGCCGGTCAGGCCCGCGCCCTGCGTCAGCGGACGGATGCGCTCGACGGCGGCATCGACCTGGCTCGGTTCGCGAACCATGAAGCTGAGCTTTCCGTCGCGGCTCGAAATGTCGCCGATGGCGATCCGGGGATCGGCACGACGCAGTTCGGTGCGAACCTGCTCTTCCATATTGGTCAGGCGCTGCTTGGCCACATCCTGCGTCGACGCTTCGAGCAGCAGGTGGCTGCCGCCCGACAGGTCGAGGCCGAGGTTGACGCGCGTACGCATGAAACCGGGCAGTTGCGCCACGGCGGAATCGGGCAGGAAGCTGGGCACGGCGCACAGGGCGCCGATCAGCAACGGCAGGATGATCGCGGCGATCGCCCAGCGCGAAAAGTTCAGCATGGGATGGCTCAGTCGTTCGCGGGTTTGGCGGCGGTCGGGTCGATCACTTCGGTCAGGGTCGACTTGACCGCCTTGACCTTCATGCCCGGCGCCAGTTCGATGTCGGCATAAATGTCATCGACGCGCGAAACCTTGCCGACGAGGCCGCCGCCGGTGATGACCTGATCGCCCTTCTTCACGGCGTCGATCTTGGCCTTATGCTCCTTCATCTTCTTTTGCTGCGGACGGATCAGCAGGAAATAGAAGACCACGAAAATCAGGACCAGCGGCGCCATCTGCACCAATATGCCGGCGCCGGACGCTTGCCCGCCCGCGGTCTGGGCAAAGGCTGGAGTAATGAACATGGGTGGGACTGCCTTATTTTCTGTCGGTCGCGCACGCCGGTTCGGCACGCACGGATCAAGGGCGCGCGGCTAACATGATATGGGGGCAGGAGGCAATATGATTAGGGATTGAGGCAGGCTGTGCGATATTATGCGATTGTGCGCTTGCGCTTTCCATTCGGGGCTTCTAAAGGGCGCCCTCCGGTCGGGACGTAGCGCAGCCTGGTAGCGCATCACACTGGGGGTGTGGGGGTCGGAGGTTCGAATCCTCTCGTCCCGACCAAAATTTTCGGACCAAGCGGCTGTCCGCAGGACAGCTGCCCGAAAAATTTCCTAAGGCAGGCGCGGGATGCATTTTTCCCGCAAATCCATCCTTACATGCTCCCATGTGCGCGCGATTCGGCGGTCAGGCGGCTGTCCTACAGCGAACCATATGGGATAAATGATTCGCCTCTTTCCTGAACTGGAGGCGACCCCATGGATATTCACGACCTGATCGAAGAGGTCATCGCCCGCGAGGGCGGCTATACCCACCATCCCGCCGATCGCGGCGGCCCCACCAATATGGGCATCACCGAAGCGGTTGCGCGCGCCAATGGCTATGCCGGCATCATGAAGGAAATGCCGCGCAGCTTTGCCGAAACCATCTATCGGCGCCTTTACTGGGAACGGCCGGGCTATGCCTTCGTCGCCGAAATGAGCTGGCCTGTCGCTGCGGAACTGTTCGATACCGCCGTGAATATGGGACCGGCGACCGCCAACGGCTTTCTTCAGCGCGCGCTCAATGCACTCAACCGCAACCAGAAGGATTATCCCGACCTGACGGTGGACCGGCTGATCGGCGCGCACACCCTGGCGGCGCTCCGCGCGTTCCGCATGCTGCGCGGATCGGCGGGGGACAAGGTGCTGATCAGAACGCTCAACGCGTTGCAGGGCGAACGCTATGTCGCTCTGGCCGAACAGCGCCCGGCGAACGAGGCCTTTCTATATGGCTGGCTTGCCAACCGGATCGGTTAGAATGGAACAGGTCATGCACCAGGATATGGACGGCGAACCCAACGATCCGTGGACCCGGCGCGCACGACCGGCCTTCCTCTATGTGATGTACGCGCTTCTGCTCTGGTCGGTGCCGATGGGATTGATCGCGGGCGTGCGCGCCGATGTGGCTGCCGCCATCATCAACGGCATGCGCGCCTATCTGAACGCGCTGCCCGAACCGCTCTATGCCCTGTTTGGCACGGGCTATCTGGGCTATACGGCGGCGCGGGCATGGGGGAAGGCCAAAGGGCTGGAGCGATAGCCCGCCATCAATCCGCCGCCGGGAAATGCGCCTTGATGAAATTCAGCACGATGCGCGCACGGGGCGGCAGGCGACGGCGCGAAGGGTGAACCGCAAAAATGTCGAGCGGGGCGATTTCGCTGTCGGGCAAGACCGGCAACAGTCGCCCCGCCGCCATGTCCGCCTCCACGCGGATCGTCGGCAGCATGGCGATGCCAAGCCCATTGAGCGCGGCGCGATGCACCGCTTCGCTATTGTCCGACCGGAACAGGCCGTTCACCAGACATTCCTGCCCGTCGATCGTCCATCGTGTGGGCATGTCGCCATAGGCATAGGCGATGCATTGATGCCGGGCCAGCGCATCGACCGATCCCGGCCTGCCATGACGGAGCAGATAGTCGGGATGCGCGACCAGACAGCGCGCCAGTGGTCCCAGCCGATGAACGACCAGGCTGTCGTCGCCGATCGGCCCGACCCGCACCGCCAGATCCAGCCGGTCCTCCACCACGTCGCGCTGCCAGTCGGTCATCGCGCAATCGATGTGCAGGCCGGGATAAAGGCGCCCCAGTTCGCCCAGACGCTCGACATAATGAAGGCCGAGCGCGGTCGTCACGCCGATCCGCACCAGCCCGTGCGGCAGATCCCGCTCAGGCCCAAAGTCCGCCTCCGCCATATCCAGCGCGTCGAGCATGGTGCGCGCATGGATCAGCAACTGATCCGCTTCGCCCGTGGGCACCAGCCGCCGCGTGGTGCGATGAAACAGGCGGACGCCAAAATGCGCCTCCACCAGATCGAGCCGCCGCGCGATGGTCGTATGGCTGGCATGCATTTCCTTGCCCACGCGGGAGAAGCTGGGCACTTCGGCCAGGCGGACGAATGTCCGCAGGGCGATCAATAGATCCGACATATACACGACTCTTGCACAGATATTGTGCGGCCTATCCTTATTGTCCCCGGAACCAAAAAACCACAACTGCACCGCCACGCTCCGCTGCACGGGAGCGCAAGGAGGATGAGAGGATGAGCGCCAACCGTATCGCCCATGGAGGACTGGCCGCCAAAAGCCGGTCTGCCGAGGAGGCAGCCGCGCTGATCAAAGATGGCATGACCGTGGGGATGAGCGGCTTTACCGGCTCCGGCTATCCCAAGGCCGTGCCGCTGGCACTGGCCGAACGCATCACCGACGCGCATGCCGCGGGCGACCCGTTTCGCGTCAAGATCTGGACCGGCGCATCGACTGGTCCCGAACTGGACGGCGCGCTGGCCAAGGCCGACGGCATCGAATTTCGCCTGCCCTATAATAGCGATCCCATCGCCCGCGAACGCATCAACAAGGGCGAGATGCATTATTTCGACATGCATCTCAGCCAGGTGGCGCCCATGGCGTGGCAGGGCTTTCTGGGCGATCTGGACGTCGCCGTCGTGGAAGTTACCGGCATTACCGCCGACGGCGATCTGATCCCGTCGGCATCGGTTGGCAACAACAAGACCTGGATCGACCGCGCCAAGAAGATCATCTTGGAGGTCAATCGCTGGCAGAACCCCGCGCTGGAGGGGATGCACGACATCTATTACGGCACCGCCCTGCCGCCCCACCGCCTGTCCATCCCGCTGGTGCTGGCCGACCAGCGCATCGGGCAACCCACGTTCCGCTGCGATCCTGCCAAAGTCATCGCCGTGGTCGAAACCGATGCGCCGGACCGCAACGCCCCCTTCACGCCGCCCGATGCGACCGCCCACGCCATTGCGGGCCATCTGCTCGAATTTCTGAGCCATGAAGTGCGCCGCGGCCGCCTGCCCGCGTCGTTGCTGCCGCTACAATCAGGCGTGGGCAACATCGCCAATGCGGTGCTGACCGGTCTGATCGATTCGCCGTTCGACAATATGGTCGCCTATACCGAAGTTATTCAGGACGGCATGCTGGACCTGCTGGATTCGGGCAAGATGCGCATGGCGAGCGCCACCGCCTTTTCCCTGTCGCCCGATGCGGCGGCGCGCGTCAACGCGGACATGGGGCGGTATCGCGACAAGATGATCCTGCGCCCGCAGGAAATCAGCAACCATCCCGAAATCGTCCGGCGCCTTGGCTGCATCGCAATGAACGGCCTGATCGAAGCCGACATCTATGGCAATGTGAACAGCACGCACCTGATGGGATCGCGCATTCAGAACGGCATCGGCGGATCTGGCGACTTTGCGCGCAACGCCTATCTGTCGATCTTCATGACGCCCTCGACCGCCAAGGGCGGCGCGATTTCGGCGATCGTGCCGCATTGCAGCCATGTCGACCATATCAATCAGGACGTGCAGGTGATCGTGACCGAGCAGGGTCTGGCCGACCTGCGCGGCCTCGCCCCGCGCCAGCGGGCAGAGGTCATCATCGCCAACTGCGCCCATCCCGATTTCCGCCCGATGCTGGCGGACTATTTTGCGCGCGCGCAAAAGGGCAGCTTCGGCCTGCAATCACCGATGCTGCCCGGTGAAGCGCTCGCCTGGCACCAGCGCTATATCGAGACAGGCACGATGCGGGGGTAGGAGCGGTTTCGCGCCGGACGCACATCCGGCGGATCGAAAATCGCGCAAACCGAAGGAGTCGGAGCGACGGCGCCCCCGCCGCATCGATCCCGCATCATGTCCGGCGGGCCTGCAGGCGCACATGCAGGCCCGCCATTTTATGATGGCTATTTCATTGTGCCCACATCACCGGGCGTGCGTGCCATAACGCGCCTTTCCAGCCTCTCGCAAAGCATTGAGCGCGTGCGGGTCGCCTGTTCCGATATAGGGGCGTGTAGGCGGCGTACCGGCCGGGCAGCGCTCAATCCCATGCTCTTCTGTATAACGAAGCGCATTATATCCGCCCGTACTGCTCATCCGCAGGAGCCAGACCCCATCTTTCCGGACCATATATGTGTGCTGTACGGTGAGAATTCCTATGGTCTTGTCGGCCACCTGCCCATCCAGCACGCGCGTAACTTTCAAATCGACGAACCAGGGCCACGACATGATGATGCAGTCGCTGCCACAATCCGGAATTTCGCTGGGAATTTGTTCGATGGGCCGCGCGATCAGTTTCACATCGTAACAATTGGAAGCAGCGCCCATCGCGTCATCCGCCTTCGCGTCCGGCGATGCCAAGGCCATAGCGGCAATCAAAAGGGCTGACATCACGCATTGTTCTCACGCATGAGAGGGGCCGCCGGACGCTTGCGCCCCGACGGCCCATCATTGACATGGTCAGCGGCCGGAAGCACCGCCAGAAGGAAAACGGTTGGTCGCGCTATCGATCACCCGCAGACACGGCCCGTGTGTCGGCGCTTAAAATCTGGCGAGTGATGGATCGACGCTAAAGGCGTCGCTCAGCGGCGCGTTTCCCGAATGGACTGAACCGACCCCATTGCTGAACCATGAGACATCGGATCACCTCCTTTCGCTATGTTGAAGCCCGCGTGACCGACTTCGATGTAACCTCTGATCGGCCACGAGACGGACTGTGAATCAGACGGAGGGAAGGATCAAGACTTGTATTTTTCTTTTTTCGAATCATACTTTCGCGTCCACCCTGAGGCCCGGAACGCAAACGCGCCGCTTCAGCCCCGGCAATCCTCTATCACACGCGCCACCTCCGCCCATGCGGGCACGATCAGCGCGTCCTGCCCGGCGACCTCCACGGCGAATTTGCCGCGGCTGTAGGCGATCTGGTCCAGCACCGTGTCCGACGCCGCGCGGACGGCGACAGTCTGAACGGCACCGGCGGATGGGGTCGCTGGCCAGCTGGACGCGCCATAGCTGGTCCGCACGACGATGGCATTTTGCGCCACGCCCGCTCGCGTCAGGCTGACCCGGCGGCCAGCGCGATCGCAACGCAGCGTCAGCAATGGGCTGGCCGGGCCGACGCCAAAGACAGCGACGGTCCCTGCCGCTTCCGCGCGATAGGTCCATGTGCCCGGCGTCGCGGCGCGATACTGCCATTCCGTCGCAACCGGCGCGGGCTGCGCCGTAGGGATCGGCGTCGGGGTGGGTGCAGGCCGCGCGGGGACGGGCGCGGGGCGCGGGGCTGCCGCCACCGGCCGCTGTTGCGGCGGGGCGACGCAGGACGCAAGCAGCGCCAGCGAAGGCAGGAAGACGGCGAAGGATGGAATGGCACGCATGCCCCCCTCCATGCCGGAGCGCGAACGGGCACTCAACCCGAAAAGGGCAAAGCGCCGATCGCGCGAGATCGGCCGTGCGGGCTTTGGTCGGCACATCCCACGCATGGACGCACGGGAATTGACTATTTTCGGGCGAATCGCTACAGGCCCCTTTCCCCTACATGCGGCGAGCGGCGGTGCTTTTGGCACTGGCCGTCTTTTTTGCGTCTAAGGGATTATGTAATTGGCCCTTTTTCCTCGCCAGGGAAAATCGGCTCGGACGCTTTGAGATAGGACGGCGAAAGCCATCCTGTGGAGCAGGAGTAACTAATACCATGGCACGTATTGCGGGTGTCAACATCCCGACCAACAAGCGCGTGATCATCGCGCTGACCTACATCCACGGCATCGGTCGCAAGACCGCCGTCGACCTGGCCGACAAGCTGGGCATCGACCACAGCCGCCGCGTTCAGGACCTGTCGGACGCCGAAGTCCTGCAGATCCGCGAAGCCATCGACGCCGACCTGACCGTCGAAGGCGATCTGCGTCGCGAAACCGCGATGAACATCAAGCGTCTGATGGATCTGGCCTGCTATCGCGGCCTGCGTCACCGTAAGGGCCTGCCGGTCCGCGGCCAGCGCACGCACACCAACGCGCGCACCCGCAAGGGCAAGGCGAAGCCGATCGCCGGCAAGAAGAAGTAATCGTTGAGGGCTGGTCCATCGGACAGGCCCTCCGGCGACTTCTGCTTTTGAACGATTTTTGTAGGATTACAGCAACATGGCACGCGAACCCCAGCGCATTAAGCGCCGCGAACGCAAGAACATCTCGGCCGGCGTCGCGCACGTCAACGCCAGCTTCAACAACACCATGGTGACCATCACCGACGCCCAGGGCAATGCGATTTCCTGGTCCTCGGCCGGCATGATGGGCTTCAAGGGCAGCCGCAAGTCGACCCCGTACGCCGCTCAGGTGTGCGCCGAAGACGCCGGCCGCAAGGCTGCGGAACATGGCGTCCGCACCCTGGAAGTCGAAGTCAAGGGCCCGGGTTCGGGCCGTGAATCGGCTCTGCGTGCCCTTCAGGCCGTTGGTTTCCACATCACCTCGATCCGCGACGTGACGCCGATCCCGCACAATGGCGTGCGTCCGTCCAAGCGTCGCCGCGTCTGATCACGACGCCGCATGACTGGCGGGCGGCGGACGCGCCGCCCGTTTTCCCGTTTGCATCGCCGAAGCGTCCTGTCGGGTCAGGATTTTAAAGCGTTTCGGCCCATCCCCAGGGGAAATACATGACTGTCAACATGAAGAACTGGCAGGAATTGAAGAAGCCCAACACGCTGGAAATCAAGCCGACCAGCGATGGCAAGCGCAAGGCGACCTTCGTCGCCGAGCCGCTAGAGCGTGGTTTCGGCCTGACGCTCGGCAACGCGTTGCGCCGGGTTCTTCTGTCCTCGCTTCAGGGCGCGGCGGTCACCTCGATCAAGATCGAGAACGTCCTGCATGAATTCTCGTCGCTGGCCGGCGTGCGGGAAGATGTCACCGACATCGTCCTGAACATCAAGCAGGTCGCGCTGAAGATGGAAGGCGAAGGCGCCAAGCGTCTCCAGTTGTCCGCCACCGGTCCGGCCGTGGTGAAGGCTGGCGACATCAGCGTCGTGGGCGACATCGAAGTGATGAACCCCGATCTGGTCATCTGCCACCTCGATCAGGGCGCGACCCTGAACATGGAACTGACGGCAGACGTCGGCAAGGGCTATGTTCCCGCCGTCGCGAACCGCCCGGCGGACGCCCCGATCGGTCTCATTCCGATCGACGCGCTCTATTCGCCCGTCCGTCAGGTCGCGTACAAGGTGGACAACACCCGCGTCGGCCAGGAACTGGACTATGACAAGCTGTCGCTGACCGTCGAAACCGACGGCACCGTTACCCCGGAAGATGCCGTGGCCTATGCCGCCCGCATCCTTCAGGACCAGCTTCAGCTGTTCGTCCACTTCGAAGACGCGCTGCCCGCCGCTGCTCCGGCAGCCGGTGCCGCCGCCGCGACCGCTTCGGAAGGCGAAAGCGACGCCAACCAGATCAACCGCTATCTGCTCAAGAAGGTGGACGAACTGGAACTGTCGGTCCGCTCGGCCAACTGCCTCAAGAACGACAACATCATCTATATCGGCGATCTGGTCCAGAAGACCGAAGCCGAGATGCTGCGCACCCCCAATTTCGGCCGCAAGTCGCTGAACGAAATCAAGGAAGTGCTGTCGTCCATGGGCCTGCGTCTGGGCATGGACATCCCCGGCTGGCCGCCGGAAAATATCGAGGAAATGGCCAAGAAGCTCGAACAGGAACTTCTGGGCTAACCGCCAACCTCCGTTCGTTTCGAGCGAAGTCGAGAAACGAGAAGCGCAAGCAGAACGCTTCCCGACAGGCTCGAAGCGAACGGATGTGGTTACAGGGGCATAGGGCGGTCCCCATCAAAACCGCCTGGTCTGGGATACCTCACACGGTCCCTTAACGAACGAAGGAATGAGATATGCGTCATAAAGTTGGTCATCGTAAGCTTCAGCGCAGCACCGGTCACCGTACCGCCCTGCTCCGCAACCTGGCTGCCTCGCTCATCAAGCATGAGCAGATCCTGACCGGCACCGCCAAGGCGAAGGAACTGCGTCCCTACGTCGAAAAGCTGATCACGCTGGCGAAGAAGGGTGGCCTGTCCAACCGTCGTCTGGCCGACGCCCGCCTGAAGGACGATGCGCAGTTGGCCAAGCTGTTCGACGTTCTGGCCGAGCGTTACAAGGATCGCAACGGTGGCTACACCCGCGTGATCAAGGCCGGTTTCCGCGCTTCGGACGCTGCGCCGATCGCGATCATCGAACTGGTCGACCGCGACGTCGATGCGAAGGGCCAGGACAGCGGTCCGGTGTTCAGCGCCGAAGACGAGCTGGAAGAAGCCTGATCGAATCGGTCCTGATTGTCGGGACCGTCGCTTTACCAACAGGCCGTGGCTCTTTAGGGAGCCACGGCCTGTTGTCGTATGAAACAAGAGTCGAAACGGACGAGGATGCGCATCGCTGCCCGGATATTGGCGCTGCTGTTGCTGGCGCCACAGCCGCTGATGAGCGTGCCTGCCCATGCCGGGCCGGACGGCGCCGTCATCGACGCGGGCGACCCGGCGCTCCGCTATCCGGCCGCGCGGCGGCTCGATCTGGTCGAAGATCATTTCGGTGTGAAGGTCGCCGATCCCTATCGCTGGCTGGAAAATGATCTGCGCGCCGATCCCGCGGTGCGGGACTGGGTCGACCGCGAAAATGCCCTGACCCGCCATTATATCGACGGCCTGCCGGGACGCGATGCGCTCAAAAACCGCATCACCGCCTTGCTGTCCCATGGCCGCTACACCGTGCCGCGCAAGGCGGGCGGACGCTATTTCTACGGCTATAACAAGGGGCTGGAAAATCAAACCCCGCTCTATGTCCGTGAAGGGCTGAGCGGCAAACAGCGGCTGTTGCTCGACCCCAATCGCTGGGCGCAAGATGGCGCGAGCGCGCTGGCGGAATGGCTCCCCTCCCCCGACGGGCGCACGCTGGCCTATGCCGTGCAGGATGCGGGCAGCGACTGGCGGACGCTCAGATTGCTGGATGTGGACAGCGGAAAGACGCTGGACGACGCGGTCGAATGGGTGAAGTTTTCGCAGATCGCCTGGGACGGGCGCAGCGAAGGCTTTTTCTATTCCCGTTTCCCGACGCCGCAGGCGGGCGATGCCTATCAGTCCGCCAGCGAAGGGCAGCAGCTTTATTATCACCGGATCGGCACGGATCAGGCGCAGGATCAGCTGATCTACGACACGCCCGACCGCCCGAAACTGAGCCATCAGGCGCAGGTGACGGCGGACGGGCGCTGGCTGGTCATCAGCTCCTTTCAGGGGATCGATCCGCGCAAGGAAATGCATGTCGCCGAACTGACCGGCGCGCCGATCAAACCGCGCCTGCTGGTCAGGGGGCCGGTCAATGACTGGCGCCTGATCGGCAGCCGTGACCGGGCGCTCTATTTCCTGACCGACAATCGCGCGCCGCATATGCGGATCGTGACGCTGGACGCGGCTCGCCCACGCCGCGCGCCCAAGGAAGTCGTGCGCGAACGCGCCGAAACGCTGGCAGGCGGGTCGCTGATCGGCAACCGCATGATCCTGGCCTATATGGCCGACGCGCAGACCATGGCCGAACTGGTCGAGCTGGACGGGCGCAAGGTGGGCGACGTGCCCTTGCCCGGCATGGGCACGGCGGCGGGCTTTGGCGGGCGATCGGGCGACCCGGAAACCTTTTTCAGCTTCTCCGGCTTCGTGACGCCCACCAGCATCTATCGTTTCGACACCGCCACCCTGAAAAGCGAATTGTTCGCCCGGCCCGACCTGCCCTTCAATCCCGACGATTTCGGCGTGGAACAACGGCTCTATCCCTCGAAGGACGGTACGCCGATCCCGATGACGGTGATCCGGCGCAAGGCGCTGGCCGACGGCGCGCAGGCGGCCCCCACCATCCTGTACGGCTATGGCGGCTTCAATATTTCGCTGACGCCGGGCTATTCGGCGACGCGCATGGCCTGGCTGGAACAGGGCGGCGTCTACGCCATCGCCAATCTGCGCGGCGGCGGGGAATATGGGAAGGCGTGGCATGATGCCGGGCGCGGCGCGAACAAGCAAAATGTGTTCGACGATTTCATCGCGGCCGCCGAATATCTGAAGGCCAATGGCTTCACCCCGCCCGACGGGCTGGCGATCGAAGGCCGGTCGAACGGCGGTCTGCTGGTCGGCGCGGTGGTCAATCAGCGGCCTGATCTGTTCTCCGCCGCCCTGCCCGCCGTGGGCGTGATGGACATGCTGCGTTTCGACCGTTTTACCGCCGGACGCTATTGGGTCGACGATTATGGATCGCCCGGCAAGGCAGAGGATTTCCCGCTGCTCTACGGCTATTCCCCCTATCACAACATATTGGACGGAAAAGATTATCCGGCGATCCTCGTCAGCACCGCCGACACCGACGACCGGGTGGTGCCCGCGCACAGTTTCAAATATGCCGCCGCGCTTCAGGCCGCGGATCTGGGCGCGAAACCGCACCTGTTGCGCGTGGAAAGCCGCGCTGGCCATGGCTCCGGCAAACCGGTGGACAAGCTGATCGGGGAATATGCCGACAGCTACAGCTTCGCTGCATGGTTCACCGGGCTGAAGATCCGGCCGAAACCCGAATGACATTCGTTCAGCCGCCATGCAGCCGAACGCTGCTAAGGCTCCTCTCATCGCAGGAGATGGTATGATGATAGGGACGAAGACACGCTGGATGACCGGAGCGCTGGTAAGCGCGGGGCTGCTGCTGGGCAGCATCAGCGCGGCGGAAGCCCGCCCCCGTTACGGTTATGATCGTGGCTGGGATCGCGGCGGCTGGAACGGGCATCATCGCCGCGGCAATGGTTTCGGCTTTGGCGATGCTGTCGGCGTTGCGGCGCTGGTCGGCGCGGTGGCGATCGTCGCATCCTCCATGTCAAAGGATCGAAAAGTCCGCGATCCGAACACCGGCGGCGAATATGACTCACCGCCGCCCAGCGATGGCACCGATTATGGGACGGATGTCCGCGACGGTGTGCCGGTCCGCGACGACGCGGATTTTTCCGACATCGCTGCACAGGATGACCCCATGAGCGACGCCTGCGCCGTGGCGGCGCGCGACGAAGCGCAGGGCAGCCAAGGCGGCTATGCCGAAGTCCGCCATATGGAAACGCCCATCGCCACGGCGAACGGCTATAATATCGACGGCTATGTTGAAACCCGCAGCAGCTATCGCGCCAATGACGGCGTGTCGCGCCGCTTCACCTGCGCGATGCAGAACGGGCGCGTTGCTCAGGTCTATATCAGCCGGGACATGGCCACGCGCTGATCGGGCTGTCCTACGGCGCTGATCCCTGTTTCATTCTTCCGATGAAACAGGGATCTCCGGCCATGTTCCCTATCCCGATCGTCCCTGAAATCCTTCCGGCGACAGGATCGCCCATGGCGCGCATGTGGCGCGCCACAGGCGCGTTGCGAGCGCTTCGGGGACGCTTCGCAGGCGCATCAAGGCCAAAAGCCGATAATGGCCTATACTTCGCCCGCCATGCCCTTGGCATCCTGCGCGCATCGCTATAGCGCCGCCTTCCATGTCCGCCCCGATCATCCCCCGTCGCAACGCCGCGATCATTTTCATCCTCATCACGGCGCTGCTCGACGTCATGTCGATGGGCATCGTCATCCCGGTGCTGCCGCGGCTGATCGAAACGCTGTCGGGGTCCGACGCGGCGGCGGGGATGTGGAACGGCCTGTTCGTGGCGCTGTGGGCGGGGATGCAATTCATCTGCTCGCCCATCATCGGGTCGCTGTCTGACCGCTTCGGGCGGCGGCCGGTCATTCTCATTTCCGTCGCGGGCCTTGCCATCGACTATGTGCTGATGGCGCTGGCGCCCAACCTGTGGTGGCTGGCGCTGGGCCGGGTGCTGGCGGGCATCACCTCGTCCAGCTTCACCGCGACCTTCGCCTACATGGCGGACATCACCCCGCCAGAGGGCCGGGCCAAGGGTTATGGCCTGATCGGCGCGGCGTTCAGTGCGGGTTTCGTCGCCGGGCCGCTGATCGGCGGGGTGCTGGGCGAAATCTCGCATCGCGCGCCTTTCTGGGTTGCAGCCGCTTTGTCCACCATCGCCTTTCTCTACGGTCTGTTCGTCCTGCCCGAATCGCTGGCCGCCGACAAACGCATGGCGTTCAGCTGGCATCGGGCCAACCCCTTCGGCGCGCTGCGCCTGCTGCGCTCTCACCCCGAGCTCTCGAATCTGGCGGTCGGCAATTTCCTGCTCTATTTCTCGCACCATATTTTTTCGGCCATCTTCGTCCTCTACGCTGGCGACCGTTATGGCTGGGGCGCGTGGCAGGTCGGCGCTCTGCTGGCGCTGGTCGGGCTGCTGGACATGGGGGTTCAGGGGCTGCTGGTCGGCCCGGTCGTCAAACGGCTGGGCGACCGGGCGACCATGGTGACGGGCCTGTGCTTCGGCGCGATCGGCGTGGCCGCCATGGGGCTGGCGCCCACTGGCCTCTTCTTCGTCGCGGCGATGTTCCCCAACGCGCTGTGGGGCCTTGCCATGCCGACGGTCCAGTCGCTGATGACGCAGCATGTGTCCGAAAGCGAACAGGGGCAGTTGCAGGGCGCGAACAACAGCGTGGGCGCGATCGCCGGAATCATATCGCCCCTGTTTTTCGGTGCGGTCTATTCGGTATCGGTCGGGCCAAAGCCCGCTCTGCCCCATATCGGCAGCGCATTCCTGATCGCCGCCGCCATCCTTGCCCTGGCCGCCCTGATCGGCTGGCGCGCCGGTCGCCAGTTCAAGCCTTGACTGGACAGGACGGCAAGGTGCGACTAACCGGGCGCGAATCCCTTCCAACGCTCGACATAAAGGCGATTCGATGACGCTGCCTCTTCAGGATAACATCCTTATCGTGGATTTCGGCAGTCAGGTGACTCAGCTGATCGCCCGCCGCGTCCGTGAAGCGGGCGTCTATTCCGAAATCGCCCCCTTCAATACCGCTGCCGAAGCCTTTGAACGGCTGAAGCCAAAGGGCATCATCCTGTCGGGCGGCCCATCGTCGGTCATGTGGGAAAACAGCCCGCGCGTGCCGCAGGCCTTTTTCGACGCGGGCATTCCCATCCTTGGCATCTGCTACGGCCAGCAGACGATGATGCAGCAGCTGGGCGGCAATGTCGAAGGCGGCGAAAGCGGCGAATTCGGCCGCGCCTTTATCGAGGTGAAGAAGGGCTGCGCCCTGTTCGACGGCCTGTGGAACGAAGGCGAAAAACATCAGGTGTGGATGAGCCATGGGGACAAAGTAACCCAGCTCGCCCCCGGCTTCGAAGTCGTCGCGGTCAGCGAAGGCGCGCCCTATGCCATCACCGCGAACGAGGAAAAGCGTTTCTACGCGACGCAATTCCACCCCGAAGTCGTCCACACCCCCGATGGCGCGAAGCTGCTCGCCAATTTCGTGCGCCATGTCTGCGGCCTCGCCGGCGACTGGACCATGGCGGAATTTCGTGCGACCAAGATCGCCGAAATCCGCGAACAGGTGGGTGAAGGCCGGGTCATCTGCGGCCTGTCGGGCGGCGTCGACTCCGCCGTTGCCGCCGTTCTCATCCACGAAGCGATCGGCGACCAGCTGACCTGCGTCTTCGTCGACCATGGCCTGATGCGTCTGGGCGAAGCCGAACAGGTCGTCAGCCTGTTCCGCGAACATTATGGCATCAAGCTGGTGCATGTGAATGCGGAGGAACGCTTCCTGGGCGGTCTCGCGGGCCTCACTGACCCCGAAAAGAAGCGCAAGTTCATCGGCGGCGAATTCGTCGCCGTGTTCGAGGAAGAAGCCGCGAAGATCGGCGGCGCGGATTTCCTGGCGCAGGGCACGCTCTATCCCGACGTCATCGAAAGCGTCAGCTTCACCGGCGGGCCTTCGGTGACCATCAAGTCGCACCATAATGTCGGCGGCCTGCCCGAACGCATGAACATGAAGCTGGTCGAACCGCTGCGCGAACTGTTCAAGGACGAAGTGCGTGTGCTGGGCAAGGAACTGGGCCTGCCCGACATTTTCGTCGGCCGTCACCCCTTCCCCGGCCCCGGCCTTGCCATCCGCATCCCCGGCGAAGTGACCAAGGAACGTTGCGACATCCTGCGCAAGGCGGACTTCATCTATCTGGAGGAAATCCGCAACGCAGGCCTTTACGACGCGATCTGGCAGGCCTTCGCCGTGCTGCTGCCGGTCCGCACCGTGGGCGTGATGGGCGATCACCGCACCTATGACAGCGTGTGCGCGGTGCGCGCCGTCACCTCCACCGATGGCATGACGGCGGACATCTATCCGTTCGACGCCGCCTTCCTCAGCCGCGTGGCGACCCGCATCATCAATGAGGTGAAGGGCATCAACCGCGTCGTTTACGACTATACCAGCAAGCCCCCCGGCACCATCGAGTGGGAATAATTCGGAGCCCTCTAATGGCTCTCAAACCTACGCTATTCTACCACCTAAGTGCCTGATAAAAAAATAATTATTCTGCGGCTACGTTCGAAGACAATCGGTGGCAAGCCTTCGCGAAGGCGCGCCGTCGAAACGATTGATCTGGTTCGAGCGATCAGGCCATGACATCACCAGCGAGGAACCGGGCAAACTGCTAACGACGCTGGTGACCGTAGCCCGGCCGATCGCTGAAAGTGCCGGCGATTCTGCCCCGTAGATTATGCCAATTCGGCAAACGTCTTTGGCGCCTGTCCAAAAAGCTTCCGCTCGGATTTTCGAGATCAGCTCATGCCCCCATCCGACAGACGGGCTAATTTGGTCGTCACCTGCCCGAAGACCGGACGGCCTGCACCGCGAGAACGAAATTCAGCCGTTGAGGATCCGAGAAGGGTCGATAGCGGTATTCGGCAGTTACATTTTGCTGCGTTCTTTTATGGCGTGTTGAACGGCCGGTTTTATCAGTAGCAGGCACCCGCCGTAGGTGCTTCGTTATAATGCGGGACTTAGCTCTGCCAACTACGGTGCCGCTTCAAAACCGGTGAGCTGACGCATGCTTTGGGTCGGGGGAGGAGCAGGCAGTAGTTGAAAGCGTAGAGGAAACGCTCCTCCCCGAATTTCTACTTCTCCCACCAAGATACGATGCATGACGGCGATCTGACCAGCAGGTCTGCCGAAACTCAGGGCAGCGATGCGCGCCCAAACTCCCGCCGCCTCGGCAAGCAGGATGCCATGACCGCCGGCGCGTTGCGACGGCAACTCAGCAGGTGTGCTGACCACACTAGTCATGGTGCAGGATTCCTCGCGCTAAAGAATGCATGAAATTGGTTAAGGGCTTCGCCGGCTTGAGCTATGCGCTGAATATCGTCGTCTGACGAAGCGCACACACCGGAAAGGATAGCGCCCAGGCCGGGCGTTTCTGGACGGCTGAACTTGCCGTCTGCGATGTCGAGATCATGAACAATCTCACCTATGGCAACCAGAGCAGGGTCATCTGTGAGACCGGCGCGCAGCACGATGGTCTCGAAGCTACAGCGGTCCTCCTCATGGGTAAACTCCGCCTCGGCCATATCGAAGCGAAGCTCGCCCGGTCCCGGCAGGTAGCTGCGAGCGTCCACGAACTTGAAGGTGGCTTCGGGATCCACGAACCGGCGGATGAGCCAGGCGCAGGCTATCCGATCGACGTGAACGCCGCTGCGCGTCACCCAGACTTTGGATTTGAGGTCGAGCGGTTGTTCGGCAAGGGGTTGCGAGCGGCTGACATCAGGATGATCGTAGCGCTGGCGATCAAGCTCGGCTAGAGCCGTTGCCGCGTCCCGTCGGCCTGGTGCTCCGAAATAGTCGAGCGCAGTGACCTCGCCCATCCGCTTTCGAAGTCGCGCGATCTCGGTTCCGCTGGCGGGCCCCGTCTCCAGCAGGCGACGGGCGCTCTGGGTGATTTCGTCGTAATCAGTATCCCGAGCGCTATCGAACAGCGACCGCACATCCTCATCTGTCATACCGGCTAGAAGGCGGAGGTCTATCAGGATCGCCTCTCCCCCATTTGCGACGATCTCGTTCAGCAGTTCCACAAAGGTCGCTTCATGTTCTGGCGCTTTGGGCAGAACGTGCACAGCATTCTTGATCGCCACGGCGCCGATCGCCTGAAGCCGACGCCAGATTTTTACCCGCAGATATGGCGGCTTCGTGGGCAACTGGTGAAGCAGCGCGATCCACTCGGAATGAGGTGTTGCTCGAATCATGATATAGTCATATCTCAATAAACACTTTATGGAAATAGGTATATCTAATGCAACGTGTGATGGCAGGATGGTTCTCTAGGTACGCGGTAGGAATGGCGGCTGCTTGCGCTGCGACTACGACACCAGCCCTGGCGGAGGACGGGCAGGAAGGCCTGTCGATCTCCGGTGCGATGCGTCTGCGCTACGAAGCTATCAACGGGCAGCTACGGGTCGGCTTCAATAGACGTGACGATTTGCTGAACTTGCGTACCAATGTGTTGGCTCGATATCGTAAGGCCGATATCGAGGTCACTGTCGAACTTTATGATAGCCGCGTCTGGGGTGATCGGGTTGGTACGCCTGTATCGACCAACGAGATCAACGCGTTTGAACCAGTTCAGGCCTATGTCGCGGGAACCTTTCAGGATCCGCTGGGCGCTGGCTCGAAGATCACGGTCACCGCTGGGCGTATGATGCTTAACCTTGGATCGAGGCGTCTGGTCGCCGCCGACGATTACCGCAACACGACCAACGGCTATACCGGCGTGAAGGCCGATTTCGCTGCCTGTGGCGGATGGAAGGGCACCTTCATTTACACGTTGCCGCAGGTTCGCATGCCGGATACGTTGGACGATGTTCGTTTAGCCAAAGTGAAGCTCGATCGGGAAAGCTTCGATCTCGTCCTTTGGGGTGGCCAGCTTGGCCGCACAAAGACCATAGGCCTTGCTGCTCTGGAGCTCACCTATTTTCATCTGGGAGAGCGCGATGCCCTAGGACGACCGACCCGCGACCGCTCGCTTGACACCTTGGGCGGTCGCCTGATTGTCGAGCCGAAGGTTTCAAATTTCGACTATGAGATCGAAGCATTTTATCAGACCGGGACGGTGAGCACGTCAACGGCTGCATCCGCCCAGCGCCAGACCGTGGCTGCAGGCTTTATCCATGCCGACATGGGCTACACTTTCCCAAGCGCCTGGACGCCGCGTTTGTCCGTCGAATATGATCGGGCGAGCGGCGACAAGCCCGGGGGCAAATTCAGTCGCTTCGACACGCTCTTCGGTATGCGCCGCGCAGATCTCGCACCGGCCGGGCTCTACAATGCCCTCGCGAGAACCAACATCGAAACGGTCGGTATCAGGGTCGAGGCTAAGCCGAGCAAGCGCCTCGACTGGTTCGCCGCCTACCGGCCCATGTGGCTTGCTGCCCGCCAAGACAGTTTCTCGTCTACCGGGGTTCGTGACGCTTCCGGGCGATCAGGCGATTTCGCCGGCCACCAACTGGAGGGGCGCGTGCGATACTGGCTCATTCCGAAGCGGCTGCAATTCGAGTTCGACGGCCTAGTGGTCGCCAAGGGACGCTTCCTCCGGGACGCTCCAAACGCCACGGCGGGTAAGTGGACGCGGTATGTTTCCTTCAACCTGATTGGAAGCATCTGATATTTATCTGCCAACAATTAGCCCCAGAAGAATTTGAGCGTCAGCGCCACGCCGTAACCTCGCTGCCAATCGACCGCATCTCGCATAGCCAGACGTTCACCGGCTCGGATGGGAACAACCGTGTCTTGTCGGCCGCAGCCTGGATAGCGGAACGTCCGGTGCTGGGGATGGAAAATCGGGCTCTGAGCGTCCGGCATGGGTCGGGCGTGGACGGCTCCCTCGCCGTGTATGGCATCGAGAACCTGCGGCTCGCCGACGGTTAAATCCTACCGAAGGTGACGACGGGCAACCAGCAGGCACCTTGCGCGATCGTCGGAGAGCGGGGGCGGACATCGCGCGTCAGCAATATTCGCTCTAGCGACGTGAAAAGCCCCAGCACGGTCGATGAACCTCCCGGGGCTCGCCGGGAGGGTGGCGGCGCATCAGACGGTACTAATGGTCCCGCCGTCGATGACGAACTCGGCGCCATGGATCGCGGCGGCGCGATCGGCGGCGAGATAGGCGATCAGGTCGGCGACCTCATCCGGCTCGGCCCCGCGCCCGATCGATATCCCACCCAGGGCGTCGAGCACGGACTGTCCCGCGTCCTCGGTCGTGCCGCCTCTGGCCGTCCGAAGCGTTTCGAGGAAGGCACCCGCGGCCTCTGTCATGATCCAGCCTGGCGAGACGGCGTTGACCCGCACGCCCTTGGGCCCGAGCTCCTTCGAGATCGACTTGCTGTACGTCCGCAAAGCCGCCTTGGCTGCTGCGTAAGCGGTTGTGGACTCGGGGAGCGGCAGGACGGACTGGATCGACGTCACGTGGACCACGGCGCCTCGGCCCCGCTCGATCATTTGCGGGATCAGCAGGCGATCCAGCCGCACCGTCGCCAGCAGATTGAGATTGAGCGCAGCCAACCAGTCATCATCGGTCAGCGCGACAAAGCCCCCGGCGGGTGCATGCGAGCCGCCCACGACATGGGCGAGGATGTCGACTCCACCCAGCTGCTCAATCGCCGCCGCGGCCAGCGCTTCGCCCCCTTCCGCCGTGGTCAGGTCCACCTGCACATAGTCGACGCTCGCAAGGGAATCCTTGATCGCGCGGGCGGCGGTGATGACGCGCGCCCCGCCGGCGAGGAAGCGTTCGACCGTGGCGCGGCCTAAGCCTTTGGTCCCGCCACTGACAAGCACCCGCTTGCCGGCGAACTCGGTGGGATCGACCGCGATGCTCATACCGTGGTCTCCAGCATCTTGATGGCGCCTTCGCTGAGCGTGAACCGGTAAGTGAAGCGAAGGGGGCTGCCGGGGAAGTCCCCGTGGGCGGGACCTTCAAGGATGATGTCGCCACCATCTTCCCGAACGGTGTCGGGCTCGAAGATCGCATTCACCGGCATCACTTCTTCTTCGAACAGCTGGCGGATCGCCGCCTGTCCCTCGATGCGCTTGCCGTTGTCGATGAAGATGGCGTCAGGAAGGAAGGGCTCCATCATGCCATCCATATCGAGTCGGGCGTTCGCCGCGATGAACTCGGCGATCGGCTTGGGTAGGTTCATGGACATGGTCATCTCCTCAACAGTGATGAGCCTTATTTAGCGATAGACTTCTTGCCTGATAATCGTGACAGATCGGCATGAAGTGTCACGGATAACGGGACAATGATGCGCCATTCGCTGATCGAGTTGGAGGTAGTGCTCGCCATCGTTCGGTGCGGTTCGTTCCGCGCCGCGGCGCTCGATCTTGGCATGTCGACCACTGCCGTCAGCAACGCGGTGGGCAAGCTTGAGCGGGAGCTTGGCGTGAGGCTGTTTAATCGCACCACGCGCAGCGTCTCGCTCACCTATGCGGGGCGGATCTTCGTTGCGCAGATCAAATCGGCGCTTGAAGATATCCGGAAGGCGATGAACACCGCGCGTTCCCAGCAGGAGACGCCGTCCG
Organism: Sphingobium sp.; assembly: GCF_048594625.1. Classification (GTDB taxonomy): domain Bacteria; phylum Pseudomonadota; class Alphaproteobacteria; order Sphingomonadales; family Sphingomonadaceae; genus Sphingobium. Next base: position 44,367 of record NZ_JBMDWL010000125.1, read on the forward strand.
GTACGTTGCGCATCAATGCGTTCGCAACAGCGGCGCGCGAGATCATGGCGCCGCTGGTGCTGACCTATCTGCAGCGCTACCCCCAAGTTCATGTCGACGTCGTCACCGAGGGGCGGCTCATCGACGTCGTGGCGGCCGGCTTCGATCTGGGCGTGCGTAGTGCGGACCTCGTGCCGAGCGATGCGATCGCCATACCGCTGGGACAGACCCGGCGCATGACGGTCGCCGCGTCCCCTACCTTCTTCGAAGACAAGCCCATTCCGCAATCTCCGCAGGACCTGCTCATCTATCCTTGCGTGCGGGTGCGACTTCCCAACGGCGCTCTGTTCCGTTGGCGGTTCGAGAAGGACGGCGAAGAATTGCAACTGGACGTCGAGGGTCCGGTCACCCTCGACGAAGCCTCGCTTGCCCGGATCGCGGTGACGAGCGGCGTTGGGATCGGCTATTTCATGGAGACCGATGTGCGCGACGACATCGCCACAGGTCGGCTCATTCGCATCCTGGAGGACTGGACGCCGCCGCTGGCGCCGCTGTGCCTCTATTATTCAAACCGGCGTAATTCCTCTGCAGCCTTCCAGGCATTCATTGCCCTCGCGCGCGATTTTGCGGCTGGACGCCTCGCATAAGCACTCGATCGGTAAGCGCCGGGCAAGATCGAACTCGTCCGAAGTTGAGATGCTCGGGCATGATCCGCTCGAAAACAGGAATGAAACTGTTGCCCCCTAGCGCTCGATGGTCTGAGGCCAAGATTGCTTGCGAATGACCATTGTCGTCGCAGGCATACGCTCAAACTTCATCCGCAGAACGGCTCGAATTGGTTGCGACCTGCCGGTTAGCGGACGGACCGCACCTGGGAATGTGGAATTGACGCCTGAATGTCGATAAAGGGTCGATCGACCCTCGACCTTTCCATCAGGACGGGCGATATCGCCCCATGGCGTCCGATCGTAAAACCGTTGATTTCCTTGTCGACCAGATGGCTGGCGGCGGCACCGTTTCAGCCAGGGCGATGTTTGGCGAATTCGGCATTTATTGCGATAGGAAAATGATCGCATTGATCTGCGACGACCACCTGTTCGTAAAGCCCACGGTTGAAGGGCGGGCATTCGCTGTCGGTGCGGAAGAAGCCCCTCCATACCCCGGTGCAAAGCCCTGTCTCCTGGTCGACGCGGAAAAGTGGGACGACCGTGAGTGGCTTGCCGAGATCGTTCGTATCACATCCCGGGAATTGCCTGCTTCCAAGGCCAGGACCAAGCGGAAATCAGGTTGATGCAACGCTTGCAGAAGCCCGTGTTAGCTAAACGAATGTCCGCTCTTGGAATGTACAAGTGAATTCCTGAACATCCGAGAAGGGTTGATGACGTACGGATACCGTCAAGTGAGGGCGGGAACATGCTCGCTTGCGGCCGGTTAGCTAAGTTCACGGCTGAGAGGAGAGCGCCATGTACCCCGAACAAATCCCGGGCGAGAACGACCAGGCTGACATGAAGGGCACATCGATGAACGATCTGCCTGGAACCGATGGTAGCGACGAGGATGTCGACGTCGATGTTGATGCCGAGCAGGAAGACCAGGACGCCGACAAGTTGGAAGATGCTCAGCAGAAAGCCGCAGAAAAGTGGGAAAAGGAAGGCGGCTTACGGTGATCACAATTGACCCCACCAGCGACTTGTCGCTGACGGGGTCAATTCGTTCGTCGTGGGCTTAAAAGTGGAAGATCACGCCGGCCATGGGACGGAAGCTGTCCCAATCATAAGTGTCGACCTGCACGCGCAAGCGAACGCCACTGTTGCCGGTGATACCCCCAAGGCCGATCTCCTTGGGACCGACCTCCACGCCGGCTCCATACATCCAGTCCTTGCGGTCGGGCCAGCCGCCCTTGCCATTAACCCACTGATAGCCGGCCGAAGCATAGATCAAGCCGCTTTCACCCGCACGGGCACCAAAGCGACCCTTGACGCCATATTCCCAGTCGATGTCGCTAAAGCCCTTGGTGGCATTGCCTTCCACGCCGACGAACACCGGACCGAGCGGCACGTTGACGCCAGCAATGCCGCTGATCAAAGCGCCGTTCATGATGGTTTCACCGGGAATGGCGCCGAATTCGGAGCGACGATCGAAGGTATGGTAGCCGCCAAGCACGCCGACATAAGGCTCGACGCCAAAGGCATCGGTGCCGTCAGGTGCGGTTTCCTGTGCGGAGGCGATGGCAGGAACCGCGGCCAAGACGGCAGCGGCGGCGAGAAACTTCTTCATACGAACCCCTGTTGTTTCGATTAGGTGGGGCTAGAACCGTCCGGATCGCGATGGGGTTTCACAGAAAAGTCATTAAACTGAGACAGTTGCATATATGCAACGGCGCGCCAGATGGAACAAAGGGCGCGAACCTTCGTATTGATGGTGCAAGCGGCGGCCCCCTTGCAGTCTTTATATCTGCCCATCTCCGGTCCGCCGGAGGTGGGCCATTTTGTGATGAGTACGTGACGTAGCGAAGCTTTCATCACGTCCAGGCATATAAGCGCGTAGACGAGTATCGTCATGAAGGACTGCGACTTCGATGGACTTTGTCCACCCTCCTGATCAGCCTTGGAACATTGGCGTCACGCGTACGTAGTGTCGATGCCCCGCGCGGCTTTCAGCCGTAAACCAAGGCGCGGGGCAACCTTTATGGTCGGCTAGTTGGGCAGCACATCCATTTTGACGACCGTACCGACTTCGGGCGCTGCCTGGCCTAGAGGCCGGATCGCGTGCTCACGAATGAAGGCCGCGGGATCGACACCATGCTCCAGCAGCACGCCGCATCTTTCACCGTCCGCCCAGATGATCGAGGCGCAGATCTCAACTCGATCGACAACGATCGTTATAGCTGTCCCGGCCGGCGGAAAGTCGAACCCTTCGAGCTGCGCCCCATAGATCGACATGTTTCTGATCAGGGCGAATTCGTACAGTCCAGACCAACTGACTGTACATGAAATATTCGCGGGCTCGCGCGGGCTGCAGCGACGTTCAGAAGATTGGGCAAGGGCATTGAGCATCATGTCGTCCTGTCATCCCCACGGTAAAGACCTACGGGCAAACCGAAAGTTCCCGGTACTGTCCTCCACCTCCGGGCAGAGATAATCCGAGGGTCCGCGTGACGGAACGATACAGGTGTCAGCGAGTCCTGATCCCATGGCTACACCTATCATTATCGACATTCCCCATAGCTTGGGCCGTGACGAGGCCAAGCGACGCATGACAAACGGTGTGGCAAAACTGGCGTCACACATTCCAGGCGGCGCAGCGACCGTCACCCACGACTGGCCAAGCCAGGATCAAATGTCTTTGACCGTTGCGACCATGGGCGTGGAAGTGCCATGCACGGTGGACGCTGAGGATGCTCGCTTGCGTGTGACAATGCTATTGCCTGCGATGCTCAGCCTCATGTCAGGGCCGATCAAAGCCATTGTCCAACAGCAAGGCGAACGATTGCTGCTCGACGGAAAATCCAGTCACACGGTTTGAAAGCGCTGCGGCGCACGCCAGGCCACATTTGATCTCTCAGGCCTTTCGTTGCCGAGCTTAAAGCCGCGCCGCGACAATGGCGGCCGACCCGATCCGACGGCGGCACGCTAGGTCTTCGTTGAAGCGGTGATCCTGTCAGTCCGCTCATTTCCACTTCGCTCGGTCCACGGCGCTTGTGACTATATCTTCGCGAAATGGGGCGCAGGATGTACGGGCTGAAGGCCTAAGGCACCCGCCAGCGCTGAAGGCCGAAAGGGCATATATTCTCCGCGCGCGCCAAACTGGTGACAATGCGGTTGCCCTACAGCCCACATCGCTCTCCAACACATATTTAAAATGAATGGATGCCAGCGCTCCGACCACCGACACGCGTTTTGTCATCCCTCTGTATCTATCGGCACGGCATGCGTTCGGCATCAACAGCATGGATCGTCCCAAACTGGTGAAGCCGCCCCCCCCAATCCTCACAATTGCGACAGTCGACAGCATTGCCTTGTAAGCCGGCCGGACCACTCCATATTGTGCAGTGCAGCATAAACGGATCATCGCAGCGTCTATCGCTCTCGGTGCAGGATAGGAAATCTTCGTGTGACCAGATTATCCGCTACAATCGCCCGACTGGCAGCCATGCGCGCCAACCACCCGGCCCAAGCTGGCGCCGGTGATCCAAGCCGGTTGGCAGACATGGATGATTTTGGGACCAATCCCGGGGCGTTGAACGCCAAGATCTATGTTCCCGAGCAGATTGCCGAAAAACCGCCGCTGGTCGTCGTGCTGCATGGCTGCACGCAAAACGCCCGAGGCTATGATCGCGGCTCGGGCTGGTCGCAATTAGCGGATGAGCATGGTTTCCTGCTGCTGTTTCCCGAGCAGCAGCGCGCGAACAATCCCAATCTATGTTTCAATTGGTTCTGTCCCGCTGACAACGGCCGGGACCGGGGTGAGGCGCAATCGATCCGCCAGATGATCAGCGCGATGGTGGATACCCATGGTGCCGACCCGTCCCGCATATTCGTGACCGGCCTGTCCGCAGGCGGCGCGATGACCTCTGTCATGCTCGCCAGCTACCCGGAGGTGTTCGCTGGCGGTGCGATCATCGCCGGCCTGCCGTATGGATCGGCATCCAATATCCCGCAGGCACTTGAAGCCATGCGCGGAGCGGCAGCCTTCAGCGCAGGGGATCTGGGTGACCGGGTCCGGCGTGCGTCGAGCCATGATGGCCCTTGGCCACGCATCTCGATATGGCATGGCAGCGCCGATGCGACGGTCAGTAGCACCAACGCGGATGCTATTCTTGCCCAGTGGCTGGCAGTCCATGGTCTCAAGCCAACGCCGGACGCCTCAGAGCAGATTGTCGGGCACCGCCGGCGCGCCTGGAACGATGCAGCCGGGCGCCCGCTTGTCGAGGATTATCGCATTGCCAATATGGGCCACGGCACGCCGCTGGCCACGACCGGGCAGGATGCTTGTGGCATGGCGATGCCGCACATGCTCGAAGCGGGTATCTCATCCACGCGCCGGATCGCATCATCTTGGGGCCTGCTGCATATCGGGACGGAGCGCAAACGCGCGCAACCGGTCGAAAAAGCCCAGGAGGGGACACCGGCTCTGCCGGTACCAAGGATAAGTCGGCTGGAAGCGTGGCCGCCCAAACCCGCACGCTCGACCACTTCAGGGAAGGCAGGGGTCGAAAAAGTCATTCACGACGCGCTGCGCGCCGCGGGCTTCATGCGGTGAGCGTGTCTCACCTTGCGGGTTGCACGCGGCGGATCCGATAGGGACCATGGCGTGACGCAATGACCTTTCCCTTCCAACTCAGCTCGACCAACCCGTCGGCCACCAGCTGGTCGATCGTTGCGTGGACGACTGGCATCGCCGCGCGCCACGACGGCCCTTTCGGATCAGCGCCCGTTTTACCGGCAACCGTCCTTGCTACCTCACTTGGACAGATTGTAGCTTGGTCGGTACGGCGCTCTAGCAACTGCAAGACGGTGCTGCGCACTTCCTCTCTCAGCCCAACGGCAATGTCAGCTGTCATGGGATCAGCCCCGGACGGTTGCCGGATTGAGGCGTCCGCCCCCAGGCTTGGCCGAGCCGCCGTGCCTGCGGCAGCGTTCCGAACAATATTTGACCTGCTCCCAATCCCGATCCCATTTCTTGCGCCAGATGAATGGGCGCCCGCACCCAAGGCAGATCTTCGAAGGAAGTTTCAGCTTGTGGTGGGTCATGGCACGATCAAAGGCCAATATCTTCGAGTGCAAAGGCAACCTCGGGATCCTTGGCCTGGGCGATTTTGGGCGTCAGGCGATTGAGCGCGGTGCGCAGCCGCTGTTGCGCAACCTGCAATGTTTTATGCCGCACCTCGCGCGTGGCATTGGTTCGCCACGATCGGCTCTCGCCCAGCAGAACTGCCCATTTCGCTTCTTCTGCTGCCAGGATCGACAATGCCAGCCGCAGGCCATCCCGGCGGCCACGCGCATAATACTCTTCCATGACCACCACTTGAAGATCTCACATTCCGTGCTTCGAAGACGTGCAACCACAAAGATTGGCGCGAGCGGCACTGTCGCCGGGTTGTCAATAGTTTGCGTTACTTTCTGAAGTGAGGCCCTGAACTGCCTTCACGACGCCGTAGCCGACAGCAGCCAGCAGACCGACCTTCACCACTGCGCCGACAATGCGGGGGGTGAAATAGCCAATGATGGCCCCCTTCGCGCCGCTGTCGCCGTCCCGCTGGTCCAGCCTGGACCCTATGATCGCACCGATAATTTCTGTGATCATATCCTGCTCCTTTGTTGAGACCAAAGGAGCGTGCGACATCGCTTGAGGTTCCGCCTTTATGTTCGACCTCTTCGACACACCCGCTGTTCCAGGCCTTGCGCTACGCGACGATGCGCTGACGAAAGCGCAGGAAGCCGCGCTCATCGCGCATATCGATGCCAGCGACCTCTCCCCCTTCCGTTTCCAACAATGGACGGGAAAGCGGCTTACCTATTCCTATGGCTGGAACTACGACTTCGAGCATGTCCGCTTCGCGCCCGCCGAGCCGATGCCGGAATGGCTTCTTGACCTTCGAGACCGTGCGGCCGACTTCGCAGGAGTCGCAGCAGACGATCTCGTCCAGGCGCTACTGATCCGCTACGATCCGGGTGCGGGCATCGGCTGGCACAGGGACAGGCCGGTGTTCGAGCATGTCGTGGGCATTTCGCTCGGCAGCGAGGCGATCCTGAGCCTGCGCCGTCGGAATGCCGCCGGGTTCGAGCGCGCCAAGGCCATGCTGCCGCCGCGCTCCATCTATCATCTCTCGGGCGAAGTGCGCCATGCTTGGGAACATAGCATCGCGCCTATGGAGGTGCCGCGCTGGTCGATCACCTTTCGCAGCCTGTCGGACAAGGGCCGCATGGCTTGAGCGACCGATCCTATCCAACCACACCGGACGGACGCTACTTCGTGGTGCGCGGGAGGCTCTGGCGCACGAACGACCCGGCGCTAGGACCGGGAGTGCGCAAACGTCTGGTCAAGGAACTGATGAAAGCGCGCCGTGCCGTCGGCGCAGCCAAGCGCGAAGGAGATCATGCCGCAGAGACAGCCGCGCATGAAGCGGTCGATCGCGTCAAGGTGGCGCTGGGCGAAACTGCATGCCGTGACCGATGCGAACGGTCGTCCCATCAGCTTCTTCATGACCGCCGGGCAGGTCAGCGATTACACGGGCGCGGCGGCGTTGCTCGACAGTCTGCCCAAAGCGCAGTGGATGCTGGCCGACCGAGGTTATGATGCCGACTGGTTCCGCGACGCCTTGCAGGAAAAGGGGATCACGCCCTGCATCCCGGGCCGAGAAATACGCAGCAAGACCGTCAAATACGACAAGCGTCGCTACAAACGCCGCAACCGCATCGAGATCATGCTCGGCCGCCTGAAAGACTGGCGGCGGGTCGCGACACGCTACGATCGGTGCCCGAAAGCCTTCTTCTCCGCCGTAGCTCTCGCCGCGACCGTCATCTTCTGGCTCTGATCAATGAGTCCTGCCCCTACGGTCCGAACCGTACCGTGAATAAATACCGGAAATCGGATCAGAATTACGTCGATGCACTTCCCGATATAGAGGCTGCATTAAACCGGGTCCGCCTACAAGGACCGCCGGTCATCCTGTTTGGCAGCAGCTATTCCGCTTCCCTCAGCTTACGCGCCGCAGCAGATAATCCCAACCTCGTCGCCGCAGTTTTGGCATTTTCCCCTGGGGAATATTTCGGCGATCCCCATTTCAGCCGTAATGCCGCCCGAGATGCGACTGTTCCAGTCTATATCAGCCAATCCTCCAAAGCTGAGGAGATCGCGCAATCGAGAGCCATATTCGACAATTTAACCGGAACTAAGACGATGTTCGTCCCTCGAAACGGAGGCGTCCATGGCGCTTCAACCTTGCGAAAAGATCGAAACCCGCATGGTGAAGACGAGACTTGGAGCGCAGTGCTCAAATTTTTGCAGGCACTTACCCTGCGTTGAAATTCACACACCGGTTGCCGGGCAAAAAACTCGCTGATCTGCATCAATAGCCGCATCCATTGGGCTTTCTGCGCATTTACCGTTCGCCGCACATGGCGGCGTCGCATGGAGGATTTCGTGCAGCATAATCTTGAAGAGCGCATCCGCGAACGGGCACATGCCATTTGGGAAGCACAAGGTCATCCTGAAGGGCTCGCTGCAGAACATTGGCGTCAGGCTGCCGAGGAGGTGGCGCAGGTCAACAAGGTAGCCGAACTTCCCCCTCCCGTCGCAACCGGAACAGCGGCAAAGGCACTGACAAAGAAGGATGCCTCCAAGACGAAGGTCTGAACTTTCGCGTCACCGTACGCTTCCTTCATGACAGGACTAAGTCCTATTGAACCAGCATCCTGACCGCCTTGATTGCGGATCACCCTATCCTCTAGGCGCAAGCTTTGACGGGCTTGGCGTCAACTTCGCTATATTTTCTGCCAATGCTGACCGGATTGAACTCTGCTTGTTCGATCCGAAGGGCCGCAAAGAAATCGCCCGGCTGACGCTGCCGGAATGTACCGACGAGGTGTGGCACGGATATCTGCCCGATGCCCGGCCTGGCCTCCTCTATGGTTATCGGGTGCATGGCCCTTATGCGCCGGAACAGGGCCATCGCTTCAATCCCAACAAGTTGCTGCTCGATCCCTATGCCCGGCGGCTGTCTGGCAGTGTTAAATGGAACGACGTGCTGCATGGTTATCCGGTCCGCGGCCGGCGGAAGGATCTGGGATATGACCGGCGCGACAGCGCCAGCGCGATGCCTAAAGCCGTCGTCACCCATGACAGTTTCGACTGGTCGCGCGATGTCCGCCCCAACGTGCCCTGGTCGGAGACAGTGATCTATGAGGCGCACGCCAAGGGTCTGACGAAGCTGCTCGAAGCGGCGCCTGCGCAGGAGCGCGGCACGTTCGCCGCGCTCGCCCATCCTAGGGTCATAGACCATATGAAGCGGCTGGGGATCACCACCCTCGAACTGATGCCGATCCACGCCTTCACGCAGGACCGGTTCCTGCTGGAGAAGGGCCTGCGTAACTATTGGGGCTATAACAGCCTCAGCTTCTTCGCGCCTGAGCCGGGCTATTTCGCGGGCGACAGCCATGACGAGCTGCGCGTAGCGGTAAGGCGGCTGCATGCGGCCGGGATCGAGGTGATCCTAGACGTCGTCTATAACCATAGCTGCGAGGGCAGCGAACTGGGCCCCACATTGTCCTGGCGCGGCATCGACAATGCGACCTATTACCGGCTGTTGTCCGATGATCCGCGCTACTGCCTCAATGACACCGGCACCGGCAACACCTTCAAGCTCACTCATGCTCGCGTGATTCAGATGGTAGCCGACTCGCTGCGCTACTGGGCACCCAGTTTCGGAGTCGACGGTTTCCGCTTTGATTTGGGGCTGACGCTGGGTCGTACCGATCATGGCTTTGACCCTAATGCCGGTCTCTTCGACGTACTACGCCAGGATCCGATCCTTGGTCGCCTCAAGCTTATCACCGAACCATGGGATGTGGGCATGGGCGGCTATCAGCTCGGCAATTTTCCGCCAGGATTCGCCGAATGGAACGACAAATATCGCGATACCACGCGGCGCTTCTGGCGAGGCGATCCTGGGCAGCGGGCCGATCTGGCCGCCCGGCTTTCTGGATCGGGCGACCTGTTCGATCGCCGCGCACGCCGCCCTTGGGCAAGCGTCAATTTTCTCACAAGCCATGACGGCTACACGCTCGCCGATCTCGTCTCCTATGAGGAGCGACACAATGAGGCCAATGGCGAGAATAATCGCGACGGTCACGACAATAACCTCTCGCGCAACTGGGGTGCGGAAGGCCCGACCGACGATCCGGGCATCCTGGCGACGAGGGGCCGGGTGCGTCGCGCCATGCTCACCACCCTGCTTGCCTCGCTCGGCACGCCGATGCTGGTTGCCGGCGACGAGTTCGGTCGCAGCCAGGGCGGCAACAACAATGCCTATTGCCAGGATAACGACATTAGCTGGCTCGACTGGTCACTAATGGATGGAGAGGCAGGCAAGGCCCTCTTTGACTTCACCGCGCGGCTGATCGCTCTGCGCAAGGCCCATCCGGTGCTGCGCGCATCGGCCTTCCTCTATGGTCAGAACTCGCCGGGATTTGGCATCAACGACATCGAGTGGTGGGACGAACGCGGCGCTCAATTGGCGCCGGAGGACTGGGATAATCCTGAAGGACGCGCGCTCGTCATGCGCCGGGCGACCCTGCTGGAGGACGGACGGGTAGAGGCGCTGACGCTGCTCGTCAATGCGGGCGAAGATGCCATCGACTTCACCCTGCCCTCGCCCTCCGCGCCGCGGCAGATGCTGATCGACAGTGCCCAGCCTGAACGGGACCCCTTCGCGATCGGCGACCATTACAAGGTCGAGGCTCATTCCGCGGTACTCGTCTGCTGGCTGGGTGAGAGGCCGGAACGATGACCCTTTGGGGACCGACCGATCTTGGCAACGGACGCTGGCGTTTCGCGCTCTGGGCGCCGGATCGGCAAAGCGTGTCGCTCGAAATCGAAGACGGAGAGACTTG
>NZ_JBMDWL010000126.1:0-12015 GCF_048594625.1 Sphingobium sp.
GCCGCCGCCGCATCGAACAGCGGCGATGGCAGTTCGCGCCTCGCCGCATCGATGACGGCCTTGGCCGCGTCATGCGCCTTCACCGCCATCAGCCGCCGGTAAAGGGCCATGCGCAATTCGACATGGCGGGGATGGGCGGCGATCGCGCTGCGCAGGCTTTCGTCATGTCGGTCCGCCGCGCCATGGCTCCACCGCATCTGCGCCAGCGCCTCATGCCCATCGATCCAGTCGGGCCGCGTCAGCAACAATTGTTCCAGCATGGCCTGCCCGGTCGCAGCGTCTCCCTCAATCGCCGCCGCCGCTGCATGGTTGCGAAGCACATCGGGGTGCCCACCCGACAGCGCCAGCGCCCTTGCGAACAGCGCCGTCGCCGGTTCGCCGCTTTCCATATGCGTCTGGGCGCGGCCCATGACGATCCGCAAATCCTGCGGCGCCAGCCTGTCGGCACGGGCAAATGCCGCCGCCGCCTTGTCCATATCCTGCTCGTCGCGCCACGCCAGCGCCAGTATCTGCCATATCGGCGCGATGCCCGGCATTGCTTTGGACGCCGGTTCCAGCAATGCGATGGCCAGGTCCGCGCGCCCGGCATCCAGCGCATCCAGCCCGAAATCGGTCAGCCGCGTCGCCGGCACGGGGCGCACCCGCCGCCGTTCCCACGCCGCCTTCACGTCCTGAAACTGCCGTTCGATCGGACTGGCCGGTGTCATAGGCCGTGGATGCGTCCGCCTGCCGCGATGATCGCGGATATGGCGCGCCGTTCGTCCGCATCCAGATCGGGATGCCATATGTCGAATATCATGACGACGCGCAGCTGGTCGGTCGGGTTCATCGCCTCATGATCGACCGTGTCGTCGAACACCCATGGCGTGCCCTTTGCCCATTCGCGCCGTTCCTCACCGACCCGGAACCAGCATCCCTGGGGCACCACCAGCGGCAGGTGACACACCAGCCGCGTGTTCGACACGCCGGTATGCGGCGGAATATGGGTATGGGGTGCCAGCAGCGAAAACATCGCATTCGGGCCGGCCCCGGCGATGTCCGGCTGGGGCAATGTTTTCAGCACCGCCATGCTTTTGGGGCAATGGCGCGCATTGGCGTCGTTCACCACGCCCTTTTCGATCAGGTGCAGGGCCGACCAGTCGCGATTATTGTTCAGCGCCGCCCATTGATCCAGCGGCAACCCGTCGGGATATTGGACATAGGGGGTGCTGGCCCTGTCCTTGATCGACAGCAACGCGGCCAGTTCATCGGCTATATCGCCGGTCGCGGCGGCCAGTTGCGCCAGCCATTCGAAACGCGCGTCGGGATAATAGCCGATCTCTTCCAGATCCGGGTAGCAATAATGGGTCGGCCCATCCCGGTCGGGCTGCGTCAGGCGGCAGATATTGGTGATGAACCGCGCCATGCGGGGCGATGGCGCGGCGCCGGTGGCGGCCTCTACCGCAGCGGTAAAGCGGGCGACCTGACGCCTTTGCCAGCTGGCGTGCCGATCCTGCGCCATGGCGATGGCAGGGGCCAACCCACGCGGCGGATTATGCGGATCGCACTGTCCCAGCGCCCGGCCGAAGGCAACACCGGCGTCATCGTCGCGGCCCATCGCCTGCAACTGTGTTGCGCGCATCAACAGTGCCATCAGGTCCAGCGGACGCAATGTCAGGGCGCGATCGATCATCGCCAGCGACTGGCCGGCATCCCCCTGCGCCTTCGCCAGCGCGCCCAGTTTCAGCAGGGCGTCGAACGATGGTTCCAGCGCCACTCTCTGCATCAGGAATCCGCGCGCAGCCTTGATGTCGCGCCGCGCTGCGGCGGCGTCGGCGGCCTTGTCCAGTTCCTGCACGTTCATGCCGCAATCCTAATCTGAGCCTTGGCGCATTTTGGAGTCATCCTGCAACAGATGGCGGCTGGCAAAATGCGGTCAACAAAAGATATTTAGAATATGATCGGATCGAGGCCAATCAGATCATGTTCCGATAAAAGAAAAGGGCGGCGGGACATCGGTCCCGCCGCCCTTCCATCCTTGTCCGAAACGAAGGACTTAGAAGTACGCGGTAAGGTTAACGAACAGCTGACGACCCAGATAGTCGTAGGTGCCCGGGAAGGTGTTGCCGTTGGCGAAACCGCCCTGCGACGACGAGCTGATGACCGGCGCGTTCTTGTCGAACACGTTGTTCATGCCCATACGCAGCGTGATGGTGTCCTTCAGCGGGAAGCTGACCTGAAGGTCGACATAATATTGTTCGTCGATCTTGTGGTCGACAGCCGGCGCGTTGCCGGGGATCGCCAGATCCGGATCCGAATCTTCGGTGTCGACGCGGACCTTGCTCAGATAGCGATAGCGCGCCGTCAGAGCGATGTCGTTGGCGAACGTCCACTTCAGGTTGGTCTGGAAACGGAACTTCGGCGACGGGTTGCCGCAGGTCGGACCGAACAGACCGGCGCAGTCATAGCTGAAACCGTTGGTCAGCGGCTGGTTCACATATTTGTCCAGCACGGTGCCGACGAACTGCCAACGCAGACGGTTGTTACCGATCGACGTGCCATAGTTGCCGTTGATGTCGAAACCGGCGGTCTTGAGCGAACCGGTGTTCGTCGTCTGGTTGTTGACGAAACCGCTTTCGTCCAGCCACAGCGAGCCAGCTGCCGCACCTGCCGAGGCAGGCGAACGGTTGATCAGCGAACAGAACTGCGGATCGCCGGTCTGGATGCACTGGTTCAGGATGACCTGAGCGCCAATGGTACCGACTGCGTCCTTCACCTTGATGTTGAAATAGTCGACCGACAGGGTCAGGCCACGTGCGATGCCCTGCGGTTGCAGAACGACGCCAGCGGTCCAGCTGTTGGCCTTTTCAGGACGCAGGTTCAGGTTGCCGCCGGTGAACTGGTTATACTGCTGGGCGGAGTTGACAACGATGTTGCCATACTGCGCGGCGGTAACACCGGTCAGGGCGCACTGGGCTGCGGTTGCGGTCGGGTTGGTGCCGGCGCACGGATCGTTACCACCAAACAGCTGAACTGCCTGGTTCTGGAACAGTTCGGCGATGTTGGGCGAACGGACCGCACGGTTGAACGAACCACGGAACTTGATGTCCGGGATCGGGGCCCAGGTGCCTTCGATCTTGAACGTGTCGGCCTTGTTCTGGCGGGTCGCACCCGTCACGTTATAGGACGAGTGACGATAGCCGAGCGTCAGAGCCAGCGCGTCGAAGAAGGGCTTGTCGGTGACCAGCGGGATCGCGAGTTCGCCGAACAGATCCTTGACGGTGTACTGACCGGCGATCGGCAGGGTCGGACCGCCCTGACCGGCGCCGTCGCCGTTGATGTAGGCCGAGTCAGGCTGGGTTTCCAGCTGTTCCTTGCGATATTCGGCGCCCAGAACGATCTTGAGGCCTTCGTCCGTGAAGGGCGAGGTCAGACCGTATTTGCCCAGATCGCCGACGACGGTGCCGTTGACGACGGTTTCCTTGGTCGTTCCGGTCAGGACCAGCGGGATACCGATATAGGCGGCCGCTTCGGGGGTGATGCCACCGGGCGTAAACACGTTGTAGGGAACGCAGAGGGGGTCCGTACCATCGACCACCGACTGGCAGGTCGCGGTGCCGTTGACGCTGACGACGTTCAGGGCGCGGTCGATCTTGGTGTTCGACGTGTCGTTGCGGTACACGTTGGCGACCTTGATCTGGCCGTACTGGACATAGGCGTCATAGGTCCATGCGTCGGTGATGTCGCCACGCATGCCGGTCACGACACGGAACTGGTTGAAACCGATGTCGTTGTAACGCGGACCGCCTTCGACGTTGCGCTTGCCGAGCAGGAAGTCGGCAGTCGCATCGGTGCCCAGCGCTGCGCCGCAAAGTGCGGTGCCGGTCTGGGTGCCCTGAAGGAAGGGGTTGTCGCAGTTGACCGAACGGGGACCGTAGAAGGCACCGGCAGCGGCGATCTGCGCCTTGGTGCTGTAATCCATGAACATGAAGTCCATGTACGGCTTGAAATGCTCGTCGATTTCATATTCGGCGAACAGGCCGGCGGTGTAACGGTCCGACGGACGACGGAAATAGTTGACCGGGCCGAAGTTGTAGGCGTCGGTCGCCGAGCTATAGGGGCGCAGCGCGCCGCTGTCGGTCAGCGTGTAACCGCCCGCGCTGGTGGGAAGACCGGCGAGAGCTGCGTTGGCGGCCGAAATCCCGCCGATGCGGGCGCGTGCCGGGGTGCCCGAACCACCGCACTGGAAATAGTCGGCGCCGTTGTCGTCCAGCGAGCAGACCGAGAAGTCATAGCCGGCCTGGGTGATGGCGCTGTCATGACGGTAACCGGCATAACCCACGATGCTGCCGCGATCGTCGTCGAAACCGACGCCGAAGGCCAGCGTGGCGTCATAGGCGCCACCGGTGTTGTGGGTGCCGCCCGGCGCACGGAAGCGCTTGTTCACCGTGTCCTGGATGTTGTCGTAATCGTTGTTGTGCGAATAGAAGCCATACTGGCCATCAAGACGGATGCCGCGGAAGGTGCGGTTCATCTTGAAGTTCACGACGCCAGCGACGGCGTCCGCACCATAGGTCGACGACGCACCACCGGTCAGCAGGTCGACGCCCTGCACCAGCGCGCTCGGAATGAAGTTAAGGTCGGCACCCGAGCTGCCGCCGATGTTGCCTGGCATCAGGCGACGGCCATCGACCAGCACGACGGTACGGCTCGGCCCAAGGCCGCGAAGGTCGATCGTGGCGGTGCCGTCTGCACCGTTCGAAATGCCCGAGCTCTGGCCCGCGAACACCTGCGGCAGCGTATTGGCGAGATCTTCGATCTTGGAATAGCCGCTTTCACGGATGGTTTCAGCACCGATGGTGGTCACCGGGGCAGCGCTGATCTGGTTGGGCAGCGCGATGCGCGAACCGGTGACGACGATCGCCGGTCCTTCTTCTTCCGCAGCCTGCTGCGCATACACCGTTGCGGGCAGCAGCGCGCCGATGATCAGCGGCGCAGCGCTGGCGCGCAACAGCGCCGTTTTCGAAATGGTTTTCACTTTCCAGTCCCTTGCTCTGGAGAATGGCGGATTCACACCGCCAACTATGTCGTACCGAGGGAAGCGAAAAGCCCGACAGCGGCCCCCCTCGAAACTGGCGGAACTCTGCGCAGCTGTCTGACGGGTGTAAAGGAGGGTAAATCGGCGACGGTAAACTTTTGCAATCCGCTGTAGCAATTATGCCACAACATTGCGGCATTGCACGGCGCAGGCTGCGTGGGTGAGTGGGTTAAAGGGTTTAAACAGAGGCGATTGCGATAAATTTGTGATGGCGATTACCCCTATTGGGGATATGCATCGCCTGTGCGTGACTCATCACTATGGGTACAGGCATGCGGCATCAGCGGACGGGATTATGGATATGCGCTTCGGGTTGACGGGCCTTGCTTGGCTATGTTGCGTATCGCTTGTCGGGACGGCAGCCGTCGCTGCAAAGGAAAAGCCACGCGCCGAATCCTTTGAACAGCTGATCGCGTGCCAATCGATCGGTGACGCCACACAACGGCTTGCCTGTTACGACCAGCGCGTTGCCGATATGAAGGCGGGCGCCGAACAGGATCGGCTCGTCGTTCTGGACAAGGCGGAAATCCAGAAGACCCGCCGGTCGCTCTTTGGCTTCTCCTTGCCCAAAATTCCCTTTCTCAGCGGTTCCGACGATGATTCGGAACAGGAATCTGTGAACGAAGTCGATGCGTCGATCGTGCGCGTCACCACCTTGCCACAGGGACTCTGGCAACTGGTGCTGGATGATGACTCGGTCTGGCAGACGATCGAACCGGTCGACATTGTCAGCCCGAAAAGCGGCATGCCGGTCCATATCCGAAAGGCGGCGCTGGGCAGCTATCTGGGCAAGATCAACAACCGTCGACCGATCCGCCTGAAACGGGTCGGCTGACGGTCGTCACGCCTTTCTGAAACGGCCGCGTTACAGCGCACCCGGCATCGATCCGGCGATCAGCATCGGGTCGATCCGCGCATCGTTCCACTTCATGCCCCAGTGCAGATGCGGTCCGGTGGCGCGTCCGGTCGCGCCCACCGCGCCGATGCGTTGCCCTTGCGCCACATGGTCGCCAGGCTTCACGTCGATCCGCGACAGGTGCAGGAACGCGCTGTTGAGGCCATGGCCATGGTCGATCATCAGCAAATGCCCCTCCAGCGTGAAGGGCTTGTCGCTGGCCGCCAATATCACCACGCCGTCGGCGGGCGCGACGACTGGTGCACCCGTCCCGGCGGCGACATCCACCCCGCCATGGTAGGCGCCCGGCGTCCCCTGATAGATGCGCTGCGATCCGAACAGGCCCGAAATCCGCCCGGTGCGTGGCCATATGAAGGTCTGCTTCCAACCCGCCGCGTCGGTCACACTGTTGCGGGCGGCGGCAATCGCCTCCAGTTCGGGCTTGCGCAGCGCTAGAAAGGCTTCGGTGCTTTTCGTCGGCCGCATCGGCGCGTTGATGCGTTCGATCCGCCAGTCGCGCGGCGCCACGTTCAGCTGCCGTTCCACGGTTCGTCCGTCGGGCATCCGGGCGGTCAGCCGCGCATGGGGGCCGGCGTCGCGGTCGAATGCGATCAGGAACCGCCCGTCGGCATCCACCGGCACCAGCTGATCGTCCAGTTTCAGCACGACCGTCCCTGCGGGCGCCAGCCCGGTCATGGTGCCGCCCTGCGTCGCCGTGCCGACCATCTGGAAATCGGCCCGATCCGTTGCTGCTGTTGCCGGTCGCGTCACCGGCTGCGCCATGGCCGTTCCGGCAGCGGCCAGCATCAGGACCAATGCGATCCGCCTCATCGTGCGCCGCGCGCCTTCAGTTCGGCCTGCACCGAAGCATCCGCACTGGCATAGGCCTCCTGCCGGGCGATGCTCCAGTAACGCAGATTTTCCAGCGCGATCCGCTGCCCCGTGACGGCGCACAGCACATGGTCGCCCGCCTGCAATACGCGAAAGCTGTAGGGCATGTAATGGAGCCGGGCGATCCGGTCGCGGTTGGACATCAACATGGGTTCAGCTCATTTCTTCGATCAGGAAAACAGGTCTTGCTGCTGCACCGGCGGCGGCGTTTCGCGTGGCTTGCGGGCGGGGCGGGGCGCTGGCGGGCTGGCGTCTGCCAAAGCCACGGCATCGCCGATCGCGGCATCCACCGTGCCGTCCTTGAAATGCAGCACCACCTGTCCCGCTGCCTGCGCCGCCGCCACGGACTGCACCAGCCGCCCGTTCGCCATCACCCGCGCATAGCCCTTCTGCAATGGCCGGTCGGGGTCGAGCGAGGCGAAATGGCGCGATACCCGGTCGAACGCGACGGCGCGATCGGACAGGCTGCGTTGCAGATAGTCGGGCCGCAGCTTCAGCCGGTCCAGCCGCTCGCCCGCGCGCGACACATATTGCTGCAACAATGCAGGCCGCAAGGCGCCGCCCGCCTGCCCCAGCTGCGCCCGCGCATCGGCCAGCCGGTGGCGAAGCCCGCTCACCAGCCCGTCGGACAGCTGATCCAGCCGCTGTCGCTGTGGCGCCAGCAACAGGTCGGGTGTCGGCATCAACCGCGCCTGCATGTCCAGCCGCTCGCGTGCCTGCGCCGCGCCGCGCCGTACCGCGCGCCCGGCGCGCAGGCCCATCTCGCTCAATCCCGCTAGCAATTCCGCCCGCACCGGCACCGCCATTTCCGCCGCAGCGGTGGGCGTGGGCGCGCGCCGGTCGGCGGCATAGTCGCACAATGTCGTGTCCGTCTCATGCCCCACGGCCGATATGATGGGGATGGTGCAATCGGCCACAGCCCGCACCACGATTTCCTCGTTGAAACTCCACAGATCCTCGATCGACCCGCCGCCGCGCGCCACGATCACCAGGTCCGGGCGCGGCACCGGGCCGCTGCCGTCCATTGCGGAAAAACCGCGTACCGCGCGCGCCACCTGTTCCGCCGCGCCCTGCCCTTGCACCAGCACCGGCCAGACCAGCACGTTGGTGGGGCAGCGATCGGCCAGCCGATGCAATATGTCGCGGATCACCGCGCCCGTGGGCGACGTCACCACGCCGATGGTGCGCGGCAGGAAGGGCAGGGGCTTTTTCCGTTCCGCCGCGAACAGTCCTTCGCCCGCCAGTTTTCCCTTCAGCTTTTCCAGCAGCGCCATCAGCGCGCCTTCTCCGGCCAGTTCCATCTTTTCTATGACGATCTGATATTTGGACCGCCCCGGATAGGTGGTCAGCTTTCCGGTCGCGATCACCTCCACCCCGTCCTGCGGGGTAAAGGCCAGCCTTTGCGCGCCGCCCTTCCACATCACGCCGTCCAGCACGGCATTCTCATCCTTCAGCGCCAGATAGAGATGCCCGGACGCCGCCCGCTTGAACCCTGAAATCTCGCCGCGCAGCCGCACATGGCCGAACCGGTCCTCGACTGTGCGCTTGAGCAGACCCGACAATTCGCTGATCGACAGCGGCGGTGCGTTGTCCCCCGCGCGTTCCTCCGCTAACAGGCGGCCCGAACTGTCATAGGCATCATATTCCGGGGACATGGGCGACATGAACATCCTTCTGCTTGGCGGCGGCGGCCGCGAACATGCGCTGGCATGGAAACTGGCGCAATCGCCCCGGCTACAGACGCTCTACGCCGCGCCGGGCAATCCGGGCATAGCGGACCATGCCACGCTGGTCGACCTCGACGCGACGGATCATCGCGCCGTGCTCGATTTTTGCGTGCGCCATTCGATCGGCCTTGTCGTCATCGGCCCGGAAGCGCCGCTGGTCGATGGGCTGGCCGACAATCTGCGCACCATCGGCGTGCCGGTCTTTGGCCCCAACAAGAAGGCGGCGCAGCTGGAAGGGTCGAAGGGCTTTACCAAAGATCTGTGCCAGCGCGCCCATATTCCCACCGCCGCCTATATCCGGGTCACCAGTAAGGACGGCGCGCTGGCCGCGCTGGACGATTTCGCGCTGCCCGTCGTGATCAAGGCCGATGGCCTGGCCGCGGGCAAGGGCGTCATCATCGCACAAACCCACGATGAGGCCGTCGAAGCGCTGGACATCATGTTCTCCGGCGCGTTCGGCGCGGCGGGCGAAGAAGTGGTGCTGGAAGAATATATGACGGGTGAGGAAGCGAGCTTCTTCGCCCTGACCGACGGCAGCGCCATCCTGCCCTTCGGTTCGGCGCAGGATCACAAGCGCGTGGGCGATGGCGACACCGGTCCCAACACCGGTGGCATGGGCGCCTACAGCCCCGCCCGCGTCCTGACGCCCGAACTGGAGGCGCAGGTGCTCGACAAGATCATCCGCCCGACGGTCGATACGCTGGCGGCCGAAGGCATGCCCTATTCGGGCGTCCTTTATGCCGGGCTGATGCTGACGGATGAAGGGCCAAGGCTGATCGAATATAATGCCCGTTTCGGCGATCCTGAATGTCAGGTGCTGATGACCCGTTTCGACGGAGATCTTGTGGATCTGCTGCTCGCCGTCGCGCAGGGCAGGCTCGCGGAGCAGGGGCCGATCGAGCTGGCGGATCGCACCGCGCTGACCATCGTCATGGCGGCCAATGGCTATCCCGGCACACCGGAAAAGGGCGGTGCGATCACCGGCATCGATGCCGCCGAACAGGGCGGAGCCAAGATCTTCCATGCCGGCACGGCGCTCAAGGATGGCGTGCTCGTCGCCAGCGGCGGGCGCGTGCTCAACGTCACGGCGACCGGCGATACGGTGGGCGCGGCTCAGGCGGCCGCCTATGCGGCTGTCGATGCGATCGACTTTCCGACCGGCTTCTGCCGCCGCGATATTGGCTGGCGCGAGGTTGCGCGCGAAGCGGAAAAGGGGTGAACCCTTGCGGCGCGCCGCCATCCACCCTTAAATAGCCTATAGCCAATCGCAGGGGAGACGGTGCGATGCAGGAATTTTTCATGGATTATGGGCTGTGGCTGCTGGTCGGGCTGCTGGTCGGCATCGCGCTCGTCTTTCTGCTGTCGGGCAAGCGCAAGGCGGATGATGCGGTGGAACCGGGCGCATCGGCGGAGCCGGACACGCCCAATCCGGCTGCGGTGCGGCCAGCACCCGTTCCCCCCGCACCCGTCCCACCAGCGCCCGTTCCGGTCGTCGATCCGATCGTTGCGGCGCCCGTCACCGCCGCGCCGCCGGCGGCCGAACCGGTCCCCGTCACCGCACCTGCGGCCGAACCGGTCGTGGAATCTCCGGCCCCGACGCCAGCGGCACAGCCCGCGCCGCCCGCCGCTGCGCCGGAACCGGTCGCGACGCCCACGCCCCTATCATCTCCCGTCGCAGGCGATACTGACGACCTGCTGCGCCTGAAGGGCGTTGGCCCCAAATTGAAGACATTGCTGATCGAACTGGGCGTCACGCGCTATGCGCAGATCGCGGCCTGGACCGATGCCGACATTGCCGCCATCGACGCGAAACTGGGTAATTTCAAAGGCCGCCCGGTCCGCGACCAATGGGTCGATCAGGCGAAATATCTGGCCGCTGGCGACATTGCCGGGTTCGAAGCCAAATATGGCAAGATCTGACCTTACGCCCTGATCGCCCTACTGCGCCGTCATTCACCATCCCGTCGGCTCATGGCGACCATGGGCCGACTGTACGCGCGAACACTTTAAAATTCGTGATGGATGGTGAGGGTGTCAGGAAAATTCGGACATTTTCCATCGGGAAAAGCCATCCCTTCGCGCTCATGGAGGTCGCCCTTTGCGCAGTATCGATTCCTCGCCGCTTGCCAAATCGCTCATGGCGTTTCTCGTCTTCGCTGTCATCCTCGTGGGCTGGCGGCTCTATGGCCGCTATCAGCAAAGCCATGCGACGCTGCCGGAATCGGGGACTGCGGCTGGCGAATGCGCGCTCTGGTTCCTGGGCAGTTCCTCCATTCATCGCTGGACCAGCCTTGAACAGGATATGGCGCCGTGGAAAACCGAAAATCGCGGTATTGACGGCGCGACGCTGGCCGACATTCTGCCCCGCTTCGGCAATATCAGGCCGAAAAAGGAAGGGCGTCCGCGCGCGATGGTCGTCTATGTCGGGGAAAATGACATTGCTGCGGGCGTGCCGGTTCGCACGGTAATGCACCAGCTGGCCGGGCTGTTCGATCTGCGCGACCGCCTGCTGCCCGGCGTGCCGGTGCTGCTGCTGTCGGCCAAGCCCAGTCCGGGGCGCGCCGCCTATCTGGGCGAACAGCGGCTGTTCAACGCCGCGGCCCAGAATTTCCTGCCCCACATGCGCGCGGCGCATTATGCCGACATCACAAGCCCGCTTTTCGCTGGGGGCAAGCTGGGTGAAAATTATCAGCCCGACGGCGTCCATATGAACGCCAATGGCTACCGCATCTGGTCGCAAGTGGTGCGTCGGCGCCTGCAGGACATCCTGCCCGACGCGACACGCAACTGCGCGGGTTGACCCGCTTCAGCCGATCGCATTCACCAGCGCGCGGGGCACGCGCAGCAATGATCCGTGCCGGGCGCCTTCCGGCATGGTCAACCGCGCGCTGACATCCTGCCATGTCACCATGTCGCGCGTCGTCGCCGCGCCCCAGCGGCCTTCCTTGTAGACGTCATAATAGCATATCAGGGCGTCGCCGATGCGGGTGGCCATCGGTCCTTCGACCCATGCGGGTGAAAAGGGCTGGGACAATGGCCCGAACGGCCCGGTCGGGCTGTCGGCCTTTGCAACCTGCAGCCATTTGCGCGGCGGTTCGACCGTCTCGTCCTTGACGATCAGGTACAGTCCGTCGTCAGGCCCCCGCGCAAATGTCCCGTCGATCACGCTGAAACCGGGGTCGTACAGCGGTTCCGCCTTGGAGAAAGCCCGGAAATCCATGGTGCTGCAACGCCACAGCCGGTGGTTATAGGCGGATTCGGATGTCCCCGCCGTTTCGATGAACCGCCCCGTCACGGTGCTGGACCAGAAAATCTCGTACCGCCCGGTGCGGGGATCGCGGATCGCTTCGGGTGCCCAGCAATTGCGCACGCCCGGTACATCGCCCATCACCGCGATCGCCTGCTGATCCGACCAGTGGATGAGG
>NZ_JBMDWL010000127.1:0-25841 GCF_048594625.1 Sphingobium sp.
GCCATGGGCGTTTTCGACGCGGTCGACATAGACTTCGACTTCGTCGCCGACCTTCAGGTCAGCCTTCTGGCCCGGCGCAGCGAATTCGCGCAGCGGCACGCGGCCTTCGGACTTCAGACCTACGTCGATGACGGCCAGGTCGTTTTCGATGGCGGTAACGGTGCCCTTGACGACGCGGCCTTCGAAACCGCCGTCTTCACCACCGAGAGAATCATTGAGAAGCGCGGCGAAATCGTCGCGCGAGGGGAATGCCGTAGAGGCCATTAGTTGGTCCTTCACTCATCATTGCTGGCCAATCGGTTGTATCCGATGGTCTTTGGCCAAACTACGCGGCGGACCGAATGTCCGACACGTATCCAATGGGTTACGGCTGTAAACGCACAGGTCATGACAAGCGAAAAGGGCGCCCGGAAATTCCGCGCGCCTTATCGGGTCACGCCTCAGGCGCGACTTTCAAGCTGGGCGTCCACAAGCGCGACGGCCCGCTGGACGGCGGCGTCTATAGTCAAATCGCTGGTATCTAGCAAGTCCGCGCCCTCCGCCTGGCGAAGCGGCGCATGGTCGCGGCTCATGTCGCGGGTGTCGCGGGCCTGAATATCGGCGATCAGGCTGTCCATGTCGGGATGGCCGCCATGCGACAGCGCATCCTTAAACAGGCGTTCGGCGCGCACCTGAACCGATGCGGTGACGAATATCTTGGCGTCGGCGTCGGGCGCGATGACGGTGGCGATGTCGCGCCCGTCGAGGATCGCGCCGCCCGGCTGCGTCGCGAAATCGCGCTGCCGCTGGATCAGCGCGTCGCGCACGCTCTGATGCACGGATACGCGCGACGCGAGGCTACCCACCGCCTCGCTGCGCAGCGCCGGGTCGGACAGGATCGCGTCGTCGAATGCCGCTGCGGCCAGCGCGTCCTCCTCATGATCCGGGTCGCCGCCATTTTTCAGCACGGACAGGCCGACCGCGCGATAGAGCAGGCCGGTGTCCAGCACCGGCAGGCCATAATGGTGCCCCAGCGCCTTGGCGATGGTGCCCTTGCCCGATGCGGCGGGTCCGTCGACGGCGATGATCATGCAACGGCTCCCAAAGTCTGGAGCAGCGGCAGGAAAGTCGGGAAGCTGGTCGCCACCGGGCGCATATCGTCGATGGTGACGCCATGTTCCGACACCAGCCCCGCCACGGCAAAGCTCATGGCGATGCGATGGTCCAGCTTGGTGGCGATCGGCCCGCCGCCGGGCAGCAATTTGCCGCCGCTGCCTTCGATGACGATGCCGTCCTCCAGTTCTTCCACGGTCACGCCGATGGCGCGCAGCCCTTGCGCCATGGTGGCGATGCGGTCCGATTCCTTGACGCGCAGTTCCTCAAGGCCCCGAAAGACGCTGCGTCCTTCGGCGAAAGCCGCCGCGATGAAGGCAACGGGATATTCATCGATCATGCTGGGCGCGCGAGCCGGGTCCGGCTCCACGCCGTTCAGCGCTGACGCGGTGACGATCAGGTCGCCGACCGGCTCGCCACCCACTTCGCGGGCATTCACCACCTCGATCGACCCGCCCATTTCGCGCAGCAGGTCGATAAGGCCCGCCCGCGTACCGTTCAGCCCCACATTGGCGATCGTCACCTGCGATCCGGGCACCAGCAAAGCCGCCACCATTGGGAAGGCAGCGGACGACGGATCGCCCGGCACCACGATATTCTGCGGCTTGAGTTCCGCTTCGCCGACCAGCGTGATGACGCGCGTGCCATCGGCCTGCACCTCGACATTCAGGTCCGCGCCGAACCCTTTGAGCATCCGCTCGCTATGGTCGCGGGTGGGGATCGGTTCGACCACGCGGGTGATGCCGGGCGTGTTGAGGCCCGCCAGCAGGATCGCCGACTTCACCTGCGCCGACGCGACGGGCAGGGTGTAATCCAGCGGCACGGCGGGGCAGGCGCCCTTCATCGTGAGCGGCAGGGTCATGTTTCCATTGGCGCCGGGGCTGCCCGTGAACCTCGCGCCGATGCGCGACAGCGGCTCGGTCACGCGCGCCATCGGTCGCTTGCTGAGCGATGCATCGCCCGTGAAGGTCGCGGTCAGATCATGGCTGGCGATCAGGCCCATCAGCAATCGCGTGGACGTACCGCTATTGCCCATGTCCAGCGCCGTTTCGGGCTGCAACAGCCCGCCCACGCCCACGCCATGGATATGCCACACGCCATCGTCATCGCGGGTGATCGTCGCGCCCATCGCCCGCATCGCTTCTGCGGTGGCCAGCACATCCTCACCCTCCAGCAGCCCTTCGACCCGGCTTTCGCCGATGGCCAGCGCCGACAGCATCAGCGACCGGTGGGAAATGCTCTTGTCGCCGGGCACGGTGACGCTGCCGG
Organism: Sphingobium sp.; assembly: GCF_048594625.1. GTDB lineage: Bacteria > Pseudomonadota > Alphaproteobacteria > Sphingomonadales > Sphingomonadaceae > Sphingobium. The sequence goes on from NZ_JBMDWL010000127.1 coordinate 2,362, forward strand.
ACAGGGCGGGGGCGGCGGTGAAGGTGCGGGGGGTGGGGGTGTCGCTATGCTGGGTCACGGGATGTCCGTTGTCATGAAACCGAAAAAATGCGAGCGGCTTTTGACAGCGCGGTTCCGCTATGGCAAGGCGCCCGACGTTTCGCGGGCAAGCTGTGCGTTGTGCCGCGTGATTTCTGTTTGAAGCATCGAAGAAGGAACAGGCCGGACATGGTGAAGGCTGAATGGGGCACGAAGCGGACCTGCCCGAAATGCGCGACTCGCTTCTATGACCTGGGCAAGGATGACCCGGTGACCTGCATCAACTGCGGCAGCGCCTGGGAACCGGAACCGGTGCTGAAGTCGAAGCACCCGCTGCCTTATGAAGAAGCGCCCAAGAAGGTGATCGAAACCGCCGATGGCGAGCTGGAATCGGCCGATGACGATCTGGACATCGACGTCGATGAAGACGATGATTCGCCGGATAATGACGTCGATCTGGGCGGCGATGACGACCTGGGCGTCGACGCCGGTAATGACGACGACAACGACGACAATTAATTGAAAATTCTGCTTGCCAACGGGGTCGCACGACCCTAGAGGCAGCGACCTCCGAAGCGCCGGACCCAAGCGGCGCTTCACTGGTACGGGGCCTTAGCTCAGCTGGGAGAGCGCCTGCATGGCATGCAGGAGGTCAGCGGTTCGATCCCGCTAGGCTCCACCAATTTTTCGGAGCAAGAAAATGTCCGGGGGACATTTTCCCGAAAAATTCCCGAACGCAAGTGAGGGAACAGACGTGGCGGGTCAGAACCGACCTTCCCGTTATTACATGGGACCGACGGCATAGCCGGACATGGTCCGATCCATGGACTGCGGAGTCTTGATCCGCACAGATGGGGCCTTAGCTCAGCTGGGAGAGCGCCTGCATGGCATGCAGGAGGTCAGCGGTTCGATCCCGCTAGGCTCCACCATTTTTCTATGTCTCGCTATTCCAGATACGGCCGTTCGTCCTGAGCTTGTCGGGCCGGAGGCGACCGCAGGTCGACGACGCGAGATACAGCTACGATGAGATATGGCCTTTCATGCCTATCGTCTCAAATGCAGCGACGGCTCCTTCTACGCGGGCCACGCCGACAATCTGGAACTTCGGATAACCAGCCATCCGCAAGGTGAAGCAAGCGCCTATACAGCGCCGCGTCGCCCGCTATCGCCGGTCTGGTGTGAGGTCTTTGGTACAAGAGAACATGCGCTCGCCGCCGAACGCCGAGTAAAAGGCTGGACCCGTGCGAAGAAACAGGCGCTGATCGACGGCGATTGGGATTGGCTTAGGAAACTCTCACGCCATCGGCAAAATGCAGACGACAGCTAATGCCGCGTCGTTGACCTGCGGTCGCCTACGGCCCGACAGGCTCAGGACGAACGGGGTTAGGCGTTAAGTACCGCTCACCCCACACTCACAAAGCTATCCATCACCCGCTTGCGTCCCGCCGTCTCGAAATCGATCTCCAGCTTGTTGCCCTCGATTTCCGCGACGGTGCCATAGCCGAATTTCTGGTGGAACACGCGCAGGCCCAGCTTCATGTCGCTGCGCCCCTTGTTGCCCAGCGACACGGCCGAAGCGCGCGCTTCCACGATCCGCACCGGTTCCTTGCTGAACTGCCCGGTCGATTGCGCCCGCTGCCATCCCGGCCCGCGCCCGGTGCCGCGCGCCACATCGGCGAACGGATCGTCCCGTTCCGACCAGTTCGCTCGCCACAGCGACGCGCCGCCCGACATGCTGCTTTCCGACTCGACATGTTCGGGCGGGAGTTCGCCCACGAATCGCGACGGGATGCTGCTGGTCCACTGGCCATAGATGCGGCGGTTGGCCGCGTGCAGGATGGTGCAGCGCCGCCGCGCCCGCGTGATCGCCACATAGGCGAGCCGCCGTTCCTCCTCCAGGCTGTTGAGGCCCCCTTCGTCCAGCGCCCGCTGCGACGGGAAAATGCCTTCCTCCCACCCGGCCAGAAACACCGTGTCGAACTCCAACCCCTTGGCGGCATGGATTGTCATGATCGTGACCTTGCGCTCGTCTGCCTGCGCCTCATTGTCCATGACCAGACTGACATGCTCCAGAAACGCGCCCAGCGTCTCATATTCTTCCATCGCCCGCGTCAGTTCGGTCAGGTTTTCCAGCCGCCCGGCGCTTTCCGTCGTGCGCTCCGCCTGCAACATGGCGGTATAGCCGCTCTCGTCCAGTATCTGCCGCGCCAGCTCCGCATGGGGCAACTGCGCCGCGCGATCGCGCCACCGCGCCAGATCGCCCACGAAATTGCCCAGCGACCGGCGCGCCTGCGGCGTCAGCTCGTCGGTATCGAGTATCCGCGCCGCCGCCAGCATCAGGGGAATGCCCTCCGCCCGCGCCAGCCGGTGCAGCTTTTCCACCGCCTTGTCGCCCAGGCCCCGCTTGGGCACGTTGACGATCCGTTCGAACGCCAGATCGTCGGCGGGCTGGTTCACCAGCCGCAGATAGGCCAGCGCATCGCGGATTTCCGCCCGCTCATAGAAACGAAAGCCGCCCACGATGCGATAGGGCAGGCCGATCTGGATGAAACGGTCTTCGAACTCGCGGGTCTGGTGCTGCGCGCGGACAAGGATCGCCACTTCATCCAGCGACCCACCCTTGCGCTGAACCGATTCGATCTCGTCGCCGATCCGGCGGGCTTCCTCCGGCCCGTCCCACACGCCGACGACCTGCACCTTTTCGCCGACGTCGATGTCGGTCCACAATGTCTTGCCCAGCCGATTGCCATTTTCGGCGATCACGCCCGAAGCCGCGCCCAGAATATGCGGCGTAGACCGGTAATTCTGTTCCAGCCGGATGATCGTTGCGCCCGGAAAATCCTTTTCGAACCGCAGGATATTGGCCACTTCTGCGCCGCGCCATGAATAGATGGACTGGTCGTCGTCGCCCACGCAGCAGATATTCTTGCGCGTCTGTGCCAGCAGCCTCAGCCACAGATACTGGCTACTATTGGTATCCTGATATTCGTCCACCATGATATAGCGGAACCGCTGCTGATATTGCTCCAGAACGTCGCGATGCGTCTTCAAAATCGTCAGAGCGTGCAGCAGCAAGTCCCCGAAATCGCATGCATTTACGTCGCGCAGCCGCGCCTGATAGGCTTCGTACAGCTTCTGCCCCTTGCCATGGGCATAGCCTTCCGCTTCGCCCGCGCCGACATCGGCCGGTGTCCACCCCTTATTCTTCCACTGGTCGATCAGCCCGGCCAGCTGCCGCACCGGCCAGCGTTTCTCGTCGATCCCTTCGGCCTGCACCAGCTGCTTCAGCAACCGCAGCTGGTCGTCGGTGTCCAGGATGGTGAAGTTGGATTGCAGTCCCACCAGTTCGGCATGGCGGCGCAACATCTTGGCCGCGATCGCGTGGAACGTGCCCAGCCACGGCATGCCCTCCACCGCGTCGCCGATCATGCGGCCGACACGCGCGCGCATTTCCCGCGCCACCTTGTTGGTGAAGGTCACCGCCAGAATCTCGGACGGCCATGCCCGCTTCGTCGCGATCAGGTGGGCGAGCCGCGCCGTCAGCGCCGCCGTCTTGCCCGTTCCCGCGCCCGCCAGCACCAGCACCGGGCCCTCCGTCGTCAGCACCGCCTCGCGCTGCGGCGGGTTCAGCCCGTTCAGATAGGGCGGGTCGTTCGGAGATGGAGCAGGCACGGTCATGTTGGGTCAACTAGGCATGGGGTGGTCCGGGGGCAAGGGGGCAGGCCTCTTGCGGCGCAGCCTCTTCTATGAGAACAAAAGGCGAATCATGCAAGGGAGCAGGGATGATGCTGACGGGACGATGCCAATGCGGGGCGATCCGCTATGAAGCCTCCGGCGATCCGGCCTACAGCGCTGTATGCCATTGCGCCGATTGCCGCGCCAGCGCGGGCGCGCCGATGGTCGGATGGGCGCTGTTCCCGCAAGATGCCGTGAAGATCGAAGGGGAAGCGGTGCGTTACCACTCGTCGGAAAACGCCACCCGTCATTTCTGCGGCACATGCGGCACCGGACTGTTCTACACCAATCCGGTGGTCTTCCCCGGATCGATCGATATTCAGACGGCGACGCTGGACGATCCCGCCGCGCTGCCGCCACAGGCGCAAATCCAGATGGCCGAAGCGCTGCCATGGGTGGAAAAGGCCCATGATATTCCATCCTTCGCCCGCTATCCTGAAGGACCATAGGTACAGCAGGCGGATCATCCCGTCCCGCCCGGCACTCCGTTCGTCGTCATGGCGGAACGGAGCTGGCGGGCCGCCGGTTTTTGTCCCGAACGGGGCGAAGTAGAGGAAAGGATGATCCCGATGAAATCCATCATTCTGGCCAGCGCGGCGCTGCTCGGCGTCTCCAGCCTTGGCACTATGGCCATCGCGCAGGATGCGGCCGCGCCCGGCAATCAGCCGCCTGCCGCTGACGCCATGACGTCCGTACCTGCGCCTGCGACGCCGCCTGCCACACCGCAGGCCGCGCAGCCGTCATCGCCGCAGGCCGATCCCAATGCAGGCGTGCCCACCGGCGCCGTCCCTGCCGATCCCGGCATGGTCCCAGCGCCCGCCGACGTGCCGCACGATCCCGCGGCGCCGGTCGGTTCTTCCGAAAATCCGGTAACGGTCGGCGGCAATGTCACCCCGCCGCCGACGGAGGCTAAGGATTATCCCACCTGCACCCGCGCGGTTCAGGACAGCTGCATCAATCGCGGCGAAGCGCCGAAAGCCGCACGCAAGCGCTGATGCGAAAGGCGTCGGCCGGACCATTTCAAAATCGGGTCAGGCAGCCGACGGTTTGCGGAAGACGGAAAGCCAAAGGCGATCGGAGCATCGTTCGGCTCAATGGGATCGGATGATATTCCGATCCCGAACGCCCATACCGGACCCTGCCAGAAAATCATTAGGAGGCTAATGATTTTCTGGCACTTGTTCGTGAAAAAATCGCATAGGCATCTGAAATTATTCAATAATCTGAAAATCAGGCATAAAATAGGAGATTTTCTGTCTCCATCGCTGTCTCAGTTGCTGCTCAGACAGGCAGGAAAGCCTTGAAAAGCCTCAATCTTCCGCCCGCAACAATGTGATGCGCGCCTTGCCCACATCGCGAACGCTGTCTACGGCAAAGCCCTTCACCGCCACATCCTCGCGCCGGTCGGTCTCGATGCTGATCCAGCTGGCCGGGCTGGTCCAGCCAAGCCGCGCCAGCTTGTCCAGCGCCACCTGACCGGCGCCCGTGCCATAGGGCGGGTCCATGAAGATCAGGTCCAGCGGCTTTGGCGCCGACCCCAGCGACAACACGCTGGAAGCGCGAACGTCCGGCCGGATGTTCAGCCGCTCGCCATTGGCGCGGATCGCGTCCAGCGCCGCCTTGTCCTGCTCCACGAACAGGCATGATGCCGCGCCCCGCGACAGCGCCTCGAACCCCAGCGCGCCGGACCCGGCGAAAAAGTCGCCCACGGCCAGCTCCTCGAACGATCCGATACGGCTCAACAGCATGGAAAACAGCGTCTCGCGCGTCCGGTCGCCGGTGGGACGGGTGGCGTCGCCCTTTGGCGCGGTCAGGGGGCGTCCGCGCCACTGGCCCGAAATGATCCTCATTGCTCTTCGCTCTTCCCGGCTTTCTTCAATGTGCTGCGGAACTGGGCCAGGTCGTGCTGTCGCACCTCCTCCACCGCGCCGACCGGCAGTTCGCCCAGCTGGAACGGGCCGTAACTGGTGCGGATCAGGCGATTGACCTTCAGGTCGAGATGTTCCAGCACCCGGCGCACTTCGCGGTTCTTGCCTTCGGTCAGGGTCATTTCGACCCACTGGTTCCGCCCGGTTCGCCGTTCCAGATTGGCCTCGATCGGGCCATAGCGGATGCCGTCGATTTCCAGCCCGTCGAACAGGTCTTCCAGCTGTTGCTGGCTGACTTCGCCAAAGGCACGGGCGCGATAGGTGCGCGGCACGCCGGTCGCGGGCAATTCCATCTCCCGCTTGAAACCACCATCGGTGGTCAGCAGCAACAGCCCTTCGGTATTCATGTCCAGCCGCCCGATCGGCATCACGCGCGGCAGGTCGGCGGGCAACCGGTCGTAAATGGTCGGCCGCCCGGCGGGATCACGCTCTGTCGTCAGGTAACCGACGGGCTTGTGGAACAGGAACAAACGGGTCGGGGCGGGCGCGGCGACCGCGACATCGTCCACCGTCACACCCTGCAGCGACGTCAGCAGCGTGGCCGGCGTATCGATGACGACGCCGTCCTTCGCGATGCGACCTTCCTCGATCATGCGCTCGATTTCACGGCGCGACGCCACACCGGCGCGGGCCAGCAGCTTGGCGATGCGCTGCGGTTCGCCCTTGCCGGCGCTGGCGGCGGCATGGGCCGGATGCGGATTGGTCGTCGGGGTCGGTCCCTTGCCCCGTGGGCGGCGCGGCGGATAGGATGTCGATGCATCGGTGCGCGGCCTGTCAGCACGCGGCCTGTCAGCACGCGGCCTGTCTGGGCGATTGCGGTCCTGACGCACGCCATCGAGACGAAAGCCCTCGCTGCGGGGGCGTTCGGCCCGTTCGCCTTCGCTACGGGGGCCACGCGGTCCGGCGCTGCGAACCGGGCGCGCCGGGCCGTCGCCCCGGCTCCGCTCCGTCCGTTCGCCATAGGGGCGGTCGGTCCGGGGGGCGTCGCCATCCGCGCGCCGACGATCGGGCCGGTTGCGCTCCTGCCGCACCCCGTTCGGGCGGAAGCCGTCGCTGCGCGGGCTGTCGCCCGGATCGCTGTCGCTGCGTGGGCGGCGCGATCCCTCGCCGGGGGCGGGACGCGCTGCGCCATCCGCCCGGCCCCGTCCGGGGCGCTCGCCACGCGGCCGATCCGATCGCGCGCCGTCACTCTTGCCAAAGCGAGGTTTGGCATCGTCCCGTCCCGCGCCACGGCCGCCATCGCGCCCGGCGGGTGCGCCGGCGCGCCTGCCAGAATTGTCACGGCCAGATCCATCACGACCGGGGCCGGTTGGGCGTTTCGGTCCGCCTGGTCCTGCCCTGCGGGGCGGTCCGGATTTTTTTGGCGGTTCCAAGGGCGAGTTCCTTTTCGTGGGCACTGGATATTCCCATATAGGAACAAAGCCAGCAACAGGCTGAAATGTGCCGCTCCGGCGCCTGGGCGAAGGGAGACATACCGTCTACCGGGCAACCCGGCGTGGGGGCGCGGCGTTTCTTCGGGTGCATGGCGGAATCAGGGCGGATCGGCAAATGTTTTTCGGGCTGGTGAAACAAGGGAGTGGCCATGTGCGCCCGCGCAGGGCGATCCGCACCGTGCTGGTGGTGGAGGATGAACCGCTCGTCGCCTTCGATAATGAACATGCGCTGGAACAGGCGGGCTATGCCATCGCCGCGACGGTGGACGACCATGACCATGCCGTGCGGGTGATCGACGGCGGCGGCATCGATCTGGTGATCGCGGACGTGACGCTGCACGGGAAGAACACCGGCATCGACGTCGCCCGCCATGCCGCGGCGCAGGGAATGCCGGTGCTGTTCGTCACCGGCCGCTGCCCGGTCGATGCGTGGACGCTCGCGGTCGGCTGTCTGTCCAAACCCTATGCCCCGCGCGATCTGATCGCGGCGATCGGCGTGGTCGACGCCATGCTGCGCGGCGCGCGCCGCCCCAGATCGCCGATCGGCCTCAGCCTGTTCCCGTCCGAAGGCTGATCATCGCATCGCGGGCTTGCCACTTTGCAATCAGGCCATATGCTGGCGCGCTTTATGACGCCACCGGGGGACGCGCGCTTTTTATGACCGAAGCCATGCAGGGCAGCCGCAACTGGCTGGATGCCGTGAAACCCTATGCGCAAAAAGGGCCGCTGGCCGCCTTTTTCCTGGGTGTGTCGTCGGGCTTCCCCTTCGCCATGATCGGCGCGACCCTGACCACCCGCCTGGCGCAGGACGGCATCGACAAGAAAGCAGTGACCGCCTTCACGCTGGCCTTTCTCGTCTATAATCTCAAATGGCTATGGGCCTGGATCGTCGATGGGGTCCGTTTGCCGGTGATCGGCCGGTTGGGACAGCGCGTATCATGGCTGTTGCTTGCTGGCGTTCTGGTGATGGCGGCGGTTGCGCATCTGGCGTTGGTCGATCCGGCCGTCAGCCTGATACAGACGGCCTATGCCGCAATCCTCGTCGGCGTGGCGGGCGCGACTTTCGACATCGTGATCGACGCCTATCGCATCGAAACGCTCAGGCCCGAACAGCTGGGCGTTGGTTCGGGCATGTCGCAATATGGCTGGCGCATCGGGTCTGTGGCGGCGGGGGCTTTGGCGCTGGTGCTGGCGTCGCGGATCGGCTGGCATGGCGCCTATCTCGCCTGCGCCATCTTTGCCTTGCCTGCCATGCTGACCGGCCTGATCCTGGGCGAACCGGAACGGCGCCGTGACCCGGTGGCCCGGCGCGGTATGGGAGAGGTCTGGCAATCGATCGCCGGCCCGCTGGTCGAATTTTTCCAGCGTCGCGGCGCGCTGCTCGTCCTGCTCTTCATCCTGTTGCACAAGATCGGCGATACGCTGGCGAACCTGACTTTCCGCCTGCTGTTCAACGACATGGGATATAGCAATGACGAAATTGCCATTTACGATGTCGGCATCGGTTTCTGGGCCTATCTGATAGGGATTTTCGTTGGCGGCGTGCTTTACGCGCGGATGGGCATGAAGCGGTCGGTGCTGTTCAGCCTGATCCTGATGTGCGTATCCAATTTCAGCTTCGCCGCGCTCGCCGCGATGGGCAAAAGCAACTGGGGCATGGCAGGCGCCATCGGCTTTGAGAATTTCGCGAGCGGTATCGGCGGCGTGACCGTCGTCGCCTATTTCTCGGCCCTGTGCGACCTGCGCTTCACGGCCGCGCAATATGCGTTGATTTCTGCCGCCGCCAGCATCGTCGGCCGTTTCCTGACCGGCACGACGGCGGGCGGGCTGATCGAACGGTTCGGCTATGTCGATTTCTACCTGTTCACCACCGCACTGGCGGTGCCGGGCATCCTGCTCTTCTGGCTGATGATGCGCGCCGGGCTGATCGACGCGAGCGTGGGTACGGCGGCAAACGATCAGCCCGCCGCGTAGAGATCCAGCGGCCGGCCAAGGTCGCTATGAGCCTGCGCTACTGCCTGCAGACAGGTCAGTGCCCCCAGCGCATGGTCGTTGCCCAGCAGTTCGCTGACCTGATCATAGGCGGCGTTGGGATCGCGCAACGCTGCGCCGGTGGCCTGCATCATCAGCGCTTCGTCCGCCGTCATGCGGGCGCAGCAGCAGGGGGCAACCAATATCTTGCGACTGGACGCGCGCGCCAGTTCCAGCATCATCGCCCGCATCAGCACGAGCGGTCGGCGATAGCTGCGCCCGAATGCGCCCAGCATGGCGTTTGCGGCGTGGGCGTCATTGACGCCCGCCGTCGCCATCCGCCGCATCACGAACAGGAAGAGGCGATTGCCATAGCCACCCGGAACGGGACGGGGCAGGTCGAGGGGGGAGGTTTCTCCATAAGCCATAGAATCGCGCCTTCTGCGTAAGTTCGATGACGCATAATACGCTATTGCGAGACAGTCGCAATTCTAATCAGTCAGGCAGCTGATCGTTCAGCCGCAAAATTTCACCCGCCAGATAGAGCGAGCCGCCGATCAGCAGCTTTGGTCGGGTTTCGCCGGTATCGGCGCAATGGCTGGCTATGGCCGCGATGGCCTGTGTCGCATCGGTATGGGCGGCGCATGCGATGCCCCATCGGGCGGCGATTGCGGCAAAGCGTTCGGGCGGATGATGGTCATGACCCGGCACGGGCAGGGCATGGATATGGGCGATCTTGCCAGCGAAGGGCGCCAGAAAAGCGTCCACATCCTTGTTCGCCAACATGCCGATGACCAGGTGCAGCCTGTGCCCCTCAAGGCGGTCGGCGGTGAAGAAAGCGCCGATCGCTTCGCCCGCCCCGGCATTATGGCCGCCATCCAGCCACGCCGTCGCGCCTTCCGGCAGCGGCGCAAGCAGGGGACCATGGTCCAGCCGTTGCAACCGCGCGGGCCATTGCGCCCATAGCGGCGCGGCCTTGATCGCTGCCTCGGACAAGGTCACCGCGCTTTGGTGCCGCAACATGGCAAGGGCCAGTCCGGCATTCTGCACCTGATGCGCCCCGGCGAGGCGCGGCAGCGGCGTTTCCATATGGCCGTGTTCATCGCGATAATGGAGCCGGTCGCGATAGACGGCCACATCCCAGGCATCGCCTTGCCCGACCCATTGGGTGGTGGCGCGGGCGACCGCATCGATAATGACAGGGAACAGGGTTTCGGCATAGCGCTGGGTGACCAGCGGCGCGCCGGTTTTGGCGATCCCGGCCTTTTCCGCCGCGATCTGCGCCAGCGTGTCGCCCAGAAAGGCCTGATGATCGATACCCAGCTGCGCGATGCCGCAGATCACCGGATTGACGACCACATTGGTGGCATCCAGTCGTCCGCCAAGGCCGACTTCGATGATGCAGGCATCCGCATCATGTTCGGCAAAGGCGAGGAAGGCAGCTGCGGTCGTCACTTCGAAGAAGCTGGCGTTCACATCCTGCGCAATATCCAGAACGCGGGCCAGATAGTCCGCCAGCTGGGCATCGGAAATCAGGTGACCGGCAATGCGGATGCGTTCGTTGAAACGCACCAGGTGGGGGGAGGTGAAGACATGGACGCTTTTCCCATCCGCTTCCATCGCGGCGCGCAGAAAGGCGCAGGTCGACCCCTTCCCATTGGTGCCCGCGACATGGAAGACCGGCGGGATGGCCCGATGAGGATCGCCCAGCCGTTCCAGCAGCCGGGTGATGCGTTCCAGCCCCAGCACGTCCGCGCCGGGGGATAGCGACCAGAGTCGATCAAGCTGCGCCTGAACCTGTGGGTCGTCGGAAACGGCATTGTCGGCCATGGCGCGCTGATCCCCCTGAGGCGCTATGATGTTCGCGCTATGATGCGGCGGTCAGGCCACGGCGCGCGGGCTGAGATAGCCGATCACGCGGGCCAGCGTATCGCGCAGTTCGCTCCGGTGCACCACCATGTCGATCATGCCATGGTCCAGCAGATATTCGGCGCGCTGGAACCCTTCGGGCAGTTTTTCGCGAATAGTGCTTTCGATGACGCGTTGGCCCGCAAAGCCGATCAGGGCGTTGGGTTCGGAAATCTGGATGTCGCCCAGCATGGCATAGCTTGCGGTGACGCCGCCCGTGGTCGGATCGGTCAACACGACGATATAGGGCAGGCCTGCGGCATGGAGCTTCTGAATGGCGACCGTAGCGCGGGGCATCTGCATCAGGGACAAAATGCCTTCCTGCATGCGCGCGCCGCCCGCCGCCGTGAAGATGACATAGGGGCATTTATGCGCGATCGCGTCATTGACCCCCTGAATGAAGGCGGCGCCGACGCCCATACCCATGGACCCGCCCATGAAGGCGAAATTCTGAACGCCCATCACCAGCAGCACGTCGTCGATCGCGCCGCGGGCGTTGATCAGGGCGTCCTGATCGCCGGTGGCGGACCGCGCGGCCTTGATCCGGTCGGGATAGCGCTTGCTGTCCTTGAACTTGAGCGGGTCTTCCCAAACGCGGGGCGTCGGCAGCAGGATGAAGCCTGCATCCAGTATCTGTTCGAACCGCTCCGACGGGCCGATGCGGCCGTGATGGTCGCAACGCGGGCAGACGGACAGGTTTTCTTCCCATTCCTTGATGAACACCATTTCCTTGCACGACGGGCATTTGTGCCACAGCGTTTCGGTGGTGGTTTCCTTCTTGGTAAAGGGCAGGGCGTTACGAACGCGGTTGATCCAGCTCATGCTGCGGTCTCCCGAATATGAAGGGCGTCGCTGAGGGTTGCGACAAATTCCTGGACGAAGGGCGCGGCGGCGTCACCATGCGACCCCACGATGTCCACGATGGCGGAACCGACGACGACGGCGTCGGCGATGCGGCCGATGGCGGCCGCCTGTTCAGGGCCGCGCACGCCAAAGCCGACGGCGACCGGCAGGTCGGTGGCAGTCTTGAGCTTTTTCACGGCCAGTTCGATCGATGTCTGGGCGGCCTGCTGCTTGCCGGTGATGCCCGCGACCGAGACATAGTAAAGGAAACCGCTGGCACCGTTCAGCACGGTCGGCAGGCGGGCCGCATCGGTCGTCGGCGTGGCGAGACGGACGAGGTGAACGTCGGAAGCACGCAGGGCGGGGCCGATTTCGCTATCTTCTTCGGGCGGGATGTCCACGCAGATGACGCCATCGACACCGGCCGCCTTGCACTGATCGGCGAACCATTCGGACCCGCGTGCCAGCATCGGGTTGGCATAGCCCATCAGGACCAGCGGGGTATCGGGATGGCGCGCCCGGAAAGCGGCGGCGATGGCGAAGATGTCCTTCGTCTTCGTGCCGGAGCCAAGGCTGCGCAGGTTGGCCAGTTCGATCGCAGGGCCATCGGCCATCGGATCGGTAAAGGGCATGCCCAGTTCGACGATGTCCGTGCCGCCCGCGACCAGTGCGTCGAGGATGGCCGGGGTCGACGCGACGTCGGGATCGCCCGCCGTCACGAAGGTGATGAGGGCGGCGCGGCCCTGCGCCTTGCAGGCGGCAAAACGGGTGGCGAGGCGGTCCCCGGTCATAACGGCGCTCACATTTCCACTCCCAGCGCGTCGGCGACGGTGAAGATGTCCTTGTCCCCCCGGCCAGACAGATTGACGACGATCACCTTGTCCGCGTCCAGCGTCGGCGCGACCTGCTCCGCGGCGGCGACGGCATGGGCGGATTCCAGCGCGGGAATGATGCCTTCCAGACGGGACAGCGTCTGGAAGCTCTCCAGCGCTTCGTCATCCTTGATCGGCATATATTTCACCCGGCCAATTTCGTGCAGCCAGCTATGTTCCGGGCCGATGCCGGGATAATCGAGGCCTGCCGAAATGCTGTGCGCTTCGGTGATCTGGCCGTCTTCATCCTGAAGCAGATAGGTGCGGTTGCCATGCAGGATGCCCGACGCGCCGCCAGCCAGCGATGCGGCATGTTTCCTGTCCAGTCCTTCGCCGGCGGCTTCCACGCCGATCATCGCGACTTCGCTGTCGTCAAGGAAGGGGTGGAACATGCCGATGGCGTTGGACCCGCCGCCGACCGGCGCGATCAGCAGGTCGGGCAGGCGGCCTTCCGCTTCCATGATCTGGGTGCGGATTTCCTTGCCGATGACCGACTGAAAATCGCGGACCAGTTCGGGATAGGGGTGCGGACCCGCCGCCGTGCCGATGATGTAGAATGTGTCATGGACGTTCGACACCCAGTGGCGGAGCGCGTCGTTCATCGCGTCCTTGAGCGTTTGCGATCCCGACACGACGGGCACGACCTCCGCGCCGAGCAGCTTCATGCGGAAGACGTTGGGCTTTTGCCTTTCGACATCCTTGGCGCCCATGAAGATCTTGCATTCCATGCCGAACAGGGCGGCGACGGTCGCGGTGGCGACGCCATGCTGGCCAGCGCCGGTTTCGGCGATGACCTTCCTCTTGCCCATGCGGCGGGCGAGCAGCGCCTGACCGATGCAATTGTTGATCTTATGCGCGCCGGTGTGGTTCAGCTCCTCGCGCTTGAGGTAGATTTTCGCACTTTTGCCAGCGGGTGCCTTGGCACGCAGGGCTTCGGTCAGTCGCTCCGCATAATAGAGCGGGTTGGGGCGTCCGACATAGGAGCGCAGCAGTTCGGCGAATTCCGCTTCAAATTCCGGATCGACCTTGGCTTCCTGATAGACTTTTTCCAGTTCCAGGATCAGCGGCATCAGCGTTTCGGCGACATAGCGGCCGCCAAAGGCGCCGAAATGCCCGGTGGTGTCCGGCTGGCTGCGAAGGCTGTTGGCCAGAGCGGCCATAGGGGTGATCATATCGGTCATGAGAATCTTTCCGGGGACAATAGGGGCGTTCGCTTGGGCATGGGATAAGCGATCAGCGCCATCGTCCTTCGACGCGCATGGCAGGGGCGTTTGACATCATCATGGCTGAACCGCTTTGCAGAAGGCCATGATCTTGTCCACACTCTTGATGCCCGGCGCATCTTCCACACCCGAAGAGACATCGACCAGCGGCGTGCCGGTGATGCGGATCGCCTCTGCCACATTGTCGATGCCAAGGCCGCCCGACAGGCCCCATGGCGCGGGAATGGACAGGCCGCGCAGCAGCGTCCAGTCGAAACGCAGGCCCATGCCGCCGGGCAATGCCGCGCCATCGGGCGTCTTGGCGTCGAATAGCAGCCGATCGGCCGCGCCGACATAGGCGCTGGCGGCATCGATGTCGGCGCGGGTCTTGACTGAAATCGCTTTCCACACCGGCAGGTTGAACCGGGCGCGAATGGCGGCGGCGCGTTCCGGCGTTTCCTTCCCATGCAGCTGCAGTGCGCTGATCGCGCTGGTGCCGACCAGCCCGGCCAGCATGTCGTCGGCCGGATCGACCAGCACGGCGACCCGTTCGACATGCGACGGGACGGCGGCGGCCAGCGCCTGCATCCGATCCGTTTCCACATGGCGCGGGCTTTTGGCGAAATGGACGAAACCAACATGGCTCGCCCCCGCCTGAACAGCGGCACCGATGGTTTCGGGCGTCGAAAGGCCGCAGATCTTGATGGCGAGTCGGGACATGCAGGGGCCTTTAGACCGTAAGGGCGATCAAGTCACACCCGACCCGAAACCGGATCGGTCAGGTCCATGTCGTGCAGCGCCAGCCATTGATCGGCATGGGCGATGCAGGCGTCCCCCAGAAAGCGGTCGAGCGTGGCGACGATGTCCGCGTCGCTCATGGTCGCGGGGTTCAGCGGCGGATGCCAGTGCAGCTCGAAATGGGGGCCGCTGGTGCGGATGAGGTAAAAGGGCAGAAACTGCGCGCCGACTTTGCGGGCCAGGCGCAGGGCGATGGACAGATTGCCCGACGGTTCGATCGGACGGCCGAAGGTCGGAAACCAGACCTGACGGTCGCGCCGTTCGTCGGCAAGGATATAGAGGGTCGCGCGGTCCTTCTGCGTCAGATGCTTGAGCACGCCGCGCGCTGCGCCTTCGCCGCCGATCGCCTCCCCCATATAGCTGGACCGGGCTTTCTTCAGCTGGGCAGCGATTTTCGGGTCGTGCGGATCTTCGTACACGCCAAGGCCGGGACGGTCGGTCGACCATTTGATATGGGCGGCCAGCAGATCCCAGTTCCCCAGATGCGCGGTGAAGGCGATCATCGGGCCGGGACCGTCGAGCACCGTCTGATAAGCGTTCCTGTCCACCACGGTCACATGGGCTTCGTTCACCAGCCGGTCGATATTGGCCAGTTCCCCCATGGTCCGGCCGATATTGACCCAGCGCCGGGTCAACATCGCTTCCCTTTCCGTTTCCGGCAGGTCGGGGCGCAGCATGGCCAGATTGGCGCGGGCGCGGGCATCGCGCAGCTTCATGTTGCGCCGCGCGACGTTGGCCGACAGCCATCCACCGAGCCAGCTGGCGCTCGGCGCGGGCAAATGGCGCATCAGGAAGAAGAGAAAGGGGTTTGAGAGCATCGCCAAGCGTCATACAGCAGCCATCGAAACGGTAAAGAGGCCCCGGGGCCGATCGACATTCAGCCCTGAAATGGGCATGGGGCAACGGCGATGATGTGGTTCTGGATCGGTCTTCAGTGTCTGACGTTGCTGGGCGTGGTCAATTATTGGCGCAACCTGCCGACCGACCGTCAGGAAGAGGCGCCGGACGGCGCCGTGGTCATCCTGAGCGTGCGGGATGACTGGGACGGCGGGCCGGACCTGATCGCGCGGCTGAAGGCACAGAACGCGCCGTTCCGGCTGTTGCTGGCGACATCGGGAGCCTGCCGTGCGGCGGAGGCACTGGCGGCGAAGGAAGGCGGCTGGGTTCAGGTCTTCGCAGCGGGGGTCGCGCAGGATGAGGGGCAGAAGGTTCACAAGCTGCGGGCGGCGTTGCGGGCCTTGCAGC
This sequence comes from Sphingobium sp., assembly GCF_048594625.1. Lineage (GTDB taxonomy): Bacteria > Pseudomonadota > Alphaproteobacteria > Sphingomonadales > Sphingomonadaceae > Sphingobium. The sequence goes on from NZ_JBMDWL010000127.1 coordinate 18,315, forward strand.
CACAGGATCGCTATCTGCTGTTCATCGATGCGGACATTCAGCCGCCGGTGCGGCTGATCGGGCGGCTGCTGTTCCCGCTTGTGCGGGGCAAGGCGGATATGGTGACGGGATACCGGATGTTGTTGCCTGCCGCCGGGTGGATGCCGATGCTGGTGGGCGCGGTCGAAATGCAGCTGGCGACGATGCCGCGCGCGGCCAACGCCACCATGCCATGGGGCGGGGCCATGGCGATGACGCGGGATGTCGCGGACCGGCTGGATCTGGACACTGTGCTGGCGGGCAGGCTGTCAGATGACATGGCGATGGGACTGGCGGGATGGCGCGCCAGGCTGCGCCTGCGGCCGGTGCGCGACCTGCTGGTCGCCAGCCCGCTGGATGGCGACATGGCGACGCTATGGGCCTTTGGGGTGCGACAATATCGGCATATTTTCACCAATAGTCCGGGCATGTGGATGGCGGCCATGGGCGGCGTTGGGGTTCATGCTCTGGCGTGGATCTGGGCATGGGGCTGGGGCGGATGGCCTGCGGTCGCGGTCGGCTATGGTGCGGCTTTTACGCGGGCGGCGGTGCGGCGGATGATCCTGAACGCCGTGTTGGAGCCGGATCAGGCACGGGCGGCGAGACGTTCGCTGATCTGGGACGTGGCAGCGCCCTTCGCGGTGGTCTGGGCGCATCTGGCGGTGCAGGTGCAGGCAGTCATGTCCGATCGCATTCGCTGGGGCGGGTGGGATTATCGGGTCAGTCGGGGGAAAGTGGTGCGGATCGACCGGGTGAACTAGGGCTGTTCGGATGCGGGTGAGAGGTCGGCTTAACGGAGCGGTCTGCGCTTAACTTCGCACATTTCCCGCTTATTCTGAAATTTCGATACAGAGGCGGGAAATTTTGTGTCTTCTTCTTCCGCCCTCAACCTCTGAACCGTCTGCGCAATGGGCGATGATTCAGGGTAGCATCGGTCGTCGGGGTAGGACAGGTATGGGCTGTGATGGGTGGATTTGAGGCGTCCGCTTTCGATCTTAAGCGCGGTCATATAAGATGTTGCAATGAGCCTGACATTTCCCAGGGCCGCCGCGTTGGTGGCACTATTTGGTACGCTTGCATGGGTCTTGCCCATATTGGGCTGGCCTCAAGCAATCTTCGCAGTTTTTGCCTATGTTATGATGAGCCTTATTGTAGTCCGCTGGTAACGATGGGTGGTTTGCGGACACTCACCCCGCAAGCGCCGTTCGCCCTGAGCCTGCCGAAGGACTTTAATTTCTCCTCAAACCACAAGGTTTTGGAAGAAAGGAAAGGGCTTCGACACGCTCAGCCCGAACGGGTTTCTTGTATCGACCAATGGTCGAAAACCAATACACCCGCCGCTTAGAACCCCGCCGGGAACTGATGCTGTCCGTCGTCGCCTATGCGCAGCACGACCTTGCCCGCTACCGCGCCGATCGGCAGGTCGGCATAGAGGTGGGGGAAGAGCGCGCCGCCGCGCGACACTTCCCATTTGATCGCGTCGCCAAAGGGGGCGAGGTCGATCATCAGCATGACGAGCCGGTCCTGACCCGCGAAATGTTTGGCGACCGTTTCGGCCGCCTGTTCGCGGGTCGACATGTGGATGTAACCGTCCGTCAGGTCGATCGGCGCGCCCTTGAACAGGCCATCGGCCTTGAACTGGGCATATTGATCCGCCGTCAGCACCTTATAGGCGAAGAGGTCGCTCACGCTTCCCCATTCTCCGAACCGGTGTCCGGCGTCGCTTCCGAACCGGCTTCGGGCGCTTCGGCGTCTTCGGCTTCCTCGATCTTCGCGGCGCTGACGACATGTTCGTTGTCGGATACGTTGAAGAGGCGCACGCCCGCCGAGCTGCGGCCGATGACGCGCAGGCTGTCGAGGCCCATGCGGATCAGTTTCGCCTGATCGGTCACCAGCATCAGCTGGTTCGCCTGCGTCGCGGGGAAGCTGGCGACGACGGGACCGTTGCGGCCGATATTGTCGATATTGGTGATGCCCTGACCACCGCGACCGGTGCGGCGATAGTCATAGGCCGACGACAATTTGCCATAGCCATTGGCGCAGACGGTCAGGATGAACTGTTCGCGGTCCTTCATCAGGGCGAACATGTCCTGATCGGCCATTTCGCCTTCCTTTTCAGGCTTCCACGGGGCGAAGCGCAGATATTCCTCACGCTGTTCCTGATTGGCGCCGGAACGGTGGAGGACGGAAAGCGAGATCACTTCGTCATCGGTCTTGAGCGTCATGCCACGCACGCCGGTGGAGGTGCGGCTCTGAAATTCGCGGACGTCGGTGGCGGCGAAGCGGATCGCCTTGCCCTGACGCGTGGCGAGCAGCACGTCGTCGCCTTCGGTCAGCAGCGCCACGCCGATCAGGCGATCTTCGCTGCCTTCGTCAAAGCGCATGGCGAGCTTGCCATTGGAGGGCACATTGGCGAAGGCGTCCATGCTGTTGCGACGCACGGTGCCGTTCGCGGTCGCGAACATGACGTGCAGATCCTTCCAGCTATCTTCATCTTCGGGCAGCGGCAGGACGGTCTGGATGGTTTCGCCCGGACCCAGCGGCAACAGGTTGACCATCGGGCGGCCGCGCGTGGCCGGACCGCCTTCGGGCAGGCGCCATACCTTCATGCGGTAGACCTTGCCAGCGGTCGAGAAGAACAGCACCGGCGTGTGGGTCGACGTCACGAACAGTTCGGTGATCGCGTCCTCATCCTTGGTCGCCATGCCCGAACGGCCCTTGCCCCCGCGCGCCTGCGCACGGAAGCTTTCGAGCGGGGTGCGCTTGATATAGCCCTGCACCGTGACGGTGACGACCATGTCTTCGCGTTCGATCAGGTCTTCATCCTCGATCCCGTCGGCGGCGGCGGTGATCTGGGACAGGCGCGGGGTGGCGAATTCGCTCTCGATCGCTTCCAGCTCTTCGCGCATCACCGCATAGAGCTTTACCCGGTCGCCGAGGATGGCGAGATATTCGGCGATGGCTTCGGCCAGTTCGGCCAGTTCCTTGCCGATTTCGTCACGGCCCAGCGCCGTCAGGCGATGCAGGCGCAGGTCGAGGATGGCGCGGACCTGAATGTCCGACAGTTTGTAGACGTCGCCGGTGACTTCCGTCTCGATCGCTTCGACCAGACGCAGATAGGGGGCGATGTCACCGATCGGCCATTCGCGGGCCAGCAGCGATTCGCGCGCTTCGGCCGGGCTGCCCGATCCACGGATGATGCGGACGACTTCGTCGAGGTTGCTGACCGCGACGACTAGGCCCAGCAAGATATGCGCCCGGTCGCGCGCCTTGTTCAGTTCGAACTTGGTGCGGCGGGTGATGACTTCTTCACGAAAGCGGATGAAGGCTTCGATGATGTCGCGCAGGCCCAATATTTCCGGGCGACCACCACGGATGGCGAGCATGTTCGCGGGGAAACTCGACTGCGCCGGGGTGTTGCGCCACAGCTGGTTCAGCACGACATCGGGCGTGGCGTCGCGCTTCAGGTCCATGACGATGCGCACGCCTTCGCGGCTCGATTCGTCGCGAATGTCGCTGATGCCCTCGATCCGCTTGTCCTTGGCGGCTTCGGCGATCTTTTCGACAAGGCCCGACTTGCCGACCTGATAGGGGATCGACGTCAGGACGATGGAGCGGCGGTCGCCGCGTCCTTCCTCCACCTCATGTCGCGCGCGCATCATGATGGAGCCACGGCCGGTATGATAGGCGCTGCGCGCGCCCGACTGGCCCAGGATCAGCGGGGCGGTGGGGAAATCGGGGCCGGGGACGATCTGAATCAGTTCGTCGGTCGTGATCCCCGGATTGTCGATATAGGCAAGGCAGGCGCGCAGCACTTCGCCCAGATTGTGCGGCGGAATGTTGGTCGCCATGCCGACCGCGATGCCGCCCGCGCCGTTGACCAGCAGGTTGGGAAAGCGCGCGGGCAGAACCTGCGGCTCATTTTCCGACGCGTCGTAGTTCGGCTGGAAATCGACGGTATCCTTGTCGAGATCATCCAGCAGCGCGGTCGCGACCTTGGCCAGACGCGCTTCGGTGTAACGCATGGCGGCTGTCGGATCGGGGTCCATCGATCCGAAATTGCCCTGACCATCGATCAGCGGCACGCGCATGGACCAGTCCTGCGTCATGCGGGCCAATGCGTCGTAGATCGAACTGTCGCCGTGCGGGTGATATTTACCCATCACTTCACCGACCAGACGGGCCGATTTGCGATAGGGACGGTTATAGACGAAGCCCGATTCCTGGGCCGAGAAGAGAATGCGGCGATGAACCGGCTTCAACCCGTCGCGCACGTCCGGCAGGGCGCGGGAAACGATGACGGACATGGCATAGTCGAGATAGCTGGCCTTCATCTCCTCCACGATGGAGATGGGGCTGATGTCCGAAGGGTCGGCGAGGGCAGTCTCGTCGGTCAATGCGATTCTCTTTTTATGGATGTGTGCGTGTTGTTGCCCATGCACTAGCCCAGCGAAACAAATCTGTCACCCCTTGCGCCGAGCGGTGACAAATGGCCGCGCGCCCGTCCGTGCGGTCCGGAAGTCATGTTGCGTAAGGAAATTTTGCAGGCGGAACGAAGGGGGCGCATAACGGTTGCAAAATCCGACGATATAGGCTTGTTCAAAGCCCGTTCACGCGCCGGCCCCTAATCGGCGTTCAACCGCGAAATGTCGCTTGTTGTCCCCCAGCAGGCGCGCAGAGGAGATGAGGATCATGCGTTTTGTAACCCCGGTGGCGCTCGCGCTGGCTCTGGCGGTGACTGGCGGTGCCGTTTCGGCGCCCGCCTTTGCCGCGAAGAAGGAAGAGAAGAAGGCCGGGCCGAAGCTGAACGTGTCGCCCGACGTGATCAAGGCGCTGCAGGCCGCGCAGAAGGCGGCCGACGCTCAGGATTTTGCGGGCGCCAAGACCGCGCTGGCCGAAGCGGACAGCAAGGCGCAGTCCAATGACGACAAATATCAGATTGGCGCGATCAAGCTGAACACGTCCATCGCTGCGAAGGATGCCGCGCTTCAGGGCGAAGCGCTGACCCAGATGCTGGACAGCGGCCTGACCCCGCCCGAACAGGCCGGGCAGTTCAACGCCATTGCCGCAGATCAGGCGATGAACGCGAAGAATTACGATCTGGCGATCCAGCGCGGCGAAGCGGCGCTGGCCGCCGGTTACAAGCCGGAATCGGTACAGCCGACGCTGGCGCAAGCCTATTTCGGCAAGGCGGGCACCGCCAATGGTTCGGTCGAACCGGCGCGCGGTTTCAACCAGAAGGGTCTGGCCGCGCTGAAGGCCGGGGCTGATGCGATGAAGGCTGCCGGTCAGCAGCCACCCGCGCAATGGTACAAGATCGGCGTCGGCCGTGCCGAAGCCGCCAAGCTGCCCGAAGTGACCGAATGGGCGAAATGGGCCTATCAGGCCGATGCGAGCGGCGAAAATCTGCGCACGCTCGTCCGCCTGTTCCAGCGCGCGAACCCCAATATCTCCAACCGCGAAAATCTGGACGTCCTGCGCGTTCTGGGCGCATCGGAAGGTCTGGTCGTGGCGCAGGACTTCACCGAATATGCCGAAATGGCGTCGAAAACCGGCATTTACGGCGAAGTGAAGTCGGTGATCGACAAGGGCCGTTCAAAGGGCGTGCTGAACGCCAGCAGCGCCAGCGACATCTATTCGGCGGCAACGTCGAAGATCGCGGGCGACAAGGGTTCGCTGGGTTCGGCCGAAGCGGATGCGCAGAAGGCCGCGAATGGCAAGATCGCCGCAGCGACCGGTGACGCCTATCTGGGCTATGGCGATTATGCCAAGGCAGTGACGATGTTCGAACTCGCCAAGCAGAAGGGTGGCGTCGACGCGGACGAAGTGAACACCCGTCTGGGCATCGCCAAGACCATGGGTGGCGACAATGCCGGTGCGAAGGCGGCGTTCCAGGCCGTGCAGGCCGGTTCGCGCAAGGAAGTGGCCGGCCTGTGGCTCGCCTATCTGAGCACCAAGGGCGCCTGATCCATAATGTGGGGCGCCGCGGCCTGAACGGTCGCGGCGCCCATGATCGTTGATGTGAATTGATTATCTGTTGGGGGAGGCCGGGGCGGCCATGCGTATCGATTCGATTTTTTCCCGTCTGCCGTTGACGGCGCTGGCGGCGGTTGCAGTTGTCGTTGCGACACCGGCCGTTGCGAAGAAGAAGCTGGTGGTCGCCGGACCGCCGATCACCATGTCCGATACGTTTCGGGCCGGGGTGCAATCCGCCGAAGCGGCGCTGAAGGCGGGGAACAGCACGGCCGCGGCGACGCAGATCGCGACGCTCAGCCCGACCAATGATTTCGAATCCTATATCGTCGCCGGACTGAAGTTCCAGCTGGCGTCGCAGAAGCGCGACATTCAGGCGCAGCGGCTGGCGCTGACCGACCTGTTCAAGACGACGGCCCTGCCGCGTGGCGATGCGCCGCGCCTGCGCTATGTCGCGGCCTATCTGTCCTATGTCGTGGGTAATTATGAGGATGCGGTCGCGCAGCTCGATTACGCCAAGACGCTGGGTTATGATGGCGTGGACGCGACGATGCTGCGCGCGGACATCGCCATGCGGCGCAACAAGCCCAAGGAAGCCCGGCCGTTCGTGCAGGCCGCGATCGCGCAACAGAAAGCCGCAGGCAAGCCGGTGCCGCTTGCCTGGACCGACCGTGCCATTTCCATGGCCTATCAGGCGGGCGACTGGCCCGAAGTGGGCCAGCTCTATCGCGATCGGCTGAACCAGCAGGAAGGCAAGCCGCAATGGCGGTCGGCGCTGATCAATTATCAGTCCGCCGCCGAACTGGACCCGCAATTGCAGCTGGACCTGTACCGGCTTCAGGCCGCGAACGGCGCGATGGCGAGCGAGCGCGACTACCAATCCTATGCGCAGGCGGCGGAAAAGTCGGGCTATTATGCCGAAGCCAAGGCGATCATCGAAGCCGGGCGCAGCGTGGGCAAGCTGACGCCGACGCAGAGCGTGACCAGCCAGCTGCTCAAGAGCGTCACGCCCAAGGCGACGAAGGAAATCGCGGCATTGCCCGCGCAGGCCAAGAAGGCGGCGGCAGCCTCCACCGGCAAGGATGCGCTGGGCGTTGCCGACAGCTATTTTTCGCTGGGACAATATCCGCAGGCGGTGGAACAATATCGGCTGGCGCTGAGCAAGGGCGGTGTCGATGCGGGGCGGGCGAACGCGCGTCTGGGCGTGGCGCTGGCGCGGTCGGGCGATCTGACAAATGCGCAGGCGACGCTGGCGCAGGTAACGGGCAACTGGACCGCGATCGCCGGTTTCTGGACGTTGTGGGCCGAACATCAGGATCGCAAGATCGGCTGATCCGGCGCGGATAAGCCCGGATGACGGACGCCGAAAAAAGGCCCGCATTCATTCTATGTGTGAATGCGGGCCTTTTTCCATTGTTCGGTGGCCTGGCCCGATCAGACGGGCAGGGGGACGCCCGGCAGGTTTTTCGACGTGCGAATGGTCAGCGACGTCTTCACGCTGACCACATTGGGCGCGGGCGTCAGTTTCGACGTCAG
>NZ_JBMDWL010000128.1:0-7646 GCF_048594625.1 Sphingobium sp.
CGCGATCTCTGAACTGCTATGACGATGCGCGCGGTGCAGACCAGCGCCAAGCTGTTGCCGCTGGACCGCGATCTCTGAACTGCTATGACTAGATAATGGATGGATGAAATATGGAAGGAGTTGCCGCTGGACCGCGATCTCTGAACTGCTATGACCGCGCGGCAATCGACACGGACATCGAAATAGTTGCCGCTGGACCGCGATCTCTGAACTGCTATGACTGGGCACGGCAAGCTCGACGCGAGATCCATGTTGCCGCTGGACCGCGATCTCTGAACTGCTATGACGGATTATCGATTACTGTGTTGATAGGAAACGCAAAAATCGATGGTCCGTCATAGCGAAAATCCAGCGAATCATCAAAATAGCGCCAGCTGATCCGGGTTTTTTCGTTGCCGACGGCGGCGCTGCCCTGAAAATCGGATAATATTTTCATATTGCCGGTCCGTGAAGCTGAGGATGTGCACATCGCCGCGGTCGGGGAGTTTCGATTCGACCCGGCGCATATAGGTCTCGAACTGTTCCTTGCCGTTGCAGAAGCGAGCATAGACCGAAAACTGGCTTTTCTCAAATCCCTCGTCCAGCAGGAATTCACGGAACTTGGTTGCCGCTCGCGCCTGTTCCCGTGTCGCGACGGGCAGATCGAACATGACGAATATCCACATCAGCCGGTATCCGCTCAGTTGCGTTGCGCTCATGCGAACAAGGTATCGAAATCGGTCAGCTTCAGCCCGGCTGGCGGCGTCGGCAGGACGATGTCGTCAGCTCGTCCGCTCTGAAATGCCTTTGCCAGGCTTTGCGCTGTGCGATTGGCGGCGCCCGCCACCGTTGTCGTGCCGTCTGTTCCGGGCAGGTCCAGTGCGATCAACCCGGCAAAGGCGCGCTTCGCTTCGGGGGTGACGTTTTCTATTCCGGCTGCCATCAACCGCAACGCCAGAGCATCGACCAGAGGACGGAATGGCTCGATCAGATCGTCGGCGAGGGCGAAGGCGTTGGTTCTGTTGGCATGGTGAACACCGATCGAGGGGTGAAGGCCGGAAGCGACCACCGCGCGGGCGCATAGCGAACGCATGACCGTGTAACCGTAATTCAGCAGGGCGTTGATGCCGCCCGCGTCACGGTCTCGCCTGAATTCCTGTCCCATCAACAGCGGCCAGTAACGCCGCGCGACCTGTGCTTCGACATTGTCGGGATCGCCCGATCCGACCCGCCGCGCCAGCAGATCGAAAGCGGATGCCGACTGTCCGCTCGCCTCCAGCACAGCTGCCTGCCAGCGGATTTTGGCAATGATGATCCGTCGCCAAAGTTGTTTGGACAGTGGCTTTCCTGCCTCCCACTGGGCACGTATGCGGTGATTTTGGGCATGATGTCCCTCCAGGGGAAGGCAGATCGCGACGGGGCTGTGGTTGGTGCCGCACAGCAGCATGATCGCGCCGCGCTGCGCCAGCGCCACGATGAGGTTCGTTGACCATGTCACGCCATGGGCATGGACGATGACGGCGGCAACATCGTCAAGGGGGATGCGGCCTACTTCCTCACGATCCTGCGAAACGATAAGGAAACCGCGATAAGCGGAAAGATGGCGACCGTCCGTGGCGATGTCGACAATTCGGTCCATGGTTCACCCCCGCGTTCATGTCTATGTTTTGGGACGGGTCTTGCGCCGAGCGGTGCGCGGCGGATAGCCGGGGTCTTGCACGCGACCGATCTCGTCAATTCGTACCTGGCGTGCGCGCCATGACTTCAAGCTGGAGGGCGAGGGGTAGATATATTTGAACGGATCGCCCTTATCGGCGTCACGCGCTTTCAGCGCGCCGCTTTCGTTAAGATGGGCGACGGCCATCTGCTTTTCGGAAAATTTGACGATCCGCACCAGTTCGCGGACATCATGGCTCCGCTCGATTGCGAGGACGTCATCTTTTTGCAGACTGAGCAGCTTGCGCGCAGTCGGATTATTGGCGCGAATGGCGGATTGCCATCCGGGCTGATGTGCATCGAACATGGACACGACTTCGTTCACCCATTTGCCGTTGGGCAGTTCCCAGACGTCGTAACGATAATTGGAATCCCCCTTATATCCCTTATAAATATGTCCGTTTCGGTCACGAATGGGGATGACGGACAGCGGTTCGACAACCCGGACGCGGCGAACGTGGCGAAACGGGTGCCATTCCAGTTTCGGAAATGCCTTCAACGCCTTTTCGAACGCCGAACCTTCCAGCCCCTCAAGGTGACTGTAAAGCGTGGCCTTCAGGTCCGCGTCACGAATACGGTCGAGGTCCGAAAGCTTCTTGAAATTGTCCAGCGATACACGACGCACGACGATGCTGTTGCCCTTCGCATCGGTTTCGCCCGTCAGGCCATATGCGGTGTCATTGTGCAGCCGTCCGGCGGTTGCATCCGTGCCTTTGGGCAGCGCGGCTTTCGAAACCGTGCCATGATCGGTGCGATGGCTGACATTGATGGCGGCCACGCTGCTGCGTAAATCGTCGCGGAAACCGTCCCATGGTTCGGGAATGACGATCCGCTCGCGCCCTTCCACGCCTTCCTGTCCGGATGCTCTGGCGATGGCATTCAGCATGGATCGGTCCACGATGGCCACGACCACGGCGTCGATCGCATGATGGCGATGATCCAGCCGGTTCTTCGCCTGATCCGCGCCGCCACCGATATTATGGTCGGGCAACAGGTCGTTCAGCCCCAATTTGCGCCGCACCATTTCGGTCAGGCGACCGGGCGAAACCCAGATATGCCCGCTGCCTTCGCCCCGGTCGGGATAAAGTGTCGACAGATATTCGCGCGACAGCCGCGCCAGATATTGGGTGTCGACCAGATGGCGGCTCTGAAATCCGCCTTCTTCCCGGAATTTGTCCATGGCGTCTGGCTCGAAACGCCAGCGCTTGTTACGTGGCAGTTGCGCAGCGCGCGCGGCGATTTCGTCCCAGCGATCCGTCTGCCCCCAGGCTTCATAGGGGGAGCGCTTGCGCTTTTCCCGGTTGCTTTCGCGGGTGCACAGGATCTTGTTGCCGTTGCTGTCGTCCAGCGTGGCGGTGAAGGGCAGGATATGGTCGACCTCGACCTGAGCCGAAAACAGCATTTCGATGGAAATCTGTTTGCCGCTGTAGATGCAGCGGCGGTCCAGCACATTGTCTGGATTAAGTTCCTCCCATAATTTCAGCAATGCGCGGTTGGCGCCGGTATCCCGCTGATTGATCGCCAACAGTTTTTCCGAACGCCGCTCGGCGTCCAGGCGGTTGCGATTATTGTCGCGGTTGATCCGCTTCTTGTCCTCGTCGGTCAGTTTCAGTTCGCGCGCCAGCTCGATCGCGATTTCGACCGGCGGTCCGTAGGTGCGGATCAGGCGATTGACGATTTTGCGCAGCTGGTTCAGCCCGATATGGACGGTCGGGTTGGTCAGGCGCCCGATGCGCATTTCATCCGAATGGGATGGTTCTCCCGTACCCGGCATGATGTGCCGTTCCAGCGCGACGCCATAATAGGGCAACTGGGGCAGCCCATCTTCATCTTCGAAGACTTCGCCGGTGCGCATGTCGCTATGATGGCCAAGGTCGGCCTCGGTCACGGCTTCGCTATAGACGAGGACGCGGCCGTCCTTCGCCCCGGTACGCAGCGCGTCGATCAGCCTGCGCGTCGCCGTCTCGCCAAAACGCCCATGGCCAGACGGCAGGGGCGCATCGGCAATGGCGCGGGACTGATCATCCGACACGTCGAACGTCGCGATCAGCCAGTTGCGAAAGGCCCGATCTTCCGCATCGCTTTCCACATCGCCCAGACGGGCAATGATGTCCCATTGCTGGTCCGCATCCAGATAGACCCAGCGATTGCCGAACCGGGTCTTCGCGCCCATGATGGCCGCGACTTCATCGCCTTTCAGGTCGGTCCGGTTTTCGCTTTCCTTGTTGAAGCGGGCGTCCGGGGCCAGTTTCAGCGTCTTGCGCATGCTGGCGAAGCTGACTTTCGCCTTGTCTTTCAGCTTCAGGAACAGCGTGTCGCGTTCTTCATGGGTCAATCGCTGCGCGACCTCACCGGGGCGCACGATCATCAGGGCATTGAGTTCTTCCAGCAGACGCCGCCGCTGAAACAGGGGGTGCGCCTTTGGCAGCCGGTCTTCACGGGACAGCAGCGTGCATTTGCCGATCTTGGGTGTCTTTAACGGGCGCTGGTAGAAGATGATTTTCCGCAGCCGATGATGGACTTCATCCGTCAGCACATTGGGATGGTGCCGTGCCTGCGCCTCCCATATGGCGTCGAACTCCTCCTCCATCAGGGTGCGGCCGGGGTAGAAGTCATATCCGTCGCCCTTGGCATCTTCGCCGCTTTCCGGGCGCAGTCGCGTACGAACCGCCGCTTCGGGGTCTTTCAGCCGGCGCTCGTGCAGCCATTTGCCAAAGGTCCAGCTTTCCGGTTCCGCCCCGGCCTCTGCTTCTGCCTGACGAATGGCGTCGCGAGTACGGTCGATTCCGACCGCGATCTTGCCCATATCGTCCTCGGCCTTGCGATCGGCCTTGCGGTTCGACTTGAAACCGCGTCGCTGATTGAGATGGAAGAGGGCGCGGCCAAGTTCGGGCAGCGTCAGCGCCTCATCCAGCGCGCGGGCGCGCACGGCATAGGGATCGATCGCCGCCATTGCCTTGCGCGCCTCTTCATCGGCAGGGAACAGCCCGTCGGCGATCAGATATTTGATCAGGGCGCGCTGACGCTGTTGAAACCGGTCGCGGCGGCGGCGCATCGCGCGGGCATCACGCCGGTCCATGGCCAGAGACGCGCCCGATTTGGGATCGCGCCCGTCGCTGAAGATGCGGGAACCGGTTGCGAGTATGGCGACAGGCTTGCCATCCGTGGCGGCGTCCAGTTCGACAGCGGCCCAGCCAAGGGAGTTGGTTCCCAGATCAGCGCCCAGACGCCAGATAGGATGTTGCCTGTTCCGCATAAACTCGATCCCCAAATATGTGGTAAATGAGGCAGTTGGAGCAATCCGGGTCAAGTTCATTTTGCTTCTGAAATGAAGCTAACCGCAATTGTCAGGGCTTGACGCGCGCCCGCGATTAACCGAAGATCCATTTATCAGAGATCGCGGTCTGGCAGTTAACAAGTGTCGGTACGCACCAGATAAGGGCGACGCTCCGGCGTCGCCTTTTTTATTTTCGCAAGGTTATCGTGCAGGTCAGCGGCATATTGAACCGCTATGACCCACCTTATTGCCAATGCGCATCCGCCTCCACATCGCCAAAGCGCAACTTGGCGGTTGACCAGCCAAAGGAAGGTCAATCTTCGTCAACGGGTGCAATCTCTACCCGGCGGCCGCATCATATATGGCTGTATTCCGGCACGGCGACTCACTCACAGCGCGCTGCGCTAAATCCGACGCAGGTCGCGTACTCCAGGTTTCTGTTGTCGCGTCGTTTTAAGCGCAAAACCGGTTCCTGCTTTTGCGCACGATGCCCTAGTCGATCTGGCTGTCGTCCGCTGCGGGGAAGCAGCATCTGAACATCGCGCCTCCTTCTTCCCGGTTCTTCGCGAATATTTCCCCGTCATGGACCCGCATGATGCTGCTGCAAATGGTCAGCCCCATGCCCATGCCGTCTTTCTTGGTGGAAAAGAAGCTGTCGAACAATTTGTCGATATTCTCCTTTGCAATGCCCGGGCCGGTGTCCTCTACCGTCAGGCAGACGCGACCGTTGGCATCGGTTTGTGTCGTCACGAATATCTTCCGGGGGCCATCTTCATCGCGATTGTCGATGGCATGCATGGCGTTGACCAGCAGGTTGACGGCAACCTGCTGGAGCTGGATGCGATCGCCATAGACCGCGGCCAGCCGGGGTTCGAGGTTCGCCCGGATGGCGACGCGCCGTTCCAGGCCTTCATGATGCAGGAAGCGCAGCGCCACATTGACGATGTCATTGAGCGAAACTCGGCCTCTGACGGTCACCCGCCTCGCCGCCATGCCCTGAATACGGTCGATCGTCTCTATCGCCTGATGGGCATTGTCGATCATTCGTTCGATTAGATAGCGTGTCTTCGAAAGATTGGGTGGTTCCTTGTCCAGCCAGCGGATGGCGGCGGTGCCGTTAAGCGCGATCGCGCCAAGGGGTTGCTTCGCCTCATGCGCGATCGATGTCGCCAATTCCCCCAATGTCGATACGCGCAATGCGTGGGCGATGTCGGTCTGCAACTGGCGCAGCTGTGCCTCGATCGCCAGCCTTTCGGTAATCTCCAGCATGACGATAAACGTCACGTCCAGTTTTTCAGGGGGGCGGGGGTAGGTGACGAGGAACAGGACATCCACCACCCGCCCGCCGGATGCGTTGATCTTCAATTCCTCCACATAGGTCCGTGAACCATTGAAATGTGCGGTCATGACACGCACTGCCGCCTGAGGCGTCGCTTCGAATATGTGACGTACGGACTTTGGGTAATAATCTTTGTCGCTTCGCCCGATCAGCTGCCGCGCCGCATCGTTGGCATGGGTCACCATCACCGTGTCGCAAGCGAACTCAACCAGTTCGGGATGCTCGAGCAGATAGGTTTCTATGTCCTCCAGTCCATCCGCCTTGAGCTTTTCAAACACGCTGGCCGGACTGGTGGAATCGACCATCCACAGCGGAATTGGCATATGTTCAAGGAGACGCGAGTATGTAAGGGCGATGTCGGCCGCATCCCGATCATCGGTCGGGCCATCGCTCATTTGCGGGAAGGGGCTTTCCTTGTCCGGTACGCGGCGATCCATTGCTCAACTCCCTGATATACCGGGCCACCGGGGGTATCCCACACATATATCTGTCATTGTCGTACCGTGCGCGATGTCATGATCAGAGCTGCTATTTGGGAACCCGATGCAATACCCGAATGGGTATACTATATTTAAGCCGGCGAATTTGGGGCTTGATAGAAAGGGCCGCGATCTCCAGCGCAGCTTCGCTGATTCAAAGTGTAAATGGTGACTTGCTTTGGCGGACGATCGCATTCTGCGGCCAGTATGTAAACTGCATGCCGGGCGCGACTATATCGCCGCGCTGGGAAGCCGTCGCGAATATCGGTTCGAACGATTGATGCATAAAATCACCGCCGAGGCGCAGATACTCGCGCCCTGGCCTGGCGTGCGGACGGCCTAAGCACAGAATCCAACGGGTTCGCTGCGCGCAAATTGCCGAACCCGTTGATGAAGCCATAAAATCTCACTGCCAGACAAAGGCTGTGGCCGCCCCAGCAACGATTAGCGCGGGGGTGACCCATGCGCCCTTCACACGCCACACGATGACCAGAGCAATACCGAATATAGGCAAGGCGACGAGTGGTTGCCCAATTCTTCCGATCGTGGCGATCGCCAGTTGCAGGAATGTGGCCGCGATCGTGCCTACCACCGCCGCGGCGACGCCGGACAGCAGGTGGTGCAGCGCCGGATTCTCGACGATCGCCTCCAGCCGCTCAAACAGGATCAGCGAAAAGGCAAAGGCTGGCAGGAACATGCCCACCGTTATCGCGACCGCGCCTAAAGGTCCGCCTGCAACATAGCCGATGAATGTCGCAAAGATGACCAGCGGGGCGGGCAGAATGCCCGCCAACGCCACCCCGTCCAGGAAGGTCGCATCGCTCAGCCAGCCGCGCCCCACCGTGTCGCCGCGCAC
>NZ_JBMDWL010000129.1:0-2870 GCF_048594625.1 Sphingobium sp.
TTTTCGACCAATATCTAAAAATGTTGTATTTCACCCGGTTTCCCCAAACCATCCAACCCCACGGCTCATTGGTCCTTAGTAGATCGGGAACCGCGCCGTCAGGCCCAGCACCTTTTCGCGCACATGCGCTTCGACCTGACCGTCGCCTTCTTCGCCATTGCGGTTGAGGCCTTCCACGACTTCCGCGATCAGGCGGCCGATTTCGCGGAATTCTTCTTCACGAAAGCCGCGCGTCGTGCCTGCGGGCGTGCCCAGACGAATGCCGGATGTGACGAACGGGCTGGCCGTGTCGAACGGGACGTTGTTCTTGTTGCAGGTGATGTAGGCGCGGTCGAGCGCCTTTTCCGCGGCCTTGCCCGTGGTGTTCTTGGGGCGCAGGTCGACCAGCAACAGGTGGTTGTCGGTGCCGCCCGACACGATCGACAGGCCCGCATCGGCCAGCGTTTCCGACAGCGCGCGCGCATTGGCGACGACCTGATGGGCATAGGCCCTGAACTCAGGCGACAGCGCTTCCTTGAAAGCCACGGCCTTGGCCGCGATGATGTGCATCAGCGGGCCACCCTGCAGGCCGGGGAAGATCGCCGAGTTGATCTTCTTGGCGATGGCTTCGTCGTTGCTCAGGATGATGCCCGAACGCGGACCGCGCAGCGACTTGTGCGTCGTGGTGGTGGTGACATGGGCGTGCGGGATCGGCGAAGGATGCGCGCCACCGGCGACGAGGCCGGAAAAATGCGACATGTCGGCCATCAGATACGCGCCCACTTCGTCGGCGATTTCGCGGAACCGCTTGAAGTCCCAGACGCGCGAATAGGCGGTGCCGCCGCAGATGATCAGCTTGGGCTTGTTTTCGCGCGCGATGCGGGCGACTTCGTCCATGTCGATTGTATGGTCGTCTTCGCGCACCCCGTAGGCGACCGGCTTGAACCACTTGCCCGACATGTTGACCGGCGACCCGTGGGTCAGGTGGCCGCCCGACGACAGGTCGAGGCCCATGAAGGTGTCGCCCGGCTGGAGCAGCGCCAGGAACACGGCCTGGTTCATCTGGCTGCCGCTATTGGGCTGGACGTTGGCGAAGTTCGCGCCGAACAGGGCCTTGGCGCGTTCGATGGCCAGCGTTTCGACGACGTCGGCATATTCGCATCCGCCATAATAGCGCTTGCCCGGATAACCTTCGGCATATTTGTTCGTGAAGATCGATCCGGCCGCTTCCAGCACAGCCTTCGACACGATGTTTTCCGACGCGATCAGTTCGATCTTGTCCTGCTGGCGCTTCAGCTCCTTGCCGATGGCATCGAAAATTTCGGGATCGGCGCTGGATAGGTCTTCATTGAAAAAACCGGCCTGACGGATGGGGGAAAGCGTGTCGATGCTCATCGAAAATCCTTTCAGAGCGCAGGTCAGATGGCGGGTTGGGAAAGTTTTTCGACGCGGCCCGCATGGCGGCCACCGCCGAATTCGGTGGTCAGGAACGCGGTGACGCATGCCTTGGCCATATCCACGCCGGTCAGGCGCGCGCCCATGGCGATGACGTTGGCGTCATTATGTTCGCGCGACAGGGCGGCCGACAGCGGTTCGCCCACCAGCGCGCAGCGGCATGCCGGATTGCGGTTGACCGCAATGGAAATGCCGATGCCGGACCCGCACAGCGCGATGCCGCGTTCGGCGGCACCCGATGCGACGGCTGTGGCCAGCTTGTAACCGAAATCGGGATAATCGACCCGGTCGGCGGTTGCGGGGCCAAGGTCGGCGACCTCATGCCCTTCCTGGCGCAGCCATTGGGCCAGTTCCGCCTTCAGGTCGACGGCGGCGTGATCGGAAGCGATGGCGATTTTCATATATGCGGCCCCTGCATCCATGGGGTGATTCGTTCTTCGCGCCTCATAGGGGGACGGGGCGGCAATTGCCACCGTCCAGCTTGCCCCTTATGGACCGGACGCATGGCTGGGACGATTTTATCGATATTGATGCTCGCAGGGGTGCTCCTGACGGGTGGCGGCATTTATGCGATCGTGCGCAAGGGCGACCGCAAGCGCGGCGCGTTGATGATCGTCGCGGGTCTTGTCATGTTCGGCAATGTGGCGATCAGCACGATACCGCTCTGACCCGCCGATCAGGCGCTTCGTGGCAAAAGGGCGATAAGGCCCGGCTCGCTTTCCTGCCTTCGCGTGTTGAGGGCGGAAAGGAGATTTTTTCATGAAGATGACCCTGTCAGCCCTCGCTGCCGCTATGGTGATGACGGTGACGTCCATGCCCGCCGATGCGCAGGTCAACCATCGCCAGTGGCGGCAGGATCAGCGGATCGAACGCGGCTACAGCAACGGCCGCCTGACCCCGCGTGAAGCGCGCAGGCTGGACGCGCAACAGCGCCGGATCGACCGTTACGAATATCGCAGCCGTCGCGACCGCGGTGGCCTTAGTCGCTATGAACGCGCCCGCATCGACCGCAAGCAGGACCGGGCGAGCCGGAACATCTGGCGCAAGAAGCATAATTATCGCGGTTATTGATCCGGATGCTGGCCGTCGGGTGACCCCGTGCCGACATTCTTGCGCGTGACCACCGGCTTTGCGCAGCCATTTTCCGAATGCAGCACCGCCTTGATCTGATCGGCGGGCGGTTGCCGGGCCAACGTTCCGGCCTTGGCCTCATCCTGTTTGACCGTTTTGGGCTTATGGTCCTGACATGTTGCAGGCGAAGGCGTCGAAGCGGCGGCGAGAAAGGCGAGTGCAAAAAGGGCCATGACAACCTCCATATTTGACGGGTCGTTCAACCGAGCCGCCTTTGGCGGCGTGGCGGATCATGCGATGTGGCGATGTATGGTCGCTGAACCACAAAAAAAGGGCAGCCAGCGGCTGCCCTTTTTTTGTGCCAG
>NZ_JBMDWL010000013.1:0-3029 GCF_048594625.1 Sphingobium sp.
CTCGACCGCAGGCGGCGCCTTCCTCGAATGGATGGAAGGCAAGGAACTGCCGGGCGTACAGGCGCTGATCGCCTGACAGGTGAACGATCCGGGGCGGTCAGCGCGTGACGCTGGCGCCCCGGTCGAACAGCAGGAATATCAGCGTGGCGACGCCGCCGATCGCTGCCCCTGCCAGCGCGCTGGCGCTCCAGCCACCCGCTTCATAGGTGACGGACCCGATCACCGAACCCATGGCACCGACCAGAAACATCACCGTCACATAGGCCGCGTTGATCCGGCCCCGCGCATGCGGATCGAGCGAGAAGATCAGCTTTTGCCCCGTGATCTGGCTCATCTGAACCGCGCCGTCGATCAGCACGGCCATGATCGTGAAGCCGATCAGGCTGCCTGCCGCCACGGTCCAGTCGGCCAGCAGGAAACCGATGGTCAGCCCGGCCAGACCGATCAGCGAAGCCGGGTGCGTCAGTCGCCGATCCGCCAGCCATCCCGCCACCGGCGCGACCAGCGCGCCACCTGCACCGGCCAGCGCGAATGCGCCGATCCCGGCATGGCCCAGATGAAATTCGTGGATCAGCGCCAGCGGCGCAGCGGTCCAGAACAGGTTGAAGGCGGCGAACATGCACGCCTGATAGAAAGCGCGCATCCGCACGACGCGATGTTTCACCAGTTGCGAGAAGGTGGAGGCGAGCACCTGCCCATAATGCATGCCACCCTGGGGCCTGCGCTGTGGGCATATGGCGATCAGCGCTACGCCGACGGCCGCCATGACGATCGCCGACAGGATGAAGGTCGCGCGCCATCCGAAAGATCCGGCCAGAAAATTGGCGACCGGTCGCGACAGCATGATGCCGAACAGCAGGCCGCTCATGACCGTACCGACGACGCGGCCCTGCTTTTCCGGCGCCGCAAGGTGCGAGGCGAGCGGGACCAGCACCTGCGCGCCCGTCGCGCCGACCCCGGTCAGGATCGATGCGATCAGAAAGCTGGTCGGGCCGTTCGACAGGGCGATGGCGATGCATCCGATGATCGTTGCGGCGATGGAGGTCAGCACGATCCCGCGATTTTCGAACAGGTCGGCCAACGGTACGACCAGAAACAGCCCGGCGCCATAGCCCAGCTGCGTCAGCGTGGTGATCAACCCTGCGACCGCGGCCGACATGCCGATTTCCGGACCGATTACGTCGATCAGCGTTTGCGCATAATAAAGATTGGCGACCATCACGCCGCACGCCACCGCCATGGTCAGCAGGCCAAATCGCGACAGGGCGGGGACGGGGGATGGTGCAGCTGCAATATCGGTCATGCCGTCGCTATGGGTCTTGAACCGCAACCTTTCAACCCATTTGGGTCGAAACCATATTGCGCCGCACCCTAAATTGCCGTCTGTCCCGTAATGAACGGGCAATCCGCCTTGCGGAGGGGCTAGGGACTGGTTACCAGCCGCAGGACCGGTAAAGATCTATCCTGTCGAAGGTCGCCCGACAGATGACGGCCGGTCGGCGGATGGTGGAGCATCCGTCGATAATCCATTTTCGCCACCATGACGTGGCACCCAAGGGAAGGTATGTGCAGATGCTGGATCAGGACATGAAGCAAAAGATCGCGACGGGCGAAGGCTTTATCGCCGCGCTCGACCAGAGCGGCGGTTCGACGCCCAAGGCGCTCAAGGGCTATGGCATCGAAGAAGGCGCCTGGTCGTCCGAAGAGGAAATGTTCGCTCTGATCCACGGCATGCGCAGCCGCGTCATCACCTCGCCCGTATTCACCGGGGACAAGGTGCTGGGCGCGATCCTGTTCGAACGCACCATGGACGGTACCGTGGATGGCAAGCCGACGCCGGCCGCGCTGCTGGAACGCGGCGTCGTGCCCTTCATCAAGATCGACAAGGGTCTGGAAGATGAAGCCAACGGCGTTCAGATGATGAAGCCCAATCCGGGCCTCGACACGTTGCTGCACCGTGCCAGGGCGCTGGGCGTGTTCGGTACGAAGGAACGTTCTGTCGTCAACCTCGCCAATCGGGAGGGCATCGCCGCCGTCGTGGCGCAGCAGTTCGAAATCGGCAATCAGGTGCTGGCCGCCGGTCTGATGCCGATCATCGAACCCGAAGTGAACATCAAATCGCCCGAACGCGCGGAAGCCGACCAGATGCTTCTGGAAGAAATCCTGAAGCATCTCGATGCCTTGCCCGAAGGTGTTCAGGTGATGTTGAAGCTGTCGCTGCCCGCCAAGCCCGGCCTGTTCGATCCGCTGGTCGATCACCCCGCCGTGCTGCGCGTCGTCGCCCTGTCGGGCGGCTTCGCCCGTCCCGAAGCCTGCGTCGAGCTGTCGAAAAATCGCGGCATCATCGCCAGCTTCAGCCGCGCCCTGCTGAACGATCTGCGTCATCAGATGAGCGAGGATGAATTCAACGCCGCGCTGGGTGAAGCAATCGACGAAATCCATGGCGCATCGGTCGCCAAGCAGCCTGTCGCAGCCTGATCCGCTGATAATCTCTTGAAAGGGTCGGCAGAGCGATCTGCCGACCCTTTTTCATGCGAAAATGATCCGTTCGTTTCGAGCGAAGTCGAGAAACGTAAAGCTCGGCCTTCCGCTTCCCGACTGTGCTTGAAGCGAGGCTATGGGATGTCTTGCTGCTTGAGCATGGGCAGCACCCTGTCCAGCGGCAGCGCCTGCGCCGTGCCGCGATGTCCTGTTACCGTCTGCGCCTTGAACAGGGCGTTCAGCACCGCTTCCTCGGTCGCTTCTATCGTCGCCTGAAACAGCGGCGACATGCGGTCATTGGGCAGGTCGTCGACCGCAGCGACGGCATTGCGCCTGTCGGCCGTACGCCGCACCGCCATGCTGGTGGAAAAGGCGATCGCATAATCGCCCGATCCGTTGGAGAAGCTGGACCCCGTCCGCGCGATCCCGCCAAAGGCGCGCTCCGCCACCCGGCGCAGGTTGCGGTCGGACAGAGGCGCATCGGTGGCGATCACGATGACGACGGAACCGTCCGCCTTCTTTTCCTCCACCTGTTGGCGATAGTCATA
>NZ_JBMDWL010000130.1:0-25286 GCF_048594625.1 Sphingobium sp.
GCCGGGATGACCTTGATGTCGTCCTGGTTGAAGAAGCGATACTTCAGCGAGACGTCAACATTGTTGGTGACCGGGTAACGAACGCCCGCGATCGCCTGCCAGGCGAAGCCGGTGTCGCTGTCGTTCACGATGTCCGAAGCCAGCTTGCCGCGCGAAACGCCGACACCGCCGCCGACGAAGCCCTGCAGGCCGTCATCGGGACCGAAGTCGAGCAGGCCGTTCAGCATGAACGAGAGAGCCGAGGCAGCACCACCGAAGCCGACCTGGTCGAGGTCGATCTTGGCGCGCTTGTAAGCGGCTTCGGCTTCCAGACGGAAACCACCGAAGTCGTAACCGATGTTTGCGTCGAAATCATAACCCTTATGATAGTCGATGCTGGGCACGGCCGCGTTGCGCGGAGCCGTTGCATTCGGGAAGGTCAGGTCCTGGTCTTCGACCAGCAGGACGCCGGCGTCCACGCCAACATACCAGCTGTTGTCACGCGCCAAGGCCGGAGTGGCCAGGGCACTGGTCGCAAGCGCAGCCGCGAGGGCAAGCTTCCGCATTTGAATTCCCCTTTCAAGAGTGTCACGAAGGACTGCTGAAACCCTGTATCGGCAAGAAGGTTTCATGGCAAGTCCACAATTAGTGAAACCGTTGCAAAAATAACGCACTAACCCGCTCGGAACGGGTCTGTCAGGCTAATCGTGCAGCAACCTATACTATTGTGTTAACGGCCCAAATAAAAAATCACCCTTTGGCAATATCAGCGTGCGATCAGGCCATGTCCCCGCAAGGCGACCAGAATGGCTGAGACGGCAGACCGCACTTCGCCGTCGATAATAACACCGCCGGTCGGATCGGCAATCGTTCCCATTCTTGGCCCGACCACGCGTTTTTCATCGATATAGACGCCGTCGCCCCGAACAGGAACCGCGCGCCATTCGCCGCCATCGTGAAAAAGCGCATGGTCGCGGTCCGCGACATCCATGCGCAACCCCGCGCGCGGCGCAATGAACCGCCATCCTCCGTCCGTCCACAGCGCGACCGCGCCGCCCTGCCCGGCCCATTCCCCGGTCGCGCCCGCCGCCACGATCCAGCACCGCCCGATCCCCGGCGCGCCCGGCGGCGCCGTCATGTCCGCGCTTTCCGCCCGCCCGTGCAACAGGGCGTCGATCAGCGTCAGCGCCTCATTATGCTGCATTTCCTTTTGCGCCTGCCCCGCAAACAGCATCGGCAAGGCCCATCGCGCGCTTTCCTCCATCGTCCCGTCTCCCATCATCATGCCGTCATCCCGTCATGCCGATCCGCGCCACGCGCCCCTGCGCCCAGGTGCCCAGTTGCCGCACCTCGACCAGCAATGGCCTTCCCGCCACGCCATCCGCCGCGATCATCGCCGCGCCATAGGTCCATCGCGGCGCATCCACATCGACGCTGCGCACGACCCGCGCGCCGTCCATCACCGTTATGCGATAGCGTTCCGCCTCTTCGGCCATCGGCACGTCGCTCCCGCTGCTCCATCGCCATCCCGCGCGGCTGCGCCTTGTCCAGCCGATCGCATGGCCGCCGGCCTCTGCCCTCACCTTCAGATGCACCGGCGCAGGCGGCACCAGAGCCGCGCCTTCGACCGTCAGCGCCGCCTGCGCCGGTTCGACATCGCCCAGCCCCACCGCCGCGATCCGCACCGGCGCACCCGGTTCCGCCGCCATGCCGACGCTGGCCAGAGGATCGGCCAGCCGCTCTTCCTCGATCAGCAGGAACGGGTCGCCCGCGCCATGGTCCGCCATGGCCCATTCGGTCCCGCGCAGCCCGCGTCGCAACCCGCCCAGCCGATATGTGGCGGGGCCGGTCCGCACCGCCGTTTCGAACTGCACCAGCTCCCGCCCGATCAGGCACAGGTTGCGCCCCTGCGCCAAAGCCGCCTCGTCCGCGCTGGCCAGCACCATGTCCTGCGCCAGCAACGTCACCGACAGGCTGTGCCGCCGGTCGATCAGCGTTGCGCTCCCGCCCGGCAGGGCCGCGTCCGTCACCCCCATCACCGCACGCAAAGCGCTACGCCCCGCCGGCATCGCCTCGCCGCTCTCGCTCATCACGAACAGCGCGGCGTTGCGCCAGCCCACGCCCCCGCTCGCCGCCGCGATCAGAACCGGCGCGCTCGCCACCCCGTCGCGCATCTGCGGCAGGTCCGCCAGCATCAGCATGGTGGGGCCATGGATCGCATCGGGCTGCCGCACGATCACGCCCGGCGAAGCTCCGCCCGGCACCACTCCGCCCGCGCCCGGCACCCGGCGCAGCGCCAGCCGTACCGCCATCGCCTCCCATTCCCGTTCCTCGATCCGCCACAGCCCCGGCGCGCCGTCAACCCGCACCACCATGCCCGGCGCCATCGCCAGCGCGCGCCAGTCGCACCGCAGCGTCATCCGCGCCCGCCCGGTCCAGGCCGCGCCCAGCCGCGCCGATGCGATCGCGCGCGCATCGTCCGCCGCCATCACCGCGGGCATGTCGATCCCCTGTTCCTGCCGCCCCGCGCCCGGCCGCGTCACCCGCTGCACCCCGGCCTGATAGTCGCGCGCCGCATCATGATGACGCAGGCTGAGCGCCACCGGCACGCCATCGGCCGCCCCGGCGGATCGCTCGGCCGGATCGACGCCCTGCCCGTTCACCCGCCGCGCCAGCGCGTCCGCGCCGACATCCCCCTGCGCCTCCGCCGCCACGGGCATCAGCATCAACCCGTCCGCATCGTTGCCCAGCGCCAGCCCATAGGCGTCGACCAGCGGCGCGATGGCGTCGCGCACATCGGTCCCGCCCGCCGCAAAGCCATCGACCTGCGCCAGCGCGTCGCCGTCCAACCGCCCGCCGCTCAAATCCCGCGCCACCGTGCCGATCGGCACCGGCCCGTCATCGGCCTCCACCTCGAACGTCAGCGACGGGATGCGATTGCCGTAATCGGCCAGCGCCAGATCCTCGAACACGACATAGGCGATCCCGCGATGCGCCGGTGTCATCCCTTCCCCCTGCGCCGCCGCGATCAGCGGATCGACCGGCTGATCCTCGCCCCCATGATGCAGGCGAAAGGCGCCCAGTTCGGTCTTGAAATCCCCCGCCGCCCCGCGCAGCAGATTGCCATCGGCCCAGATGCGCCTGACCGAACGGATCGCCCGCGCGGACAACGCCACCGCAAAGCTCGCGCTGTAGTTATAGCTGGTGACGCTCGGCCGCCCCTTGCCCCCGCCGCTGCGGCTGCTCCTTTCCTTCAGGTCCGTCGCCCAGATGACGGTGCCCGCCACCCGCATCGTGCCGAACAGCCGGGGGATCTGCGCCCCATAAGTGGATGTCTGCACCTGAAGATCGGCCAGCCGCTCGCCGTCCCGTCCCCTGGGCCGAAACAATATCTGATTGTCGAACATATTGCCGATCAACCCGCCGATGGCCGCGCCGATCGGCCCGCCCAGCGCCGTCCCCACCGCACTCAGCACCACCGTCGCCATATATCCCTCCCGTCAATAGCCTGCCCAAAGCATTCAGGCCCACCAGCCGATCACCGGCCATGGCGACCCGCCCGGCATCTCCACCACCCGCCGCAACCCGGCATGGGCATGGATGAACCCCGCCCCGGTCGCGATCATCAGATGCAGCTGCAACGGTCCCGCCCGCACCAGCGCCACATCGCCCGCCGCGCCGCCCTTCACCTTGACCAGCCCGGCCGCGCGCAGCCATCGCTCGGCCAGCCCCGCGTCCCCGCTGCGCAATCCATAAGCGCAGGGCACCGCCCGCCCCGTGGCCCATGCCGCCAGCCCCACGCAATCCAGCCCCGCCCGATCACGCCCATGCAGCCGGAACGGCACGCCGACCATCGCCCGCGCCCGCGCGACGACGGCGCTCATGCGCCGGGGTATCGCGTCAGCAGGTCCATTCCGGGCAGATAGGGCTCCCCGCGAAAATGGACGACATTGCCAAACCGCGCGGCACAGGTCGCCAGCTGCCGGTCACACCCCTGCGTCAACAGCGCCAGCGTGCCCGCCTCCACCGCAAAGGCTGGCGGATCGGCCAGCGTCACCCCCGCCGCATCATTGTCGACCACCCCCTGCGTCAGTCCCGCATTCGCCCCGCCCAGCCATCGCAGCGTCCCGAACGCATAGGCCCCGGCCTCCAGCCCGCCGATGGCGACGTCCGCCGCATCGACGGCATGCACCGTCACGACCCTCCGCCGCGCCGCCATGTCCACCCGGCACGCCCGGTCGCCCAGCCGCGCGCGGCAATCGGGCGATGTGGACGGCGCGACCGGCGCGTTCAGCACCGCCGCCGCCCCGATCAGCTCGGCGGTAAAGGCCCCGCCCCGCCGCGCCACCGCGCCGATCTCGCCCCGCGCCAGCATCAGCCACAGCGCGCCCGGCGCCTCCCACGTCGTCAGGCGCAATTCCAGCGCCGCGCCGTCCCATCGCCCTGCCATCAGGTCGCTTTCGCTGATCGCATCGCTCGCCAGCGCGCCTGCGACATCGCTATCCTCGCCCTCCATCCCTATCCCGCTGCGCACGGCCGATGGCGTCATCCCCGGCGCCGCGCGATAGGTAAGACCGCCGATGGTCAGGTCGCGATCATGGCTGGTCAGGCCGATCGTCACTCCGTCCCGCCGCTCGATCCGCCAGCAGAAAGCCAGCGTCTGGACCGGTCCGTCGAGCATCTGCGCCACGCTCATTCGCGTATCTCCACCAATGGCACGGACGGCGCTTCCCCCGCCGCGAATGTCGCGCGGTTGATCTCCAGCCGGTCCTCGGCAAAGCGCACCGGCACGTCGAACCGATAACCGGCGGTCAGCACCACGCCCGCCCCCGGCGCATCGTCGAACGCGATGATGCCCAATCCCGCATGGCTCCATCCGTCATGCAGTTCGACGCCATCGGCCGCCACGCGGATGCTGCCGGGCACCGGCCGGGTGATGCAGCGCGCCTGCGCCTCCTCCCCCGCGCCATAATGGCGCATCAGCGGAAATTCGGCCCGCACCCCGTCGCCGATGCCCAGCCGCTGATCCATCGGTCCGGGCGCCACGCCCGGCGCGCCGCTGCGGTCGTCATAGGGGTCGGTGAAGCGGAACCCCCGCGCCGCACCGCGTCGCGCGCGGAAAAATTCCACCAGCGCCGCCATGTCCGCTTCGGACCGCACGCCCGGCCCCGCGTCGAACGACAATCGCGCATCGGCCCAGTCGCTGCTGCGCCGCTCATGCCCCGAAACGCTTTCCACGATCTGCGTGGAAAAGGCGGGCGACACGCTCGCCTGACGCCCGATGGCGATTGGAAAGACTATATCGTCAAAGGGTTGCACATCATCCTCCCCATCGATCCTGAAGGCGGTAAAGCCGTCGCGACATATTTGCGGCAAAGCCCAGACGAATGTCTGCGCCGTCCCCCGTTCGAGCGCCGCCTGCGCCGCCCGCGCGATCAGCGTCCATTGCCCCGCCTGACTGGGCAACAGCACGAACCCCGCCAGATAATGCTGCTCCCCGATCGGATAGCCCAGCCGCTGGGTCGCCAGCACGATCCCCTTGTCCGTCAGGCTGGGCCGCCCTTCGGTCACCCAGTCATAATCTTCCAGCTGCAACACATCGAATGCGGGCGCGGCCCACCCCACCGGCATGTTCGCCCGCTTGGCCTCCGGCGCGCGGGGATCGAGTATCGTCGGCAGATAGGCGAGCAGATGCGTCACCGCCCCCTGTCCCGCCGCTTGCGCCGCATCCTTCACCGCCGCGCACAGATCCGCCGTCGACGCCGCCAGCAACGCCCCCGCCGCATCCAGCAGGTCGCACTGGTCGGCATCCAGTTCGCCCCAGATGCTCGCAATGGAAACCGGGTGCCCGCCCAGCGCCGCCCGCGCCGCATCGTCATAAATGCATATGCGCCCGTCCGACGGGATCACCCACCACCATGGCTCGCCCACCTGAAACAGGATCGGCAGTCCCGCCTCCAGCGCGATGGAAACAAAGGCCCCCGCGACCGTCTTCAGATAGGCCATGGCCCCGCCATGCGCGGGCGACAGCAAAGTGGACGGCGGCACCCATCCGGTCAGCGCCGGGTCGCCATTTTCCGCCCGCTGCTTCCAGTCGTTCCAGCAATGCGCATCGAACAGCTCGTAGGACAGCGACCAGATGACGCCGAACCCCATCGCCTGCGCCCGCGCCGCAAAGTCCCGGTGCCATGCCGCGCATGGCGCATTCAGCACCCCGCCCGCCAGACTGACGTACAGCCCCTCGCCTGATCGTTCGAGCCGGAAATAATGGCTCATCCCGACATAATGGTTGATCGTCCCGCGATAGCCCAGCGCATGGATCGCCGCGACGATGCGTTCGGGCGTCTGGTTGAACCCGTCGTCATAGCCCGTCGCCATCGACAGCCCATGTTCGGGCAGCATCGCGTCGCCGATGTCCAGCACCGATCCCGCGCCGTCGCACCGGATGCCGCTCAGTTCCGCCCATCCCTCGACAGCGGCGGGGAACGGCGTCGTCCCCTCGTCATAACCGGGCGGCACCAGCGATATGAACATCCGGTCGACATCGCCCGCCCATACCGGGTCGGCATCTTCCGGAAGGTCGTATCCGCCGACCAGATCGGCAAAATCGATCGCGATTTCCGCGTCTTCGGGCGCACCGCTGGCATAGTTCCACAACCGCACATACCAGGCCCGCGCCACGCCCGCCGCATCCCGCCCTTCGATGGTCAGCGTCGGCCCATGCGTTTCGTCCAGCCTGCGCACGCCCCCGCTGCGCCAGCGAAAGGACAGACGGCAATCGCGAAAATCCCGCCGCGTTTCATAGGCCAGCAACGGATGGCTCCAATGGTCCTGCGCGTCCCAGATCAGCCCCGCCAGGTCGCCGGAGCCATAGAAGACCGCATCCATGCGCAGGCTGTCCGGCCCGGTCGTGACGACGCTCGCCATCATCGGCCGGGGGAAATTGACGGTCCAGTGCGTCGCGGCGAACCGCTTGATGAAACGCGCCTCCTGTCCCCGTCGCCGGTCCGCCAGCCAGTAGGAAATCCCGCCCATCAGTTCAGCGCCCCCTTCACCGCCCGCGCCACCTGCCGCGCGCTGCGCGCCAGCAGTCGCGGCTCGCTCTCGCCCCCGCGCCCGCTGATCGCGATGTTCACCCGCACGTCGCGCGCCCCGCCCGCGCCCTGCGCCACCACCTGCCCGCTCGACGTCGGCACGAACATTTCCGGTCCGCGTTCGCCGACCATATAGGCCCTGCCCGGCGTCACCGGGCCGCCCGTCGCCCGCCCCGGCAGGCCCAGCGCGGACGTCAGCAACGACGCGCCCAGGTTCACCAGCCCGCCCCCGCCCCTGCCCCCACCAATCCCGCCCACGGCCGAACGCAGCGCGCCCGCGGCAATTTCGTCCAGCACGCTCACCGCCATGCGGCGCAGATCCTCGAACCCGAATTTGCCGGTCCGCACCGCACGCATCAGCCCCTGCTCGATCCTGCGCCCGGCCCGGTCCGCCCCCTCGCCCAGCGGCCCTTCCAGCCCCGCGCGCATCGCCTCCACATCGCGGGCCAGCCCCTGCCTGTCGGCCCGCACCCGCACCACCAAAGTCTCGACATCCTCGTCCATGAATTACCGCTCCGATTTGATTTCCGTTCGCCCTGAGCGAAGTCGAAGGGCAGGTCTGAGCGAAGCGAAGACATTTCACCTCTGGTTCAGTGACCGGCTTCGACTTCGCTCAGCCCGAACGGGATTGATACGTCAGGCATCACCCCCATCAACCGCTGCAACTCCGCCCCATCCACGCCACCTTCCGGACCATCCTCGCCCACCGCCGCGCGCAGCACGCACGCCAGTTCCGCCGGGGTGGCGCGCCAGAACTCATCCGGCCGCCACCCCAGCAGCCATCCTGCCACCCCCGCCAGCCGCCCTGCGGCATCGGCAAAGCGCGTCATTTTCCCGCCAATATCTGCTGCAACAGGCGTTTGAGCACCGGCGTCACCGTCGCCAGCCCGACGGCGATCACCGCCTCGCCCAGCGCCTCGCGGCTCAATCGCTCCCGATCGACCAGACAGTGCCAGAACAGCGCGACCAGATCGCCCAGCGACAGCTTCCCGTCCGCCGCCCGCTCGACCAGATCGAACAGCGGCCCCAGTTCCTCTTCCGCCGCCACCAGCGCCGCAAAGCTCGGCCGCAACGTCAGCACCTCGCCGCCCAGCGCCAGCGCGGCCTCCCCGCGCTCTGGATTAGCCCCGCTCATTCGCTCACCACCGCACCGCTGCTTTCCAGGCTCAGCGCATAATTGCGCTCGCCATTATAATCCCCGGCATAGTCCAGCCGCGTGACCAGAAATCGTCCGCGCATCCGCTCGCCGCTTTCGAAACTCAGTTCGAAATGCTCGATCGTGCCCGACAGGGCATGGTTGCGGATGCGGATTTCCGCCGCCGATCCGGTGAACAGCCCGGCCGCCGACACGCTGACCGATCGCACCCCCGCCCCTGACAGCAATTCGCGCCATCCGCCCGAATCCTTGCTGGTGATGTTCACCGCCTCGCCATTGACGGACAGTTGCGTGGTGCGCATGCCCGCCACCGTCGCATATGTTGCGGGCGTGTTGCCATCGCCCACTTTCAACAGAAACGCACTTCCCTTTTCGACTGCCATGGCGCATTCTCCAGCCAAGCGAAACCGGCGCCGGAACCACCCTGATTCCGCCCGGAAAATCGCGATAAAATGAAAGGAATCACGGTGGCGTCCTGCCACCGGGTCACGGCGGCTTCCGCCGCTTATGGAGAGGGTTCGATGATTGTTGCTGCTTCGCTCGTCATGATGCTGGCTGCCACCCCTTCCGCCGATGCCGTGGGCACCGGGCGCAAGGAATTTTCCAAATGCCTCGCCGCCCAGATGCAGCCGGGCATCGACCAGAAATTGTCGGTCGGCGATTTCCAGTCCGCGATCAAGAAAGCCTGCGCCGACAAGGAATCCGCCTTCCGCGCCGCCATCGTCGCACAGGACAAGGCGGACAAGATGTCGGATGCCGAAGCCAATAGCGACGCCGACGACCAGATTTCGGAATATGTGGACAAGATCACGTCCGAATTTGAAGAAAGCAGCCGTCCGGGCTGATCCGCCCGCCTCTGCTTAAGGGGGGCGAAACGGAACAGCGCCCGACATTGCGCGCCACGTCCTTCTCTCCCCATCAGGGGGAGAGATACGGACGCCACCCATCCTGCGTTCAACGCAGCCTGCTCCGACAGGCGCTTGAGCGGCGCATGCCTGCGCCTTACCCCCGCACCATCCGCAACCGATAATCGACGATCGCCCGCCATCCGGTGGGCGATCCCGGTGCATCGCGCATCATCCGCGACCGGATCAGCCGCGCGGTGACGATCTGCCATTCTCCCGGCCGCCACCCGTCCTGATCGCTCAGCATCGCCATCACGGCATCCACCCGCGCCATCATCGCGGCGATCCGCGCCGTTGCTTCATCCCCCACCCGCAACCCGATGGTCAGCCGCACTTCCCGCCCGTCCAGCCCCTTGCCGCCCCATTCCGCGCCGATCGCTTCCCCCACAAATCCATAGGGCGCCGCCGCCCGCCCCGGCTCGCCATCGAACAGGGCGTTGGCCTGTTCCATCAATGCCGCATCCCCGCGCAGGGCCGCGATCACCGCCGCCCGCGCCGCCGCTTCGCCGCTCATGCCCCGTTCCTCCCTGTTCCGTCCCTGAACATGGCCCGCAACGACAGGTCGCCCGCCCAGCGTCCCTGCAGCCCCGGCGCGGATGCCCGCACCTCCTCCCCCTCGACCGTCGCCGTCACGCCCATGTCGTTCAGCCCCGCCGCGATCCGCGCCCGGCGCTGCGCCGCTATCTCCTCCAGCCGCGCCATCAGTGGCGCCATCATGACAGTCGCATCCGGCGAAACGGCCGCCACAGCGCGCTCACCATGGCGGGCGGCGCCGCGCCTTGCGTGCCCTGCGCCAGAAAATGCTCCGCCGCCAGCCGCACGATCCCCTGCACCAGCGCTTCGGGCAGCCCCGCGACATCCTCGCTCAATCCGGCGCGGTATCGCACCGCCAGCCGCCGCCTGTCGCCCGCGCGGGTCGACCGCACCCACCCGTCGCCGCTCGCATCGATGTCGATGGCATAGGCCCCGACCGGCAACGGCTCCGTCACCCCCTGCGCATCCATCGCCTCGACCTGCATGATCTCCGCCACCGGCCGCGCTGTCAGCCGCTGCCACGCGCCGCCGCCCGCCACGATTTCCCGTACGTCGCGCCGGATCAGCCATTGCCCGGTAAATTGCTCGCACAGCGCCGACGCGCCGCGCAGCAGGTCGCCCATCACATCATCCTCGCCCGCCGTGCCGATCCGCAGATAGGCTTTCAACGCATCCAGCGGCGCGGCCAGCCCGCCGCTCTCCATCTCTTCCACCATATCTCCGCGCTCCCCCGCTCCGCATCCAACAGGAAAAAAGGGGGCAGGGCATCGCCCCGCCCCCTTGCGTCAGCGCCCGATCAGGATACCGCGAACTTCATCAGCTTGATCGCCTCGCTGTTCGCCACCGCGCCGCCGATCCGCTTGACGGCATAGAAATGGACGAACGGCTTGTTGCTGAACGGATCGCGCAGGATGCTCGTCTCGCTGCGTTCGGCCACGACATAGCCCGCCTGGAAATTGCCGAACGCGATGGACAGGCTGTTCGCCGCGATGTCGGGCATGTCCTCCGCCTCCACCACCGGGTAACCCAGCAACGTCGCGGGCTGCCCCGCATGCAGGCCCGCCTGCCAGATGAACGCGCCGTCGCTCGTCTTCATCTTGCGGATCACCGCCAGCGTCGCGCCGTTCATCACGAAACAGGCCCCCTGGCGATAGGGCGCGCGCAGGCTCTGGACCAGGTCGATCAGCCTGTCCTGCGGGCTGGTCGCGGCAAAGCCCCCCGCCGCGCCCGACGCCACATATTGCAGCGCGCCGAAAGCGCGCACGCTGTCGGCTTCACTGGTCGTGGCGTAGGTCAGGAACCCCTTGGGCTTGTTGACGCCATTGCCGTTGACGAAGGCCGCGCCCTCCGCCACGGCAAATTCCCGCGCAATCTCGCCCGCCAGCCAGCTTTCGACATCGAACTGCACATCGTCCAGCATCGCCTGCGACGCAGCCGGATTGGCGAACAGCTCGCCACCGGGCGGCGCGATTTCGTTGAAGCTCGGCGTCCCCGTTTCGGCCCGCGCGCCGGTTTCGCTGGCCCATCCCGACACGATGCCGCCTGCGCTCACCAGCTTGCGGTATCCGGCCGATCCGGTGCGCACCACATTGGCGATGGCGCGGATCGGCGAAATGCCCTTCAGCGTCGCGCCGATCAGCTGGTCGATCTCACGCGGCACGGCATAGCCGCCCGCCGCCCCGCTGCCACCCGAAAAGCTTTTCAGTTCGACCCCGGCCTCATGCCCCTGCCGCAGATACCGGTCGACGAAGGCCGCCCTTGCCGGATCGACATCGCCGCCCTTCACGCCGTCCAGCGCCGGACGCCGCTGCGCCAGCAAAGCCCCCTTCAGCGCCGCGATCTCCCCTTCCATCGCGTCCATCCTTTCCCCCTGCACCACCGCATCGAACCGCGCTTCCAGCCCGTCCGTCACCTGTTCCGTCATGCCCGTCTCCACAAAAAAGGGCGGCCCCAACCGGAACCGCCCGCCCATGCCCCACCCCGTCAGGGGAGAAGGTCCGAAATTCTGATCAGCCACCGGTCATCGCGAAGCTGAAAGGAGAAGCCGGCAGCCCTTGCGGCCACCCGTTGCCTTGCTCATAAAGCCGCCATGTCTCTCACTATCGCTTCCGACGGCGCCCAGCATGTGCCCGCGGCCCTCGACATCACGGCCATCACCCTCATTGAAACCGCGCTCGCATCCCAGCCCAGCGACCAGCCCGGCATCCGCCTCGTCACGCTGCCCGCGCTCAGCGCCATGCTGTCATCCATCGGCGCGGTAGGCCGCCATGCCGCCGCTCATCTGGGGGAAGCCGCTTGTCCGGTCCGCGCCATCCTGTTCGACAAATCAGCCGCCACCAACTGGTCGCTCAACTGGCATCAGGATCGCACGATCGCCGTGCGTCAGCGCATCGATACACCCGGCTTCGGCCCGTGGACGATCAAGTCAGGGATTCAGCATGTCGCGCCCCCGCAATCGCTGCTGGATCGCATGCTGACGCTGCGCATCCACCTTGATGCCGTGGATGCCGAAAATGCCCCGCTGCTGATCGCGCCCGGCTCCCATCGCCATGGCCGTGTCTCGAAAAATGCCGTCGCACCGCTGGTTGCGCGCTGCGGCACCCATGCCTGTCTGGCCGCGCGTGGCGACATCTGGGTCTATGCCACGCCCATTCTCCATGCCTCCGACACGGCAACCAATCCCCGTCATCGCCGTGTCCTGCAACTCGACTATAGCGCCGATCCGTTGCCTGGCGGGCTTGCCTGGCTGGGCGTCTAAGCCTCCACCCCAATCACCCGCGCCATCGGCTGCATCGGGTGGGTGACGATGCTCACCTCCACCAGATCCAGCGCCAGCAGTTCGCGCGGTACCGCGCCCCGCGCCGCGCGCACCCGGTATCCGAACGACAGCCCGTCGATCGCCCCGCCCGCCAGCGCGGCGGCGGCTTCCCGCCCGGCTGCCGTGCGGCGCGACACCCGGCCGATCACGCGCAGCCCGCGCCCATCCTCGCGCGCCATTTCGATCCGGCCGATCACATGGCCCGGCCCATGCTGCCACAGCAGCGGCACGCCCGCCGGATCGATCGCGCCGAAAGCACCCGCCCGCACCACATCCCCGCCCCGGTCCACCCGGTCGAATATCGCCGCATAACCGGCAAAGCGCACATCGCCCCCTTCCATCCCCGCCTCCCTTCGTCCCTCAGGCTCTGACCAGCCCCAGCAGCCCCATCTTGACCGCAATGCCCAGCAGGATCATCGCCATGCCGATCCGCACCGCCCATCCGATCACCGCGCCGCGCGCGGCCTTCTTCGCGTCGCGCCAGGCGGACAGCAATTCGCGCAGTTCGCGCACATCGCCCTGCGCCCGCCGGTCCGCCAGCCCCAGCCGCTCCAGCGCCCGCCCCGCGCCCAGCTCGCTCGCCTCCTCGATCATCGCGCGGATCGCCAGCATGTCGCCTGCACCGCCTGCCCCCCGCCCTTCGGTCTGCGCCACCAGCCGCGCCAGCATCTCCTCTTTCATCGCCGCCTCCTTTCCAATCGCGCCCACGCGCCCTATCTGGGCGCGCATGAAAAAAGCCCCGCGCAAAGTCCTGATCATCGTCGCCATCGCCATCGTCGCCGCGCTCGCCTGGCATTTCGGGCTGTTCCGCGCGGGCGACTGCCTCATTCAGGGTGGCGGATGGAATTGGGACAATGGCTTCTGCCGCCTCGATTCCATGCCCGCCCGCGGCATTGGGTAACTACGGGGAGTAACGACGGGAGTAATCACAGCCCCAGCATCGCCTTCTTCTCCTCCGCGCTCAGGAAATCGGCGCCCGCGACCCGCTCCCACAAAGCCGCGCGCTCGTCGGACAAAGCGGGCACCGCGTCCAGATCCGGCTCGATCGCCAGCCCCGGCCACCATGTGCCCAGCCCCTGCGCCAGCCCCGCGCCGATCTTCCCGACCAGCGGCAAAATCGCCTGCCGCCACAGCGCCTTGTTCGCCTCGCGATAATTGGCATAGGCATTGTCGCCCGGCAGGCCCATCAGCATCGGCGGCACCCCGAACGCCAGCGCGATCTCCCGCGCCGCCGCGCTTTTCAGCCCCACGAAATCCATTTCCGCCGGGGTCAGGCTCATCGCCTTCCAGCTAAGCCCCCCTTCCAGCAGCATCGGCCGCCCCGCATTGGCCGCGCCGGCAAAGGCGACTTCCATCTCCCGCTTCACCCGCTCGAACTGTTCGGGGGACAGCACCGACCCGTCGCCCGGATCATAGACCATCGCCCCGCTCGGCCGTGCCGCATTGTCCAGCAACGCCTTGTTCCATACGCTCGCGGCATTGTGGATCGCCACCGCGCCCGCCGCCGCACCCGCGCAGCCCAGCCCATAATGGTCGTCCAGCGGATGCAGCGCGCGAATATGCAGCACGCTCGTCCGCCCCGCGCCGTCTTCGGGGCACAGCCGCGTCACGCTTTCCCCCACGCGATACAGATAGGCGGCGGGCCATCCCCGCGCATCGGCCTCCACGCTCACCCGTTCGGGGCGCAGCGCGAACAGCTCGGCGGGCATGCCATCCGCCCCCGCGATCAACTGGACATAGGCATTGCCGTGCAGCAGGAGATGGCACGCCAGCGTTTCCATCAGCCCCTGCCCGGCCGATGCCCGCGCGATCAGCGCCCTAACCCGCGCGTCCACCCGCGCGCCATCCCCGCTATCCATATTCGGCCCGCGCACCTTGATCGCACAGGCGCCCGCGCCTTCGGACACCAGCCGCATCGCCCGCTGCGCCACGGCGTTGCCCATCACGCCCGCGCGCAGTTGCGCCTCATAACTGGCGGGCCATTCGCCCAGCGCCACCGCGCCCGTGCCCCATGCGCGCGCCAGCACCGGCCGCGCATCCCCGGATGCGGCCGCCTTCGTTCCGAACCATTTCATGGATTGCCCCCAAAACAAAACCCTCTCCCCGACGGGGGAGAGGGCTGGTGAAGATTGGCGGCCTGCGCCACCTGTCGAAACCGGGAAAGGGGGATCGGCCCCTCTCCCTATATCCTATGTTCCGCACGATGCGCGCCATCGGCCCGCATGAGAACGGCGATCTGATGGGATCAGATCGTCGCTCCAAGTTCTTTGTTTACCGCGATGTCTTAACCAGCGATCGATCCCGATCGCCTGGAAATCGCTCTAGCGGCCCGCGCTTACGGATTGCGCGCCAGCACCCGGTCGCAGGTGGAATTGGTGCCCTCGCTCTTGCCGATCACCCGGCCCGCGACGGCGCCAGCCGCACCCGCCAGCAATGTTTCGCCCAGATTGCCGCCCGCGATCGCGCCGACGCCCGCACCACCGGCCGCGCCGATCAGCGTGCCCTTGTCCCGGCCCTTCTTGCCCTGCAACAGGCAGTAACGCACATCGTCCCGGTCACGCGGCGCGGCGCGCGACACGCGGGCGCGGTCCTTGCTGTTCAGGCTCGCCGCCAGCACCGGGGTCGCCGCCACGGACAGACCGACGCCCAGACCCATGACAGCCGCGAACATCCTGGCCATCTTCATCTTGCTTACTCCATCGAAAACCAAATTCATGATGGCTGGGAAACGAACCGCGCGGTCACGCGGTTCCGTCCCTTTCACGCAGGGCCCTTTTTCAGGCAGGGTCAATCGATGCGCGACACGAACTGTTCGACCGGGCGCCGCACCTTCTTCAGGCCGTCCAGCCAGTCGCCCTCATCCGCGCGGTATCCCACCGGCATGATCGCCACGGAACGCAGGCCCCGCGCGGGCAGGTCCAGTATCGCGTCCAGCGCCGCCGGGTCGAACCCTTCCATCGGGGTCGCATCCACCTCTTCGAACGCCGCCGCGGTCAGCGCGATGCCAAGGCCGATATAGGCCTGCCGCGCGGCATGTTCAAAATTGGTCTGCGCGTCGCGCTGGGGATAGGTGTTCAGCAACATCTGGCGATAGGCTTCCCAGCCTTCGTTGCGGAAACCGCGCTCGTCATTGACCAGATCGAACATATGGTTGATCCGTTCGGGCGTATAATTGTCCCACGCGGCAAAGACGATCAAGTGCGACGCATCGGTCACCTGCGCCTGATCCCACGCAATGGCGCGGATCTTTTCGCGCACGTCCTTCGCGGTGACCACGATCACTTCGAACTGCTGCAACCCGCTCGACGTCGGCGCCAGCCGCACCGCTTCCAGAATGCGGTCGATCTTGTCTTCCGACACGCCCTTTTCGGGGTTCATCTTCTTGGTGGCATAACGCCAGTTGAGCCGGTCGATCAGCATGATAATTCCTTCATCGATAGGATGTGACGCCACCATGTAGAGGCTGCTGCGACGAAATAAAGGTCTTGTATGAAAACTGGATGTCGGCAGCCGATTGTTTCCAGCCGGACAGCCCCTGACGGCAGCGCGCAGCCATTTGCGGCGGGCGTAAGGCAGGATCGATGGCCGGGGATGGCCGATAGCGGAATGGCCGGTTCGGAGCGCCGTTACGGCGAAAGCTGCCTTTCAGATGCGAGGTCTCTCGGCTAGATTCGGCC
Source organism: Sphingobium sp. (assembly GCF_048594625.1). Classification (GTDB taxonomy): domain Bacteria; phylum Pseudomonadota; class Alphaproteobacteria; order Sphingomonadales; family Sphingomonadaceae; genus Sphingobium. The sequence continues at coordinate 16,164 of NZ_JBMDWL010000130.1, forward strand.
GTACAAACCGAACTGATCTACGTCTGGTTTCGCCGCAAGCGGACTTCGAAGCCGGCCGAAGCAGACAAGCTGCTTCGCGCCCTAATCTCAGTCGTTCGTCAGCCGGCGGTCATAAAAAAAGCCGCAGTTCGTTCAGATAGTTGCAGGACTCGATCATCAAACGCCATCGAAGCCGAAAGCCAACTTGTCATAGAGACAGACCAGTTTTCGGTACGCGGTAAGATAGGGCGGATCGACGAACGCATCTGCGTTTTCCGCAAGGAACTGACGCAGCACCCCGACGTCGATCTGACTTTTGTCTTGGAAAGGTAGCATCAGCAACGCTTCTCTAGGAGTACTAGCATGATCGATTATCTCGCGAGTCGTTTTCTCAGAGAAGAAGTCGTCGAACCTTTTCTTGTAGCTGGCCGAGAAGTAGTAATCTTGCTTAGCCATTTTGGCGACGATCTTCTTCGCACCTAGGAACCCAGAGCCTTCCAGTGATTCAGCGCTGTCCATGCCAGCTGCGCGAATATACCTGAAAACAGGAAGAAACGTTCGATTGCTCCGGCTGAGGGCGGGATAAGCGCCCTCGAGCAATGCGTGTGCTTCGAAGTTGGAGTCGATCTGCACAACGTCGCTGAATATATCATCAGCCGTGACCCCGGAGTATCCTCTTTTGGCCAATGCGTCTTGGATCGCGGTATCTAACTCCCCCTGACGCGCCGCGACCCCCACGCCCACCACGAACTCGATGTCATCCAACTCGCTTAAGCGATCGAAGTCGACTACAGCTAATTTTGTTCCACTTGCTTCTGGTGCTTGAACGAAGTCATACATCTGCTCTTTGAAAAATCGAAGAAGCCGTGCAGGCACCTTCCGCTTCCTGCCGCTCAATGCAGAGTAGACCTGATCAAAACCAGCAACCTTTGCGACCATCAACGAGACATTGAAGCTTCCCGATTGGAGCGTCGTCTTCTGGATTGATGGCTCCTCCTCCCCCTTGGCCCTTTGAATAAATATAAGATTTTGTTCAAAAGCTGCTATCTTGTTTTGCGGAAGACACTTTGCGATCGACATTATGATAGATTGAATGTGGGGATCATTGATCGAATATCCGATAAAGACAATTGGATGTTCGACAAAAATCGTCACGAGCTTCGCCGCTAGATAAGGGTTCTTCTCGGAAAATTTATTATAGTCCGCTTCATTCAACACCATTGAATGAGGGTCGGCAGCAGTACCGTGTATCTTATATATCTCCGCTATTGACTGTGGATTTGAGAACAATAGCTCATTTTGACCGACATATACGGTGTAATCTGGAAAACATTCTTCGATCAAAGAATCCCAGTTCGTCGTAATTATTCCGTCTACCGATATCTCAGCGAACGCCGCAATCTCCGCAGAGAACTCTGAGGCTTGCACATTTTGAAGAGCAAAAGCACTCAGGTACTTGGCTATTTCATATTTGAGAGGATCGGATTTGTCTGTCACAGAGCCGGAAAAGACGTCACGACTTTCGCTGGTCTCGCCCGCCGTCCACCACCATTCATAATAATCATCCGCCATGTAACTAGCTGCGAGCGGCAAATCGTTGCTCGCCTTTGCACGATAATAGGCGAACTCCTTAATCGGCTTGCAGAACCGACTCAGCAGACCGGCCCAATCTTCAAGGCCAAGATAGCGACGAGAGAAGCCAGACCCTACAAAGAGGAATGGCGCCGCCGGATGGTGGTCAAATATCTCGCGAAGTGCTTCGGTTGGATCGGTCATGATTGGAGAGTGTTAGCGCCTCGGCACAATCATGCAATGGTAGGTGGTGTCGGTTCTCAGGCAAAGCTTAAGGCCTTGTGCGCCATATTCACCGCTGACGAACCCATTGGGAAGGGGATACCGGACGGGCAATTGTCAGGAACGTCAAATCGTCCATTGAGCGACCAACTTGGGCGCGTTGCTGACTTTGCGCACCCGCCAAGGCAAATGTCGCTTACCCACCCAAAAACTACCCCCCTCACATCCCCCTGATCCGCGCCTCGCCTCTTTTCCCCAGCATCAGTTCGCTCAGCGCCCATACCAGCGCGTCGGCGCGGTCGGGCGATCGCCCCGGCCCGACATAGCCGCCCCCCGCGATCAGCCCGCACATCTCGTCTTCCAGCTGTGGAAAGGCCCCGCGATGCGCCACCCGCCCGGCCTCGTACAAAGCCGCCACCGGTTCCGCCCGCGCCACCTTGCCCCGGCTGGCATGGACCAGCTGCACCGGCATATTTTCCTGCGCCGCCTGCAACACGCTCTGCACCATGGCGCCGCCATTATTGGCCTCGGCCACCACCCGGTCCGCGCCATGGACCAGCGCGGCGGCGGCCACCGCGCGCGCCCATCCTTCGGGGGACAGGCCGCTGACGCTGGCATCGGCGATGACATAGGCGCGCCCGTCGCCGCCCACCCCCGCCACCACGATGCCGCATGCGTCGCCGCCCACCGAAGCGGGCGGATCGACCGCCACCACCACCCGGTTCAGCGCGCCCGGCACATGCACCACCCGGCTGCGCTCGATCATGTCGCGCGACCATAGCGCGCCTTCCGCCTCGGCGATCAGTTCGCCGTCCAGTTCCTGCCGTCCCAGCCGGGTGCCGCCATATATGTCCGCCATCGCCGCGACGAACCCTTCGGCCAGATTGGCGTCATTGTCCGCCGTGCGCCCCCGCGTCACGATCACGTCCCCGCCGTCACGCGCCACCAGCCCGCGCACCAGCGGCACCGGGCGCGGCGTCGTGGTCGCCAGCACCTGCGGCCGTTGCCCCAGCCGCATGCCCATCATCAGATTGTCCCAAGCCGCCTGCCCGCCCGCCCATTTGGCGATTTCGTCGGCCCATCCATGGCTGAACTGCGGCCCGCGCAGGCTTTCGGGATCGGCCGCGCCGAACAGCCTTGCCTGCGCGCCATTGGGCCAGCTCAGCCGGCGCAGCGCCGGGGCATAGTCCGGCCGCGCCCACCATGGCGCGATGGCCAGCAGGCCGGACGCCCCCTCCACCATCACGCTGCGCGCTTCGCCCAGCGTCGCGCCGACGATGGCGATCCGCGCGGCCGGATCGCGCTCTGCAATCGCGCGTACCCATTCCGCCCCCGCCCGCGTCTTGCCGAAACCGCGCCCCGCCATCATCAGCCATATGCGCCAGTCGCCCGGCGGCGCCTTTTGCGCGGGCCGCCCGATAAAGCGCCAGTCCCACACCATCCGGTGCACCCCCGACGCGTTCAGCCAGGCCACTATCGCATCCCGCCGTTCCTCCCCCAGACCGTCCAGAAATTCCTTATGCGAAACCAGCATCCCCACAGCCCCGCCCCCAAATAAAAAGGCCGCCCGAACGGGCGACCTTGCACGATGTCCTGACGCCCGACCGGCGCGGGAACATGGTCCGACCGGCCAGACCGGACCATGCTCCAAAACTCTTTCCGCCTCCGCATCCTGCGAGCCGTCATCCGTGTCGGATGACTTCAAAATGCACGCCTTTGTTTACCGCATTTTGCGAGCCGTCATCCGTGCCGGATGACTTCAAAATGCACGCCTTTGTTTACCGCATCCTGCGAGCCGTCATCCGTGCCGGATGACTTCAAAATGCGCGCCTTTGTTTACCGCATTTTGCGAGCCGTCATCCGTGCCGGATGACTTCAAAATGCTCACCGCCGCGGCGCTATCCCGCCAAAGGTCACGATGCTCTGCGCGCCGTCCTTCGCCACGGCCGCCACGCCGATGAAATGATCGTCCACCACCACATCCTTCAGCACCGTCTGCGTTGCGCCGGTCACGGTGCGGCTGTCGGTCCAGTCCTGCGCATCGGCCCGCCGCCAATAGACGCGATAGGCCGCCGCTCCCGGCACCGCGTCCCAGAACACGCGCGTATCCATGGACAGCGCCCCGTCCAGGGACACCGTGGCGGGCGCGGCGGGCGCCGCCGCCAGTTCACGCAGCGCCGCGATATTCAGCGCCGTCACCTTCGCCAGATAGGGAAAGTCCATCCCCTCGACCGTGTCGCCATACACGCGCCCGTTTTCGGTGCGCAGGTCCTGATGCTGCCGGTCGTAATTCTCTATCCCCACCGAAAATCGCACCGCGGGAAAGCCCAGTTCCAGAAAGGGCGAATGGTCCCCGCCCCGCCCGAACCGGTCCAGCCTGCGCACGGCGAACACGTCCAGCCCGATCTGCGGATTACCCTCCGCAATGCCGTCGATCTTTTTGGCCAGCGCGCGCGAAGGGCCGTCATCCTCCCCGCCGATCGCGCGGCGGGTCAGGTTCGCCTTGCCATCCTCGGAAAAGCGGATGCCCTCGGAAAAGACGCGCACCCGGTCCGCGACGATCTGTCCATTCTGCCCCACTATGTTGCCGACGATGTCGTTGTTCAGCATCGCGCGCACCTGCCATCCGCGTTTCTTCGCGGTTTCGGCCAGCAGCCTGGCGCCCCACAGCCCCTGTTCCTCACCCGACAACAGGGCATAGACGATCGTTCCGTCGAACTTTTCGCCCGCCAGCACCCGCGCCGCCTCGATCACCAGCGCGGTGCCCGACGCATTGTCGTTCGCGCCCGGCGCATCGTCGGTGATGTTCATGACGTCGGTCACGCGGCTGTCGATATGCCCCGCGACGATCACGACCTGACTGGGGTCGCCCGTGCCTTTCTGGATCGCCAGCACATCGGCCACTTCCACGCCATTGGGCGCGCGCGGCCCGGTGAATGGTCCGGAAATCGTCTCGATGCTCAGGCAGCCGCCACATCCCTTGGCGATCGCCGAAAATTCCGCCGCGCCCCACTTGCGCGCCGCGCCGATCCCGCGCTTGGGGTCGGTGGCCGACGACAGCGTATGGCGCGTGCCGAAACGCACCAGCTTCTCGACGGTCGTCTTCAGCCGTGCGGGATCGGGCGCCTTTGCGGGCGCGGCCAGCACGGGCAAAGAATAGAGGGCGGGGGCCGCAGCCAGCAGGATGATCTTTTTCATGGCCTCTGCTTACCGCCTGCCCCGCCCCTGTAAAGCGTCGGCGGCCGATGACCGGGGCATCATCGGGACGCCCCGCCCGCTCACAGCATCAACGGGGAAAGCCAGCCCAACGCCCCTCCCCCTCAATCCGCCCGTCAATGCGTCCGGCTGGTCACCTTGGCGGTTCCGTCGGGCAATATCTGGATCAGATGCGCGCTTTCATTGTTGCACTGGGCCTTCCACCCGCGCACGCCATGGCGGATTTCGGCACGGTCGGCCCCGGTCACTTCGGGACAGGCCGCCCCGCTGTCGCGGATCGCCTTGGCGAACACGCCATTGCGCAGGTCCGGCGTCAGCTTCGCCACCTGCGCCGCCGCGCCGGTTTCGGGCGCCTCGACATCGACCGGCGCGGCCTGTTCGCTGGCCCCGTCGCCGCAGGCCGCCAATCCCGCCAGCAAGCCCAAAATCACCCATCGCCGCAAATCCATTCTCCCGTCTCTCATGCCGTGCGCGGTCCCCACAGGATCACCGCGCCGCCCACCAAACAAATAGCCATGCCGATCAGATCCCACCAGTCGGGCCGCGCCCCTTCGACCACCCACAGCCACCCGATCGCCGCCATGATATAGATGGACCCATAAGCGGCATAGGCCCGCCCGGCATTATCCGTTTCCACCAGCGTCAGCAGCCAGGCGAACAGGCAGAGCGAAGCGACGCCCGGCACGATCCACAGCACGGACCTGTCCATGCGCAGCCACGCCCAGAAAGCGAAACATCCCGCGATTTCCGCCATCGCAGCGCCGATATAAGCGAACAGGGCCATGCCCGCTCCGTGCCACCATTGACACGCCCCCGCAACATCCTCCTGCCGACGCACACCCGTCACGAAGGGAAGGACGACTCCTCCCGGCGGCGCCCCCTTCACCCCGCCGCACCTCTTCACGCCGCTGCGAAATCGCCAGCATCCCAGCATCGCCCGCCACCGGAAAATCCATCTGCAACCGCTTCATATTCCGGTTCAATCCGGCCCGCACATGCTCTACCCTGCGCGGCATCCTTTTACGGAGCCACGCCCCATGCCCATCCGCCGCCGCTCCCATCACGAACGCCCCACGCGCCCGACAGCGCCTTTCGTCGCGCTGCTGACGCTCATGCGCGCGCTGGCGATGGCGTCGCCCGCATCGGCCGCGGTCCCGCCCGAAGACGGCACCATCACGGTCGAAGCCCGCGCCGCCGACGAAAGCCAGCCTTTGTCCCCCGACATTTTCCGCGACGCCGCGACCAGCGCGCTGGCCGCCCGCGGCTTCATCCTGCTCGACGGCGCGGATCATGCCGCCTACCGCATGGAACTGGTCGTGCGCGCATCGGAAGTCGGCACCACCAGCCTGCGGGTCGATCAATCCAGCCCCGCGCTCATCAGCGGCGGCGTGGCAAAGGCGGTCGGATCGATCCTGAAAGTCCCCATCCCCACCAACAAGTCCCGCACCGTCGCGCTCGAACGCACACAGCTCGACATGGTGCTGCGCAAACGCGGCGCGGACGATGTGGTCTGGCGCGGCACCGCCGTCACCGTCCGCCCCGCCCGGACGCAGGGCGACGTCGCCACCGCCCTCTGCGCCGCCCTTGTGCGCGCCTATCCCGCCCAGTCGGACAGCGTCATCGGCGTACCGTGAGGGGGGCGGGCAGGATGCCAGACCATCTGCCTCCGCCAACCGACACGCCCTCCACCGTCATGCCAGCGAAGGCTGGCATCTGCCGCGACGACGCGCCCCCCGCTGACAGAAACGTGGCGCCCGCCATCGCGCACGAACAGGCGCTCAAGGCATACAGGCCCGAACGGATCGTATGACAGGCGCGCTGCCCTCCGAATGACGGGAACGGACCATCGCCTTCACATCCCCCCTAAACCCCCGCCGCGATCCGCATGGCGGTAATCTCGCCCAGCACCTTTTCCACCTGCGCGATCGCTTCGGGGCTGTCGGGCCGCATCGCATGGTCGCGGGCCGCGCGGCGTTTTTCCACCGCATCGCGGTGCATCGCCAGCAGCCGCATCGCCACGCCCAGATTGCGCGCCTTCTTCACCTTGCGCCCCTTGAGCATCCCCTCGCCGTCCAGCGTCAGCTCCTCCACCTCGCTCCCGTACAGCGCCTCGCGCATCAGCATCGCCTCGATCTCGGCATAGCCGATGTCGATCGCTTCATCCCATGCCCGCGCAAAGGCCGCGTCGTCGCGCCGACGGCGATAGGCGCTCGCCCGGCTCATCTTCGCCGCGCGCGCGGCCTCGCTCGCGTTGCAGGTTTCGGCCAGCGTTTCCAGAAAGCGCTTTTCCTTCACCCGGCTCCATCCGTCGCTGCGCGCCTTGCCCTTCTGCGCGCGGGTTTCACCGCCCGCATGCTGCCGCCGCGTCACCAGCCCGTCCGTTTTCCTGCGCCCCGCCATGCCACCCCTCCCGCCAAAGACAAAGGGGCCGATCCTTTCGGACCAGCCCCTTCGCGCCAGAGCCGCCTGTCGGCGACCCGCATTTCTCCACTATGCCAACCTCTGCCAGATCAGCGTGACGATGTCAAGCAAAATGTTCCATATAGGTTATTTATTGAGCAAAGCCTGTACCGCGCCCGCTTCCTGCGCCAGTGCGTCGGCAACGCTGGGCCGCGCCTTCACCCGGTCCAGCCAGGCGACGACATGGGGCCATCGATCGGCCGTCAGCCGGTCCGAAACATAGCCGACATTGATCAACGGGCTGGCCACCGCCAGATCGGCCAGCGTAAAGCGATCCTCGACCAGCCAGGCCTTGCCCGTCAGCTGTGCCTCCAGATAATCGTGGATTTTCGGCATGGCCTCCGCCTCGGCCCGGTCCGCCGCGGCCAGATCGGGTTCGCGCTTCAGCGCCCTTGCCACCGCCCGGTTAAAGAAGATCTTCTGCCCCGCCGCCTGCACTTCGGTGTCGCCGAACTCCTCATACCATATGGTCCGCGCCCGCGCCCTGGGGTCGATGGGGATCAGATTGGGTTCGGGATGCAGGGCATCCATATAGGTGATGATCGCGGTCGAATCGCACAGCAGGAAATCGCCATCCTCCAGCGCCGGAATCTTGCCGAATGGCGACCCCTTCATATAGCCTTCCGCGCCCCGGCCAAACCCTGCGGCCTGCACGTCGACATCGATTCCCTTTTCCGCGGCAAAGACGATCACCTTGCGTACAAAGGGTGACGGCCGCGCACCATGGATAATCATCGCCTCTCTCCTCCTGTCATCGGGTCGGTCGGGCGACAATCTGCCAATCCAGTATCAAATTGCAACTATTTTATGTCCCCTCATTTCCGCAAGGCAGGCCGCCTCCTGTCGGTCCAGCCCCCACAGGCAGGAAGGCCCCGACCACGCCCATGACCCGCGCCACTGTCGCCGCCTTTTCCCCCACCGGCGCGACATAGTCGATCACGCCGCGCGCCGCATCCTCGCCCGCGCCCAGCGCGATGGCCCATGCGCTCAGATAATGCGCCGCCATGCATCCGCCCGCCGTCGCGACGCGCCCATGCGCGACGAAAGGCGCATCGATCACCCGCACGCCCGCGTCGATCACCCACCGCTTGCTGGTCATGTCGGTACAGGCGGGCAGGTCGCCGATCAGGCCCAGCTTCGCCAATATCAGCGCGCCCGAACATTGCGCGCCGATAATCTGTCGCGCGGGGTCCAGCCGCAGCCGCGTCATCAGTTTCGCATCCGAAACGACATCGCGGGTCCGCACCCCGCTGCCGATCATCACGACATCGGCTTCATGCGCAAATTCAATCGGTTGCTGCACCTGGACCGTCACGCCGTTCATCGACGTCAGCGCCGATCCCGGCCCGCAGATCGCGGCGGACCATCCCGACACCCGCGCCGTCAGCGCCAGCGCGACGAAACTGTCCAACTCGTTGAATCCATCGAACGTCACGATCGCAACCCGCATCGCCGCCTCCTTCTCGCCCCTGTCTAACGGGTCGGGAAGCGAAGCGCGCGATCCGGTGCCGCGCAATTGGCCATGGCCGGACCATGGCTGCGACAGGCGAAAGGCATCGCGAACATCGCGCGATCCGGCCCGCCGCTTCGAAGATGCTCTGGGCTGTGTGGGGATTTGGGTCAGGGTGCGGCGAAAATGGTGAATTTCGAGAACCTTCGGCCGAGGCACGTGAC
>NZ_JBMDWL010000131.1:0-19160 GCF_048594625.1 Sphingobium sp.
CGCAGCCGAGGGCATGTATCACCCCGAAATGGAAGGCGACGCCTGTGGCGTGGGTCTGGTCGCCGCGACCGATGGCCGCCCCAGCCGCCGTGTCGTCGCCAGCGCCATCGATGCGCTGAAGGCCGTGTGGCACCGTGGCGCAGTCGACGCCGATGGCAAGACAGGCGACGGCGCGGGCATCCATGTCGACCTGCCCGTCCGTTTCTTTGACGATTGCATCGCCGACAGCGGGCACAAGCCGCTGCCCAACCGCCTGGCCGTCGGCATGGTCTTCCTACCGCGCACGGACCTCAGCGCACAGGAAACCTGCCGCACCATCGTAGAAGCGGAAATCATCGACGCAGGCTACACCATCTATGGCTGGCGTCAGGTGCCGGTCGATGTGTCCGTCATCGGCGAAAAGGCGCAGCGTACCCGGCCTGAAATCGAACAGATCATGATCGCCGGGCCGATGCCCGAAGAACGCGACATGGCCGAGTTCGAAAAGGATCTCTATCTGATCCGTCGCCGCATCGAAAAAAAGGTGATCGCGGCGCAGATCCAGGATTTCTACATCTGCTCGCTCAGCTGCCGCTCGATCATATACAAGGGGCTGTTCCTTGCCGAATCGCTGTCGGTCTTCTACCCCGACCTTCAGGACGAACGGTTCGAAAGTCGCGTCGCGATCTTCCACCAACGCTATTCGACCAACACCTTCCCGCAATGGTGGCTGGCCCAGCCGTTCCGCACGCTTGCCCATAATGGTGAAATCAACACCATTCGCGGCAACAAGAACTGGATGAAGAGCCACGAGATCAAGATGGCCTCGCTCGCCTTTGGCGAACAGTCGGAGGACATCAAGCCGGTAATCCCCGCAGGCGCATCGGACACCGCAGCGCTCGACGCCGTGTTCGAAGCGATCTGTCGATCCGGCCGCGATGCGCCGACGGCCAAGCTGATGCTGGTGCCCGAAGCATGGCAGGACGACAGCGCCGAACTGCCCAAGTCGCATGCCGACATGTATGAATATCTCGCTTCCGTCATGGAACCGTGGGACGGCCCGGCCGCCCTTGCCATGACCGATGGCCGCTGGGTCGTGGCCGGTGTGGACCGCAACGCGCTGCGTCCGCTGCGCTACACGCTGACCGGCGACAATCTGCTGATCGTGGGTTCGGAAACCGGCATGGTCGTCGTGCCCGAAACCACCATCGTCAAGAAGGGGCGCATGGGTCCGGGCCAGATGATCGCCGTCGACCTGCTGGAAGGCGAAATCTACGGCGATCGCGCGATCAAGGACCGGATTTCGGGCGAGCGCCCCTATGGCGACCTGATCAAGGACTTCCTGACCGTCGGCGACCTGGCCGACGCGCCGACCGCCCTGCCCGCCTGGGACAAGGCGGAACTCACCCGCCGTCAGGTGGCCGCAAACCTGACGCTGGAGGATATGGAGCTGATCCTGTCTCCCATGGTCGAGGATGCGAAGGAAGCCATCGGTTCGATGGGCGACGATACGCCGCTGGCCGTCATTTCCGACAAGCCCCGCACGATCAGCCATTTCTTCCGCCAGAATTTCAGCCAGGTCACCAACCCGCCGATCGATCCCTTGCGCGAACGGCATGTGATGAGCCTCAAGACGCGCTTTTCCAACCTCCACAATATTTTGGAGGAAGGCGCGCAGAACAGCCATGTTCTGGTGCTGGAATCGCCCGTCGTCACCAGCGCCGAATGGGCGCAGCTCAAGGCCTATTTCGGCCCGGCCGTGGCTGAAATCGACTGCACCTTTCCCGCGACCGGCGGGCAGGAGCAGCTGCGCGCCGCCATCGCCCGCATCCGCGAGGAGGCCGAGCAGGCGGTACGCGAAGGCCGCACCGAACTCTTCCTGACCGATGAGGGCGTCGGCGAAGATCGCGTCGCCATTCAGGGCGTACTTGCGGCCGCCGCCGTCCACACCCATCTGGTCCGCAAGGGGTTGCGCAGCTACGCGTCGATCAACGTGCGCTCTTCCGAAGCGCTCGACACCCATTATTTCGCGGTGCTGATCGGCGTCGGTGCCACCACGGTGAACGCCTATCTGGCCGAAGCGAGCATCGCGGACCGCCATGCTCGCGGCCTGTTCGGCAACCTCGACTTCGACCAGTGCGTCGAACGGTATCGCACGGCGATCAACGAAGGGTTGCTGAAGATCATGTCCAAGATGGGCATCGCGGTCATCGGCTCCTATCGCGGCGGCTATAATTTCGAAGCTGTCGGCCTGTCGCGCGCGCTGGTGAACGATCTGTTCCCCGGCATGCCCGCCAAGATTTCGGGCGAAGGATATGCGTCGCTGCATTACAGCGCGATGCTGCGTCATGATGCGGCATTCGATGCGGCCGTGGTGCGCCTGCCGATCGGCGGCTTCTATCGTCAGCGTCAGGGCGGCGAAAGCCATGCCTATTCGGCGCAGCTGATGCACTTGCTCCAGACGTCGGTCGCGACCGACAGCTATTCGACCTATCTGCAATTTTCGCGCGGCGTGCGCGATCTGCCGCCGGTTTATCTGCGCGACCTGCTGGAATTCAATTTCGCCCGCGAAGCCGTGCCGATCGATGAGGTCGAAGCGACCACCGAAATCCGCAAGCGCTTCGTCACGCCGGGCCTGTCGCTGGGCGCGCTCAGCCCCGAAGCGCATGAAACGCTGGCCATCGCCATGAACCGTATCGGCGCCAAGGCCGTGTCGGGCGAAGGCGGCGAGGATGCGAACCGTTTCAAGCCCTATGAAAATGGCGACAATGCGAACAGCGTGATCAAACAGATCGCGTCGGGCCGCTTTGGCGTCCATGCCGAATATCTGGGCAGCGCCGAAGAAATCGAAATCAAGGTGGCACAGGGCGCCAAGCCCGGCGAAGGCGGCCAGCTGCCCGGTTTCAAGGTGACGGAATTCATCGCCAGGCTGCGCCATTCGACGCCGGGCGTGACGCTGATTTCGCCCCCGCCGCACCACGACATCTATTCGATCGAGGATCTGGCGCAGCTCATCTACGACTGCAAGCAGATCAACCCGCGCGCCAAGGTATGCGTGAAGCTGGTCAGTCAGGCGGGCATCGGCACCGTAGCGGCGGGCGTGGCAAAGGCGCACGCGGACGTCATTCTGGTCGCGGGCCATGTCGGCGGCACGGGCGCATCGCCCCAGACGTCGATCAAATATGCCGGTACGCCGTGGGAAATGGGCCTGTCGGAAACCAATCAGGTGCTGACCCTCAACGGCCTGCGCCACCGGGTGAAGCTGCGCACCGATGGTGGGCTTAAGACCGGGCGCGACATCGTGATCGCTGCCATCCTTGGTGCGGAGGAGTTCGGCATCGGCACGCTCAGCCTCGTCGCCATGGGCTGCATCATGGTGCGTCAGTGCCACAGCAACACCTGCCCCGTGGGCGTGTGCGTGCAGGATGAAAAGCTGCGCCAGAAATTCACCGGCACGCCTGAAAAGGTCATCAACCTGATGACCTTCATCGCGGAGGAAGTGCGCGAAGTTCTGGCCCGCCTCGGCTTCCGCAGTCTCGACGAAGTCATCGGGCGGACGGAATTGCTGAAGCAGGTCAATCGCGGCGCGGAGCATCTGGACGATCTCGACCTCAACCCGATCCTGGCCAAGGTGGATGCACCCGACGATCAGCGCCGCTTCAGTCTGGAAGGGCGCAATCCTGTGCCCGACAGCCTCGACGCGCAGATGATGAAGGATGCGCGCGCCGTGTTCGAACGGGGCGAAAAGATGCAGCTGACCTATACGGTGCGCAACACGCATCGCGCCGTCGGCACCCGCCTGTCCGCCGCCGTGACCGAAAAGTTCGGCATGTCAACGCTGGCCGACGGTCACCTGACCGTGCGCTTGCGTGGGTCCGCGGGCCAGTCGCTGGGCGCGTTCCTGTGCAAAGGCATCACGCTGGAAGTCTTCGGCGACGCCAACGACTATGTGGGCAAGGGTCTGTCGGGCGGCATCATCAAAGTGCGCACGACCGTATCTTCGCCCCTGTCGTCAAAGGATAACACCATCCTCGGCAACACCGTCCTCTACGGCGCAACCAGCGGGAAATTGTTCGCGGCGGGTCAGGCGGGCGAACGCTTCGCCGTCCGCAATTCGGGTGCGCAGGTCGTGGTCGAAGGCTGCGGCGCGAATGGCTGCGAATATATGACCGGCGGCACGGCCGTAATCCTGGGCAAGACCGGCGCCAATTTCGGCGCGGGCATGACCGGGGGCATGGCCTTCATTCTGGACGAGGATGGCAGCTTCCCGGCGCAGGCCAACCCCGAAAGCATCGTGTGGCAACGGCTCGACAGCGCGCATTGGGAAGCGCAGGTCAAGGCGCTGATCGCCGAACATGCGATCGCGACGGACAGTAAATGGTCCAACACCATCCTTGACGATTGGGATCGCTGGCGCCGGTACATCTGGCAGGTCTGCCCGAAGGAAATGATCAGCCGCCTGTCCCATCCGCTGAGCGACACGCCCGCGGCAACCGTGGCCGCCGAATAAGGCGGTTCAGGGCCTGTCAGGCTCCGCCGCCGTGGCCACCACCACCGGCGGCGGACTGTCTTCCATACTGCCGCGCGTCACCATGACGAGCGGCGGTTCCGTTTCACCGGTTACGAGTCGCGCGACCTGCGGCCGCAAGGGCCGCACCGTGGACTTCGGATCATGCGGAACGACCTCAGCCAGTGCGTCCGTCTGATAGTCGGGCAGCGGCTCCGCCCCATAATCGACGCTGTCTGTCGCATTCAGCGCCGCCATGTCCGCCTGCCATCGCCGGTCCGCCAGCGTCGGACCACATCCGACGCAATGAATGGCGCCCGGCCCCATTGGCTGTTCGAACGCGGTCTCCTGCACCGTTTCACCGTCGATTGGCGTGTCGATCATGTCCTGCGCCGCATGATTGGGTGCCTGCGGACTGATGGCATAGCTGCCAAGGCTCATGCCCATCACCGCCGCCGCGCCCAGCATGACCCCGGTGCCCATCCAGAAATGCGCCGATAGCATGTGGCTCCTCCCACGCCGTCCGCCGCTTTCTGGCATGACGGCTTTGCTTCTCCGATCAATCATAACGCGGACGTCGATCACTTGTTGCATGACCCAAAAGCCTTTGCTAAGGGCCGCCTCCTACCAAGGCACCGGCCCCGCCGGTTTCCTGTTTGATGTGCGGTCATGGCGGAATTGGTAGACGCGCAACGTTGAGGTCGTTGTGGCCGAAAGGCCGTGGAAGTTCGAGTCTTCTTGACCGCACCATCATCTGTCCGGGCACCCTGATCCGGGCCATCCCTTCCGGAATCTTGGTTCCCTAAACGATTGGCTGTTGCATTGCAGCAATGGGTGGCGTTTGATCACCTCATGCTCAAGGCCGCGCTCCACCACCTCACCGCCTATCGCTATAATCGCCCGATCCGGCTGGGACCGCAGGTAGTGCGCCTGCGCCCCGCGCCGCACAGCCGGACGAAAGTGCCCAATTATGCGCTGAAGATCGAACCGGCGAACCATTTCCTGAACTGGCAGCAGGATCCGCACGGCAACTGGCTGGCACGGATCCTCTTTCCCGATCCCGTCGACCATTTCTCGATCGAGGTCGATCTACTCGCCGATCTCGACATCATCAACCCGTTCGACTTCTTCGTGGAGCCTTATGCGGAGGACTATCCCTTCGCCTATGACGAGCAACTGAAAACCGACCTCGCCGCCTATTTCGATCTGGAGGATCAGGGGCCGCTGTTCGACGCGCTGGTTGCCGAATATGACGGGCACCAAAGCCGCACCGTCGATTTTCTGGTGGAGGTCAACCGTCGCCTGCAAAGCCGCGTCGGCTATGTCATCCGCATGGAGGCTGGCGTCCAGACGCCGGAAGAAACGCTGAACGTCGGCACCGGCTCCTGCCGCGATTCGGCCTGGCTGCTGGTGCAGCTGCTCCGCCGCCTTGGCTTTGCCGCGCGGTTCGTGTCGGGCTATTCGATCCAGCTGGTCGCCGATGTCGAACCGATCGAAGGACCGAAGGGCGTGACGCAGGATGTCGTCGACCTCCACGCCTGGGCCGAAGCCTATGTGCCCGGTGCCGGCTGGGTGGCGCTGGACGCGACCAGCGGCATGTTCGCGGGCGAAGGCCATATCCCGCTGTGCGCCACCCCCCATTATCGATCAGCCGCCCCCATAAGCGGCATGGCCGAACCGGCCGAAGTCGATTTCAATTTCGAAATGAGCGTCAGCCGCATTGCAGAAGCGGTACGGATTACCAAGCCCTTCACCGATGCGCGCTGGAATGCCGTGATGGCACTGGGCACGCAGGTGGACGCGGATTTGCAGGCGCAGGATGTGCGCCTGACGACCGGCGGCGAACCGACCTTCGTGGCGGAGGATGGCGGCGACGCGGGCGAATGGAATGGCGATGCGGTCGGCCCGACCAAGGCCGCCTTCGCCGACAGGCTGATACGCAAGCTGCGCGCCGAATTTGCGCCCGGTGGCCTGCTGCATCACGGACAGGGCAAATGGTATCCGGGCGAAAGCCTGCCGCGCTGGGCCTATGCGGTCTACTGGCGCAAGGATGGCGTGCCATTGTGGCGCGACGAAGGGCTGATCGCACCCGATAACGCCCCCGAAGGCGCGGCACAGGTGACGGCCGCGGATGCGCAGGCCTTCCTCGCCCATATGGCGGGATCGATGGGCTTTTCCGCCGATTACACTCACCCGGTCTATGAAGACCCGGCGGTGTGGGCGGTCAAGGAAGCCGAACTGCCGGTCAATACGTCGCCCGACGACCCGAAAATCACCGACCCCGAAGCCCGCGCCCGCATGGTGAAGGCGTTCGAACGGGGCCTCGACCAGCCGGTCGGCTATGTCCTGCCGGTGCAGCGTTGGCAGACGCAGGCGGCAACGCCCCGCTGGCAGAGCGAAATCTGGCAATTGCGGCGCGGCAAGCTGTTCGCGGTGCCGGGCGATTCGGCGCTGGGTTATCGCCTGCCGCTGGGTTCGCTGCCCTATGTGCCACCGTCTAGCTATCCCTATGTTCATCCCCGCGACACCAGCGAACTGCGCGGGCCGCTAGGCGATTATCGCATCCAGCTGAGCGAAGCGGCGACCCGGGAGGAAGTGCAGGCCCAGCCGGTGCAGCGCGTCGGCGAAGTCGAAGGCGGCGCGGCGGCGCAGGAACGGGTCGAGCAGGTCATCATCGAAGGGGCCGTGCGCACCGCCGTGACGGTCGAGCCGCGCGGCCATTATCTGTCGGTCTTTCTGCCCCCGGTCGAAGCGCTGGAAGATTATCTGGAACTGATCGCGGAAGTGGAGTCCGCCGCCGAAGCGCTGCGCATCCCGGTGCGGATCGAAGGCTATGCCCCGCCGCCGGACCCGCGCATCGATGTGCTCAAGGCCACGCCTGACCCCGGCGTCATCGAAGTGAACGTCCAGCCCGCGTCCAGCTGGGACGAAACCGTCGCCATCACCGAACGCCTTTACGCCGTGGCCCGAGAATGTCAGCTGACCGCCGACAAGTTCATGGTCGATGGCCGGTCGGTCGGCACCGGCGGGGGCAATCATATCGTGCTGGGCGGGCCGACCCTCAACGATTCGCCCTTCATCCGCCGCCCCGACCTCCTCAAGAGCTTCGTGCTCTACTGGCAGCGCCATCCGTCCCTCTCCTACCTCTTCTCCGGCCTTTGCATCGGCCCCACCAGTCAGGCCCCGCGCATCGACGAAGCGCGCCATGACGGCCTCTACGAACTGGAGATTGCCTTGGCGCAGGTGCCCGACCCGGTGAAGGAGGGGGCGGACAGGCTGCCCCCGCCATGGCTGGTCGACCGGCTGTTCCGCAACCTGCTGGTCGATGTGACGGGCAATACCCACCGCACCGAAATCTGCATCGACAAGATGTTTTCGCCCGATGGCCCGACCGGGCGGCTGGGCCTGCTGGAATTTCGCGGGTTCGAAATGCCGCCGGAATCGCGCATGAGCCTGGCCCAGCAATTGCTGCTGCGCGCGCTCACCGCATGGTTCTGGCGTCAGCCGCAGCAGGGCGGCCTCGTCCGCTGGGGCACGATGCTGCATGATCGCTTCATGCTGCCCCATTTCGTCTGGGCCGATTTTCTGGAAGTACTGGGCGACCTCAGGGGCGCGGGCTATGATTTCGACCCCAACTGGTTTGAGGCACAGCGGCAATTCCGCTTCCCCATCCATGGCGCGGTCGATGCAGGCGGCGTGGAGCTGGAAATCACCCATGCGCTTGAGCCATGGAACGTGCTGGGTGAAACCGGGGCGATCGGCGGCACGGTGCGTTATGTCGATTCATCGACCGAACGGTTGCAGGTGCGCGTCACCGGCCTCGTCGCCGGGCGGCATATCGTCGCGTGCAACGGGCGGCGCGTGCCGATGACCGCCACCGCCGTACCGGGTGAAGCCGTGGGGGGCGTGCGGTACAAGGCATGGGCGCCCGCCAACTGCCTGCACCCCAATCTGCCGGTCAACGCGCCGCTGACCTTCGACATATTGGACAGCTGGAGCGGACGATCGCTGGGCGGCTGCGTCTACCATGTCGCGCATCCGGGCGGGCGTAATTACGACACGCTGCCGATCAACGGCTATGAAGCCGAATCGCGGCGCAAGGCGCGCTTTCAGGATCACGGCCATACGCCGGGACAGGTCGACATGCCCGCCACCGAACCCGCCAACGAATTTCCCATGACGCTCGACCTGCGTTTCCAGCATAGCGGGCTGTGATGGCCGCCGACGCCCTTGCGCCCCGCACAAGCGGCGAAGCATGGGCGGACGCCTATTTGCGCGTTGCCCCGGCGGGCGACCTGTTCGCGGGCGCCGCCCCCGCCATGGCCGCGCGCTGGCGCGACATGCTGGAGCGGCTGACGGCGCAGGCGCAGGGCGATCCCGCCACGCTGGCCGATCATGTCGCGCGGCAGGCGATCGACCTTGGCATGGCGTTCCGGCATACGGGGGATGAGGAGGAGCGGTCATGGCCGCTCGGCCCCGTTCCCCTGCTGATCGACGCGGCGGAATGGGCGCATATCGAATCGGGCCTTGCCCAGCGCGCCGAACTGCTGGAACGGGTGATCAGCGACATTTACTCAACGCAATCGCTAGTCCGCGATGGCAAACTGCCCGCCAGCATCATCACCGGCAGCCCGCATTATTGGCGGGTGATGACGGGCGCAACGCCCCGGCGCGGCCATTATCTGCACTTCTACGCCGCCGACATCGGGCGTGGACCGACCGGCGAATGGCGCGTGCTGGCGGATCGGGTGCGCACGCCGGTGGGCGTGGGCTATGCGCTGGAAAACCGCCTTGCCCTGTCGCGCGCGACCGGCGACCTGCTGGGTGCGATGCATGCGCGGCGGCTGGCACCCTTTTTCGACGATCTGCGCCGCGGCCTTGCCGCCGATTGCGAACGCAGCGATCCGCGCATCGGCCTGCTGACACCGGGCCGCTTCAACCAGAGCTATGCGGAGCAGGCGCATCTGGCCCGTTATCTGGGGCTGCTGCTGGTCGAGGGCGACGACCTGATCGTGTCGGACGGCCGCCTGTTCGTGCGCACCATTCAGGGTTTGAAGCGCATCGACGGCCTGTGGCGCTGGATGGACAGCCGATTCCTTGATCCGCTGGCATTCGACGGGCAATCGCATATCGGCGTGCCCGACCTGTACGATGCCTGCGCCCATGGCGGGCTGATGGTCAGCAACTGGCCGGGCGCGGGCGTCATCGAATCGCGCGCCTTTGCCGCTTTCCTGCCGCAACTGGCGCAGGCGATGCTGGGCCGCGACCTGATGCTGCCCAACATCGCGACATGGTGGTGCGGCCAGCCGCGTGAATGCGACCATGTCCGGGCGCGGATCGACGATCTGGTCGTGGGGTCCGCCTTCGATCAGGATGTTGCGGGCCTGCCTGACGCGCATTTCACCCCCGGCTCGACACTGGACGCGGGACAGCGCGCCGCCCTGTTCGACGCCATGGCGCTGCGGCCGATGGACTATGTCGGGCAGGAAGTGGTGAAATTGTCCACCACCCCCGCGATCATCGACGGACAACTGACTCCACTGCCCTTCACGCTGCGCATCTTCGTCGCGCGCGACGGCAACGGCCGCTGGCGCGTGATGCCGGGCGGCTTTGCGCGACTGGCGGGGCATGGCGACATCCGCGCCGCGCTGATGGGCCGGGGCGACATGTCGGCCGACATGTGCGTGATCGACGGCGCGCCGGTGCCCCCAGACAGCCTGCTGGGCGGCGCGCCCGCCATTCGCCGCGTGGGCGGCATGCTGCCCGCCAAGGCGGCGGACAATCTCTTCTGGCTTGGCCGTTATATCGAGCGGACCGAAATGACGCTGCGCCTGATCCGCGCGATCGTGGGCGGATCGATCGAAGCGGACCTTGGCCCGTCGGTCGCGTCCCCCACCATGGCGCGGCTGGTCGACCGGCTGGTGGCGTGGGGCGCGGCGCCCGCACGCCACGACGCGGTTGGCGCGCTGTGCGCCACGGCGCTGGGCGATATGCGCCAGTCGGGCAGCGTGCGTGCCTTGATGGCCAGTGTCGCCAATATCGGCGAAGGGCTGCGCGATCGCCTGTCCAGCGACGTCTGGCGGCTCGTCCGCCTGCCGCTGCCGACCTTTGACGGCAATGTCACCGAAACACTGCTCGACGCCTCATCCCGCATGATCGAACGGATCTCGGCGCTGTCGGGCCTTGCCGCCGAAAATATGGGCCGGACCGAAGGCTGGCGTTTCCACGATATGGGCCGCCGGATGGAGCGCGCCGTCAATGGCTGCGGCCTCGTCACCCTGTTCGGCGGCGATGGTGCATCTGCCGACGACCTCACCGTATTGCTGGACCTGATGGACAGCCAGATCAGCTATCGCACGCGATACCTGACCGGTCCGGCGCTGGCCCCGGTACGCGATCTCGTTGCGCTGGAGCCACATAATCCCCGCGCCATCGCGTATCAGATGTCGCGGCTGGCGGAACATATCAGCGCGCTGCCCACCCTGCGCGTTGACGGCATGCCCGAAGAACCCCGGCGGCTGGCCGATGCGCTGGCGGCGCGGCTCGCCCCGCTGACCGGCGACATGCTGACCATGGCCGACATTGCCGACGTCGAAAGCCGCCTGCTGCACCTGTCTGACGCCATCGGCCAGCGTTATTTCCTGCAACTGCACAAGACCGCAAATGCGGACATGCTGTCATGATCTACCATGTCCGCCACCAGACCATCCTTCGCTATGCCAGCCCGGTGCGGGTCGCCCGCTTCAACCTGCGCCTGCGCCCCGCGCCATGGATGGGGCAATGGACGTCGGACTATGAACTTAGCGTCGATCCCGCGCCGTCGGTCATCCAGTCGCGCCCCGGCGCATGGCCGGTCCATGTCGCCCGGCTGGTGATCGAAAGCCCGATCCGGCAACTCACCATCGAAAGCCGGTTCCGCGCAGGCGTGCAGCATGGCCCGCCGATCATCCCGCAATCCGACGATCCGACCATCGCGACCGTAGCGGCGGCAGCGCTGAAGGATCGCGACATGGGACCATCGGCCCCCGCCCATTATCTCTACGCCTCCCCCCGTGCGCCCCTGCTGGCGCAGATCGGCGCGTGGGTGGGCGATGCCCTGTCCCCCGACCGGCCGATCGTCACCGCCGCGCTGGACCTGGCCCTGCGCATCCAGCGCGAATTCGCCTATCAGCCCGGCGCGACCACCGCCGCCACCCCGGTCGCCGACGCCTTTGCCGCGCGCCATGGCGTGTGTCAGGATTTCGCCCATGTCATGGTGGTGGCGCTGCGGCTTGCCGGGCTGCCCGCCGCCTATGTCAGCGGATACCTGCGCACCATTCCCCCGCCGGGCATGGCGCGGCTGGTGGGGGCGGACGCCATGCATGCATGGGTCATGCTGTGGTGCGGGCCGTCACGGGGCTGGATCGGCTTCGATCCCACCAATGGCGTCATCACGGGCGACGATCATCTGTTCGTCGCCATGGGCCGCGATTATGCCGATGTCGCGCCGATGGACGGGCTGTTCGTTGGCGGTTCGGGCCAGAGCCTGCGCGTCATGGTCGATGTCGCGCCGGAAGATGAGCTGGCCCCGG
This sequence comes from Sphingobium sp., assembly GCF_048594625.1. Classification (GTDB taxonomy): domain Bacteria; phylum Pseudomonadota; class Alphaproteobacteria; order Sphingomonadales; family Sphingomonadaceae; genus Sphingobium. The sequence goes on from NZ_JBMDWL010000131.1 coordinate 12,058, forward strand.
TTACCTGATTCCGGTCAGCTGACAGGCCCGAACATCAGCGGCATCCCTGTCCGCGGACGAATGGTCAGGCGGCTGATCGGTTCGGGCCTGAACCCGTGCGGCACAGTCAGGCGATAGCGGCGCACGACGCTGGCGATCACCGTCATCACTTCCTGCTGGGCAAAGCCCGCGCCAATGCATACGCGCGGCCCCCGCCCGAACGGGAACCACGCCTGCCGCGCCATGTCGGCATTGGCCGGATCGTCGAACCGGTCCGGATCGAACGCATGGGGGCAGGCCCAATTGTCCCTGTTGCGCTGCGTCAGCCATGGCGCGACGACCAGCATCGCCCCCTGTTCCAGCTGCTTGTCGCGCATCGGCATGGGGCAAGTGACTTCGCGCGGGAAGAAGGAAACGGGCGGATAGAGGCGCAGCGTTTCCTTGAACACGTTGCGCACCTGCCCCATGTCCTTCAGCATCGCGCCGGTCAGTGCTTCCTCACCCGCGACGCCAGTCACTTCGGCGCGCACCCGGTCCTGAATATGATGGCATTCCGCCAGCATGTAGAGCGCCCATGTCATCGTGCTGGCCGACGTTTCATGCCCGGCGAGGAAGATGGTCGACACCTGTTCCATCACCTGCTGACAGGTGAAATGCTCGCCCGTTTCGGGATGCTTCACCTCGATCAGCGACTGGAGGATGTCGCGCTGCTGCGTTTCGCCCCGCGCGTGGAAGGCTTCGTAGCGCGCCTCCACGATCGGGCGGAACACGTCATGGATGGCGCGGGCTGGCCCCTTCGACCGCTTTTCGAACCATCCCGCGGGCAGGCCGTAGAGCCGCAGCATCGATGCGCTGTGCGCCAGCCGCTGGAACTTGCCGAAGGCGGTGTGGATGATGTTCGACCGCGCCTCGTCCAGCGTCTGGCTGAACAGGGTGCGGAATATGATGTCGGCCGCGACATGGGTCATCATCGGGTCGATGTCGACCGGCTTGGTGCGATCCGCCGCGTCCAGCCGCGCCAGCAGGTCATCCGCCGCCGCGACCATCAGCGGCATCGACCGGCCCAGCGCGGTGTGCGCAAAGGCCGGGTTCACCATCGCCCGCTGGCTTTCCCAATCCTCGCCATTCGCCGAAAAGACCGAATTGCCAATCAGCGGGTCCAGATTGCGGACCAGTTCGCTATGCTTGGGATAGGCGGTGCCGCCCCTCAAAATCTGGTCCACAAGGCTGAGTTCGTTGGCGATATACATGGTGCGGCCGGGCGTGCGGATTTCGCCCATCTTCATCGTATAGCTTTTGTCGAACAGCACATGAATCCAGCTGTCCCACCCACGCAGGAACCGTTTCAACAGGCCGCGCTTGCTCTGGGGCGGCTGGGGATAGGGCGGCGTGAAAAGATCGGTCAAGGGATTGTCCTGAAAGCGGCGACGGCGTCGTCCACGGTGCGGCGGCCTGCGGTCAGGCTGATGAAGTCGAGCGGTGACAGGCGGTCGCCCACGCGCAGATAGTCGAAATGCGCCTCATATTTGTTCGACCATCCGCCATGGTAATTTTCCTGTTCGTAGAACAGGTGGAAACGCGGCGATAGCATGTCGACGCGGGCGGCATATCGATCCGCGACCAGCAGAAACGGATTGACGTTATAATAGGCCGCGCCGTCGGGCGGGGAACTGATGTCGACATAGCGGAACGCCTTGTCGGCCAGCGCGCGCAGATCGTCATGATACCAGTGCGCATCGCGGCGCAGGCCGATGACCGGCACCACCTGACCCAGCCCGACCATCACGAAATGATCGGGCAGCACCCCGCCGCGCAGCGCGATCAGACGGCGCATCAGCCGCATGCCCAGAATCGTGCCCGCGCTGTGCGTCACCAGCTGCACCTCGTCCCAGTCGCCATCCAGTTCCTGCGTGATCCGACCCGCGAACGCATCCAGCCGCGCGTCCAGCGCATCGCCCGGCCCCTGTGCCGCCAACGCGCCATGATAGGTCATGAAGCGCAGCAGCCATGGCACGACCAGTTTATTGAGGATGCGCCCCGACAGGAAAGCGCTGAGCGCTATGCCGACCAGCGCGCCCGCCCAGAAGGGCAGGACCAGCGACAGGATCAGCGCGGGAACCAGCGCCAGCAGCAGCGGGATCAGCACCGCCAGTATCGGCGGATAGAGGATGGTGATCACCGGCCCCTTGCGCAGGCGGCGCATGCGCCAGAAATCCATTTTCAGCGCGTGCCCCGCATAGGCGCGGGCGGCGCGCAGGGCGAGCGCACCGGGATTGCGAATCCACACCTTGCCCACCAGATCTTCCCAGCGCAGATATTCATAGTCGGTGGAAACGCCCGCCGCTTCATTATCCACGGCCCATGTCGCCGACACGGCGGACCCGGCGGCGCCCGCCTGTCGCCCGCCCACGCTGATCGCTTCACCCGTCAGCGCGCCATGCCGCACCGCCTGATCGCGATAGAGCTGGTGATAGAAACGGACGCCACGTGGATCGAAACCGCCGAGATAAAAGACTTTACGCTTGAACTTTTCCAACTGGCCCGCCCTAATCGCGCGCATGAGCACATCCGAACGCGACTACTGCTATTTCATCGACCACCGCAAATACAACCGAAACATCGGTTGCCGCAAACATGACAATATGTACGGCATCAATGGCGGGGGTAGCGAACGGGATCGCTGGCATGCCGACATGGTCTTTTACCGCCACATGAAATCCAATGGCGATCCGATGGCGCTGCCGTCGCTGATCGCCTGCCTGGCGTTCGGCTGGTTCTGCTGGAATTATCATCCGGGCAAGGGGCTGTGGCGCGGACAATTGTTGCGCCGCTTCGCCAAAGCGCCCAAATGAGCGGCATGAACGATACCCAGCATGTGAAGGTCGGTTCCGTCACTTTCGGCAACGACCTGCCCTTCGTCCTGATTTCCGGCCCGTGCCAGATCGAAAGCCGCGACCATGCGCTGTTCATGGCCGACGCGCTGGCAAAGGCAGCGGGCAAGGCGGGCGTGCCCTTCATCTTCAAATCCTCCTTCGACAAGGCGAACCGGACGTCCGTGTCGGGCAAGCGGGGCGTGGGGATCGACGCGGGCCTTGCCATCCTGGCCGAAGTGAAGGCAACGCTGGGCTGTCCGGTGCTGACCGACATTCATGGAGCGGATCAGGTGGAGGCCGCGGCGCAGGCGGTGGACATCCTTCAGATTCCGGCCTTCCTCTGTCGCCAGACCGACCTGCTGGTCGCGGCGGGGATGACCGGCGCGGTCATCAACGTGAAGAAGGGCCAGTTCCTTGCCCCATGGGACATGGCAGCCGTGGCGCAGAAGGTCGCATCGACCGGCAATGAACGCATATTGCTGACGGAGCGCGGGGCGAGTTTCGGCTATAACACGCTGGTCAGCGACATGCGGTCGCTGCCGACCATGGCGCAGACCGGCTATCCGGTGGTGTTCGACGCCACCCATTCGGTGCAGCAGCCCGGCGGCCTCGGTTCGGCATCGGGCGGCCAGCGCGAATTTGCCCCGCTGCTGGCCCGCAGCGCGGTGGCGGCGGGCGTCGCGGCGATCTTTGCCGAAGCGCATGAAGACCCGGACAATGCACCGTCGGACGGGCCGGTCATGCTGCCGCTCGACTGGGTGGCGCCGATGCTGGAGAAGCTGGTCGCCATCGATGCGGTGGTGAAGGGCTGACCCCACCCCTCCGTTCGCGCTGAGCCTGTCGAAGCGCCGAGGCTGAGCGAAGTCAAAGCCTTCGCTATGCTCAGGCAAGGGCTTCGACTTCGCTCAGCCCGAACGGCCCGGAGGACTATGTGCGACGCTTAACTTCGCACTTTTCCCGCTTATTGCGACATTTCGTTGCGCGCGCCCGATCCTATCGAAAAGTCTCCAACAGGCAGCCGCATGGCCCGATCATCGCAAGATCGGGCCATGTAGGACAGGCGGTTACGGCCGCGTCTGCCCCGTGCCGCGCACGATCCACTTATAGGTGGTCAGCCCTTCCAGCGCGACCGGGCCGCGGGCATGCAGGCGGCCGGTCGAAATGCCGATTTCCGCGCCCAGCCCGAATTCCCCGCCATCGGCGAACTGGGTGGAGGCGTTCCACATCACGATCGCGCTGTCCACGGCGTTCAGGAAATGTTCGGCGGTCGCACCATCTTGCGTGATGATCGCGTCGGTATGATGGCTGGCGTGGGCGGCAATATGGGCGATCGCATCGTCCACGCCATCGACCAGCCGGATCGACACGATCGCGTCCAGATATTCGGTGTCCCAATCCTCGTCGCTCGCCGCCGTGACGCGGGCGTCCATCGCCTGCACCGCCGCATCACCGCGCACGGCGCATCCCGCGTCGATCAATGCCTGCACCAGCGCCGGGGCATGGCCATAGGCACGGTCGATCAGCACCGTTTCGGTCGATCCGCATACGCCGGTCCGGCGCATCTTGGCATTGACGACCAGCGCCTGCGCCATGGCGGGGTCCGCTGCGCCATCGACATAGCTGTGATTGATGCCGTCCAGATGCGCGAGCACCGGCACACGCGCTTCCTCCTGCACCCGCGCGACCAGGCTTTTGCCGCCGCGCGGTACGATGAGGTCCACGAACTCGGCCGCTTTCAGCAATGCGCCCACCGCTGCACGATCGGTCGTGGGGATCAGCTGCACCACATCAGCGGGCAGGCCGGCGGCGACGATGCCCTCCACGATGGCGGCATGGATGGCGCGATTGCTTTCCTTCGCCTCGCTGCCGCCGCGCAGGATGACCGCATTGCCCGCGCGCAGGCACAGCGCGGCAGCATCCGCCGTCACATTGGGGCGGCTTTCGTAGATGATGCCGATCACGCCCAGCGGCACGCGCACGCGGCTCAGCTCCAGCCCGTTGGGCCGCACCGACGTGTCGATCACGCTGCCCAGCGGGTTGGCGAGCGCCGCCACCTGATCCACGCCGTCGGCGGTCGCGGCAACGCGATCCTCGTTCAGTTTCAGCCGGTCGAGCAGCGCCGCCGACAGGCCGTTCGCCGCCGCATTGTCCATGTCGCGCGCATTGGCGGCGATGATCGCTGGCGCCTGATCCCGCAGCGCCTGCGCGGCGCGGCGCAGCGCATCGGCCTTTTGCGCGTCGCTCGCCTGCGCGATGGCGGCGGCGGCGCGACGCGCGCGCGCGCCCATCGTCGCGATCAGCATTTCGGGGGTCTGGGTCAGGTCGTTCATGGGACACTCTTGCCGGAAACTGGCCGCGCTCTACCATGAAAGCGGGCAGTCGCCAAAGCGGATCGGGCGAAGAAAATCTGTGATGTCAGGAAGTGGAGTGCCGACGACCGGACCATGGGTCGCATATGATCCGGTCGCCGGCGGGCAGAAGAAATCTGCCTCCCCTTCTCCCTAGCGATTCGCGCGCGTCACCGCATACCCCATCGGGGGTAAAGGACAGAAAAACAGGCGAAATCAGTGGCTGATCATGCCGATCATGCGGACCAGCTGCGATTCCCGGTTGCAGCCGGTCTTGTCGTAAATGCTGCGAATCTGGACCTTGAGCGTTTCGATCGACACGCCGCGCGCCGATGCGATGGCAGGGCGCGCCTGCCCGGCGGACAGGCGGATGGCGATGTCCGCCTCCGCCGGGGTCAGGCGGAATGTGCGGGTCAGCAATTGCACATGGCGACCGGTCGGTTCCCCCACCCGCGCGGTGACGATGGCGCGCGGCGCGAAGGACATGGCCCAAGGATGCCGGGGCAAGGGGTGATATTCCAGCATGATCGCAATGCCCCCGGCGTCGTCGGGCAGGGCAAGCGGATCGGCAGGCAGCACCGGCGATCCGATGACGCCGCGCATCGCCCGCACCATGGCGCGGCTTTCCTCCGCCCGCTCGCTCGCCAGCCAGCCGTCGCTGACGCGCAGGCGGCTGGATGCCAGCAAGGCGTCGGCGCGCGGGGTCATGCCCCCGACACGGCCCGTCGCATCCAGCAGCCAGCATGCCCGGTCCATCGCCTCGAACGTGCCGGATAGAAGGGCAAAGCCCTGATGTTCGATTGATTGTTGCAGGCGCACGGCCGCGCGCGCATGTCCCGCGATCTGGCCGAACAGCTCGCGTTCTTCCACGCTGGTCCGTCCGTTCCGGCCGTCGCGCAACAGCGCCAGCCCGACCATCTGGTCGTTGGACGCCACCAGCCGGGTCTGGCAACCGTCGAAAATGTCGAAATCGGAACACATGTCGAGATATTCGTCGGATCGCAGCGACTGACGGGCGATGTCATAATGGGCTTCATGGACGATGCCCGGCCGACCCGTCACCTGATCTGCCCCGACCCGGAAATTATGGTCGGGCCGGTTCTGGCTGTCCGCCGTATATCTGGTGGTGATGCCGGGATCGATTTCACTGATCCAGTTGAAGCTGGCCCCGCCAGGGCCAAAGCCGATCAACTGCCCATGGCGCGACGATGTAGCGTCGGCCATCGCCTTGATCGCCACGCCCCATTGTTCGGGCGCCAGCGCAGCGGACAGGAACAGGTCCGCCCATGCGTCATCGCTTTTGGCGTGCGTCGTCATCCCATAACCCCCAAGCCCCATATCGGGCTGATGCAAAGTGGGGTCGGAGTCAAATGGCGACGTCGGGGAAACGCCGATTCGGGGACAGAAACTGATCCAGATCAGGATTCTGTCAGGCAGCCTGCGCCAATTCCTCTTCCCGCACGGCGCGGATCATCCGGCAGGGCGGGATGTTGCGCCATTCCAGCGATTGGCTGACATTGCCAAACAGCGGGTTCAGATACCGCAGGACGAAGCGTGAATATTGATAGATCAGGAACGCCCCGCCCGGCCGCAGTGCCCGGCGCGTTTCGGCGCAGATCGCCTGCCCCACGCCATCGGGCAGCGTGGAAAAGGGAATGCCCGACAGGACATAATCGGCCTGATAATGGCCCGCTTCCTTGATGAAGCGGCGGACGTCCGCCGCCGAACCATGGACGACGCGCAGGCGCGGATCGGCGATTTCCGCCTCCAGATAGGCAACGAAATCCAGATTGAGGTCGATCGCCAGCAACGTCGCGTCGGCAGGCAGGCGGTCGAGGATCGTTCGGGTGAACGTACCCACGCCCGGTCCATATTCGACGAACAGCCGGGTACGCTGCCAGTC
>NZ_JBMDWL010000132.1:0-6538 GCF_048594625.1 Sphingobium sp.
TAACACGTTAAACGTAGCACCGGCGCATGACGCTCTCAAGACGAAAGCGCCGCCACCCCCGGGAGTTCGCGCCCTTCCATCCACTCCAGGAACGCGCCGCCCGCGGTCGAGACGAAGGTGAAGTCGTCGCCGACGCCGGCATGGTTGAGCGCCGCGACGGTATCGCCGCCGCCAGCGACGGAGGTCAACTGACCTTCCTTCGTCAGCGCCGCCGCCGTCTTTGCCAGCGCGACGGTCGCCGCGTCGAAGGGCGCGATTTCGAACGCGCCCAGCGGGCCGTTCCACACCAGCGTGCGGCAGTTTTTGAGCGCATCGCCCAGCGCCTCCACAGCGGCTGGACCGACGTCGAGGATCATTTCATCTTCGGCGACTTCGTGCACGTTGCAGGTGCGAAGGGACGCCGGGTTGGCGGCAAATTCCTTCGCCACGACCACGTCATAGGGTAGATGGATGATGCAACCAGCCGCTTCCGCCGCGTCGAAAATGGCTTCGGCGGTGTCGCTCAGATCCTTTTCACACAGCGATTTGCCGACATCGACGCCACGCGCGTAAAGGAAGGTATTGGCCATGCCGCCGCCGATGATCAGGTGATCGACCTTCTTCACCAGATTGTTGAGGACGTCGAGCTTGGTCGACACTTTCGCTCCGCCGACAACGGCGGCGACCGGCGTCACCGGCTCACCCAGCGCGGCCTGAAGCGCGTCCAGCTCCTTTTCCATCGAACGGCCGGCAAAGGCGGGCAGCCTGTGCGCCAGCCCTTCGGTCGACGCATGGGCACGGTGCGCGGCGGAGAATGCGTCGTTGACATACAGGTCGGCGATGGCGGCCATGGCGTCGACCAGCGCCGGGTCGTTCTTTTCCTCGCCGGGATGGAAGCGCGTATTTTCAAGAATGGCGATGTCGCCATTGCGCATCACCTTGATTCCGTCGGCGGCGGCTTCGCCCTGACAGTCGGGGATGAACTGCACTTCGCGGCCCAGCACCTGCGTCAGCGGACGGGTGATTTTCGACAGCGAATATTCCGGGTTCTTCTGCCCCTTGGGGCGACCGAAATGGGCGAGGATCAGCACCTTTGCGCCGCGGTCGGCCAGTTCCAGCACGGTCGGCATCGCCGCGCGCAGGCGGGTGTCGTCGCTGACGGAGCCGTCCTGCATGGGGACGTTCAGATCTTCGCGCACCAGCACGATCTTGCCGGTGATGTCGCCCATGTCGTCGAGCGTCTTGAAGGGCTTGGTCATATATCTTCCCCTGAATACTCAGCCCCGTTCGGGCTGAGCCTGTCGAAGCCCTGTCCTGTTCCTTGCAGAAAAGAAAAGGCCCTTCGACAAGCTCAGGGCGAACGGAGATTATCCGTTCGTTATATTACAGGAACTTCGCGACGACACCGGTCGTGTCGATCATGCGGTTCGAAAAACCCCATTCATTGTCGTACCAGCTGAGCACGCGGACCAGCTTGCCTTCGATCACGGCCGTTTCCAGGCTGTCGACGGTGGAGCTGCGCGCATCGCCATTATAGTCGATCGACACCAGCGGTTCGTCCGAATAGCCCAGCACGCCCTTGAGCGGGCCAGCTTCCGAAGCGGCCTTGAGCAGGCCGTTGACTTCCTCGACAGTGGTGTCGCGGCTGGGGATGAATTTCAGGTCTACGACCGACACGTTCGGGGTCGGCACGCGGACCGACGAGCCGTCCAGCTTGCCCTTGAGCGCGGGCAGAACTTCGCCCACGGCGCGGGCGGCGCCGGTGGTGGTCGGGATCATCGACAGGGCAGCGGCGCGGGCGCGACGCATATCCTTGTGGATCTGGTCCAGCGTGTTCTGATCGTTGGTGTAGCTGTGGATCGTGGTCATGAAGCCGCGTTCGATGCCGATCGCGTCATGCAATACCTTCGCCAGCGGGGCGAGGCAGTTGGTGGTGCAGCTGGCGTTGGAGATCACGATGTCGTCGGCGGTCAGCGTGTCGTGGTTGACGCCGAACACGACGGTCTTGTCGACATTGGTGCCGGGGGCCGAGATGACGACGCGCTTGGCACCGGCGGTCAGGTGGGCGCTGGCCTTGTCCTTCGTGGTGAAGATGCCGGTGCATTCCAGCGCGATTTCGACGCCGAGGTCGCCGTGCGGCAGGTTGGCGGGGTCGCGCTCTGCCGTCACCTTGATCTTCTTGCCATCGACGACCAGGAAATCGCCGTCGACGCTGACGTCGCCTGCCCAGTTGCCGTGCACGGAGTCGCGCTTGAAGAGCAGCGCATTGGCCTTGGCGTCGCCCAGATCGTTGATGCTGACCAGTTCCAGGTCATGGTCGGTGCGCGACAGGATGGCGCGCGCCACCAGGCGGCCGATACGTCCAAAACCGTTAATTGCTACCTTCGTTGCCACTGCACTAGCCTCCTGGGGTGTTGTTGTTCGGTTGGGTATGGGTGTTTCAGAGCGCGGCCGCGATCTGCGGCGCGATCTTCGCGGCGGTCAGGCCGAAATGGTCGTAGAGCGCTTCGGCAGGCGCGGATGCGCCGAAACTGTCGATGCCGAAGCGCAGCGTCGCATAGCGTTCCCAGCCAAAGGTGGTCCCCGCCTCGATCGACACGCGCAGGGCATCCGCGGGCAGGATGTCAGCCTTGTACGCGGCATCCTGCGCTTCGAAATGCGCCCAGCTGGGCATGGAGACGACATCGACACCGATGCCCTGTTCTTCCAGAGCCCTGGCCGTGTTGACGGCGATTTCGACTTCGGAGCCGGTGGCGACGATCACCACCTTGCGCGCGGCGGTGGCGGCGATCAGGCGATAGGCGCCCTTCGCCGACAGGTTCTCGCCCTTTTCAAGGCGCAGCTGCGGCAGGTTCTGACGCGTCAGCGCCAGCACCGACGGGCCGGTTGCATCCGTCAGCGCCAGTTCCCAGCATTCCGCCGTTTCGACGATGTCGGCCGGGCGATAGACGTCAAGGTTCGGGATCATGCGCATCGACATGACATGTTCGATCGGCTGATGGGTCGGGCCATCTTCGCCAAGGCCGATGCTGTCATGGGTGAGGACATGGATGACGCGCTGCTGCTGAAGCGCGGCGAGGCGGATGCCGGCACGCATATAGTCCGAAAAGACGAGGAAGGTGCCGCCATAGGGAATCACGCCGCCGTGCAGCGCCATGCCGTTCATGGCGCAGGCCATGCCAAATTCGCGGATGCCGTAATAGACATAACGACCGCTATAGTCGTCCTTGGTCAGCGGGCCGGTCGACTTGGTCTTGGTATTGTTGGAACCGGTCAGGTCAGCCGATCCGCCCAGCGTTTCGGGCAGCAGGTCGTTGATCGCGCCCAGCGCCAGTTCGCTCGCCTTGCGGGTCGCGACCTTCTGCGGGTTGGCGATCAGCGTATCGATATAGGCGGAAAGCGAGAAGTCGGCGGGCAGTTCGCCAGCCATGCGGCGGGCAAATTCCGCGCCCTTGTCGCTGTTTGCAAGGCGACCTTCCCATGCGGCGCGAACATCGCGCCCCTTCGCACCGATCGCCTTCCATGCGTCGGCAATGTCGGCCGGGACGACGAAGGGCTCGGCAGTCCAGCCCAGAAATTCGCGCGCGGCGGCGACTTCTGCCTCACCCAGCGCGGAACCATGGACGCCCGACGTGCCAGCCTTGTTCGGCGCACCATAGCCGATCTTGGTGGCGCAGGCGACGATCGAGGGGCGGCTGTCGGCGACCGCTTCGTCCAGTGCGCGGCGGACGTCAGCGACGTCATGACCATCGCACGACACTACATGCCAGCCGGTCGCGGCGTAGCGGGCCAGCACATCTTCGCTGCTGGACAGGTCGACAGCGCCGTCGATGGTGATCTTGTTATCGTCCCACAGTACGATCAGGCGGCCGAGGTTCAGGTGCCCGGCAAGGCCGATGGCTTCATGGTTGATGCCTTCCATCAGGCAGCCGTCACCGGCAATCACCCAGGTGCGGTGATCGACCAGATCGTCGCCGAACTGCGCATTGAGATGCCGTTCCGCAATCGCCATGCCGACGGCGGTGGCCAGGCCCGAACCGAGCGGACCAGTGGTCGCTTCCACGCCTGCCAGTTCGAAATTTTCCGGGTGACCGGCGCAGGGGCTGTGCAGCTGACGGAAGTTCGCGATGTCTTCGATCGTGGGCTTGGCATAGCCGGTCAGGTGCAGCAGCGAATAGATCAGCATTGATCCATGGCCCGCCGACAGGACGAAACGGTCGCGGTCGGCCCATTTGGGCTGGGTCGGGTCGAATTTCAGATGGTCGCTGAACAGCACCGTGGCGACATCCGCCATACCCATCGGCATGCCCGGATGGCCGCTATTGGCGGCCTGTACGGCGTCCATGGAAAGCGCCCGAATGGCGTTGGCGAGCGACTTTTCGGAAACGGTCATCTGGGCGGGCGTCTTTCCTGAAAAACAAGCAGTAGGAGCAGCGCCCGCTCATGCGCAGGCGAGTCGAGGTCGCGCATCCTTTGTAGCGTCCAGTCCCATGCGTCAACCATGGCGGGGTATGAACCGCCGGATGCGCGGGCCGACCTGCCCGAAAGACCGCTTTTGCACAGGCTTGAGATTCGCTATGCACAGACGATGGCAAGCGACCGCATGATGCAGGCGATCGGCACGCTGGAGCGTGCGGTGAGTCGGCTTGAACAGGATGTGTCGGGGCTGATCGCATCAGCCGCCGCCAGTCCCGCCCCCACGCTGGATCAGGGGGCAGCCCGCGCGGCATTGCGATCCCTCGACGATCTGATCGACACGCTGAAAGGGCAGGCGCATGGCTGAAACCACGCTGATCATCGCCGGGCGCCATTATCCGATCCATTGCCGCGATGGGGAAGAGGCGCATCTGGCACACCTCGCCACGCTGATAGAAGGCAAGGCGCGGATGGCGCAGCAGAATGCACCGGGGCTGACGGAGGTGCGGACATTGCTGTTCGCGGCGCTGTTTCTGGCGGACGAACTCAACGATCTGAAGCGCGAAAGCGCGGGGCGGCAGGCGCGATTGCAACTGGAAAGCGAAGACGAACCGGGCGCGCAGGCGATCGAGGCATTGGCCGCACGGATAGAAAAGCTGCGCGACCGACTTGCCGTGGACGCCGACAACGTCTAAATTGATCGGTGACGGGCACTGCGCGGTACGAGCTTTAGCGAACATCCCTGAGGCGATAATCACATCCACGGGGGCTGTCCCTGGGCGGGTTCCGGCCCGATCTACATGGTCCCCACCTGACGTTGAGGCGTCAGAGGATATTCCAGCAAACGGCCGAGGTGGTCCCGTCACCCTTTACGCGCATTGCGCGCGCCGCAATGTCAACGCAGGGTTGCCATGAAGGCATGTCGATTGCCAGAACGCGGCATCCCCACCACCGATGGACGCCCATGACCGACGCTCAGCCCGACAAGACGACCCTGCGCGCCATCGCGCGACAGCGGCGGAGCAATTTTGTCGCTTCGCTCGATCCGCTGGCGCATCGGCTGGCGTTCCGGGCCGTCCCGTCGCCGCTGGCACGGCGGATGGATGGTGCGCAGGTGGTCGCCATCTATATGGGGCTGGACGATGAGGCTCCTGCCCAGCGCATGGCCGCGCAATTGCAGGCAATGGGAAAGATCGTCGCCCTGCCCCGCGTTCTTGACCGCCTTGGCAGCATGGATTTCCTGATCTGGCCGACGGACGGCCAGCTGGTGCCCGGCCTGTTCCATACCAGCCATCCCGAACCGGTCGGCGATCCGGTGTCGCCCGACGTCATCATCGCCCCGCTGGTCGGGTTCGACCGGGCCATGAACCGGCTGGGCCAGGGCGGCGGCTATTATGATCGCGCCTTTGCCCGCCATCCCGATGCGCTGCGCGTCGGCATGGCATGGTCCGCGCAGGAAATCGACGCGGTGCCCGCAGACCCATGGGATCTGCCGCTGGACATCATCATGACCGAAGTCGAACTGATCGAAGGCCAGAGCGCAGAAAGACCCCAGGCATGAGCATCGATCCGCGCCATTATCACCAGCCAAGCTGGCGCAAGCCCGCGGGCATACTGGCGATCATGCTGTTGATCACGCTGTGGGCGGTGATGGTGGCCAGCCTGTCTGGCCTGATCGGCGCGTTGCCGGTATGGGCGCAGGTGCCGGTCTATATTTTCTTGGGGATCATCTGGATCTGGATCTTGCCGCTGAAGCGGCTGCTGGCCTGGATGGAAACCGGCCGCTGGAAATAAATTCCTTCATTTCCACCGCTTGCCTGAGCGGTGGCGCGAGTGACGGGGCTCGAACCCGCGACCTCCGGCGTGACAGGCCGGCACTCTAACCAACTGAGCTACACCCGCGTAGGCGCTGCATCCTGTTTCGGCTGAAAAGCCGCCAGATGATGCAATATCTGGAAAGTTCACCTCCCGGTCAAGGAAGGTGGCGCGAGTGACGGGGCTCGAACCCGCGACCTCCGGCGTGACAGGCCGGCACTCTAACCAACTGAGCTACACCCGCGCAGGGACGCTTCGGGATGCCCGTCGCGTCGTTGGTTGGCGGTGGATTAAGCGGTCGCATCCGGGCTGTCAAGCGCGCCGACGC
>NZ_JBMDWL010000133.1:0-50923 GCF_048594625.1 Sphingobium sp.
GTCGAGGGCTTCTTCGCCAAACTCAAGCAATGGCGGCGCATCGCCACCCGCTACGACAAAATCGCTGCCAACTTCTTCGGCTTCATCAAACTCGCCAGCATCATGCTATGGCTCAAATGATTAAATCGTCACCACAGCCTAAATCAATTTCTTATGGCTGGCGGAACAATTGGGTGGGAATAAGAGGCCGGAGCCGCACGACACCCCGCCTCATCAGGCGAAGCTGGGGTCGTACGGGCTTTCATCCTCTATGACATGGGTTAGGAATTCCAAAGCCGTGCGGACTTCGGCGCGGCTGAGCACCCCGCCCAGCGACACGCGGACGGCTTCCGGCGGCGTATCGCCCACCACGAAGGCGTCACTGACGACCACGCTCATGTCCGACGCGCGCATTCGCGTGGTAAAGGCCGCACGCTGCCATGGCGTTGGCAGGGCGAGCCACAGATGGAACCCTTCCGGATGGGTGACATAGCTGTCAGGCGGCAGGATCTCGGACGCGATTTTCTGACGCGCGACGCACTCCTTTCGTACGGCGGCGATGACCGCTTCGGCCGTGCCATCTTCTATCCACTGGGTCGATAGTGCCGTCGTCAGAGGCGAAGCCATCACCGCCGCCGTGCGCAATATGCCGTTTACCGGCCAGAGCCGTCGCTGATCGGGCGCCACCAGATAGGCGATGCGCAACCCCGCGCCGATGCATTTGGAGAGGCTGGCGACATAATAGGTGATGTCGGGCGCCAGCGTAGCAAAGGCGGGCGGTGGTTTGCGAAGCAGCGCGCCATAGGCATCATCCTCTATGACCGCCATGCCATGAACACGGGCGGTTTCGATGATGGCGACGCGCCGCGCTTCGGGCATGGTCGACGTCGTCGGGTTGAGCAGCGTCGGATTGAGGTAGACCGCTTTCGGCTGATGGTCGCGGCACGCCTGCGCAAAGGCAGCCGGTTCGATGCCTTCGTCGTCAAGCGCCACGCCCACGAGTTTGATGCCCAGGCGTCCTGCTATCGCCTTAATACCGGGATAGGTCAGCGCTTCGCACAGCAGGACGTCGCCCGGTTGCAGCAGCGTCTGGAGGACCGACTGAAAGGCGAGATGGGTGCCGGGACAGATGACCAGCCGTTCGGGGTCCGCCAGAATGCCCCGCGTGGACAGGAAACGCGAAGCTGCCTCCCGCTGGACATAGGTGCCGCCGAACGCCTGATAGCGCAGCAGCGTCGGCAGGTCCGCCGCCACCTTCACCAGCCCGGCCTGCATGCGGTCGAGCAGGGCGCGGTCCTCCGGTTCTGGGGCGACGTTCATGGTGAGGTCCGCAACGGCAGGCCGGATCGATTGCCGCGACCGTCGCGGCTGGCCCGCGACAAAGCTGCCCTGCCCCACGCGCGATTCAATCAGGCCGCGCCGCTGTGCTTCCACATAGCCGCGGGCGACGGTGGTGAAATTGATGCCGAGGCGAAGGGCGAGGTCGCGTTGCGGCGGCAGCCGGTCGGAGACGCGCAACCGGCCGTCCCTGACATCCTGCGCGATGGCATCCGCTATCGCCTTGTAATGCGGTTTGCCGAACCGGTTGAGGTCCGGGGTCCAGTCATCGGACATGGAGCAGCCCCTTTTTGAGTCGGCCACCTTGTTGCAGTCAATTTCCATTCAATCAAGATCATAATTGAATGGAAATTTATATAATCGACCGCAAATCCAATCTGGCAAAAATCCTTAACTTCATACGTGTGCATTACGTAAATTTCCTTGCGTCGCTAAATAGGAACGCTTCATCGTGCATCATCGCTGAAATTGAATGCATTCAATCATCGTAACAGAAACACCATATTGACCGCTTTTTACAATACAGTCAGCCTGTCTTCGAACCCATACCGGGTCCACCCAGAACAGGAGTTCGACATGGCAGTCGTAAGCGCCCCCGCCCATCAAAAGGGCGATTTCTTCGTCGATTATGAGGAAAAGGTCTTTGAAGACGTAAAGGCCGAACCCGGCGAAAAGGCGCTGGTCACATTCCACACCGTCGCGTTCGAAGGCTCCATTGGCCTGGTCAACATGCTTCAGGCGACGCGGCTTCAGCGCAAGGGTTTCGACACCAGCGTCCTGCTATACGGCCCTGGCGTGACGCTGGGCATCCAGCGCGGCTTCCCCAAGCTGGGCGATGAAGCATTTCCCGGCCATCTGGCAGTCAACAACCAGATCGAGAAATTCATCGGCGAAGGGGGTAAGGTCTATGCCTGCCGCTTCGCGCTTCAGGCGCTGTATGGCCATGGCGAACCGTCGCTGATCCCCGGCATCAGGCCGATCGCGCCGCAGGATGTGCTCGACCTCATCCTGCTGCATCGCAAGGACAATGCCTTCACGCTCCACACCTGGACGCTCTGAAGGGAGCCGGTCGATGAGCGAGAAACGCATAGTCAGGGTCGCAGCGGCGCAGATCGCGCCGGTGCTCGACCGGCCGGGCGGCACGTTGGAAAAGGTGCTGAACGCGGTGGCCGAAGCAGCCGCCAAGGGCGTGGGCTTCATGGTATTCCCCGAAACCTTCGTTCCTTATTACCCCTATTTCTCGTTCATCGACCCGCCCTATCGCATGGGGGCCAAGCATCTGGCGCTATATGACGAAGCGGTCGTGGTGCCCGGCCCCGTTACGCAGGCGATGTCGGAAGCGGCGCGGCGTCACCAGATGGTGATCGTGCTGGGCGTCAACGAACGGGACGGTGGTTCGCTGTACAACACGCAACTGGTGTTCGACGCGGACGGGATGCTGGTGCTGAAACGCCGCAAGATCACCCCCACCTATCATGAACGCATGGTGTGGGGGCAAGGCGACGGCGCAGGACTGAAGGCGGTGGACACCGCCGTCGGCCGGGTCGGCGCCCTGGCATGCTGGGAACATTATAATCCGCTGGCCCGCTATGCGCTGATGACGGATGGCGAGGAAATCCACGCCAGCCAGTTCCCCGGATCCATGGTCGGCCAGATGTTCCACGACCAGATCGAAGCCGCCATCCGCCATCATGCCGCCGAAAGCGCCTGTTTCGTCGTCAATGCGACGGGATGGCTGACCGACGAGCAGCGCGCCGCGATCGCCCCGGACGAAGCCCATCGCAAGGCGATTTCGGGCGGTTGCCACACCGCGATCATATCACCCGAAGGGCAGCATGTCGTTCCGCCGCTGACGCAGGGCGAAGGATTGCTGATCGCCGATTGCGACATGGCGCTGGTGATGAAGCGCAAGCGGATGATGGATTCGGTCGGCCATTATGCCCGGCCGGAGCTGCTGTCCCTCCACCTCGACGACCGGCCTGCGCGCGGCATCGTCCGCACCAGTGCCTGCCCTTCTTCTTCTCACGATCGGGAGATCGACGATGGAAACATGCCCCAGCACGATGCCCAGTTCCCTGACAGCCAGGACGATCGCCGATTTGCAGTCGTTCGGAATCAGGCTGGCTGATCCCAGGGCCGGGGCGGCGAGCCGTCGCGGCGGCGCGGGACCATCCGATCACAAGGCCGTGACCATCGACGGCGTCACCGTCATGGTGCCGGTTCATACCGCCACCGCTTTCGATAGTCCCTTTACCGCCAGCACGCCCGACGCGCAGGGCGTTTCGGAGATTTCCTGCGAAGGGCAGAAGATCGGCCGCATCAGCTTTCCGCCGCAGCCCCATTTCTATGGGCTGAAGACCGCCGACGGCGTGCCCTATAGCCACATTGCGACGCTGCACGGCCGCGACGTGCTGGCCACGACCATCCTTCAGACCTGCATCCGTTATCAGAGCCGCACCAAAAGCTGTCAGTTCTGCGCCATCGGCCAGTCGCTGGCGGCGGGTCGCACCATCGCCCACAAGACGCCCGCGCAACTGGCCGAAGTCGCCAAAGCCGCGGTAGAACTGGACGGCGTCAAACATATGGTGATGACGACCGGGACGCCCCCGACCGACGACCGTGGCGCCGCCGTCCTGTGCGACAGCGCCCGCGCGATCAAGGCGGCGGTGAACCTGCCGATACAGGGCCAGTGCGAACCGCCCGCCGCCGACATCTGGTTCGAACGCATGCGCGATGCGGGGATCGACAGTCTGGGCATGCATCTGGAGGTCGTGACCCCGGAATTGCGCGCGCGGATCATGCCCGGCAAGGCGAGCGTGCCCGTCGAACGCTATATGACCGCGTTCGAAGCCGCCGTCCCGGTGTTCGGCCGGGGGCAGGTGTCGACCTATATCCTCGCAGGGCTGGGCGATACGCGCGAAACATTGCTGTCCATATCCGAACGGCTGGTCGCCATTGGCGTCTATCCCTTCATCGTGCCGTTCATTCCGATTTCGGGAACGCCGCTGGAGGATCATCCTTCGCCCTCGCCCGATTTCATGGCGTCGGTGCTGGAACCGCTGGCCCAGATGTTGAAGAATGGCGGCCTGGCATCGGAAAAGGTGAAGGCCGGTTGCGCCAAATGTGGCGCCTGTTCGGCGCTGTCCACCTTTGAAAAGCTGTTGAAGCCGGTGCGGGAGGCCGCGTGATGGAAATCATCGCCCCGCCCCCCTATCGCGCGCCCGATTATGTGATCCGTTTCGCCAGCGAGCCATGGGAACTGGCCGGTGCGGCGCGGTTGCGGGCGGCGGTTTTCTGCACCGAACAGGGCGTGTTCGACGGCCATGACCGCGATGTCATCGATGATGTCGCGATCCCGCTGGTGGCGATTTCCACCATCGCGGGGGAACTGGATCAGGTGGTGGGCACGGTGCGCATCCATGAGGCGGAACCGGGCATGTGGTGGGGATCGCGGCTGGCGGTCGCGGCCAGCCATCGCCGGGTCGGCACGCTCGGCCCCGCGCTGATCCGGCTGGCGGTGACCAGCGCCCATGCGATGGGGTGCGTGCGGTTCCACGCCCATGTCCAGTCGCAGAACGAACTGCTGTTCCGCCGCCTGCACTGGAAAAGGCTGGCCGAAATCGAACTGCATGGCATGCTCCACGCGCTGATGCAGGCGGACATGGCGCAATATCCGCCCTTTGCCGACGGGCTGACCGGATTTCGCGCAGAAATGCGGAGGGTGGCATGACCGACATCGCCAGTCTGGTCCGGATCATTCGCGACAGCCGGGGCCTGATGCACAAGGGCGACATCGCGCCGGTGATGCGGAGGCTGGGCATCGGCGGCGAAGGCGCGGTGCCGGTGGGCGACGATACCGCCGCGATCCCCGATGGCGATGGCCATCTGCTGTTCGCCATCGAGGGGTTCGTGGAGGATTTCGTCGCCGCCGATCCATGGTTTGCGGGCTATTGCGGCGTGATGGTCAATGTGTCGGACGTGCTGGCCATGGGCGGACGGCCGCTGGCCATCGTCGATGCATTGTGGTGCGATGGGGATGAAGGGGGCGCGCGGATATTGGCGGGCATGCGGGAAGCGGCGCGCCGTTACCATGTGCCGGTCGTGGGCGGGCACAGCAATTTGCGATCGGCGGCCGGACAGCTGGCCGTCGCGATACTGGGCCGGGCGGACGATCTGGTCACCAGTTTCGGTGCACAGCCGGGCGACGCCCTGTTGGTCGCCACCGACCTTGGCGGGCGTTTCCGCGATCCTTTCCCATGGTGGGATGCCAGCACGGGCGCCGATGACGCGCATATCGCCGGGCTGTTGCCGATCCTGCCGGACCTTGCCGCCGATAGCCTGCTGACCGCAGCCAAGGACATCAGCATGGCGGGCGTCGTGGGCACCGCCATCATGCTGGCGGACGCGTCGCGGGTCGGCATGACCATCGACCTTGACGCCCTGCCGCGCCCCGCCGGTCAGGGGCTGGAACGGTGGCTGACCGCCTTTCCCAGTTTCGGCTTCATCATGACGGCAAAGGGGCATGACGTGCCCCGGATCATCGAACGCTTCGCGCGGGGCGGCGTCGCCTGTGCGCAGGTCGGCACCGTGACGCAGGCGGACGTCGCCATCGCCCATGATGGCGAGGCCGCGACCGTATGGACCAGTCAGACGCCCCTTATCGGTTGCCATGCAAAGGAACCCGCCCATGCCTGAAATGACGTTCCGCATCTGCTGGCCCGACGGCGTGGAGGAGGATTGCTATTCGCCATCCACCGTCATCCGCGAGCATTTCACGCCCGGCACCGATTATCCGATCGCCGATTTCCATGCCCTGGCGACGACCGCGCTGGAAGCCGCCAATGCCCGCGTCCGCGCCCGGTTCGGCATGGGGTGCGCACAGGCAATGAACCAGATCGCGCAGATCGACCGGCGCGTCAGCCAGTTTGCGGACACGCCCGGCGCGACCGTGCGGGTCCAGAGTTTTCAACCATGACCGATGAGGAAACGACCATGTCCGTCGAAATCCTGAAGACCCCGCCGCGCCAGCATATGCCCGTCCTGATCGTGGGCGGCGGACAGGGCGGCCTGTCGCTCAGCTATCTGCTCCAGCAACAGGGGATCGAGCATCTGATCCTGGAAAAGAACCGCATCGCCCATAGCTGGCGCAACGAGCGGTGGGACAGTTTCTGTCTGGTCACGCCCAACCGCCAGTGTCGCCTGCCGGGCTTTTCCTATGCCGGGGAATATGGTGGCACGGACCCACACGGCTTCATGCTGAAGGATGAAATCGTCACCTTCCTCGAACGCTATGCCGCGATTGTCTCGCCGCCGATCCGCGAAGGCGTGGCGGTGACGAAGATCAGCGCGCGGCCGGGCGGTGGATTCGACGTACAGGCGACCGACGGCGCCTATACCGCCGACAAGGTGATCGTCGCGATCAGCGGATACCACATCCCCATCGTCCCGCGACCGGGCGCCGCCCTGCCTTCCGCCATCCACGAGGTCCAGTCGCTCGATTATCGCAGCCCCGACGCCCTGCCCGAAGGCGCCGTGCTGGTGGTCGGGTCCGGCCAGTCGGGATGCCAGATCGCCGAAGACCTGCATCTGGCCGGGCGCAAGGTGCATCTGGCGGTCGGCGATGCGCCGCGTGCTCCGCGCGTCTATCGCGGGCGGGATTCCACCGACTGGCTGGAGGAAATGGGCCATTATGACATGCCGATCGACGAACATCCGTCGTCGGCCAAGGTCCGGCAGAACGAGAATCACTATCTGACCGGGCGCGGTGGCGGGCGCGAGATCGACCTGCGCACATTCGCGCTTCAGGGCATGAAATTATACGGCATGCTGGATGCGATCGAAGGGCATCAGATACGGTTCAAGCCCGACCTGACCCATCATCTGGATCAGGCGGACGCCACCTTCATGCGCATCCGCAAGACCATCGACGCCTATATCGAACGCGAAGGGATCGATGCGCCGGCCGAAGCGGATTATGCGCCGCCATGGGCACCCGAAGAGGAGCCGACGAGCCTGGACCTGGCGGCCGAAGGCATCAGCACCGTCATCTGGTGCACCGGGTTTCGGATGGATTTCAGCTTCATCGACGTGCCGGTTTTCGACGGCCGCGGCTATCCCGGCCATCATCGCGGCGTGTCGAGCCATGACGGCCTCTATTTCATCGGCCTGCCATGGTTGCACACATGGGGATCGGGCCGGTTCGCGGGCGTGGCGCGCGACGCCGAACATATTGTCGACCATCTGACCAGCCGCATCGCATCCGCCGAAAGGCTGGCCGTAGGCTGACGAGATAGGGGAGAGGGGCGCGCGCCGACACGCCCGATAGCGGCCTGCGGCGCATGACATGTGACAATCAGGGAAAAGGGAGGCGACGATGCTATCGTTCGTCAAGGGAGTGGCTGTGTCCTGTTTACTGGCGGCAGGGACCGTCAGCACCGTTCAGGCACAGGAGGCGCCCGCCGATGGGCCGGTGCTGAACGGCAGTTTCGACCTGTGGGTCGGCAATGACTACATCACGCCCCACGGGCTGGTGGCGACGACACGCGGCGGATCGGTCCAGACCAGCGCGCAGGCGACGCTGACTTTGCCCTCGGGCATTGCCTTTACCGGCGGCGTATGGACCGATTTCAATCCCGGTTATGACAAGATCGGCAACACGACCCGCACGGTCAACGAAACCGATCCGTTCTTCGCCATCACCGTGCCGGTGACCAAAAAGCTGGCGCTGACCGCCAAATATATCGCCTTCGTCGGCAACAACCTGCCCGAAACCGCGCATAATGTCGCGCTGGTCGCCAGCTATGCCGACGGCAAGCCGGGGCAGGCCCTGACGATCAATCCCTATGCGGTCTTCTTCTACGAAGTCGACGGCAGTTCGGTGATCGGCGTGGGCAAGGGCGGCAAGACATGGGACGCATGGATCGGCGCGACGCCGACGCTGAAGCTGGATGGCGTCACCATCGCCGCGCCGACATGGGTCACCGTCGGTCCCAAAAGCTTTTTCGGGCCGATCGACGACGGCAATCTGGGCCTCGTCACGACCGGGCTGAAGGTCATCAAGCCCATCGACCTTGGTCCGCGCGCGGGCAAATGGTCGATCTACGCTACGGCCCAATATTATCATCTGGCCAACGACAATCTGGTCCTCGTCAAATCCGCGATCAATCGCGGCGATACCGGGCGCGATCACCTGCAATTCGGTGTCGGCCTGAACGTGGGGTTCTGACCATCATCTCAAAGGAAATGACGACATGAACATGGCCGTTCCCGCCCTGAACATCGGCGATCCCGCGGACATCGTCCATAGCTCCATTGCCTGTCAGCTGCGGCTGGGCATGCCGGAACTGTGCCGGACCGGCCTGTCGGAAACCTGGCTGGTCCGCATGTGCGGGCATCTGCATTGGCAGGCGCTGGCGCAGGCGCATGGCATCGACCAGCCGGTTTTTCGAAACAGTGAAGGCGCCCGGCTCTACCCCGCATTCCGGGTGGTGCGCGTGCTGGACGGGCGGCTGGAGGAAGCCGGCGAAAATGACCTGCTGGACATGGTGCTGACGCTGCGCCGGACCAGCAGGGCCGGTTTCGACAGCGAAGTCGCGCTGACGGTCGCGGGCCGCCACATCGCAACCGTCACGATCGAAAGCGCCTTCATCCTGCGCGCGGTCGAAGGGGTCAATCTGTCGGCGCGGCGCGGCACGGTGGCGCAGCCCTGCCTGTTGTCCCCCACCACCACCGACAGGCCATCGCGCCCGGACATGGTGTGGCCGGAAGGCCCCATACTGTCGGAAACCATCATCGACCCGACACCGCATGAAGATTTCAACGGTGTCGGCATGCTCTATTGCGCGTCGTTCCAGGCGATGCTGGACCGTGCCGAATGGCAATGGTTCCGGCATAGCGATCCGTTGACGACGACGCGGTCGCGCATGATCCAGTTTCTGGGCAATATCGAGTTGGGCGACCGGGTGCAGGCGACATTGCACCAGATCGAAAGGCACGGCGATCGCCTGACCCATCATATCATGTTGCGCAGGGTCAGCGATGGAACGCCGATCGCAAAGGCCGTGACGGAGCGCGCCATGGTGCCCGCGACGGACCTGATCCGCCGGATTAGCTGACGAGGTCCAGAGCCGGGAAAATGACCGAAATATGCGTGCCGGGGCCGCGCGGCGCGATGGCGACGCTGGCCCCCATGCGCGACGCCGCCGACTGAACGATGGCAAGGCCCAGTCCCGTGCCATCCGCGCCATCGGGACCTGTCGCGCGAAAGAAACGTTCGAATATCCGGTCATGATGTTCGGGCGCGATGCCCGGCCCGTCGTCGCCGACGGTCAGCCGCACATGCCCTGGTTCGCGCGACAGGGTGACGGTGACCGTGCCGCAGCGGCGATTGTAGCGAATGCCGTTGTCGATCAGATTGGCGATGATTTCGAACACCAGCGTGCGATGTGCCTGCACCCGATAGGCATCGCCATCATCCGATTCGAGGTC
The DNA here is from genome assembly GCF_048594625.1 of Sphingobium sp. Taxonomy (GTDB): domain Bacteria; phylum Pseudomonadota; class Alphaproteobacteria; order Sphingomonadales; family Sphingomonadaceae; genus Sphingobium. Next base: position 9,805 of record NZ_JBMDWL010000133.1, read on the forward strand.
GAGTTCGACCTGGGCCTGTATCGCCTGATTGATGAGGCGGCCGATGACCGCGCTGCTGACTTCGCGCAGATCCACGATTTCCAGCGGCGGTGATACGCCGCCCTCCTCCGCACGGGCGAGCGCCAGCAATTGCGTCACCAGCCGCTCCAGCCGCTGCACGGCGTCGGCGATTTCATCCAGCGCGGCGGACGATCCGCGCCGGGCCAGTTCCACCTGCACCTTCAGCACCGACAGCGGCGTGCGCATCTGGTGCGAGGCATCGGCGGTAAAACGCCGCACGCCGCCCGTCGCCTTGTCCAGCTGCGCCAGCAGATGGTCGAAGGCGGTTGCGAGCGGGCGCAATTCGTTGGGAAGCGGCCCGGCATCCAGTGGCGAGAAGTCCGGGCGCGTGCTCGAATCGCGCACCTCCACCGAACGGCGCAGCCGCGCGAGCGGCCGCAGGCTCCAGCCCAGCGCCGGGCGCAGCAGCAGCACCGCCACGCCGACCAGCGCCACTTCCCCCAGCAACAGCGCATAGATCAGCCGCTGCGCCAGCGCCTTGCGATTGTCGAGCGTTTCGGCGACCTGCACGATGACCGGCTGCGCGATCCGGGGCAGCATCCGCTTCACTTCGGCGATGCGGATGCCCTGATCGCGATAGCGGGCGAAGCGGAAACGCGGCTGATCCACGATCATCGTCGCGGGATCGGGCGCGGGCAGATCGACATAGCCGGTCAGCAGTTCAGGCCCCACGGCAATGCGGTAATAGACATTGTCGCGTTCGCTGTTTTCCAGCATGCCAAAGGCGGCGGGCGGCAGATCCAGCGTCACTTCGCCGCGTTCGACCTGCACCGTTTCGGCAATGGCCCCCAGCGCGCCGCCCAGAACACGGTCGTTGGTCCGACGCACGACGTCCGAAATCAGGGTCGCGCCGCCCACGCCGATGATGGCCGCCGCGCCCAGCAACGGCCCCAGCATCGCCGCCAGCAACCGCGTCCGCAGCGCGATGGCATGCGCCTTTCCCGGCCCCCTGATCGACCCCACCCTAACCGGCATCAAGCATATAGCCGACGCCGCGCACGGTGCGGATACCGGGGCCATCGGGCGCCAGCTTGCCGCGCAGGCGGGTCACATGCACCTCTATCGCATTGCCGCCAACCGGCTCATCGAAACCGAAAACCTCGCCGATCAGCAATTCGCGCGGCACCACCTGCCCCGCCCGCGTCGCCAGCGATTCGAGCACCGCCAGTTCGCGGCGGCGCAGGTCGAGCGCGCGCCCCGCCACATCCGCAGCCCCGGTCGAACGGTTGATGGTCAGCGTGCCGACGGCAAGTTCCGGCGTCGGATCGCCGCCGCGCCGCCGCCCCAATGCGCGGACGCGGGCCTCCAGTTCCTCCGGATCGAAGGGCTTGCGCAGATAATCGTCGGCGCCAAGGTCCAGCCCGCGCACCCGATCGTCCAGCGCATCGCGCGCGGTGAGCATCAGCACCGGCACCTTTTCCCCGCGCCGCCGCAGATCGGCCAGCACCGCAAAACCGTCCATGCCCGGCAGGCCGACATCGAGAATCACCAGCGCATAGGGTTCGCTGCCCACCACGGACAGTGCGTCTTCCCCGGTCGCCACATGGTCCACGGCATGGCCGCCCGCACGAAGCAGGGCGGAAATGCTACGCGCCAGCGCGGCGTCATCCTCGATCATCAAAATCCGAATGGGGCACCTGATGCTGAAAGGTTGATGACAGCTTGGCTACGTAACTGACCCGTACATCTTATCCGACGACAGAAACGGAAAAGCAAAGGACGGGTGATGCGAAGGGTTATTCAGATAGTTGCGGGCTTGGCAAGCATGGGGGCCAGTTTGGCGATCCCGACCGCAACGGCGGTTGCGGAACGGCCGACCGGCTATCCGCGATCCTATGACCAGCTGATCGCCGATGCGCGGGCCGAACGGCAGGTCATCGTCTATGCCAATGCCGACACGTCCGAAATGGCGCCCGTCATCATCGCGTTCCAGCGCCGTTACCCCGGCGTCACCGTTCGATATGCCGATCTTGGCTCCAACGAAATGTATCGCCGTTTCGTCACCGAATCGCGGACGCGCAAACCGTCGGCCGACATCGTCTGGTCTTCGGCGATGGACCAGCAGGTGAAGCTGATCAACGACGGTTATGCGCAGACCTATGCCAGCCCCGAAAAGCCTGCATTGCCGGCGTCGGCGGTCTGGAAGAACATGGGTTTCGGCGTCACCGCCGAACCGATCGCCTATGCCTATAACAAAAAAGCGATTCCCAATCCGCCGCGCACCCGCGCCGGGCTGGAAGCGATGCTGCGCAAGGATCGCCGCGCGCTGACGGGCAAGGTGGCGACGTTCGATCCCGCCCGGTCCAACACCGGCTATCTTTATCTGACGCAGGATTATGCCATCACCCGCGACACGAGGTCGCTGGTGGAAGCGATGGCGGCGACCAGGCCCCTTCTGTCGATCACCACCGAACCCATGCTGCGCGGGGTGGCCGAAGGCAGGCTGTCGATCGCCTATAATGTGATCGGTTCCTATGCCATGGAGCGCGCGCGTCGCGACCCGCGCATCGGCGTCATCTTCCCGCAGGATTACACCATCGTGATGTCGCGCATCGCCTTCATCGCGCGGGAGGCGCGACATCCCGCCGCCGCCAAACTCTTCCTCGATTTCCTGCTGTCGCGTCAGGGCCAGTCCCTGCTCGCCCAGCACAGCCTCTGGCCGGTGCGCACCGACATCAAGGGGCGCCGCCTGCCCGCTGCCCAGGCCCGCCCCGTGCGCGTCGGCCCGCAGCTTCTCGTCAATCTCGATCGCCTGAAACAGCAGCGCTTCCTGCGCGAATGGAACGCGATCCTCGCTTCTGGAGCCCAATAAGAATGACGTCCCTGTTGTTGCGCGGCGGCTGTGCCGCGCTGGCGCTGATCATCGCCACGCCCGCATTGGCCCAAACGCCCAGCGCCGACGAACTGGCCGCCCTGGTGAAGGCGCAGGCCGCCGAAATCGCGGCGCTCAAGACGCGGCTCGACAGGCTGGAAGGACAAGGCGCGGCCGCAATGGCGCAAAATGCCGCGCCCGTCCCCGCACAGCAGCCAGCGCCACAGGTCGCGCAGCAGCAGGCCAGCCCGCCTCCGGTCGTCATCACCCCCTTCGCGCCGCAGATCGTGCCGCCCGGCCCCGCGGACCTCGACGTAGCGCAGGCACGCGCGGTTGCCGCCAATCCGGCAGGCGTCACCACCGAATGGGGCGCGGGCCTGCCCGTATTCCGTTCCGCCGACGGCGTGTTCACCTACAAACCGCGCGGGCGCATTTTGGTGGACGTCAGTTCGACCACGGGATCGCGCTATAATGGCCGCAACACCACGACCACCGGCATGCGTGCGCTGCGCCTTGGTCTGGAAGGCGGGGTCGGGCCGCATTTCTTCTATCAGTTCGAAAGCGACTTTTCGGAAAATGAGGTTGATATCGTCACCGCTTTCCTGGGCTGGCGCAATCGCCTGAGCAGCAAGATCGATTACGACATCCGCGCGGGCCATCTGTTCAACGACCGCGCGTTCGAAGGCAGCACCGGGTCCGATTCCACGCCATTTCTGGAACGCAGCACCGTATCCACCGCGATCATTCCGCAGCGCGGCTTTTACGGCATCGGCATCATGGGCCGGATGTTCGGCCCCAACTGGCACGCATCGGTCAGCGTGACCGGGGACCGGATCGACGGTCAGCAGGCCACCAACGACAGCCGCACTTTGGGTGCGCGCGCGCACTGGAACCCGATCAAGACCGACCGGTCGCTGTTGCACATCGGCGCATGGGGTTTCGACGAAGCACTGTCCGCCGCCGCGACCACGCTGACCCGCAGCACCGTCATCGGCGGTCGTTTTAACGGCGCGGTGCGCGTGGGCACCGGCGAATTGCTGGGCGGCAGGTCCACCACCGGCTATGGCATGGAACTGGGCGGCTATACCGGCAGCCTGTGGGTGATGGGCGAAGCGGGTCGCCGCGTCGCCCGCCTGACCGGCGGCCGCCCCGATTTCGAAAGCAAGGCGTGGAGCCTGTCGACCGGCTTTTTCCTGACCGGCGAACTGCCGCCTTACAACCCGCGCCTTGGCAGCTTTGGCCAGCCCAATGTGCTGGACCCCACATTCGATGGCGGCAGCGGCGCGATCGAACTGACGGCGCGTTACGAAAATCTCGACTATACCGACCTCGTCCTGGGCGGCGACGGCTGGGCCGCGACGCTGGGCGTGAACTGGTATCTCAACAGCTTCACCCGGCTTCAGCTGAACGGCATCCACTGGCGCACCAACAACCGCACCGGAACCTTTACCGGCAGCGACGACGGTCAGACCGTCAGCGCACGCGTCGGCGTGACCTTCTGATCCCTTTCCATCCAGCCCTTTCAAGGACGCAGCGATGAACCTTGCCCTGCTCGGCTTCCTGATGGTCGCCACCTTCATGACGCTGATCATGACCAAAAAGATGACGCCGCTGGTGGCGTTGATCGTCATTCCTTCCCTGTTCGGCGTCATCGCCGGGCAGGCCGCGGGCCTTGGCGACATGATGATCGACGGCATCAAGAATCTGGCGCCGACCGGCGTGATGCTGTTGTTCGCCATCCTCTTTTTCTCGACCATGACGGACACCGGCCTGTTCGATCCGCTGGTCGGGCGACTGGTCAAGCTGGTCCATGGCGATCCGCTGCTGATCCTGCTGGGATCGGTCGTGCTGTGCGCCATCGTCAGCCTGGATGGCGACGGATCGACCACCTACATCATCACCATCGCCGCGCTGCTGCCGCTCTACAAGCGTTTCGACATGAAGCGCATTTACCTCGTCTGCCTGCTCATGGTGACGAGCGGGATCATGAACCTGACCCCATGGGGCGGCCCGACCGCCCGCGCCGCCAGCGCGCTGAAGCTGGACGCCGCCACCCTGTTCCTGCCGCTGATCCCCGGCATGATCGCGGGCCTCGCCTTCCTGCTCGGCCTTGCCTTCTGGTTCGGGATCAAGGAACGTCGGCGCCTTGGCCACGTTCACCTGCCGCAGAGCGAGCCGGTCGATGTCGCCGACCTTGGCGTGTCGCAATATCCCGAAGCGCGCCGCCCGCATCTGCGGCTGGTGAACGCCACCCTCGTCGTCGCGCTGCTGGGCCTGCTGGTCTGGGGCATATTGCCGCTGTCGGTTCTGATGATGATCGCCTTCGCCATCGCGATGATCGTCAACTATCCCGGCGTCGCCCAGCAGAAGGAGCGCATCGCGGCCCATGCCGGCAATGTCCTGTCGGTCGTATCGCTGATCTTCGCCGCCGGTATCTTTACCGGCATCCTTGGCGGCACCGGCATGGTGGAAGCGATGAGCAAGGAAGTGGTCGGCTTCATTCCGCCCGCACTAGGCCCCTATATGGCGCCGATCACGGCGCTGCTGTCCATGCCCTTCACCTTCTTCATTTCCAACGACGCCTTCTATTTCGGCATGCTGCCGATCCTGGCGGAAGCGGGCGCCCATTATGGCGTCGATCCGATGGCGATCGCCCGCGCGTCGCTGATGGGCCAGCCGGTCCATCTGCTCAGCCCGCTGGTGCCATCCACCTATCTGCTGGTCAGCCTCGCGGGTATCGACCTTGCCGATCATCAGCGTTTCACGCTGCTGCCCGCCGCCGCCGTCTGCATCGTCATGACGCTGGTGGGGATGATCGCGCTGGCCTTCCCCTTCGTCGCCTGACCGATAAAGGACGCGACCATCATGAGCATCGCGCAAATATAAGGAATCAGACCACGGTCCGCCCCCTCTCCATCGGATCATGGTCTGACAGTATCGGGACGATCCTGCGCTTCATCGCCGCTCTGGCCGTGGGAGCAACGGGCGGCGCGCTGTTCTTCGAAATCGGCGCGCCCCTGCCATGGGTGTTGGGTTCGATGGCCGCCTGCGCCATCGCCAGCGTCATCGGCCTGCCGATCCGGGCATTGTCCGCCACCCGCCGCCCGATGGCCGCGGTGATCGGCGTCGTACTGGGCAGCAGTTTCGGCCCGCACCTCTTCACGCAGGGGAAGGACTGGATCGTCCCGCTGCTCGCCCTGCCCTTCTTTCTTGGCAGCGCGGCGCTGCTATGCGTCACCTATTTCCGCAAGGTCGCCAAATTCGATCCCGCCACCGCCTATTTCGCGGGAATGCCCGGCGGGATCGCCGAAATGGTGGTGATGGGCGCGGAACGCGGCGCGGACGAACGCACCGTCGGCCTGATCCATGGCGCGCGCATCTTTCTGGTGGTGTTTATCCTGCCCTTTCTGATCCGGCTGGATCATGCGCCCGTCCCCGTCGCGCCAGCCGCGGCGGTGACGGGCAGCGTTGCGGACTGGACGCTGCTGCTGTGGACGGTGGGCTGCGCGGGGCTGGGGTTGCTGATCGGCGGGTTGCTGCGCCTGCCCGCATGGCATCTGGTCGGGCCGCTGACCGTCAGCGCCGCCGTGCATATGAGCGGCCTTGCCAATTTCCATATTCCCGGCTGGGCACTGGCCGCCGCTCAGGTGGGGCTGGGCGCCACGATCGGCTGCCGCTTCGTCGGACTGACATTGGGGGCTTTGCTGCGATCGCTGGCGCTGGCGGCGGGATCGACGCTGATCCTGCTGGCGGTCACCTTTGCATGGGCCGCCGCCGTCAGCGCGGTCACCGGGCTGGACCCGATCTTGCTGACGCTCGCCTACTCGCCGGGCGGCCTTGCCGAAATGAGCATGGTGGCGCTCAGTCTGGCGCTGGAGCCGGGCGTGGTCGCCATCCACCATCTGACCCGCGTGGTGCTGGTCCTGATCGGCGGGCCGCCGGGCTTCAAATGGATAGCGAAGAATGGCGGGACCGCATGAACGGCCCCGCAACATCATGGATCAGAACAGCGTAATCAGGCCCGTCGCCGGATCGATCGTACCTTCGTAGATCATCTTGCCCGCGACATAGAGGATCACCAGCAGGCCGAAATAGGCGATGGCGCGATAGCGTTCGATGACGCGAGCCAGCAGGTTGGCCGCAACGCCCATCAGGGCAACCGACAGGACAAGGCCGATGACGAGGATGCCGGGATGTTCCCGCGCCGCCCCGGCCACCGCCAGAACATTGTCGAGGCTCATGCTGACATCGGCGATGGCGACGGCCCATGCCGCCTGCGCAAAGCCCCTGGGTGCGGCCTTGCCCGCGATGTCCTCGCCATCTTCCGCTTCGCCGCCCGAACGCAGTTCGCGCCACATCTTCCACGCGACCCAGACCAGTAGCAGGCCACCGGCGAAGACGAGGCCGACCAGCTGCATCAACTGCGTCACCAGCAGGGCGAATGCGATGCGCAGCACCAAAGCGGCGATCACGCCGATGGCGATGACCTTGCGCCGCGATGCGGGGGGCAGGCCCGCCGCCAGCGCGCCGACGACGATCGCATTGTCCGCCGCCAGCATGATGTCGATCAACACGACCTGACCAAAGGCGGCCAGCGCGGAAGGCGAGCCGAGATTGGAAAAATCGGCGACGATATGGGTCCAGATGTCGTTCATAAATCCTCTCGCCGTGCCGGGATGCGCCATGCCGCGCGCTGCCGCCGCGTCAACGGCGCCTGCCGGTCAGAAAAGCATGGCCGGGCGCCCATGCGCCGACCATCGCCGCCCCTAGGAAAGGAAACTGTCACCCACCTTTCAGCGAGGGATCGTGCGTCAGATATGCCCTTCATGGCGCAATGCCTGTGCGAACTGCCCGGCGCGCGCCTGTAATTGTTCGGTCCGGTCGCGCAGTTCGCCCGCCGCCGTCGTCACCGCCTTTGCGGTGCGTTCGGATGCGCTGATCACCCATTCCAGCTGGCGGATGGCGGCGTCCGTATCGTTCATTCGCGCCTTTGCCCCCATGATCGCATCATGGATTTCGTCCGCGACCAGCGACTGACGGTCGAGCGCCGAACGCGACGAACCGGTGACGACGGCAATTTCGCCCACCAGTTCGCGCACGGCATGAATGCCCGATGTCGCCGTCTGCGCCGTGTCCTGCATCATGCGCAGCACCGATGCGATCGTTGCCGTCGACTGGCTGGTCAGTTCGGCCATCTGGCGCACTTCATTGGCGACGATGGCGAAACCGCGACCGCTTTCGCCGGCGCGCGCCGCCTCTATCCGGGCGTTGAGCGCCAGCGTGTTGGTGCGCGCGGCGATTTCGGCCACGGACGATACCACCGCTTCGACCGCGACGGTGTTCGCGCTCAGATCCGCCAGACGCGCCACCAGATCGTCGATCGTCCGTTCCGCCCGTCGGGTCGAGGCGACGGCTGCGCTGACATCGCCGTCCAGACTGATCGTCGCCTGACTGAGCGCCTGATTGCCGTCCACCACGATGTCGATCGATTCGGTGGAATGATGGGCCGAACTGACCACGATGGCCGTGGCGTCGCGCCCGGCCTCCGCCCCGCGTTCCAGTTCGCCCGACTGCGCCTTCAGGGCCACCGCGATTTCCAGCATGGGGCGCAGCACCGTGTCGAAATCCTGTTCGAACAGCGCCAGCATCGCCAGCGATTTTTCGCGCACTTCCGCCTTGCGCATGTCCCGTTCCCGGTCGCGCTCTTCCGACAGGCGGGCCACGGCCCTTTCCTGTTCGCGCAGCCGCGCCATCAGCGCCTGCGCCTCCTGTTCCGCGCGGTGCGACAGATCGGACGCACGGCGGCTCTGTTCCGCCTGCGACTGCGCCTCCGCCTGTTTTTCCAGCAACAACTGGTTCAGCCGCCGCGCCAGCAGATATTGGCCCAGACCGACCAGCGCGGTCACCAGGATCAGCCCGACCGCCAGCAGCCAGCCGTTTTTGAGCGTCGTCATGCCCGGCCTGCGCGCGTCCCACGTCACATGGGCGTCGACGGCCTGTTCGGTGAAAAGGTCGAGATGGGGCATGTCGGGCTGAGGATCGCCGGCCTGCCAGCGCAGATGGGTAATGGCCATGGACTGGCCGATGTCGTCGAGCAGGCGGCCTGCGATGGGTTGCAGCCAGATCAGATAGCGCCGGGGATCGCCCCCGCCCAAGGAGCCGTCCGTCCTGCGAATGCGCGCAACGCCCAGAAAATAGGGATCGCCATGGTACAGAATGCGGCGGATGACCGGCATGTCGGTGCCATCGCTGGCGCGGTAGAGCGCAGGCATGTCGGCGCCGGTGAAGGCGCCCAGCGCCGGCGGGCGGCCGTTATTCCAGTAGCTGTAAAAGATATGGCCGGATGCATCGTTGATATACATGCCCTGCATCGGCATCGTGAAGCTCTTCCACACGCCCGGCCCGACATTGTCGGCCGTCCATGCAGCGTCATTTGCGCGCACCATGTGGGTGTAGAGTTCGTCCCACATCGCATAGCCTTTCAGCCAGCCGCGAAAATTCTTGGCCTTGGCGTCGATCGCTGCGGTGACGGCGTTGCTGGTATAGGTGATTTCCGCGCGGTCCTGCCCCTGCGCCTCATGGATGCCGTACAGAAGCAATGCACCGATCAGCAGCGTGGCGGACAGGATGAAGCTCAGCAGGATCGTCGCCGGAAAAGACAGGCGGTCCCACACTCTCCGTACAATGGCTGTCCTGATCGTTTCCAAAGGGCAAGGCTTTCAGATGTTTGAAACCCTGTAGAACAAGATCGTAAACAAGGCTTTAGTGATCCCGGAATTTCCGTTACGGCTGCGCCAGCGCCGTTGGCGGTTGCCGACCCGCGATCAGCGCGTCGATATTGGCCAGAACCATGTCGGCCATGGCCATGCGCGTTTCGATCGTCGCGCTGGCGATATGCGGGGTCAGATGCGTCAGCGGGCTGGAGATCAAAGCGTCGGGAACCGACGGTTCGTCGGCAAATACATCCAGCGCCGCGCCCGCTATCCCGCCATGTTCCAGCGCGGCGATCAACGCCGTTTCATCCACCACCGATCCCCGCGCGACGTTGACCAGATAGCCCTGCGGTCCGAGCGCCCCCAATATATCGGCGTCGATCAGATGATATGTTTGGGCATTGGCCGCGCACGCCAGCAGCAATATGTCGCTGGTCTGCGCCAGCGCCCGAAGGTCCGGTTCGAAGCGGTAGGGCGCATCCTTGGCCGTGCGCCCATGATAGGCGACCCCGCCAAACCCATGCAGCCGGTCGGCGATCGCCCGGCCGATTCGTCCCAACCCGACGATCCCGAACCGCCGTCCGCTGACGCGGCGTCCCAGCGGGAAGCCGCCGCCGGTCCATCGCCCGTCCCGCACGAAACGGTCCGCCCGCGGCAGGCCGCGCAGCAACCCGATGGTCAGCCCGACGGCAAGATCGGCGACATCGTCGGTCAGAACATCGGGCGTGGTGCTGACATATATTCCGCGCTGATGCACCATCGGCACGTTCACCTTGTCATATCCCACGCCATGGATCGCAATCAGGCGCAGGGACGGCAGCGCGGCGATCAGATCGTCGGGACAGCCCGTCTGGCCACCGGTCACCACCAGGTCGACCGCGTCTGCATGATCGTTCAGCCAGTCGCGCCTGCCTGCATCATCCATGTCATACCAGCGCGTGACAGGGCAACGCCTCGCCAGTTCCGTTTCCAGATAATCGGACAATGGTCCCAGTTGCAGCGCGATCCTGTCTTTCAAAACCGGTCATCCTTTCAGAATATCCACATGGCGCCTGGTCGCTATGGCGCGCATCACGTCCAGCGACCGGTGGGACAGAGAATACAGGGCCGCAGGACGATGATCGACGCCCGGATCATCGCTTGTCAGGGCATCGCGATCATGAACGACGCATCCAGCCGTCGATCGCGATCAGGACAGTTCGGCTGTCGCGCAACGCCGCATCCCATTCCCCTTCGCCCCGGTCCACCGCCTGCCAGCTGGCGCTGGCCGCGCCGAACCCTAATGTACCCGACAATCCAGCGATACGATGGGGATCGGCATGGTCAGGCCCGGACAGCGCCCGTTCCAGCTCCACCCTCAATCCCTCGACGACCGGCAGGAGCCCGTCGCGCCCGAACATGTCCGCCATCCGGGCCAGCGCATCGACGCCGGGTATCCGCCACGGCGCCAGCTGCGCGACGATCCCGGCGACATCATGCGCGGGATCGATTACGACGTCGGCCGGGAAGACGGGCGATACGCCATTGGCCGCGATAGCCACGACCACCGGCCGTCCATGCAAATCGGGCATCGGCTCCCGGCCGTCGATCAGGATCATGCCGACATCCTTTTCAAGGTCTTCATTCAGGTCCATCGGCAGGCGACAGGCCCATCCGCTCTGCTCCACAGCATCCACGACATGCGGGAAAGCCACAGCCAGTGGCGCAAATATGACAGCCAATGTATTTTGCGGTTGAGACATGGATGCATTACGTCCTAGCATTTGAGAGCGAGGCTAACCCATCCCGTCCGGAATGGGCAATAACAGGGCAGGGCTATGGCAGACACCATATCCGGCGGCCGCATTTTGATAGCGGACGACCACCCCTTGATACGCGAGGGATTGGGACTGGCGGCGCGTGCGGTCGTTCCCGGCGTTGCCGTCGATACCGCAGGCAGCATCGGCGAAGCGCGGGATGTCCTGTCCCGCCATGGCAAATATCGGCTGATCCTGCTGGATTTCGTGCTGCCCGACGCACGCGGATTTTCCGGCTTCCTGCAATTGCAGCATGAGGCCGGACGCACCCCCATCGCCCTGATTTCGTCCAATGAAAATCCCGCGCTGGTCGAAAGCGCCCGCGCTCTGGGCGCCGCCGGTTTCCTGTACAAGACCCGTCCTTTCGACGATCTGGCGCGCGACATCAGGCGGATCGTCGATGGGCAGGTCTGCTTCCCGGCCATGGACGGCAGCGCGGGCGGCACGGGGGATTTGCGCGAACGCATCGCCACCCTGTCCGGCGCGCAGCTGCGCGTTCTGATCGCCCTGTCCGACGGACGGCTGAACAAGCAGATCGCCGCCGATCTGGATGTGTCGGAAGCCACGGTGAAGGCGCATCTGACCGCCATTTTCCGCAAGCTGGACGTCGGCAATCGTGCGCAGGCGCTGTTGGCGGTGCAACCCTTGTTAGGCGACGTCGCGGCAGCACGCGCATCATGAACAGTAAGCCACCCCGCCCACCGCGCCCCTTACCTTTTCTTTTGCTGGCACTCACCGTTCCGCTCATCCTCGCCGGGCTGCTTTTCTGGCTGGGTGGAGAATATGACCGCTGGAACGGGTTGCGGATGGACGCCGAACAGTCCGCGGAAAGGCGCGTCCTGTTGTCCGGCATATTGTCGCAGATGCGGGCGGCGGAATCAGCGCAGCGCGGCTTCGTCATCACCCATGATCCCGAATTTACCGCGCGATATGACGAATGGCGCGCGCGTATCACCGCATCCTTCGTCACGGCCGACAGACTCTATCAGGGCACGAGTGTTCCCGGCACGAACTTCGCCAGACTGCGCGACACCGCGGAGGCAAAGATCGCGGAGATGGACGGTGTCATCCGGCTTTACGCCGCCGCCGGCCCTGTCGCGGCCAGCCGACGCGTTGCCGATGGTGAAGGCAAGCGGTTGATGACCAGGCTGCAACAGCAGCTGGACGACATCATCGCAGACGAACAGAGCGTCGGCGATGCGCGCCTGTCCGCCTATCGCGCGCGGACCGATACCCTGCAACGGGTGATGTGGATATTGGTGGCGCTCAGCAGCCTATCGCTCGCTCTGGCGCTGCTGGGCCTGTGGCGTCAGCGGGTGGCGCAATATCATGGCGAACTCAACGCCTTCGACGCGGCGCAGCGCAACGAAACGATCCTCGACAGCACGATCGACCCGATCATCATCGTCAACCCCAGCGGCAGCATCGAAACCATCAACAAGGCGGCATCCCGAATGCTGGGTTATGACCCGGCGGATCTGAGCCGTCGGGATTTCGACGTCATTTCCGACATTGCGCCGGGCGTCGGCAGCTTTCTGGACCGGATCGGGCTGGTCGATGGCGAATTGAAGATGCCCTATTGGACCGACCGGCAGGTCCGCCATCAAAATGGTCGCCTGCTGCCCGTCGACATCGCTCTGGGCGTGATGACCCTGCCCGACGGCGACCATATCGTCATGTCGTTGCGCGACATCGTCCAGCGCAAGCGGATCGAGCGGTTGAAGGACGATCTGATTTCCACCGTCAGCCATGAACTGCGCACGCCGTTGACGTCGATCGTGGGCGCGCTGGCGTTGCTGCGGCTGGATGTGGGCAATCGGCTGGACGGCGAATCCGCCGGGCTGGTCGCCATCGCCGAAAATAATGCCCAGCGCCTGATCCGCCTGATCAACGACATGCTGGACATTGACCGGATCGATTCGGGCAAGCTGCGCATGACGCTGGCGCCGATCGACCTGCATCATGTGGTGATGCGCGCGTGCGAGGATAATGGCGGGCTGGTGCGCGCGGCGCATGCCGTGCTGGATCGCGCGGTGGGCGACGACCCGGTGATGATACAGGGGGATGAGGAACGGCTGCTTCAGGTCATCACCAACCTGATGTCCAATGCGGTCAAGGCGTCGAGCGACGGCCATCATGTCACGGTCGGCCTGCGCCAGAGCGGGGACGGGCGGCGCGCGACCGTCTATGTCGACGATCAGGGACCGGGCATTCCCGATGAGTTCCGGTCGCGCATATTCGGCCGGTTCGAACGCGCGTCCGGGGGCGAAACGGCGCCGGGCACCGGCCTTGGCCTTGCCATCGCGCGGGAAATCGTCAGCCAGCATGGCGGCGAACTCTGGTTCGAGGATCGGCCCGGCGGCGGCACGCGCTTCGCATTTTCCCTGCCGGTGATGTTGCCTGTCGCCCTGCCCCGGATCAGGAGCAGCGAGGCCAGCATCCTGATCTGCGAAAGCAATCCGGTCATTGCCCGGATGCTGCAATCGCAACTGTCGCAGGAAGGCTATAGCTGTCGCGTCGTCAGCAGCGCCCGCGCCGCCCGCACCGCCATTGCCGCCAATGGCTATAATATCCTGCTGCTGGACATGGCGCTGGACGATGCGGACGCTTTCCAGTTCGCGCGCGAAGTGCGGCGGGTGGAAGGGCCGCATGAATTGTCGATCCTGATGGTGGCGGCGCAGGGCGATGACATCAACGCGCCATTGCCGCTGGATCTGGTCGACTGGATCGACAAGCCGATCGATCCGGAACGGTTGAAGACCGCGATCGCGGCGTCATTCCCCAGTTCGGGCATCGAACGGCCGACCGTGCTGCATCTGGACGATGATCAGGATACGCTGGAAATCACGGCATCCGCGCTGCGCGGCATCGCCTATATCCTCAAGGCCACGACGCTGGAGGAGGCACGGGCGCTGATCCGGGTGGAAACGCCGCATCTGGCGATATTGGACGTGCATCTGGAAAAGGGGCTGGGGCTGGACCTGTTGCCCGAACTGGTGAACGATCAGGGGGTCGCCATTCCCACCATCATCTATTCCGCACATGATATAGATATGCAAATTGCGGGGCAGATCGACGCCGTGCTGGTCAAATCCCGCACGTCCCTGCCCGATCTGAAGGCCACGGTTCGCCGCGTATTTTCCACGCGGCATGCGAAAACTGGGGGAGAGGAAGGGGCATGAGCGAGGCGGATCGACTGCGCGTCCTGTATGTGGATGACGACCGGGATATTCGCCATATCGTTCGCCTGTCGCTGGCGCTGGACCCGGCGATCGACCTGCGCCTGTATGAGGAAGGCGCCGAAGCGCTGGACGGCATGAAGGCGGATGCCTGGCGACCCGATCTGGTCATGCTGGACGTGATGATGCCGCGCATGGACGGCCCGACCTTGATGGCTGCGCTGCGCGACCTGCCGGGTTTTGCGCGAACGCCCTTCATATTCGTGACCGCCCGCGCGCGCGAAGCGGATGTACAAAGCTATCGCGCGGCGGGCGCGAAGGGCGTGATCCTGAAACCCTTCAACCCGCTGACGCTGGCGGCGGACATCCGCGCGCTGGCGGACTGATGGCATTGCGCGGGATCATGGGGGCGGGCTGAACGGGATATATCGTCCCCCCAGGGCATTACAGCTTCGGATAAGGGAGCAATGCGCCGCAATGCCAGATCACGCCATTCCGCCATTTCATGCATTGCGATCAGCGCGGCATGATGCGTCGACATGAAAAACCCCTTCCCCACCATGCGCAAGGCGACGCGCCTGACCCGAAAGGGACGCCCCTTGTCGGCGGCCCTGTTGTTGCAACGCACATTCCTGTCCGCGCCGATCGCCGCCGCGACGGCGAAGCCGGTCCGGCGCAGGGGCGTGGCAAAGGCGAAAACGGGTATCGACCGCCCGGCGCCCGGTACGTTCGTCGAAGGGGATTATGGCTGTGCGCAGGGCAAGCTGCATTATCGCCTTTATACCCCCGTCGGTTCGACGCGCCGCCGCCTGCCGATGATCGTCATGCTGCATGGCTGCACGCAAACGGCGGCGGATTTCGCGGCGGGGACGGCGATGAACAGGCTGGCCGACGAGCTGGGATTTCTGGTGCTGTACCCCGAACAGTCCGCCCGCGCCCATCCGAACCGATGCTGGAACTGGCATCGCCCGTCGAACCGGATACGCGGCGGCGGGGAAGCGGCGGTGATCGCGGGCATGACGCGCCAGATGCTGAAGCGATGCAAAGGGCATGAAGACCGCGTCTATATCGCGGGCATTTCCGCCGGGGGTGCGGCGGCGGCGATCATCGCGGCCGCCTATCCCAAACTTTATGCCGCTGTCGGCGTGCATTCCGGCGTGGCGGCGGGCGAGATCGGCACGATCAGCGAAGCATTGACGGCGATGCGCGGGCAAAGGCAGCCCTCTGCCGGTCCCACGATTGCGCCGCCGCCGATGATCCTGTTCCATGGCGACCGTGACCGGGTGGTTCACCCGTCGAACGCCGACGCCTTCGTCAGTCAGCTGCGCCGGTCGAGCGACCTGCCGCTGGATGCCCGGTCGGAACAGGGCGTGATCGCGGGGGGACGATCCTTCACCCGGACGCTGTATCGCCATGGACGCGGGCCGGTGCTGCTGGAAGAATGGACGGTCCATGGCAGCGGCCATGCCTGGTCGGGCGGCAGCCGGGCGGGAAGCCATACCGACCCGGACGGTCCCGATGCATCGCGCGCAATGGCGACATTCTTTCTGGCGCGCAGAAGATCAGAGGGAAGGTAAGGACGGGCCTGGTCGAGGACGGAGTGGATGGAACAGCGGCGCTTAACTTCGCACATTTCCCGCTCAATGCGACATTTTGGAACTATCTCTGATTATTTTATTACAAGTTTAGCGCCGGATCATATGCGCCAATCTAACGACAATCACGAACTGTAGGACAGGCGCAGGGGTGGTTTAGGATTGTCACCGTTCCGTCACGCCTTCGTCCGCGTGAAAGGCGATGCGCAGGGCTTCGGCGAGGCTTTTCGCGTCGAGTTTCTGCATCAGGTTGGCGCGATGGATTTCCACCGTGCGCGGGCTGATACCCAGATCATAGGCGATGCTTTTATTGGGCAGCCCCGCGACCAGGCCATTCAGCACATCGCGTTCGCGATCGGTGAGTATGTTGAGCCGCGCCTGCGCCTCCCGCGCGCGAACGCTTGCGCCGCGCGCGGCGACCGACTGGTGCCGCGCGGATTCGATACAGGCGATCAGCGTCGATTTTTCGAACGGCTTTTCGATGAAGTCGCTGGCCCCCGCCTTCATCACGGCAACCGCCATGTCGATGTCGCCATGGCCAGTCATGATGACGACCGGCAACATCAGGCCCCGCGCCCGCAGCGCCTGTTGCACCGCCATGCCATCCATGTCCGGCATGCGCATGTCGAGCAGTACGCAGCCGGGCGACAGGTCGACGGCGTCTTTCAGAAAGGCAGGACCGCCATCGAACAGGCGCACGGCATAGCCGCTGGTCCGCAGCATGAAGGACAGCGACCGGCGGATCGCATCGTCATCATCGACGACATAGATGGGATAAGGCTCGATCATGAAGCGTCTCCGGATGAATCGTCGGCAATGTCGAGGGTGAAGTGAAAGCTGGTGCCGCCCCATGGAGACGACGTCGCCCATATGCGCCCGCCATGCCCTTCCACTATGGTCTGGCTGATCGACAGGCCGACGCCCATGCCCCGCGCCTTCGTGGTGGTGAAGGGGGTGAAGAGCGTGCGCGACATGTCCGGATCAAGCCCCGGCCCGCTGTCGGCAACGGTCACCTGCGCCTTGCCCGGCATGTCGGGGGACAGGATAGCGGTAATACGCAGGATGCGGACGGGGCGATCCTGCATCGCCTCCACCGCATTTTTGACGAGGTTGATGACGACCTGCTGCAACTGCACGCGGTTCACCATCACCCTGTCGATGACGGGATCGACGCTGACGTCCATGTCGATGCCCCGGCTGTCGATACCGATGAAGGCGAGCGCCGCCCCTTCGCCCAGCAGTCCGCGCAGGGATTCAGGCTGGCGCAGGGTTTCGCCGCGTCGGATGAATTCACGCAGCGAACGGATGATTTCGCCCGCGCGCAACGCCTGCCCCGCGCTTTCGTCCATCGCTTCGCGCAACAGGTCGCGATCGACCGGACCATCCCCGTCGAGCAGATCGCGGCCGGCCTCCATATAATTGGCGATGGCGGTCAGCGGCTGATTGAGTTCATGGGCAAGCGCGGCGGCCAGCGTGCCCATGGCGGTGACGCGCCCGGCATGGGCAAGGTCGGCCTGAAGATCCGCCACGCGCCGTTCGACCTGTTGCCGTTCGGTCAGGTCGCGAATGAAGCCGGTGAACAGGCGACGGCCATCGGCCTGCACTTCGCCCACCGACAATTCGATGGGAAAGGTCGACCCGTCGCGCCGCCGCGCGCTGGTAAGGCGGCCGACGCCGATGATCCTTTTTTCGCCGGTCGCGACATAATGGCCGATATAGCCGTCATGCCGTTCCCGGTCCGGGGATGGCATGAGCATGGAGATATTTTCGCCCAGCACATCGGTTTCGGCATATTGGAACATGCGCTGTGCCGCCGGGCTGAAGGACATGATCCGCCCGGCCATGTCGATCACGATCAGCGCATCGGGCACGGTGGTAAGGATCGACCCCAGCAGCGCCTGTTCCAGCCTGTGGTCGCGCAGGTCCAGCCCTTCGCTTTCGTCGTCCGATACCGCCATCAGGGGAGCATGCCGACCTTTGTCGACGCCAGCAAGAGCGGTGCGCGTGCGGTGCGCCCAAGCAGCAGGATCATCGTCATGGCAGCGCCTTCCATTGCTGTGCGGCGCGATTATGGCCGTCCCCGCCATGGGTGCCATCCGGGATAGTCCTTATGGAAATTGCGGGCAGGAAGGCGGATTCATGTCGGCATGATGTGGACCACCATACGCCTGGAACTGGGCCGGACACCGGGTTATCCCAACGGATCGGCTGCGCGCAGCTATGTCCTGCGCCTGCCGTTGCAACCGGGCGGGACGATCGACGAGCAGGAATATCGGCGGCGGCCCGAACTGGCGACGGTGCGGCGTTTCTGGCCCAACGAGCCGGACCGGCATGGGCAGGTGCTGCGCACCGGCGAGGGATGGTCGCTGACCTATGGCGAGGGCGCGCGGGCCGAGCGGATCGACCGGCTGGATGCGCTGCACGATGGCGACCGGTTGATGCTGACGGAAACGGGCGGCGTGGCCCTGCCCTTTCTGATCCGGGGGCTGGACGTGGCCTGAGACATGGCCTGGATGGAAAGCGCGATTAGCGCGCGTCAGGCGAGGCGATGGGGAAGCGATGTCGCTTCGTCGACGATCGCCTGCTGCGTGGCGAGCGCCTCCCATGGGAAGACGAACCAGCGCTTGTCGGTTGCGCGGTCGATGATGTCGGCGCGATAATCGACCCGTTCGCCGGAGCGACCGTTGTCGAGCAGCACGGCAAAGCGCAGGCGCGCGGCATCGGCCCCCGACGCGGTCAGGCGCGCGCGCAGTTGCGCGATGGTGCCGCCGCTGTCGTTGATGTCGTCCACGATCAGCAGGTCCGTGCCCGCAGCGCTGCGTGCGGCGACATCGACCAGCGCGGCGTCGGCGGACAGGCTGCTATAATCGACCGACAGCATCGGCAGGTTCAGCCGGTGCGACAGGTAGACGGCGGGGACGAGGCCACCGCGCCCGATGCCCACGACCATGGCGGGGCGCCAGTCGTCCGCCTCCACCGCGCGGGCGAGCGCCTGCACCGCGATCAGGAAATCGTCATGGGTTATGGGGTGAAGGATCGGGCTGGCTTCGGTCATGGCTGAGGACGGGCGATAGCCGGTCCGGCGCGCGGCGGCAACGCGGGACGATGCCGTCGACCAGCATCGCCCAGCGATGCAGCGTCGCATCCAGCCCATAGGCGGCGATCCGATCGCCGGGGGAAAGGGCGGTATCGGGATCGATCTGGCGCGCCATCGCCTGCGCCATGGCGGCGGGATCGGCCGGATCGACCAGCAGGCCGTGCCGGCCATCGGCCAGCACCGACGCGGCATTGCCTGCGCTGCGCGAGGCGATGACGGGAATGTCGAGCGCCATCGCCTCCAGCAGGACATTGGCGGACCCTTCCCACCAGGATGGCAGGATGAAGGTGCTGGCGCCGATCAGCCATGGGAAGACATTGTCGACCACGCCGGGCAGCAGCAGATCGTCGGCGATGCCCAGCGCCGCCGCGCGATCCTGCAAGGCGCAGCGGGCCTGATCACGGCTTTCGCCCAGGATGATAAGGCGCGCCTGCGTACCGGCGTTGCGGAGCAGGGCGAAGGCGTCAAGCAGCGTCGTGAAATTCTTTTGCGGGGCAAGACGACCGATGGCGATGACGATCGGGATGCCATCGTCCAGCCAGCCATGGGGTGACGGCGCATTGGCGCGGGCGCGGACGGTGGCGATGTCGATGCCATTTTCGATCACGGTAGCGCTGGCGAAAGCCGGAATGCCATTGCCCAATGTCGGCGACACCAGCACCAGATGATCGGCGTCCGCCGCCAGCAGCCGCGTCATCAGCGCGCGGCCGACGGTCGCCATGCGATTGCGCGGGGTGCCCGGCGCAGCGCGGCGCAGGTCGTTGCTGATGCGATAGATGCGACGCAGGCCGGGCAGCGTGCGGCTGCCGATCAGGGCGGTCAGGTGGCCATGATTGCCCGCCGACAGCAACAGGTCCGGGCGAGACCGGCGCAGATGGGCGTTAAGGCGCGGCATGGCCCGCCATTTCTGGAGCAAGCGCGATCCGCCCGCACCGGGCAGCAGCGCATGATGGGGCACGCCGACCACGCCATCCCCACCCGGCAGCGCCGTCAGCAATTCCACGTCATGGCCGCGCGCACGGAAATCGTCGGCGAGCAGGCGGATATTGCGCACCACCCCGGTCGCCGCCAGCGCGTGGACGTAAAGCGCGATCTTCACCGCCGGTCCCGCTGCACCGCCCGCGCGTCACGCCATGCCTGTTCGCTCAGCCGGTCCAGCGCGTGGCGATAGAGGATGCCGAGCCGACTGTCCGCCAACCCCCGGCCGTTGACCAGCTGCACGATGTCGGTGCCGGGGTTCCAGTTGCCCTCTATCAGCACCGGTCCCTGCGCGGTCATGCCGATGTCCCAGCCGATCAGGGTAAAGCCGTCGCGGAAATGATCATGCGCCCGCGCCGCCAGCGCGCAGGCGGCCTGATGATCGGGCAGCAGCAACCCTTCGATCACGGCGCCGGTTGCCGGATGGCGACTGTGGCGTGATGGCGGCCGCCTGCCGCCGCTGCGCCATGCGGGACCGCAGCGACCATTGGGCTGCACCGCCAGCACCAGATTGCCCGCGTTGAAATTATCTACCGGGCGTGGCCCACCGACCGAAAGGCGCAGCGCCATGTCGCAGATTTCGGGATCGCCCGCCTCGTTGAGGCAGGTGACGATGCGCAGGGTCGGCAACGCGCCGGGCGACAGGGCGATCAGCGCGTCATGGGTAGGCAACCGCGTCTGGATGACGCCGCCCCGCGCCCAGACATGGCGCAGATGGTCGGCCAGCCGGGCCGCGTCCAGCATCCCGTCGCAGCCGCGCCATTGCGCGCCTTCGCGCGTGAAGCGTTCGACGCCCTGCCCCTTCGAACAATAGCTGGGTTTGGCGATGATGTCGCTTTGCGCATCCAACCAGCGGTCGAGATCGTCGCGGTCGGGATCGCAGGCGTCGGGCAGCGGCAGGCCAGCGGCCATGCGCGCGAACAGCTGCTTGTTCTTGAGCGGATTGTCGGCCAGCGGAAAGGCGGCGGGATTGAGCAGCCGGTGCAGCCCCTTGCGGTCGCGCATGCTGAGGCCACGATCGCGCACGGTGTCGCTGAGATAGAGCCTTTCCCCCGCCGTCCATCCGCCCCGGCCGATGGCGGAAATCAGATGCCCCGCCACCCGCTGCATCGGCGTCCAGTGACGGGTCAGGCCGTCATGATAGGCGCGCAGCAGCGGATTGCCCCGGTCGCCCCGCACCGGAAGGGCGCGCATCGTCAGCAAGGCGCGCTACTCTGCCGCCTGCGCCAATGCCAGACGCTGGTCGAGCAAAGTCGTCGCCACGCCATGCGAACGGTGATTGTCGACATCGATCGCCACCGCGCCGTCGGTCAGGATCACCGGGCAGATGATCATGCGGAACCGGCGGGAAAAGCGGGCGAAGGCCTGATCCAGCGTGCCGATGCCGAAGCGGAACCGGATGAGGTTGAGAAGACCGAAGGCGCCGATGATGCGGGCGGGATGCTTCACGAACTGCCCGCCGGTGCGGAATGTTTCGGCGGCCGTCAATGCGGCGCGATCCCGCATCCAATATGTGTTGCAGTTGGAATAGGCATCGTCGGCGAACATGTAGAATTTGCGCTGCCCCTGCGGGTGGGCGGCCAGCACGGAAGCACGCCGGGTGAAGGCGGCGGCGGCGGCGGCATTTTGCGTGGCGCAGCCGTCCATCATTTCATCCACCGCTTCGGGCGTCAGCAGCACATTGTCGGCGGTGGTGATGAGCAGCGGGAAAGCGGCGCCCTCCGCGCCCGCCAGCACGCTGTCGACCAGATTGGGCTGCGCCGCGACGCCGACGACCCGGCCGCTGTGGAGCAATCCACGCAGCGCCGGGATGGTGGCGAGCAGCGTCGGGTCTTCGATCACCACGCGCACTTCGCCGATCCGGCGATTGGCGACCAGCGCGTCGATGACATGGAGCAGCATCGGCTGGCCCGCGACCGGGACCAGGCATTTGTGGCTGACCCCCGCCGCCATCGCCAGCGGGTCCGTCGCGCCATCGCGGCGCCCGGCGAGCAGGATCGCGGTGGTCTTGCCTCTGATCATGCCGCCACCTGCACGATCGTTTCGTTCAGCAGGCCCTGTCGCGCCAGGCTGTGGCCGATGATCGTTTCCACCAGCGCCGCATGATCGACCCCGATCGAAGCGGCCGAACGGGAAATCGTCTTCTTCGACCAGAGGTTGCAGGACAGGTTCACTTCCATGAACAGCGCCTGCCCACTGACCGGATCATAGCGAAATTCGAACCGGCCATAGTCGAACGGCCAGAGTTCGGTCAGCAACGCGGCGGTCATCGATTCCAGACGGCTGCGCAGATCCGCATCCTCGATCAGAATGAGCGGGTCGTCGCCCGCGTCGATCAGGCCGCGTTTTTCCTCATAGCTGCGTTCGCGGTTGGGATCGGCGGGGACATACATCATCGGCGGCAATATCCACGGCTGACCGCCGCTGCCGCCCACCACCGGCACCGCCACGTCCAGCAGCGGCGCCCATTGTTCGACCAGCACATCATGGCCCAGCGCGAACAGGCTGTCGGCATGGTCGCGCGCCTGCGCCCAGTCATCCACCATCTTGACGCCCCACGAAGCGGAGGACGCATTGGGTTTCACCACCAGCCGGTCGGCATCGAAGGACGGCGCATCGAACAGGCCGCCGCGCCGGAACAGTTGCGCCTGCATGGTCGGCACGCCACGCGCACGGGCGACCATCTTGCTGAGATATTTGTCATCGGAGAGGCCGCGCACGATGGGCGATGCGCCAAGATAGGGCATGTCCCGGCGGCTGAGCAGCAGCGGGGCCAGCATCTCGCTATTCTGGAAACCCCCGCGATTGAGCAGGGTCACAACGAAATCGGCGTCGGGCCGATCATAGACCGCATCATAGCTGTTGGCGAGGGCGACATGGAGGCCGATCGATTCCAGCGTGGTGCGCATTTCATGATGATAGATGGCGTGGTTGCCGTCCTGCGCATCCGGGCTGCCGTCCGCACAGGCATGTTTGGCGAGGAAGAGGATGCGCAGTCGCGCCTTGTCGGCGGCAGGGATGTGCATCTGGCGGGGATGGATGGCTGTCATCATGACGGCAGATTTACAGGTCGTGCATGACGCGCCGCTTACGCTGCGGTTTCAGGCTGATGATCCCGGATGGTCGGAATGATGACGGTTCGGCCACATATTTGTGACCGAACCGTCCATCTTTGGCGTCTGTTGTTCAGCGCATTGTACAAGCCGTCATCTGTTTCCGGATGACTTCGCAATGCGCCCGATCAGAAACCGGTCTTGAGCGTCGCGAAGAATTGCTGCGGCGCGCCGATCAGCAGGGTCTGGCGGTCGCCGCTATTGGCAAAGCCGCCCGACCCGATGGTGCTGATATATTTCTTGTCGAACAGGTTGGTCGCGTTCAGCTGGATTTCGATCTTGTCGGTCAGGCGATAGCCCAGCGACGCATCGACGATCAGGCGACCGGCGATCGGTTCGTCATTGGTGTAGTTATAATAGCGACGCGACATATAGTTGCCGCCGATGCGGAAGAAGCGCTGACCGTCGTCATAATTGATTTCGCCGCGCACCATGTGCCTGGGGCTGTCCACCACCGTCTTGCCGTCGAGCGCGGCGATCAGCGCACCATCGCCGTCGAACACATCGTCGCGATAGGTGGCGTCGGTGTAGCTGTAGCTGGCATAGACGCCAAAGCCGCCGCCCAGTTTCAGGTCACCGGCCGCTTCGAAACCGACCGACCGCACGCTCCCGACATTCTGCAGCGCGGACGGATTGCCCTGAATGGCCGAACCGACCGACACGGCGTCCAGACGGTTCTTGAAATTCACCAGATAGGCGCCCAGCACACCGTTGAAGACCGGGTTATGATACCGCAGGCCCAGTTCGAACGTGTCCGACGTTTCAGGCTTCAGGCTGTCGCGGATCGCATCGAAACCGGCCTGATTGGTCGAGAAGGGACCGGCCGTCGTCGCCGAGGCGAAGGCGCGGGTGACCTGCGTGAAGCCACCGAACACTTCCGCCTGCGGGCTGAGTTCGACCGCGAACCCGGCATGGGGCTGGAACCAGTCCTGCACCTTGATCTTGCCTTCGGGGAAGGTCGCCTGGACGATCGCGTCCGCCTTGTTCGTGACGCTGAAACCCTTCCACCCCAGATTGATGGTGATCATGCCAAGATCGATCTTGTCCTGCACATGATATTGGAACGTGTCGGTGGTGAAATCGAACTCCCACTGGGTGGCGAAGGGGTTTTTGGGATAGTCGCGGAACGACAGGCCCGGATCGGTGCGACTGGCAAAGGCGTAGAAGCGGCGCGCCTGATGGAATTTGTTGTTTTCATACCAGCCACCGACACTGAGATTCTGGATGCCCAGCGTGTAATCGACGCTGCCGAATACGCCGATGCGATCCATGTCATATTCGGTGGTGCGCACGGACATGGGAACGCCGTTCGGGCTGACGGTATAGGGCGTCGCCCACAGACCCATGCCGCTGTTATTATGATAATAGCCCTTGAGCTTGAAGGTGGCGTTTTCGCCGATGGGTGTGGTCAAGCCGATGGCGCCCAGCCAGTCCTTGCGCAGGCCCGCCGCGTCATAATAGGCGTCGTCGGCGCTGGTGACGTTGCCGGGATAGACCTGACCACCGGCAACCGGGGCGCCGCTATAGTCGTAAAGGCCATCGGGGAAGGGCGAACCGCCGCTGTTGCTGAAACGATCGACGTCGTTCAGGCGGCTGGCATAGTCGATGGCGCGGGCATAGTCGGGATAGCTATTGTCCCAGTCATAACCGAGGCGTTCGATCATGTTTTTAGACATGTCCTGATAGTCCTGCTCACGACGGTCGGAATAGCTGAGCCAGCCGTCGATCTTCGCTTCGCCGACCGGGATCACGACCTTTGCATTGCCCATATGCTGGTCCTGCACGCCCTGCCCCTTCCACTTGTCGGTGGAGCCATAGCCGTAGGAGACATAGCCGCGAACGCCATCGCGCGTGCCAAGGTTCAGGCGGGCGAAGGCGCGGATCGTGTCGTTGCTGCCATAGGTGAAGTTGCCCTGTGCGCCGAATTCGCCGGTCGGGTCCATGGAGAATGTTTCGACCGTACCGCCCAGATTGTTGGTCGACTGCGTGCCGAGCGAACCCGCGCCCTGGCTGACGCGGACATTGCCGATATTTTCGCTGCTGACGGCGCGGGTGATGTGCAGGCCGTTATGATTGCCATAGCTCATGTCGCCCAGCGGAATGCCGTCGAAGGTGAAGCCGAGCTGATTCTGGTTGAAGCTGCGAATGGTGACGCGTTGCGACCATTCATAATTGCCGAACGGGTCGGACGACTGGAAATTGACGCTGGGCAGCTTTTCAATCGCCTTGAGCGCATTGGTGCCGGGCGTAAGGGTCACGATGTCCCTGGCCGCGATTTCCTGAACCTGACGGGTTTCGCCACGGCCGAACACGATGATTTCCGCGCCCGCAGCGGCAGCGACGGCATCGGCGGGCGCCGTATCCTGCGCGAAGGCGGGGGTGGAGATGATGGCGGTCGACGCCATCAGCAAGGCGGTGGTGATACGCATGGTCGGTTGTTCCCCCTGAGAGATTATGATTGGGGCGCGACCTATCCGCGCGATGTTGCACCGCAATGTGCGCTGGTTGACAGCGCGAAGTCATAATCGTGACAGGGATGTCATAATGGCGCGGGGCGGAGACCGCCCGCCGCCCGCCCCGCGCCGGACGATCAGTTAACGAAGGTCAGCGTCGCGATATGATAAAGGGTCGCGACCTTCTGATCGGCGAGGGTCAGGTCGCCCTTTTCCGTGTGCGTCGCAGTCAGGATGTAGCGGCCCCTTTCCCTGAACGGCACGGTCACGCGCCCCTGCGCGTCGGTGGTGACATTCTTTGACCATTTGTCGGGAGAGATGACCATGACCTTGGTGTCCGCCAGCGGTTTGCCGTCGCGGATCAGGGTGAAGCTGTTGGCATGGGCGGCGGTGGGCACGATTTCCAGCGGCAGGCCAGCCTTCGCCTCTGTGCGACCGGCGCGGGCGTAATAGATCACGCCTTCCTTCTTGCCGTCCTCGCCCCATGGCGCGAACACGCTGTCGTCTATGACGCGGACGTCGCCCGCCGGAGCGGCAACCTCGATATAACCCGCCTTGCGGGTCTGCTGCGCCGTGGATGCGGGAACGAGGCGCGGGGCCTTGAGCTTTTCGAACTCAGGATCGCCGCCTGCGGGCAGGACGTCGCCCGGTTCGCCCAGATAGATGCGCGCGGGGCCGCTGCCGTCGCGTTCCACCCACACTTCATGGGCCTGCGCCACCGGTGACAGGGCGACCAGCGCCAGCAGGGCGAAGGGCAGTTTGCGCATTATCTCGTCTCCTTGGAATAGTGGCGACGAACTATAGATATTGCGATAGATTCGCAATTCCATTCACCGCTTTTCCGGCGGGCAGTAATGAACTCAACGGCTTGCCACGCGTTGGGAAATCGGGAACGGCAGGATGGAGGACAGGCGATGGCGGTTATTGTGCAGTTTCCCGATGGCAGCCAACGCGAAGTCGCCAGTCAGCTGTGCCCGATCGACCCGACGGCAGTAGGGACGCAGGTCCGTTTCCGGCAGGTTCCGATCAATTGCGATCCCCAATGGCGCTATGTCCGGGTTGCCGCGACATGGCATGCGATCGCCCGTCACGGCGCGCTGGCGATCCTGCTGCCACCAGTGGATGATTGGTGGCAGGGGATAGAGGCGATGGACGATGCCGCGCCATCCGACGCATCGCGCGCCGCCTGACGCGATATTTAACCCTGACGCGATATTCAGCTCAGCCCGATATTATGGGCAGGGATCGGGCAGGATGCGGTGAATGTCCTCGATCGCGGCCAGATGATCTTCGGTCAGGTGGATGTTCACGCTGTCGATGTCCACCTTCAGCTGGTCGAGGCTGGTCGCGCCGATGATGTTGGACGTGACGAAGGGGCGGCTGTTGACGAAGGCCAGCGCCATTTGCGCGGGGTCGAGGCCGAAAGCATGGGCAACGGCGACATAGCGCGCGCTGGCAATCGCCTGATTGGGCAGGTTGTAACGGACGAACTGCTTTGCAACGTCACGGCGCGATCCTGACGGGATGACGCCGCCCAGATATTTGCCGGTCAGATTGCCACCCGCCAACGGCGAATAGGCGAGGAGGCCGACATCTTCGCGCAGGGCAAATTCCGACAGGCCGATTTCGAAGATGCGATTGAGCAGGCTGTAGGCGTTCTGGATCGACGCGATGCGGGGCAGGCCCTGATCGCGCGACAGGCGCAGATATTCGCTGACGCCCCATGGCGTTTCATTGGAGACGCCGACATGGCGGACCTTCCCCGTTTTCACGAGGTCGCCCAGCGCATCCAGCGTTTCGTGCACTGTCACGACTTGCGGACCGTCGGTTATGTCCATCAGGCCGCGCCCGCCGAAAGACGGCACCGGGCGGTCGGGCCAGTGAACCTGATAAAGATCGATATAATCGGTTTTCAGGCGACGCAGGCTGTCGTCCACCGCAGCGAGGATGTTGCGGCGATCGAGGCGATTGTCGCCGCCGCGAAATTTGCGGATGGGGTCGCGCGATGGACCGGACACCTTGGTCGCCAGGATGATGTCGTCGCGTTTGCCGCGCCGCTCGATCCAGTTGCCGATATAGGTTTCGGTCAGGAACTGCGTATCGGCCGCCACCGGGGTGACCGGATAACCTTCGGCCGTGTCGATGAAATTGACGCCCTGCGCGGTCGCATAGTCGAGCTGGGCATGCGCCTCCGCCTCGCTATTTTGCGAACCCCATGTCATGGTGCCTAGGCAGATCAGGCTGACCCGAAGGTCCGTGCGGCCGAGCGTGCGATAGTCCATGCAATCCTCTTTCTGGCTGATATGCCGCTGTATTAGCTGACGATCAGGCGAAGGGAAGATGGCTGCGCAAAACTCATCGATTGATGAGCGGGTCAGCCGTGGTCCGTCAGGTCCATGAAATTGCGGGCAGCTTCGCGATCGGCGGAGTCCTCGAACGCGATGTCGAGGTCGGGCGCGGCGCCCAGCAGATAGAGAAGCGACCAGAGCGCGAAGCGGCGACCGCGATCCTCCTCCAGCCCAAGGTCCACGCGCATCCGGTCGATCCCCGCGTCCAGCGCGCCCGATGGCAGGGCGTCGAGGTCGGTCGTGCCGAAATAGCGTTGCAGCTGATCATCGAAATGCATGGTTACAGCCCTTATCCATTCAAGGCGCAGGGAACGATGCTGACGGGATCGGGCCGCGCGGCGATGCGGCGGAAGCGGGCGAGATAGCCACCCGCCGTCGGCTTTGCGATCAGTTCTTCCATGCGGAACCCCATGGCCGCCATTTCGCAGGCGAGCAGGCGCGGCGGCGTGCCATGCTGATCGGTCGGGCGGTTGGCGTCCACCACGATCAGTTCGCCGTCCTTTTTGAGCGCAGGGCTGAGATGCCAGAGAAAGGCATAGGGTTCGGCGATTTCATGATACATATGGACCATCAATATCCGGTCGAAGCTGTTTTCGGGCAGGCGCGGATCTTCCGCCATGCCCAGTTTCACGCTGACATTGTCCCATTTTTCGCGGGTGATGCGACGGGACAGCGCTTCTATGACTTCGGGCAATATGTCTTCGGCC
Source organism: Sphingobium sp. (assembly GCF_048594625.1). Classification (GTDB taxonomy): domain Bacteria; phylum Pseudomonadota; class Alphaproteobacteria; order Sphingomonadales; family Sphingomonadaceae; genus Sphingobium. Next base: position 38,656 of record NZ_JBMDWL010000133.1, read on the forward strand.
AGCACGCGGCCTTCGGCCCCGACGCGCCGGGCGAGGCGGACGGTATAATAGCCCTCTCCCGCGCCGATGTCGGCCACCGTCATTCCCGGACGGATGCCCGCCCGGTTCATGATGTCTTCGGCTTCATTGACCCGGTCGCGGGCTTCCTCGCTCGACCAGCGGGTCGATACGATGGGGGCGACGGGGCGGTCAGCCTGCGGGAACGGGTCCGCCACGGCCGACCGGTCGCTCTGATTGCCGCCGCCAATCTGGTCGCAGGCGGTCAGCAGGAGAAACGCGCCCGCCAGTACCGCCCGGATCATCAGTCGACATCCTCCACATCAACCTTTTCACCCGTCACCTTCTGCGACAGGGCGGCGGCCATGAACGGATCGAGCGCGCCGTCCAGCACATCGTCGGGCGCGGTGGAGGTGACGCCGGTGCGCAGATCCTTCACCAGCTGATAGGGCTGGAGGACGTAAGAGCGGATCTGGTGGCCCCAGCCGATTTCGGTCTTTGCCGCATAGTCGGTGGAGGCAGCTTCTTCGCGCTTGCGCAGTTCCGCTTCGTACAGGCGCGCCTTCAGCATGTTCATGGCCGTCGCGCGGTTCTTGTGCTGCGACCGGTCATTCTGCGACGCGACGATGATGCCCGACGGAACGTGGGTGATGCGGACCGCCGAATCGGTGGTGTTGACGTGCTGACCGCCCGCGCCCGATGCGCGATAGGTATCGATCTTGAGGTCGCTTTCCTTGACCTCAATGTCGATATTGTCGTCGATCACCGGATAGACCCAGACCGACGAGAAGCTGGTGTGGCGGCGCGCCGCGCTGTCATAGGGGCTGATGCGGACGAGGCGGTGGACGCCGCTTTCGGTCTTGGCATAGCCATAGGCGTTTTCGCCCTTGAACAGGAAGGTCGCGGACTTGATGCCCGCGGTTTCGCCCGCCTGATAATCGACCAGTTCCACCTTGTAGCCGCGCCGTTCGGCCCAGCGGCGATACATGCGCGACAGGATTTCGGCCCAGTCCTGACTTTCCGTGCCGCCAGCGCCGGCATGGATTTCCAGATAGGTGTCGCTCGCGTCCGCCTCGCCCGACAGCAGCGCCTTGATCTTGTCTTCGTCCGCGCGGTCGGCCAGCGCCTTCAAGGACGCGATGGCTTCGGCCACCATATCCTCGTCACCTTCGGCCTCGGCCATTTCGATGAGTTCGGCGGTGTCGCTCTTTTCCGTCTCGATGGCGCGGGTCGCGCCGATCGCGCTGTCGAGACGGGTGCGTTCGCGCATCACCTCCTGCGCCAGCTTCGCATTGTCCCACAGGGTCGGATCTTCGACGCGGGCATTGAGTTCGTCCAGACGCCGCAGCGCACGGTCCCAGTCGAGCGACTGGCGCAGCAGGCCAAGGGCGGCGTCGATACGGTCGATATGTTGCTGCGCTTCGGCGCGCATGGGAATTCTCCAGAAATGTCTTGGCGCGTCAACGCATCAAGCGATCGCCCCTATCCGACGCAGCGGATTTTGGGAAGATAATCCTGCCCGAAGACCCGCCTGTCAAAAGGCGGGCACCCGGTCAGTAAATGCCGCCCTGTCCTTCCAGGAAATCGGCGTCGGTGCGGGTGCGGCGGGTGGCGGATGCAGCGCGGGCGGCGGCGACCTTTGCCTCAGCCTCCGCCTCTTCCTTGCGGATCGATCGGCGGGGTTCGGATTCGGGCTTGAACGCTTCCCAGATGACGGCGGGCTTCGCATCGGTGCCGGGCCATGCGCCATAGACGCGCTTGCCCGAACGACGATCGATCGCGACCATGCGGATGCCAGCCGGGGCGACGAAGGGCGTTTTGGGCATGGTTTCCAGTACCGGCGCCATCGCCGCCTTCCAGATCGGCGCGGCGATGCGGCCGCCCTGCGCCCAGCCGCCGAGGCTGCGCGGCTGATCGTAACCGATATAGACGCCCGCGACGATGTCGGGCGAACCGCCCACGAACCAGACGTTGGTGGGGCCGTTGGTGGTGCCGGTCTTGCCAAAGAGCGGGCGTTTCAGATCCGCCAGCGCCGTGGCGGTGCCGCGCTGGATGACGCCTTCGGTAATGTGCACGACCTGATAGGCGGTCATGGGGTTCATCACCTGCTTCCCCTCCATGCCGAAGCGGGGCATGGGCTTGCCGTCCCAGTTGGCCATGTTGCAATTGTCGCAGGGGCGCCAGCGTTCGGGCCAGATCACCTTGCCCCGGCGATCCTGCACAGAATCCATCACCTTGGACGGGAATTGCCGCCCCTGATTGGCGAGCGTGGCATAGGCGTTGACCATGCGTTCCACGGTGGTTTCGCCAGCGCCCAGCGCGAAGGACAGATAGGGCTGATAGTCGCCGATGCCCATATTCTTGATGGTGCGCACGACGCGGTCCATGCCGGTCTGGCTGGCGGCGCGCACGGTCATGAGGTTGCGAGACTGTTCCACGCCCCAGCGCATCGTCTGCGGACCCGCGCTGCCGCCGGAGAAGTTGCGGAAGCATTTCTGGCCAAGACCCGCGCCCTGATAGACGCATAGCGGGCCATCGACGATGATCGAGGCCGGGGTCATGCCGTTGTCGAGCGCGGCGGCATAGACGAAGGGCTTGATCGTGGAGCCGGGCTGACGTTGCGCCTGGGTGGCGCGGTTATAGCTGGACAGGCGCGAATCAAAGCCACCCTGCATCGCGCGGATGCGGCCCGAATGCACTTCCTGCGCGACCATGCCGCCCGACACTTCGGGAATGTTGCGCAGCGCCCAGCTGGACCCGTTGCGCGCGACGACGATCAGGTCGCCGGGCTTCATCGCGGAGAAGGCGGGGCCGCCGCTCTTGCGATAGGGGAGCTGCGCCGATCCTGCCGGGAGCGTTCCCGTGCTGCCGTCGGCAAAGCCGATCTGCGCGTCGGACGACGACCGGCTGATGATGACGGCGACGCGCCACTGGGCATAATCGACGTCGATATAGCTGGCGGCGAGTTCGCGTTCCCAGCCATTTTCGATGTTGAGATGACCGACCGGGCCGGACCAGCCGCGCCCGGCATCGAAGCGCAGCAGGCCGTTGCGCAGGGCGGTGGCGACATTGTCCTGCACCACCGGGTCATAGGGGCTGCGTACCCACAGGCCACCGGCATATACGCTGTTGGGGCCATCTTCCGCCTTTTCACCGAACAGCTGGATCAGGCGGCGGCGGACTTCTTCCATATAATAGCCGCCGGCGCGCGCATCGAAGCTGGAACCGTGCGCCTGAACGGTGCCGAGCGGCAAGGCCTGCGCCGCGCTGCGCTGCGCCGCGGTGATCCAGCCATTCTTCTCCATTTCGCCCAGCGCCCAGTTGCGACGGTCGATGGCGCGGGCATGGCCGGTTTCGCTTTCCGGACGATAATTGGCCGGCCCCTTGGGCAGAATGGCGAGATAGGCCATTTCATGGAGATGCAGGTCGGCGACGTCCTTGTCGAAATAGGCGCGGGCCGCCGCCTGAACCCCATAGGCGTTCCGGCCGAGGAAAATCTGGTTCAGGTACAGTTCGAGGATCTGCTGTTTCGACAGCACATTTTCCATGCGCCAGGCGAGGATCATTTCCTTCACCTTGCGGGTCGGGGAATATTCGTCGCCGATCAGCAGATTTTTGGCCACCTGCTGCGTGATGGTGGAGCCGCCGCGCGCACGCTGGCCCGAACCCAGTTTGCTGGCATAGTCGACGACCGCGCCCGCAAAGCCGGGAATGTCCACGCCATGATGGTCGAAGAAGGTCTTGTCCTCCGCCGCCAGATAGGCGTGGATCAGCTGTTGCGGATAATCGCTATATTGCAGTTGGACGCGCCGTTCGCGGGCATAGCTGTGGACCGGCTGACCATTGATGTCGCGCACGATGGTGGGGAGCGGCGGTTCATATTCCAGTAGCGTCGCGGCATCGGGCAGGCCGCGCGCGAAAATCAGCCAGAACAGGAAGATGCCAAACAGCAGCCCGCCAAAGGCGATCGCCCCCCAGCGGAACAGGCGCCGCGACCAGAGCGGGCGCAAGCGGCTGAAAAAGCCCCCTGCGTCACGACGCAGACGATAGGCGAAGGACGAATGGGCGGTATCGGAACGGGCCTCTTCCATAAGGGAGAGGCTCTAGGGTCAAAATGACGCCAATGCCAGTGGGGATCATGCAATCCGCCGCATCGGGTGGCCCGGACGGCCTTTGCGCCGGGCCGGTGCCCCCGTTAACTTCGCACATTTTCCGCTCATTGCGACATTTTGTTGCGCGGCCCCGATCCTATCGGAAAGCGTCGCCATGATAGCAGGACGACGCCCGGTAGGACAGGTCAGCCCCCCGCCATACCGCCCCGCATCGCCAGTTTGCGGGCGAAATGCACCTCTATCGCGCGGGCGACGCCACGGGCGATCCGCCCCTGCCCTTCGCGCGAGGACAGGAAGGCCGCGTCCGCCGCATTGCTGATATACCCCGTTTCGAACAGGATCGACGGCGTATCGGGCGCCTTGAGCACCATCAGCGATGCGAAGCGGTGATAGGCGCTGCGGAAGGGCACGAAGGGTGCGGCCTCCCGCTGGAGCAGGCGCGCGAAATTGGCCGAGATGTTCATCGATTCGCGCTGCGTCAGATCGATGAGGATCGAGGATACGTCGCCCGACTGGTTGCCAAGGTTGACGCCGTTGATGATGTCCGACTTGTTTTCCCGCGCCGCAAGCCGGGCCGCTTCGCGGTCGGACGCGGTTTCGGACAGGGTATAGACGGTCGCGCCATGGGCTTCGGTATTTTCGGCGGCGTCGGCATGGACGGAAATGAAGAGATCGGCGCCCAGTTTCCGCGCAATGCCATAGCGTTCCTGAAGGATCAGGAATCTGTCGTCGTCGCGGGTCAGCGCCACGCGGACGCGGCCCGATTTGACCAGCTGATCGCGAATGGCCTGCGCGATAGCGAGCGTGACGTCCTTTTCGCGCTTGCCCGTTTCCTTGTTGATCGCGCCCGGATCATGCCCGCCATGCCCCGCATCGATCACCACCAGCGGACGGGCGCCGTCATTGACGCCTTCGACCGAAGGCAGGCTGACGCCGCGCGCGGCGGCCGGGATCGGCACGGTGATGGAATGGAGCGGCTTTTGCGGACGCGCGGCCATATGGGCGGCGCCGTCGAAATGGGTGCGCCCCCTGCCCAGTTCGCTGCGAAAGCGGCTGTCGCTGACGCCCTGTAGCGAGAAGCTGAGCGACTTGCCGTCGGCGGCCAGCTGCGGATTGCCGAAGGTCGCAGGCGTCGACAGGTCGAGCACCACGCGGGTGGTGCCGTCGTTCAATTGCCCCTGACGCACGGCGGCGATCGCCCCATTGCCGGGGTTGAAACGCCCACGCCCCATCTGCGCGCCGTCAATGTCCAGCGCGATGCGGCGCGGCGCATCGAGCAGGAATGCCGATGCACCATCGATGCGTTCATCGAAGCGCACGACGACGCGGTCGTCCTGCACATCGACGCCGGATATTCCACCGGCGCTGCCGGGCACCGCCATCAACATGGTGCCTGCCAGGGCAAGGCTTTGGAGCATGCGCCGCTTGTGCAACGCCGCCCGCTTGGCCGTCCAGCCAAATTTCATTTGGGCTAATCCGTGTCAGCGTCCCCACGCTAAACCCCGGATTAAGGATCACCGGTTTGAGTCGCGTAAAATGAGAGGGTTAACAGGCGCTTCAGCATGAAAAGTGGATTTCGCGGCACGATGTCGCAAAGCTGCCACATTATTTCAGCCAGCCGTTGCCCCCTGCCTATTAGACTGCTACCCATAACATTCCTGACAGGTCCGCCCATATGGAAAGGGCCGGTGTCAGGGCAATTGAGAAGCATCGACGGACGCGGGATCGCACCCCCGTCGATGACGCAAACAGGTTGACGCTGCATGAGGCATGATTTCCATTCCACGCTGACCCCGGAAACGGGCGTTGCGGCGTGGATGGTCCGGCCCGGCGACATGTCCGGCCCTGCCGACGCAGCAGACGCGCATAATTTCCTTCAAACCCGGACGATGCCGACATCCGCGCCTTTCATGATGCGCGCCCGGCCGTCCCTTCACAATCGCGTGGCGGCGCGGCCCTGTGCCGCAGCCCGACCACGCCGGAGATTCATAAATGACAATGCGTATGCTGATCGATGCGCGCCACCGGGAAGAGACCCGGGTCGCGGTCGTCAAGGGTAACCGGATCGAGGAGTTCGATTTCGAGTCCGCAGAGCACAAGCAGCTCAAGGGCAATATCTATCTGGCCAAGGTCACCCGCGTGGAGCCGTCGCTTCAGGCGGCCTTCGTGGATTATGGCGGCAACCGCCACGGTTTCCTGGCGTTCAGCGAAATCCATCCCGATTATTACCAGATCCCGCGCGAAGACCGCGAAGCACTGCTGCGCGAAGAACGCGCCCATGCCGAAGAAGAAGCCGCGTTGCGCGCGGATTATGACGATGATGACGACGACCATGATCATCATGATCATGTCGCGCCCGAAGGCGGCGTGGAATATGTCGAAGCCAGCCATCATCATGACGATGAGGAAGAAAGCGAGCAGGCCGAGGGCGGCGAAAATGCCGAAACCGGTGGTGAGCGCGGTGGCCGTCGCGGCGGACGCGGGCGTGACCGTGGGGGCGACGACGCCGCCGACGAACTGCGCCGCAAGCGCATGGCGCTGCGCCGTCGTTACAAGATTCAGGACGTCATCAAGCGCCGTCAGGTGTTGCTGGTCCAGGTCGTCAAGGAAGAACGCGGCAACAAGGGCGCAGCGCTGACCACCTATCTGTCGCTGGCCGGTCGTTATTGCGTGCTGATGCCCAACACCAGTCATGGCGGCGGCATTTCGCGCAAGATCAGCAATGCGGCGGACCGCAAGCGGTTGAAGTCGATCATCGCAGAAATGGCGCTGCCGTCCAGCATGGGCTGCATCGTGCGCACGGCGGGGCTTCAGCGCACGAAGCCCGAAATCAAGCGCGACTTCGATTATCTGGCGCGCCTGTGGGACGAGATTCGCGAAAAGACGTTGCAGGCCGCAGCACCCGCGCTGATCCACAATGACAGCGACCTGATCAAGCGCGCGATCCGCGACATCTATAACAAGGACATCGAGGAAGTCATCGTCGAGGGCGAGGATGGCTATCGCGCGGCAAAGGACTTCATGCGCCTGCTGATGCCGAGCCATGCGCGGCGCGTGAAGCAATATGCCGATGCGGTGTCGCTGTTCCAGCGCGCCAGCGTCGAGGATCAGCTGGCGGCGATGTATAATCCGGTCGTGCAGCTGAAATCGGGCGGATACCTGGTCATCAACCCGACCGAAGCGCTGGTGTCGATCGACATCAACTCCGGCCGGTCGACCCGCGAACATGGCATCGAACAGACCGCCGTCGCGACCAATCTGGAAGCGGCCCGCGAAATCGCGCGCCAGCTGCGCCTGCGCGACATGGCGGGGCTGGTCGTCATCGACTTCATCGACATGGAGGTGAACTCCAACATCCGCAAGGTCGAGAAGGCGATGAAGGAGGCGCTGAAGGACGATCGCGCCCGCATTCAGGTTGGCCGCATCTCCGGCTTTGGCCTGATGGAAATGAGCCGCCAGCGGCTGCGCACCGGCGTGCTGGAAGCATCGACCCGCCAGTGCCCGCATTGCGAAGGCACCGGTCTGGTCCGCACGGCATCGTCGGCGGGTCTGGGCGCGCTGCGCATGCTGGAGGAAGAAGCGGCGCGTGGTCGCGGCAGCCTGATCACGCTGCGCGCGAGCCAGGAAGCCGCTTTCTACGTCCTCAACAACAAGCGCCGCGAGCTGGACGAGATCGAGCAGCGTTATGGCGTGCGCATCGCGATCCTGCCCGATGGCGAGATCGAGGGCGCACGCATGTCGGTAGAGGCCAGCGGGCCGCGCCCTGAGCGCGTCGTGACCTATGCGCCGTTGCCGGACGAAGATGACGATCTGGACGTCATCGAGGACGAAGACGAAGACGACATCGAAGTCGAAGAGGCGGAAGCCGAGGCCGAGCGCGAAGAGCGCGCGCCGCGTGGCGAGCGCGGGGACGAGGAACGGGAAGGTGGTCGTCGCCGCCGTCGTCGCCGTCGCCGTCGTGGCGGCCAGCGCGATGAGCCGCATGGCGAAGCTGGCGAGGACGCTGGCGATGACGTCGCCGGTTCGGACGCCGATGGTGAAGCCGTCGAGGATGGCGAGGAAGCCGTCGCCGATGCTGCGCCCGCAGCCGAGGAAGAAGGCAGCGGTCGTCGCCGTGGCCGCCGTGGTCGTCGTGGTGGCCGTCGCCGTCGCGAAGGTGGCGAAGAAGGCGCCGCGGTCGAGGCCGATGGCGTGGATGCCGATGGAGCGCAAAGCGCTGCGCCGGAAGCCGTCGCCGAAGTCGCCGAGCCGGTTGCGGAAGCCGTGGTCGAAGCTGCGCCCGAAGCGCCCGCCGAGGAAGCGCCCAAGACCCGTCGTCGCCCGCGCGCCCGCAAGAAAGCGGATGCCGAACCGGTTGCGGAGGCCGTAGAGGCTGCTGCCGCGCCGGTCGAAGCGGCTGCGCCGGTCGAAACCGTGGCCGAGGAAGCCCCGGCAGAGGCCGCGCCCGCCAAGCCCAAGCGCACTCGCCGCAAGAAGGCCGATGTGGTCGCCGAGGAAGCCGCGCCTGCCCCGGCTGTCGCCGTTGCGGAAGAGGCACCGGCCGAGGAAGCGCCCGCCAAGCCCAAGCGCACCCGTCGCAAGAAGGCTGCGCCCGCCGAAGCGGAAGCCGCCGCGCCGGTCGCGGAAGTGGCCGTCGAAGCGCCCGCCCCCGCCCCTGAAGCACCGGTGGCCGAAGCCGCCGCTGCCCAAGAGGGTGAAGCGGACGGTGGCGAGCCGCGCCGTGGCTGGTGGCAGCGCACCTTCGGTCAATAAGGCCGGATACACGATAGAATGAACAAGCGCCGCTGCCCTTCCGGTCCCGACCGGTGCGCAGCGGCGCTTTTCTTTCATGGCGGCTTCACGACAGGTTCAGCCCCCGCCTGTCAGGACGGGCGCGTGACGGTCTGTAATCCCCTGCCCCGGAGCCGCGACTGATGCGGCGGCGGCTGAAATTCTGCATGCTGGCAATCGCCACCATCGCCTGCATGGCGCGCCCGGCCGCCGCGCAGCAGATCCTGCGCGACGCGGAAACCGAGGCCTTCATGGCCGACATGTCGGGCCAGCTGGTCAAGGCCGCCGGCATGGAGCCGAAAAATGTCCAGGTGCTGGTCATCAACGATCCGGAAATCAACGCCTTCGTCGCGGGCGGGCAGATCGTGTGGGTCCATAGCGGGCTGATCGCGCAGGCCGACAATGTGAACCAGTTGCAGGGCGTGGTCGCGCATGAACTGGGCCATATCGAGGGCGGCCATGTCGTGCGTTTCGGCGAGGGGATCAAGGAAGCAACCGGCGTGACGCTGCTGTCGCTGGTGCTGGGCGCGGCGGCGATCGCGGCGGGCGGCGCGGAAGCGGGCATGGGCATCATGGGCCTGGGCCAGCAGGCGGCGATGAGCAAGTTTCTGGCCTTTTCGCGCGGGCAGGAAAGTTCCGCCGACCTTGCCGGGGCGCGTTACCTGTCCAAGGCGGGGCTGAGCGGCAAGGGGAGCCTGGAGTTCTTCAAGAAACTGCAAAATCAGGAATATCGGCTCGCCATTCCGCAGGATAATAGTTACGGGCGCACCCACCCTCTGTCGGGCGAACGCATCAGCGTGCTGCGCGAAGTCTATACCATCGACCCGGCATGGGACCGTCCGCCCGACAAGGCGCTGGAAGCGAAGTTCGAACGGGTGAAGGCAAAGCTGATCGGTTTCGTGTCCGAACCGACGCAGACCCTGCAGAAATATCCTGAGACCGACCAGTCGGCCCCGGCCCATTATGCCCGCGCCTATGCCTGGCACAAAAGCGCCTATCCGCAAAAGGCGCTGGAGGAAGCGGACGCGTTGCTGGCCATCGCGCCGCACGACCCCTATTATCTGGAGCTGAAGGGGCAGATCCTGCTGGAAAGCGGACGCCCCAGGGATGCCGTCGCACCGCTGCGCGAAGCGGTGAAGATCACCAACCAGCCACTGATTTCCGTGCTGTTGTCCCACGCGCTGATCGCGACCGAGGATGAGAGCAATTTCGCCGAGGCGGAGCAGGTGTTGCGGCTGGCCGTACAGCGGGACCGGGAAAATCCCTTTGCCTGGTATCAGCTGGGCGTCGTGTACGAACGGCGGGGCGACACCACCCGCGCCGCGCTGGCGACGGCGGAGCGATATGCGATGATGGGGCAGCACCCCATGGCGCTGCGCAGCGCGGACGCGGCGATGCAGGGGTTGAAGCCGGGCACGGTTGACTATTTGCGTGCCCAGGACATAGCGATGACATCGCGCGCGGCGATCGAACAGCAGCGCAAGAAAAGATAGACATGACAGACCAGAACCGGCCCGGATTTCGTGCGGCCCTTTCCAACAGGACGATGCAGATGACCCTTGGCGCCTTTACCATCATAGCGGCTGCGGCCGGAACCGCGCTGGCCGTGCAGGCGCCTGCCAGCGTCAATGCGACCGACAAGGCAGCGATCGAGAAGATCGTGCATGACTATATATTGGAGCATCCCGAAATCATCCCGCAGGCGGTCGAGAAATTGCAGGCCAAGCGGATGTCAGGCACGATCGAGGCGAGCCGCAGCGCGCTGGAAAAACCCTATGCCGGGGCGTGGGAAGGCGCGGCCAATGGCGACGTCACCGTGGTCGAATTTTTCGATTATGCCTGTGGCTATTGCCGGGCATCGCTGCCCGACCTTGCCAGGCTGGTAGGGTCGGACGCGAAGGTGAAGGTGGTCTATCGCGAACTGCCGATCCTGTCCGAAGCCAGCAGCGATGCGGCCAAGGTGTCGCTCTTCGCCGCCGAGCGCGGACAATATATGACCTATCACAAGGCGCTCTATGGCGCGGGCAAGGTGTCGCGCGACACCATCATCGCCGCCGCCGCCAAGGCAGGCATCACCAGATCGGAAGCCGAATCGGCCATTGCGTCGAGCAAATATGATTCGGAAATCCAGTCGAACATCGCGCTCGCCCAGAAATTGCAGGCGAGCGGAACGCCGACATTCGTCATCGGCGATCAGGTGCTGAACGGCGCCGTGGGATTCGATGCGCTGAAAGACGGCGTCGCGGCGGCGCGGGGGAAATAAGGGCGGGGAAATAAGGGCGGGCCGCATGTGCGCCGATCAGGCAGCGGCCGGGCGACTGCGACGACGCGATGTGTCGGGCAGGAACAGGAAATGGATGGAGGCGTAAGGCCGCCATTGACTTCCCTACCCCTTTTCCCTATCGGACGGCCCCTGACTTGCGGCCGCTGTTTTGGCGGCCCTTTTTTGTCACCCCGATTCTTTTTTTGTTTTGAGGAATGAACGATGAAGCGCACTTTTCAGCCGAGCAATCTGGTTCGGAAGCGCCGTCACGGTTTCCGCGCCCGCATGGCGACCCCCGGTGGCCGCAATGTGATGCGCGCCCGTCGCGCCCGCGGCCGCAAGAATCTCTGCGCCTGATTTCCCTGCCTGAAAATACGATCGCGCCGGCCATGATGGTCCGGCGCGCGGATTTTCTGGCGGCGAATCGCGGACGCCGCGCCCCCATGCCGGGATTCGTCCTGCTGGTGCGCGAGCGCGGCGATGGCGATCCGGCGATGCGTTTCGGCATCACGGTCACGAAAAAGATTGGCGGCGCTGTCGTCCGTAACCGGATGAAGCGCCGTTTTCGCGTATTGGCCCGTGAGCTGTTACCGATGCATGGCATTGAGGGCGCGGACCATGTGCTGATCGGCCGCGAAGGCGGGATCGAACGCGATTTCGCGCAGTTGCGCGCCGAACTGGACAAGGCGCTGGGCAAGATCATGACCCGGCCTGTCGACGCGCCGCGCGATTCGCGGCCGCGTGGCGGCAAGGATCGCGGCAAAGCAAAGCCCGTCGCCAAAGGGCGCGAAGGGCACATGCCCGGCGGCGATGTCGCGCCTTTGGCAGATAGCGGAACCGGGGCGGCACGGTTGAAGGAAGGCCCGGCATCCAGCGACGCAGCGTCTGCGCCTGATCGCCCTGCGCTCCTGCCTTCGCAGGCGCATATAGGGGATGGTTATCGCGACCGGCGCGAATCGTGATCGCCCGCCTGCTGATCCTGATTGCGCGCTTCTGGCAGGTCGGCCCTTCGCGCATTTTGCCCCCCACCTGCCGCTATGCCCCGTCCTGTTCGGAATATACGATACAGGCGATCGTCAAATATGGCGCGATCAAGGGTAGCTGGCTGGGGTTCAAGCGGCTAATG
>NZ_JBMDWL010000134.1:0-40213 GCF_048594625.1 Sphingobium sp.
GTCGAGGGCTTCTTCGCCAAACTCAAGCAATGGCGGCGCATCGCCACCCGCTACGACAAAATCGCTGCCAACTTCTTCGGCTTCATCAAACTCGCCAGCATCATGCTATGGCTCAAATGATTAAATCGTCACCACAGCCTAGTCTCCATCGGGATCTGCGCACGTGGCCCGGATCGTTCAGACGCCGAAGTCTGGAAGGCGGAATAGGACGCCGCGCGGCGGCTGGGCCTGCCAATTTCCACCCATATGGCGTCCGACGCCAAGGCAGCTACGGGCCGTGGCATCGCGACGCTCGCAGCGCGAGGCGGCCTCGGCCCCGACGTGCAACTCGTCCACCTGACAACTGCATCGCGCGTAGACATGGACCGTGCAACAAAGGCCGGTTAACCCGTATCGATCAGTCCCTGGACCGAAATGGAGGTCGGATACGGTGTAGCACCTTTCCTAAATATGATCGCGGCCGGGCTGCTTATCGGCCTGTCCGTCGACAATATGGTGTTGGCGGCCAAGCCGACATGTTCTCTGTCATGCGACTGTCGCTGGATCTAGCGCGTGGGGTTTCGCGCGATCAGCAGTTTGTAGAGGACATCACGGCGCTACGCTGGGCCACAGCAGTTGGTGCCCAAAGCCTAGGCTTGGGGAAGCGGGTCGGTGCGCTGGCGCCGAGAAGGCGCGCCGATGTCATTGCAGTCCGGGTAGACACACTGAATATGATGCCCGCCGCCGATCTGCCCTCACTACTTACTCATTCCGCACGCCCGATAATGTGTCGCTCGTCTTGATCGACGGCGTGGTGCACAAGCGCGATGGCCATTTGATCCGGGTAGATCTGCCGGCGATCCAAGCGCAAGCGGCGGCTTCTATCACGCGAATGCGATCGATTACTGCCGTCTGAAGGGTGTCCAAGTTCCGCCGGTTGGCTCTTTTGGCGTTTCGCGCGTTGTTCGCGAGCAACAATCCGGAAATATTTCATGACGCACTCCAGCCTCAGTGAAACCCTTAACCTCCGCGCCGTCACGTTACCGTCGAGGGAGGCGGACTGGAGGCATCCTGCCGATCCACATCCTACTTTGCGACAACGCATAGCTGTCATGAGCAGCCTGTGTCAGAGGGGGGCCGCGAATTGATGCGGCTGGCCTCCTTTGCACTACTGCTGCTTAGCGCATGTGACATGCTGCCGCGCGACCCGGCCGGTACATCGACACGGATCGAGCATAGTCGCACCTTCACCGTCGCGCTTGCAGAGCCCGCCATCTCGTCCGCGCCGCAGGTCGGCAGGCTTGTCGCGGAAATCGAGCGGCGCACCAATGCGCATGCTCAATGGCGCATCGGATCGGGTGAGTCCTTGTTCCAGCAGCTCGACGATGGCTCCCTTGATCTGGTCATCGGCCGCTTCACGGCCGATAGCCCTTGGGCAACCGACGTGGCCTTTGCTCCTGCCCTTTCGACAAATGACATAGGAGACGCGCAGATCGAATTGAAAGCCGCGATGCGCAATGGGGAGAATCGGTGGATCATGACCGTCGAGCGCGCCAGCCGAGCGATATCGCGGAAGGCACGCAACCAATGAGCGAAACCAGCCTTCCGCAGGAACTGCGCGACTCGATGGCCAAGGCGGTCCGCCTTGAATATTGGAACATCTTCTGGACGCTCACCATCATCGTCACCATGGGGCTGGTGCTGGGCCAAAGCGAGACGATGAAGACCGCCTGGATCGAGGATACGCTGGGCCTCGTCCCGCCGATCATGTTCCTGATCGCGGCGCATATGGAGCGCCACAGCCATCGCTCCCGCCGCTTTCCCTTCGGCTTCGAACGGGTCAACGGGCTTGGTTTCTTCGTCGCGGCGGTCGCGCTGACGGCGGTCGGCGCGCTGCTGCTCTATAATGCGTTGACGGCGCTCGGCTCACGGGAGCATGCCACCGTCGGCTCTATTGTCCTTCTGGGACACGATCTGTGGCTCGGCTGGCTGATGCTCGCCGCGCAAATCTATTCGCTGATCCCTCCCCTCTTCATCGGGCGCAAGGAACTGCCGCTCGCTGAACAGCTCAATGATAAGCTGCTCCATACCGACGCGCTCATGAACAAGGCCAACTGGCTGACCGGCGCGGCGGGGCTTGCCGGGATCATCGGTCTTGGCCTTGGCTGGTGGTGGGCGGATTCGGTGGCGGCGGCGATCATATCTGTCGATGTGCTCAATGACGGGATCAAAGCGCTGCGGTCCTCAACCGCCGAACTGATCGACGGCGCGCCGCGGGCGCTGTCCAGCACGAACCTGTCTGAGGACGCACAGAAGGTCTGCGATCGATTACAGGCAGAATTTCCCGATGCGACAGTGCGTCTGCGCGAGACCGGGCGGCTGATCCGGGCCGAGGTGCATAACACCCACCCGCCGTCGGAATGCCGCCATCCCCGACACTATTGGCCCGACGAGGAGGATCGGGCCTGGCGGCTGGCACAGGTCAGCTTTATTCCGCCAATGCAGAATGACAATAAGAGCTAGATCGTTGGCGGCTGGCGGATCGCGTCGGCCTGCTTCTCCGGCCTGATATAGATGGAAGTCAACTCCGGTACGCTTGCCTTCATCTCACGCTCGATATCTTCGATCAGGCTCTCCGCCTCACCCATCGGCAGGTCGTCAACGAAATCGGCGCTAATCGCGACAAACACGGCATCGGGCGCCGTGTGAATGGTGCGCACATGGTTGACCGCGCTAATCTGCGGCCGCTGGTCGAGGATTGCCCATACCGCAGAAACGATAGTCGGCTCCGCGCTCTCACCAATCAGCAGCCCCTTCGCTTCGCGCGCAAGCAGGACGGCTACGCCAGCCAGAATCAGGCCAATCGCGATCGATGCCAAACCATCGATGCGGGCGTCTGCATAATGGTGGCTGGCCCACACGCCCGCGCCTGCAATACCGAGACCGACCAGCGCCGCACTGTCTTCGAACAGGACAATGAATCCCGCCGGGTCCTTCGACCGGCGGATCGACTGCCACCAACTGCTCGCACCGCGCTTCCCGTTGAATTCCCGCACCGCGATGGCCCAACTCGTTCCCTCTAGGAGGACGGCGACACCCAGCACCACATAGTTGATCGTCGGATCGCGCAATGGCTCCGGCTCAGCAATGTGCAACCAGCCTTCGTAGATGGAGACACCAGCCCCTACCGCGAAGATGAGGATCGCGACGACGAACGCCCAGAAATAGAGTTCGCGTCCATAGCCGAACGGGTGGGTGGTATCGGGCGGACGCTTTGCCTTGGCCTGTCCGTACAGCAGCAGAACCTGATTGCCGCTATCCACCAGAGAATGCACGCCTTCGGTCAGCATGGAAGAGGAACCGCTGATCGCGGCCGCCACGAATTTGGCGATGGCGATCCCGACATTGGCGAACAGGGCGCCGTAAAGGACAATATCCTCGCGAAACCTGCCTGACAGACCAGTCATGTAGCTTAACCCGGATAGGGACTGGATTTTAGCAAATCTGCCAAATGCGCGGCATTGCTCGCGACCATCTTCGCAGTCTTTGTCACCATGTCCGGCGTCTCCTTCAAATCCTTGAAGTCGGTCGATCCCATCGCTTCGCCGACCCAGTAACAGGCGGCGACCGCCGGGATAGTCCAGCCAACATCGTTCAGCGCTTGAAAAAGCTGGGCAGACGAGAAATGCGCACCGTCCTCATTGCCCACGATCGCGGCAACCGCGACCTTGCCGTAGCTGGGCATCCGCCCCTGATCGTCGGTCTCGGACAGAAAAGCGTCCATCCGCTCCAGCACGCGCTTGGCGACGCTGCTGATCTGTCCCATCCAGATCGGACCGCCGAAGATGACAATGTCGTGCGCCAGTATCTTCTTTCGCAGCGCCGGCCACGCGTCGCCATCGCCTTCATCCGACGTGACGCCGGGCTTGATGTCTAGCTCAGCGAACCACACGGTTTCGCTTAACGTTACCTTCTTCTCGCCAAAAGCCTTTGCCAAGACGGCGATCATGGCGTCGGTCGAGCTGTCCTCTCCGGTATCCGCCTTAAGGGTGCAATTGAGCGCCAAAGCCTTGATCGGCATCGATCATCTCCTTTCCGCTCTTGTCGACCGCAGGGTGCGACCGTCCGTTCATCACAGGGAGAACTCCTGAGCCATCAATGTGTTCTTAGGGATGAAGGAGATAGTTGATGAGCGATACCGCACAGATGATCCATGAGGACGCGCTGCCCGGCCATGAGAGCAAGCTCTCGCCCAAACCCGATTGGCAGCCGCGCTATATCGGATCTGGCCGCCTCGCCGGAAAAGTCGCCATCATCACCGGCGCCGACAGTGGCATCGGCCGGGGAGTTGCCGCGCTCTATGCGCGAGAAGGCGCCGATATCGCGATCGTCTACCTTCTGGAAGATGATGACGCCGCAGAGACCAGACGTATCGTCGAGGCAGAAGGACGCAAAGCGATCACCCTCCGCGGCGACCTTGGCGAGAAAGCCTTTTGCGACGATGTCTTAGCTCAGACGCTGAAAGCATTCGGCAAGATTGACATTATCGTCAACAATGCCGGTGAACAACATCCGGACAAAGACATCACCGACATCAGTGAGGACCAGCTTCGCCGAACATTCCAAACCAATATTTTCAGCATGTTCTTTCTAGTGCAGGCCGCCCGCCCGCACCTCAAGGCCGGCGCTGCCATCGTCAATTGTACCAGCGTGACGATGTACCAAGGTAGCTCCGAATTGCTGGACTATAGCGCGACCAAGGGTGCCATCACCGCTTTCACCCGGTCGCTGTCGGAAAATCTTGTCGGCGATGGCATCCGCGTAAATGCTGTGGCGCCAGGCCCTATCTGGACGCCGCTCAACCCCTGTGGAGGCGCCAGTCCCGAAAAGCTGGAACATTTCGGTGAAGGTACGCCCATGGGTCGCCCCGGCCAGCCCAATGAAGTCGCACCGTCGTTCCTTTTTTTGGCGTGCGACGATTCCAGCTACATGTCAGGACAAGTGCTGCATCCCAATGGCGGGATCATCGTCAACGGATAGCTGACTTATGGCATGATTTCGCGGATGCGCTGCGCCAATATATCCGTTGCGAAAGGCTTGGTTAAAAGCGTCATGTTCGGCGCGGCTGTCCATTCTTGATAACGGCATTTTCGGCATAGCCGGTAATAAACAGAACATGCAGGTCGAGTATCAGACTGATCGCCGCATCCGCGACCTGCCGCCCATTCATCCCGCCCGGCAACCCCACGTCGGTAATGAGCAGGTCGATCCCGGCATCCGCCTGTAGCAGGCGCGCCGCGCCGGGTCCGTCAAAGGCCTGCAACACGGTATAGCCTATCTCCTCGGCAACCTCCACGACCAGCATGCGTACGGTCGGTTCATCGTCCACCACCAGCGAGAAACGCCGTCTCGTAACTTACAGCGGCGTCGGGGCCGAGACCGAATAGCGCACGGCATCGGTCGTCCCATTCCAATTGGCCGGTCTGCGGCCAATAGTCGAACTGTCCCATCCGCGCCGCGCGGGTCGCCAGTTCAAGCCTGTCCCGGCTCGTGGCCACGGCTTCCCGCGCTCTGTGCGCCGCCGTCACGTCCGTCCCCATGCCAAACCATTCCAATATCTCGCCAACAGGCCCCAGGGTCGGCACGGCGCGCGATGCCGTCCAGCCGATCGAGCCTTCCGCTTGCCGCACGCGATGTTCCAGAACGAAAGGCGATTTGGTGGCGATGGCCTGCGCTATGACATCCTGAACGACCGGCTGCTCTTCGGGCGAAATATAGGCTTCGATCCAGCGGACCGAAGGGGCGTCCGTGTCGGCCAGAAAGCCGCGCCCATCGAGTTGCCGCATTTCCTGCGAGTCGGCGCTCATCTGATAGATGGCATCCCGCGTCGTCCCCACCAGAGCGCTGAAGCGCGATTCACTGGCCGCGCGCCTGTCATAACGACATGCATGTCCTCACCTACATCGTTTCGTCCGCCTTTACGCGGACGATGAGCGGTTCAAGATCCTCCCAGAGTTCGGACCATACCGTCTGTATCGGTTGGCCCGGTGCAGTTGGATGGCGATCACCCAGAAAGGGGGCGCAAGCGTCATTATAAAGGAAAGCGAGATCGTCGTCCCAAGCAACGAACATCGGAAAATGAGAGGCCAGCGCGCGATTCACCGTCGTCCGCAGGGATATAAGCCATCGCCCGCGAGCCCCAAGGGCAATGGCCGACCAGTCAAAATTATCAACGCTTATCTTAATGGATGCGTCAGACGAGAGCTGGGCGGAAAAGATCGAGGCATTCAGTTCCACTATCCGGTCTTTCCGGCCATGTCATTCGCCAGGATTGCAACATGGATCAGCCAGCCATTGGGTGCCGACGCCTTTGGTCTGGCGCGCTCCATTGACAACAATATGGCAGCCGGCGGCTCAAACCTGTGTTCGCGATTGACCCGAACCGCCCGACGCCTGGAAAATGGATCATCAAATCCTTTCAGGCGAGGATGCGTAGAGACGGCTCACGGTCGTAAAAGCGCAGAGCTGCAGCCTTCACGAAAGCGTCATCAAGTGCCGTAACGCCCGCGTCGGGCATTACGCCAGCCTTGTCGAGCAGCGGCTGCGCTGCGGCACTTGCGCCGATAGCCTTGAGATGGCCGAAAGCGTTCATCACGAATTCGACAGCGGCGGCCTCGTTGACGAGCACCGCACAGCCCTCTTTGGACAATATGATCGCCACCGCGTCGAAAATCTGACTGGGCGACCCGGCGAGCTGACCATCAGCCTTCTGCTGCTTGCCGTCGGAGAGCTTCGCGCCTCCAACCTTTGGTGCGACGATCACTGCCTTGCCCTTGGCTTTCTTTACTGCTGCCACAACTGCGGCCAACTCACCTGCATCACTTCCATCAGCGATCAGAACACCGACCTTTCGTCCCTCGAGCGTAGCCTGCATATTCTTGTGGATCGAAAGCGCGTCCGATGGCGGCATATCGATCGGCGCCCTTGCGGCCGGCGCCTTTTTCGGCAGATCTATGCCAAGGCCATCGGCGACGCGCCTGGCCAGATCTTCGTCCACATTTCGCAGATTGGCGACCATGCGACCCGGCACCTGATCAAGCAGTTCAACCTTCGAAAGTTCGAACACGAAGGACGAGGCAATGTGTGCTTGCTCACTGCTCGTCTGTGAACGGTAGAAAAGTCGGGCCTGACTGTAATGATCGGCAAAAGTCTCCGATCGTATGCGCAGCTTGTCACCACTCTCGTCAGGGCCGGTGGCGGCATTTACCGTGACAAAGCCGCTACCTTCGCTCTCACGCGGGCCGCCCTCCTCGCCATGCGCTCCCAGACTGTTGGGCTCATAATTGGCGCGCCCCTTGGGCACCATTGTCTGCATCTTACCATCGCGCTGGAAATTACCGAACGGACAGCGCGGCGCGTTTACCGGGATCTGATGGAAGTTGGTTGTGCCGAGCCGCGAGTTCTGGGTATCGAGATAGGAAAAGAGCCGCCCCTGAAGCAGCGGATCGTTCGAAAAATCGATGCCTGGCGGGATGTTCGAGGGCAGGAATGCGACCTGTTCTGTTTCGGCGAAGAAATTATCGACATTGCGATTAAGCGTCAGCGTACCGATAAGGCGCACTGGCACATCCTCTTCCGGAATCAGCTTGGTCGCATCGAGTACGTCATAAGGCTGCGCATTGGCAAAGGCCTCATCGAAGATCTGAATGCCCAGATCCCATTGCGGAAAATCGCCTGAATCGATCGCCTCGAACAGGTCACGGCGTTGATAGTCATTGTCGGCCGCCTGAAGCTTCAATGCCTCGTCCCAGATGGTCGACTGAAGTCCAAGCCGCGGTTTCCAGTGGAATTTGACGAAATGCGCTTCACCCTTGGCATTGACCAGCTTGAAGGTGTGGACGCCAAATCCTTCCATCGTGCGAAACGAGCGTGGCAGGGTCCGGTCGGACATCGCCCACATCAGCATATGCGTGGTTTCGGGCATCAGCGAAGCCCAGTCCCAGAAAGTGTCGTGCGCGCTTCCTGCCTGCGGATAGCCGCGATCGGCCTCCATCTTGACTGCATGGACGAGGTCGGGAAATTTGAGCGCGTCCTGAATGAAAAAGACCGGGATGTTGTTGCCCACCAGATCCCAATTGCCCTCGCGCGTGTAGAATTTGACGGCAAAGCCGCGCACGTCGCGCGGCGTGTCGACCGACCCCGCGCCACCCGCCACCGTCGAAAAGCGGACGAATACTTCGGTCTTCTCGCCCTTGGTAAAGACCGCTGCCCTGGACAGATCGGAAATGTCGTCAGTCGCCTCGAATATGCCATGGGCACCCGACCCGCGCGCGTGGACGATCCGCTCGGGGATGCGCTCATGATCGAAATGAAAGATCTTCTCGCGAAGGACGAAATCTTCCAGCAGCGTAGGTCCGCGCGATCCGCCCTTCAACGAATTTTGATTGTCGGAAATCGGTACGCCATGATTGGTCGTGAGGACGGCCGTATCCAGGGTCCCGGCAGTCTGATGGGTTTCGCCGCCACTTGTCTTGCCGCTGGATTTCGAAGTCTTTGCCATTGGAAGGTCGCCTTTCTGCATGTCGTTCGATCGCAACGGGGCGGACCATATATTACCGTCGCGATGCGTCTGTCGCACGCATGTCGAAGGTCCGTCCCTGCTGTTCGAGGCATTGGCCGACGAGATCGGCCCGAGCCTCCACAACGCGCCAGACGCAGTTTGTTCACCGCGGGATCGCGCCGCGGACCGATTTTCCGCCGACGGCTTAACCTGGATTTACTATGCTCGTTATCGCCAGCCATCAGCGCGGCTATTCACACGATTTCGACCCATAAAATTCCACACTGTATCCCGCCAGCATGGACCCGCCGAATGGTCCAGGCGTTAGCGCGCGATGATAAGGATGGAGAGAGGGCGCCGCCTGCGGTGGATCGGCTGGCTATTGGTTGGCCTCGCCATATTGGCTTCAACCTGCCTCATCGCCCTCGCCGCCTTTCCCGTTGGCCTGTTCAAGGACAGGATCGCTCGTCACATCGGCGCAAGGTTCGCAACGAACGTGTCGATCGGCTCAATCGGACGGCGCGAGGTTTTCTCCTTCACGCCGACGATCCTGATACGGGATTTGGTGATCCGGCAGCCGCGATGGGCTGGCACTGGCAATATGGTTCAGGCCCGGTCGGTGGAAGTCCGAATTTCGATCCTCTCGCTCATGAGAGGCGGCGGTGTCCAGCCAGACGATGCGGTGGCGCGCGGACTATCCCTTGCGCTGGTTCGCGACGCGTCAGGGCGGGCGAACTGGGAAAGACCAAAGGATGGACATGGCAGCGACGCTCAAGGCAGCGGCCTGGGGCGATTGCTCGTGCCCGATGGCCGCCTCTCCCTAAATGATGCCAAGCGCGCCCTTTCGCTTTCCGGCACCTTTGCTTCTGATGCGAAGGGCGTGCGCATCGATGCAGCGGGTCGCTTCCACGACGCACCTGCACATCTGGCGATCAGGGGCGCGTCAATCTCTGGCCAAAGGCCCGATGCGGCTTATCCGATCGCATTGAAACTCCAGTCGCCCTTGCTGCATCTTAACGCTTCGGGGCAGACACGCGGGCCGCTCAACCTGCGGTCCATGTCGCTCGATGTCCGCGCGACAT
Organism: Sphingobium sp.; assembly: GCF_048594625.1. GTDB lineage: Bacteria > Pseudomonadota > Alphaproteobacteria > Sphingomonadales > Sphingomonadaceae > Sphingobium. The sequence goes on from NZ_JBMDWL010000134.1 coordinate 9,622, forward strand.
CACCAAATCTCAAATATCTCGATGATGTGATCGAAGCCGGCCTTTTCGGCACTCAACCCATCGACCTCCATGCCAAGGTCCGCCATGCCGGGCGGGACTGGTCCGTCGAGCATATGACAGGTCGTATAGGGCGATCCCCGCTGGTCGCGAAAGCCGACATCCTAAAGCGCGACGAGCGCACGAAGATCGATGCCGATGTACGTTTCAGCGCGTTCGATTTCGACGATCTTTCCGACGCGCAAGGCAAAGCCAAAGCCAGGGCGATCGAAGCCCGGATCGGACCGCGCGTCCTGCCCGGTACCCGCATCAACCTTGCAAAGGTGGGGCCGACCGATGGCGTCCTCCGGTTCCGGGCGGATCGGCTGTTGCTGACGGATTCGATGTTCCAGTCGTTGGCTGGCACGATCCGGCTCACCGGCAAATTGCTCGAACTCGATGATATTCATGCGAACATGTCGAGCGGACGGATGAACGGCACCGTCAGGATCGATCAACGCGGCGGCGCCACAAAACCATATTTTGCCATGGACCTGCTCTTCACCGACGGGCGCCTGGAAAAATTGATTGGGACGCAGGGCGCAACCGGCGCTCTGCGCGGCCGGGTTAAGCTGTCGGGTACGGGCGATACCATTCGCGAAGCGCTTGGCAGGGCTGACGGACATGCCGGGTTGGTGGTGCGCGACGGGCAGGTGCAACGCACGCTCGCCGCCGTGCTGGGGCAGGATCTGGGCAAGGCGATCGGGGCTGCATTGCGCAACAAGGACGCGGAAATACCTTTGCGTTGCCTTGCCATCGACTTTGCCGCCAAGGGCGGCATCCTTACCCCGTCTCCATTTCTGGTCGATACATCCATATCCTCTGGTACAGGCCAGGGAACAATGTCGCTTGCGACCGAGCGCATAGCACTCACGATCAGGGGGCGATCGCGCGATCCGAGCGGCCTGCGACTTGTCGATCCGATCAGGTTGGGTGGCAGCTTTTCGGCACCGACCCTGAGCGCCGCCGGCGATCCCCCCGGCAGCAAGGTGGGCGCAGGTTCCATCATCAAAGCGGTTGGCAAATCGATTGGCGGCGCGCTAGGCCTTACGAAGAAGCGCGATATGGATGATGACGCTACGCCCATGGCGGTGGATTGCGCATCCATGGAACGACGCATATTGGCTGCGCGACTGCCTCGATCCTGACCCTTCGTCTACTTAGCTTTGACTGTCTGTCCGTACCCACAGGCTGACGGAGCCGCCATTGACGCGCAGCGTCGCCTTTCCGGCTTGATCAGCGGCTATCTCTTCTCCGCAATGACCCAAAAAGTCGCGAAAGCTTACCCCGGCATGCTCTGGCCCAAGCTCGACGATCTTTGTCGTCTCTGCGCCATTGTTGACGAGAAGTATGCAACCGGCCTGCCCCGCTGTGCCGTGCCGGATAACGCCAAGACAATCTGGATCGTCAAACAGGTCGGACTGCGGCCCGTTGGCAAAAAGCTGCCGGGCCTCGATCAGCTTTGGCAGGCAGGGAACCGGCATGATCTCTATCTCATGGGTTTCGCCATCCCCGCCCGCATCACTATATTTCGCGCCATAGAGATCGGGGTAGAAGATGCACGGCACGCCCTGTTCACGGATCAGGATCAATGCATAGGCCAGCGGCTTGAACCAGTCCTCGACTGGGGCCTCGAGAGCCTGAAGCGGTTGCGTGTCATGATTGCCCACGATCGTCACGGCATGGTCGGGCGATGTCGCAACCAGCGCACCATCGAATAGGGTGCGCAAATCGAAATCGCCACCGGCCCGCGCCGCGTCATGAAAGCGGTGCAGCAAGCCGACGTCGAACAGCATAAGTTGCTGGTCCACCAGATCAAGATAGGCCTTAAGCGCCTCCATGTCGGGATGCCAATATTCGGCGACGACGAAAAGCTCGCTATTCACGCTTTCGCGCATATGGCCGACCCAGTCGCGGAAGAACCAGGCGGGGATATGCTTGGCTGCATCCAGGCGAAACCCGTCGCACGGAAGTTGTTCCGCCAGCCAGCGCCCCCAATATTTTAATTCCTCGTAAACAGCGTTGTTTCGAAACTCGACGTCCGATCCCATCAGATAATCGAAATTACCCTTCTCGCTATCGACCTCGCTATTCCACTCGCCATCGCCATATTCGTTGACCAGCCGGAATACGCCATCTTCGGTTGGCTCCTCGATGTGATCGACGCCGGTGAAGCATTTTGCGTCCCACACAAATTCCGAGTACCGCCCCTGTCGGCCGGGGAAGGTAAACCGGGTCCAGGCGCGGGCTTCGAACGCCTCTTCCTCTACTTCGTCGCGGTTGTCGGGATTAGCGCGACGCACAAAGACCTGCTCGATTTCATCCGCGCCCATCTTGTGGTTCAACACCACATCATGGATGACACGAACGCCTGCTTCCCGCAGTGCGCCCGTCGCCTCCTCCAGAGCGGCGCGATCGCCATATTTGGTGCCCACCGAACCCTTCTGATCGAACTCGCCCAGATCGAACAGGTCATAGCTGTCATAACCCACCGAATAGCCGCCCGCCGCGCCCTTGTAAGCAGGCGGTAGCCAGACATCGGTCACACCCATATCCCTCAGAATTGTGGCCTGCTGCGCGACTTCACTCCACAGCCCTCCGCCGTCGGGATAATACCAGTGGAAGAATTGAAGCAGCGTCCGTCCAGCCATGAAAGCTCCTGTTGCAGCAATTGCAGCGGCGGCTAAACGGCCCGATGCGAAAGAGGTTGCAGATGCTGAAATCTGCCCGACCCGGTTGCCGGCGTTAATTGAGACATGGATCAAGAACGCAGAAACCCTTGGAACTTCAAGGCAAAGCGCGCGTCTCACTCGTTGCAACCCGGGATCGCTCGATGCCACGGATGTGGAGCCACTGCGCAATGTCAGACCACCAACTCATGGAATTCATCTTGTCCCATTGCGAGAGCTTGCATATCCAACATAACGCCCACCGCGAAACGGACACGACCGTGGCTCGCCATTTGCTTCACCGCGAACGGCTCGGGGACGTCATCGTTTTTGCCAGCACTACGTCGCGCCTGCGGTGCATGGAAAGCGACGCCATCTGGGAGATGAGCATCCGTCACAGGGATGGCACGCAGACCCACATCGCCGGATCAAGCCTTGACGAGTGCATGGAACTGGCGAATGCGACGATACGGCTGTCGGGCGTCGGTGCGATCGCCGCCTGAGGCTGGTTTCCACGGACATTTTCAACATCGGGCGACAGGGTTTATCAGCCTGTTCGCCCTGTGATTCATCTGATACTGTTAAAATATGCATAGCCCTTAGGCCAATCCATGAGCGCAGGCCGATATGCTCGGGCGTATGGCTTTATGGCAGTTTTCAACGATTTCCTGCGCAATCGTCGCCGGGAAGAATTGTCGTCAGAAGATCTCCAAGCGCTGGAGGCTAGCGTTCACGCAGTACAAGATGTGCCTGCGCGCCATAGCCTTGCGATTTCCCATCAACCGATTGGCGTGAGCACCTATCTGATCGAAGGGTTCATATGCCGCTATATGGATGACCGGGAAGGTGTCCGCCAACTGGTAGCGGTGCATGTTGCTGGCGATTTTGTCGATCTCCATGGATATCCACTCAAACGTCTGGATCATGACGTTGCAACTCTTGGCCAGTGCAGGATCGCGCTTGTCCGCCATGAAGCGCTGGACAAGCTTGTGAGCGACCGGCCTAATCTGACGAAGCTCCTATGGTTCAGCACTCTGCTCGATGCGGCCATGCACCGCGAATGGATATTCCGTTTGGGCCGCCTGGATGCAGTTGCCCGCGTCGGTCATTTTTTCTGCGAAATCGAAGCTAAGCTGCGGGCTGTCGACCTGAGTGACGGCAGACAATTTTCCCTACCGTTGACCCAGGCTGACTTAGGCGAGGCTTGCGGTATGACGCCGGTCCATATCAACCGGATGCTCAAGAAGCTACGGGAGCGCGGACTGATGCATATGGAGCGTGGCCGGGTCACCATATTGGATTTACAAGCGCTAAGGCGTCTGAGTGAATTTGATCCCTCCTATCTGTTCATCAACGAGTGATGGAACCGTCCTGTTTTGGAAGCGTCCATCGCCTGTGGAGAGATGGAGAAACTATGTCCCAAGCTTATGTCTACGAGGACGGCGGGAAAGCCTGCGCGGAAGAGGGGCAAGTGATGCTTGACGGGCCGGATGGCGTAGCCGTCAGCATGACGCCAAAGGCAGCGGAAGACACGGCCAAGGAATTGTTGCGGGCGGCCTCCCAGGCGCGGCAACAGATATCGAAACATAGCTGATCGGCAATCCTCAAAACACTGCGTCTGCATTCCTGTTGGTCTTGGACCCGGAGCATAGCTTGCCCGGTTTTTCGGACACTCAGCTTATCGGATTTCGCATCCAGCCCGTACCGCCGCGCGAGCATCACTGAAGTAATGTGCCTGCCTGTCTCGTAGGCGTTTTACGCCAGATGTTGTTTTGCGTTGCTGGCCAAGATTCGATAATTTCCTGCCCGTGCCTCCCTGAACTGATCCGGCATGTCGGACATCAACCGATGATGGTCGTCCTGTGCCAAAACGATGGTGTAAAAATCTTTCACCAGCGCGGCAATTTCCCCATCGCTGAACGTCGATGCGCTTTCGAGGGTCAACAATAGTTCCTTCGAACGCAGACACAGACAGTGCGATAAGAAACGTGCTTCTCCTGCTTGATTCATATGGAGGCGGCATGTCAATTCACAGCGCGTCAGCCGTTCGCGCAAGAACTGCGGGATCACCCGCCGAAAATGATAGATATCGCGGCGCCTGATGGTTTCGGGATGTCTCCCATGCACACAAAGCCCCAACTTTGTAGCAGCGTATTGTAGCAAACGCCCCACCACGGTGCCATCCGAAAATCAACGTTTTGAGGTAGTTTGAGAGAAAACTGGCTGGGGCGGCAGGATTCGAACCTGCGCATGGCGGTACCAAAAACCGCTGCCTTACCGCTTGGCTACGCCCCAGCATGGCCGATCTTTCGTCGGTGCGGACGCCATATAGCGTGTGATTGACGAAAGGAAAGCCTAGTCATGATAGTTTCGTGACGCCAATATGCATCTTGTCACTCTTTGGGATCATAGCGCTTTCATGTCGGCCCCTCCCCAGTCCCCATCGCATAGCCAGATTGCCCCGGCATCGCCCCTTTTCCTGCGTGAAGATGAAATCCGGCGCGGGATCGAGATGCTCTATTTCGGCTATTCGGCGTTGACCCGGTCGATCGACGAAGGGCTGGCGGCGCAGGGGCTGGGCCGGGCGCATCACCGGGCGCTCTATTTCATTTCGCGCCAACCAGACCTGACGGTCAAGGATCTGCTGCGGCTGCTGGCCATTACCAAACAATCGCTGGGTCGGGTGCTGAACGATCTGATCGAGCGGGGCTATATCGAAACCCGCACCGGCCCCAGTGACCGGCGGCAGAAGCTGCTGCGCCTCAGCCCGGACGGCAAGGCATTGGAAGCCGAGCTGTTCCGTGCGTTGCGGGAAAAGATGGCGGGCGCCTATGCACAGGCAGGACAGGGATCGGTCACCGGCTTCTGGCGCGTGCTGGAAGGGCTGATCCCCGAAACAGACCGATCGATGGTGTTCGGCCTGCGCGGTTAATAGACACGGCTGCGAAACCTTCTGCCGCCTCCTGCGCTTTACAGGCTCTATTTACCGGCAAGAGGAGCCAATATGCGCACATCCATTATCGCCGCCTTTGCGGTGCTGACCGCAGCCAGTCTTTCCGCCTGTTCGGAAAAGGCGCAGGACAATCTGGAAAATGCCGGATCGGCGATCGGCAATGATGTGACCAACGCGGTCGATGACGCAGGCGCAAAGATCGACAACGGACTGGACCATGCCGGTCATGCGATCGACAATGGCGCTGAAAAGATCGGCGCGGCGACCGATAATGCCGCCGCGGACGCCAAACGCGAAGCGGGCGAAATGAAGCATGATGTCGGATCGACGCTGGAGAAGGCTGGCAGTGATCTAAAGAAGGAATAAGCCCGCACAACCCGCGCGACTAAAATACGACATTGCGCACGAAGCGGACCGGGTCCGCTTCATGATTAACGAACCGATAGGGGCGATCGCTGCTGAAGATCAGGAAATCGCCCCTGTCGATCCGTTTGGGTTTGGCGCCATCCATTTCGACGGTCAATATGCCGTCCATCACAAACAGCATTTCATGCCAGTTGGCGGCGTCGGCTTCGGCGGGATAGACTTCCCCGGCCCCCAGCGACCATGTCCATAATTCCGCCTCCCGCGCTGCGGGCACCGTGCCTAGCAGGGTCGCGCGACTGTCCGCACTTTCACCGCGCCATGCCAGACTGTCGATACGGCTGTTGTCAGGCATTTCGGGCGGACGGACGAGCCGCGAGAAGCTGACCGCCAGCGCATGGGCCAATCGGTCCAGTGTCGAAAGGCTCACATTGGCCTCCCCACTTTCGATACCGGAAATCATCCGGCGGCTGACATCGGCCAACGCGGCCAGCCCATCCTGACTAAGGCCACGTTCGGCCCGCAGCGACCGGACATTGCCAGCGACATGGGCGAGGACATCGGGACGCCGATCATCGGGCGCATCTTGACCGTGCAATATATTGCTCATAGAGATTGCGCATTATGTTGCACAACGCCGCGCCCGACAAGTCCCGTCAGGATCGATTGATGATCGGTCGCCCCGAACTCGCGCTGATCGGCGTAACGGTTCTGTGGGGCGGCACATTTCTGATCGTGCATCATGCGGTGCAGCAGACCGGTCCGTTTTTTTTCGTGGGCCTGCGTTTCGGCACGGCCGCGCTGATTGCCCTGCCGCTGGCCTGGCCGGTGCTGCAGGGGCTGACGATGCGCGAATTGCTGGCCGGGCTGGTGATCGGGCTTGGCATTTTCGCAGGCTATTCGCTCCAGACCTGGGGTTTGCAGACGATCAGCAGCAGCACATCGGCCTTCATCACCGCCGCCTATGTTCCATTGGTGCCGATCATGCAGTGGATCATATTGCGCAGGCGGCCAAGGCTGGCGAGTTGGATCGGCGTGGCGCTGGCGTTTATCGGCCTGCTGCTGATCGCCGCGCCGGAAAAGGGGCTTGCGCTTGGCAGGGGTGAGGCGCTGACCCTGATCAGCACGGTGGCGATCGCGCTGGAAATCATTTTCATCGGCCTGTGGGCGGGCACGGTGAATGTCGCGCGGGTTACGCTGGTGCAGCTGGCCGCGACATCCCTGTTCGCCTTCGCCTGCATGGCTCCCGCTGGTGAAAGCGTGCCGCCCTTTTCCTGGACCGTAGTGCTGAGCGCATGCGGACTTGGCGCGATTACGGCCCTGATCCAGTTCGTCATGAACTGGGCGCAGCGGACGGTTTCGCCGACGCGGGCAACGCTGATCTACGCGGGCGAACCGGCTTGGGCGGGGATATTCGGGCGGATTGCAGGGGAACGGTTACCGCAGGCCGCCTTGCTGGGCGGCCTGTTGATCGTCGCGGCGGTGATCGTCAGCGAAATCAATTTCGAACGGAAGAAAGAGCCGGGACCGATATAGGGTTGCGACGGCCCTGTAGGACAGCCCGTCGCAACAGAAACTGATCAGCCGCGCTGGAAGACCGGGGGGCGTTTTTCGAAGAAGGCGGTGAACGCCTCCTGCGCTTCTGCCGAACCCAGCGCCTTGCGGAACAGCTGTCCTTCCTCCTCCATGCGCGCGACGAGCATGGCGGGATCGCCCTTCATCAGGCGGCGTGTCGCGAGCAGGGCCTGAGGCGGCTTCGCCATCAGCATCGCTGCCTTGGCGCGGGCATGGGCAAGCAAGGCGTCGGCAGGCACGATGGCGGTGACGAAACCCGCACGGTCCGCCGCATCCGCGTCCAGCGGTTCACCCAGCAGCAGCATCGCCGCCGCTTTGGCATGACCCATGATGACGGGCGCCAGCAGGCTGGAGCCAGCTTCCGGCACCAGCCCCAGATTGACGAATGGCATGACGAAACGCGCATCGGGCGCTGCATAGACCAGGTCGCAATGGAGCAGCATCGTCGTGCCGACACCGACCGCCATCCCCTGCACCGCGGCGACCAGCGGCTTGGGGAACGCGGCGATAGCCTGAATGAAGTCGAACGCGGCGACGCCGCCTTCGGGACCAGCCATGAAATCCTTCAGGTCGTTGCCCGCGCAAAAATCGTCGCCCTGCCCCGCGATCAGCACGGCGCCGATGCCCGGCCGCGCCATAGCATCCGCCAGCGCGGCGATCATGGCGCGATACATAGGGCCGGTCAGCGCGTTCTTTTTATCCGGGCGGGCGATCATGATTTCGATTACGCCCGCATCTTCAGTGATCCTGATCTCATCGCTCATCGCGCAGCCTCTTCCTCGTCTTGCGGAACTTGTCCCGATCCAAGGGGAAATTGTTGGCGCATGCCGCGCCCTGCGTCTATCCCCTGCCCGATCCTTTTCCCCTTGCTGCCAGACTGAGGCTGATGATGAACCGCCTGCGCCAACTTTTGGACCCGTTTCTGCTCCTGTTGCTGGCGACCGTCGCCCTAGCGTCCGTCCTGCCGGCACGGGGCACTGGCGCCGTCATTGCCGACGCGATTGCCGATGCCGGCATCGTGCTGCTTTTTTTCCTGCACGGGGCAAAATTGTCGCGCGAAGCCATCTGGGGCGGTGCGAAGGCGTGGAAACTGCATCTGGCGACGCTGGCGACGACCTTCGTCGTGTTTCCGATTCTGGGACTGCTGGCCGGCCGATTCGCTTTCGTGCCGGACAATATGCAAGCGGGCCTGCTGTTCCTCACCCTGCTGCCGTCGACGGTGCAATCGTCCATCGCCTTTACCGCCATTGCCCGCGGCAATGTCGCGGCGGCTGTGGTCAGTGCGTCCTTTTCCAACTTGCTGGGCATTTTCGCGACGCCCTTGCTGGTCGCCATGCTGATGCAGCGTAGTGGGAACGGAAGCCTGATTTCCCTGTCTGCCGTCGAAGGCATCGTGCTGCAATTGCTGTTGCCCTTCATCATTGGGCATTTGCTGCGGCCGTGGATCGGCGCCTTCGTCGCGCGACATAAAGCGATGATCGGCCGGGTAGACCGGGGATCGATCTTGCTGGTCGTCTATGCTGCCTTTTCCGCCGCCGTCGTGGAAGGTTTGTGGTCAAAGGTGTCGGGCGAGGAGTTGCTGATACTGGCCGGGCTGTGCATCGCGATACTGGTCATCATCCTGCTGTTCACATATGGGCTTGGCCGCATGATGGGCCTGTCGCGGGAAGACGCGATCGTCCTGCAATTTTGCGGTTCGAAGAAGAGCCTGGCGTCGGGTGTGCCGATAGCGGGCGTGTTGTTCCCAGCCGCGGCCGTGGGACCGATCCTGTTGCCGATCATGCTGTTCCACCAGATCCAGTTGATGGCCTGCGCTCTGCTGGCGCGCCGATATGGCGCACGGTCGGACACGGAATGATACGGCGAAGTTGACAATCCGATCGATATTTTGCGTTTGGTAATTATACATATGTAAAATATTGATGTCGGACAGATGGACGGCGGAGCTGCTGGGGAGCGGTTGCGCCTGACCCGATGCGGGAGGGAAGCGGGGGATATGAGCACATCCTATGATGCCGTCATCATCGGTGGCGGGCATAATGGCCTTGTCTGCGCCTTTTATCTGGCGCGGGCAGGCTACAGGGTGCGTATATTGGAGCGGCGCGATGTCGTGGGCGGTGCGGCGGTGACGGAGGAATTTCACCCCGGATTCCGCAATTCCACGGCCAGCTATACGGTCAGCCTGCTCAATCCCAAGGTCATCCGCGACATGAAGCTGGCCGACCATGGCTATCGCGTGGTCGAACGGCCGATCAGCAATTTCCTGCCGCAGCCCGATGGCGGTTACCTGAAACTGGGTGGCGGGCTGGCGAAGACGCAGGCCGAGTTCCGCCGGTTCAGCACAAAGGATGCGGACACGCTGCCCGCTTATTATGACGCGTTGGAAGTGGTCGCCGATATATTGCGCGATCTGGTGCTGAAAAGCCCGCCCAATGTCGGGGACGGAATGTCCATGATCGTCGATGCGCTGAAACAGGGGCGACGCATCGCCGGGCTGGAACTGGAGCAGCAGCGCGACGTGCTGGATCTGTTCACCAAATCGGCGCGCGGTTTCCTGGACAGCTGGTTCGAAAGCGACGCAGTGAAGGCTGCGTTCGGCTTTGACGCAGTGGTCGGCAACTATGCCAGCCCCGACACGCCGGGCAGCGCCTATGTGCTGTTACATCATGTGTTTGGCGAGGTGAACGGCAAGAAAGGCGCATGGGGGCACAGCGTCGGCGGCATGGGCGCGATCACGCAGATCATGGCAAAGGTGGTGTCGGCCATGGGCGTGGAGATCAGTCTGGGAACGCCGGTCGCGTCGGTGCTGGTCGATGGCGCGCGTGCTGTGGGCGTGAAGCTGGCGAGCGGCGAGGAAGTGATGGGCCGTACGGTGATCGCCAATGTGGGACCGAAGCTGCTTTACGAGCAGATGATGGCGCCCGCCGACCTGCCTGCCGATTTCGTGAAGCGGGTGAAGGCGTTCAAGACCGGGTCCGGGACGTTCCGCATGAATGTGGCGCTTGATGCCCTGCCCGACTTCACCTGCTTGCCCGGCGTCGGCGAGCATCACCAGTCGGGGATCATCATCGCGCCGACTCTGGATTATATGGACCGGGCGTTCATGGACGCGAAGCGCGATGGCTGGTCGACGCAGCCGATCGTGGAAATGTTGATCCCGTCGACCATCGATGAAACGCTGGCCCCGGCGGGATGCCATGTGGCGAGCCTGTTCTGCCAGCAGTTCGCGCCGGAATTACCGGACGGGCGCAGTTGGGACGATGAACGGGAAGCGGCAGCGGACGACATCATCGCCACCGTGGAGGCGCATGCGCCGGGCTTTACGAAAAGCATCATCGCCAGGCAGATTCATTCGCCGCTGGACCTGGAGCGCAAGTTCGGGCTGATCGGCGGGGACATCATGCACGGCAATCTGACGCTGGATCAGATGTGGGCGGCGCGACCGGTGCTGGGCCATGGGGCCTATCGCGGCCCGGTGAAGGGGCTTTACATGTGCGGGTCCGGCACGCATCCGGGCGGCGGCGTGACCGGCGCGCCGGGGCATAATGCCGCGCGGGAGATATTGCGCGACGGTTCGATGTGGGGAAAATGGCGCGGGCGGGGATAGCCGATCCGCGACGCCTTGCCCTCCCCGACCGGCTCCCCTAAAGCACCGGCTCATGCCAGACATTTTCATCCCCGACGCGACGCCCGAACTCACCGGGCGGGCGCTGTTTCCGCACAGGCATCTGCTGTCCATCGCTGACCTGAAACCCTGGGAAATCCGGTTCCTGCTGGATGAAGCGGAACATTGGGCGCAGGCCAACAAGGGCCGCGCGCGCAAGCATGACGACCGGCTGGCCGGAATGACGCAGATCAACGCCTTCTTCGAAAACAGCACGCGCACGCTGTTGTCGTTCGAGATTGCGGGCAAGCGGCTGGGCGCGGATGTCGTCAATATGGCGGCGGCGACGTCCAGCGTGAAGAAGGGCGAAACGCTGATCGACACCGCCATGACGCTGAACGCCATGGCCGCCGACGTGATCGTGATCCGCCATGCCAGTTCGGGCGCGGTGCGGCTGATCGCGGACAAGGTGGATTGTCCGGTGCTGAACGCGGGCGATGGGTGGCACCAGCATCCCACACAGGCGTTGCTGGATGCGCTGACCATCCGTCGCCGCAAGGGTGGGTTCGAAGGGCTGATCGTCGCGATCTGCGGCGATGTGCTGCATAGCCGGGTGGCGCGGTCGAACATGCTGTGCCTTGCCGCGCTGGGCGCGCAGGTGCGTGCGGTGGCCCCGCCCACTCTGCTACCGCCAGAAGTGGACATGCTGGGCGCGACGCCTTTTACCCGGATGGACGAAGGGCTGGACGGAGCCGATGTCGTCATGATGCTGCGCTTGCAGAATGAGCGGATGGATGGCGCCTTCATTCCGTCCCCCCGTGAATATCATGCGCTGTACGGACTGACGCCGGAGCGGCTGGCCATTGCCAAGCCGGATGCGCTGGTGATGCATCCGGGACCGATGAACCGGGGCGTGGAAATCACCAGTTCGGTCGCCGATCATCCCGATCGGTCCGCCATCACCGAACAGGTGGCGATGGGCGTGGCGGTGCGCATGGCGTGTCTGGACGTGCTGACGCGCGGGGCGCGGGGCACGGAGGGATGGTCTTGACCGTCCCGACCAGAAAGAAAAACGGGATGGGCATCACCATCCCGACTGGCAAGGACGGAAGGCTGGTCTTGACCAGCCTGACCGCCAAGAAAAGCGGGATGGGCATCACCATCCAGACCGGCAAGGAAGCAGGGTTGCGCGTGATGGCACATGCCTCAATCAATGCAGAATGGGGCTTCGACAGGCTCAGCCCGAACGGATTTTTGGGGTTCCACCTATGACCAAGATCGCCATCATCAACGGCCGCCTCGCCGATCCCATGGGCGATGCTCCTGCCCACGGCACCGTGCTGATCGAGGGCGACCGGATCGTCGCGGCGGGCGATGTCGCCATGCCGGACGATGCGCAGCGCGTCGATGCGAGCGGACTGGTCGTCGCGCCGGGCCTGATCGATCTGGGCGTGTTCGCGACCGACAAGCCGGCTTTTCATTTCGGCGGGATCACGCGAGCAGCCCTGATGCCAGACCAGCGCGCGCCGCTGGATGAAGTCGGGCTGATCCGGGAAGCCACGCGGGCGGGCAAGCCCGATTTCTGGGTCCATCCCATCGCGGCAGCGACCCGCGGGCTGCTGGGCAAGGAAATGGCCGAAATGGGCCTGATGCAGATGGCAGGCGCAAAGGCGGTCGGCACGGGCCGCCAGTGGATCGCCGATTCGGGCGTGATGCTGCGCATCCTGTCCTATGCCAGTGGCCTTGGCCTGACCGTCATCGCCCATGCCGAAGATGGCGGGCTGACGGCGAAGGCGGTGGCGACCAGCGGTGAGACGGCGACGCGGCTTGGCCTGCCGCACGCGCCCGCCTGCGCCGAAGCCCTGGCGATCGCGCGCGACATCATGCTGGTGCGCGAAACCGGCGCGGCGATCCATTTCCGGCTGGTGACGACACGGGCTGGCTTCGACCTGATCCGCGCGGCCAAGGCGGAAGGGCTGAAGGTCACATGCGGCATCAGCCCGGCCTATCTGTTCCTGAACGATCAGGCGGCGACCGATTTCCGGACCTTCGCAAGGCTTTCGCCGCCGCTGCGCGACGAGCGCGACCGGCAGGCCAGTCTGGCGGCGGTTGCGGACGGGACGGTCGACGTCATCACATCCAGCCATGATCCGCGCGGGCCGGAGGACAAGCGCCTGCCCTTCGCCGATGCGTCGCCGGGCATGGCCGGGGCGGAGACTTTGCTGGCGCTGTCGCTCAATCTGGTGCGTGACGGCCATGTGAGCATGGGGCGGCTGATGACGTTGCTGAGCGCCAATCCCGCGCGCATATTGGGCGTGGATGCGGGCAGCTTTGCCCCCGGCAGCGCAGCGGACCTGATCTTCGTCGATCCCGATGCGCCATGGATTGTCGACAGCGCGAAAATGGCGGCGGCGGCAGGCAATACGCCGTTCGACAAGGTGCCTGTGCAGGGGCGGACACGGCGGATCATGAAGGGCGGGGTCTTTTTGTAACCCCACCACAGCACGATCATTAGGCGCTTAACTTCACACATTTCCCGCTTATTCTGAAATTTCGTTGCGTGGCAGTGATCCTATCGGAAAGTAGCGCAGACATCTGTTAGAACATGCCGACGGGAGGTTAGCGCAATTCGGCAGGATAGGACATAGGACGGGGATTGCTGGAGATCGGCCAGAGGCCGCCATGTTCTCCCTCCCGCTGGCGGGAGGGGCAGCGAGACTTAAGCGCATAGCGCTTTAGTCGCAGCGGGGTGGGCTGTCGCCAAGTCCAGCCCACCCCCTAACCCCCTCCCGCTAGCGGGAGGGGGAATGACTGGAAACCACCCGCATCCGCCCTTTATTCGCCGAAACGGAACCCCCTGCCCCCTTCACGCGCTTGCCTTTGAAGACATGATCAAGGGGCACAGATGAATCAGTCGGTCGCACAGCAGGTGCATGTCGATGCACCATGGAAAATCCCGCCGCGCGCGTGGTGGGAGATATTGAAACGCGTTCACGGCGCCTTGTCGGGCAATCATATCGGGTTGCTGGCGGCAGGCGTTGCCTATTATGCGTTCCTGTCGATCGCGCCGCTGCTGGCCGCCGTGGTGCTGACCTATGGTCTGTTCGGCGATCCGGCCATGGTCGGCCGGCATATGCAGGCGATCATCTCGGTCGTGCCGCAAGACGCCGCGTCCCTGATCAACGACCAGTTGCTGGGTGTTGTCAGCACAGCCAAGCCCGCCATCGGATTCGGCCTGCTGCTGGCATTGCTGATCGCCGTCTATGGCGCGACCCGCGCGGCGTCCGCGATCATGGAGGCGCTCAATATCGTCTATGGCCAGAAGGAAGGCCGCAACATCTTCAAATTCTATCGCACGTCGATGGGCATCACCTTTTCCGCCGTGCTGGTGGTCGTAGTAGGTGTGTTCACCGCGACGATCATCGGCCTGTTGCAGGATTTCCTGACCAGCTGGGGTCCGGGCGTGCTGTTCGCGATCAAGATGACGACATGGGTGTGCGCCGGATTGCTGGCGAGCGTGATATTCGGCCTCATCTACCGCTTCGGACCCCACCGGCGACAGGCGCAATGGCAATGGCTGACCGTCGGGTCGGTGGCGGCGACGCTGTTCTGGCTGGTCGCGACGCTGGGCGTGTCCTTCTATGTTTCGACCTTCGGCAATTACAACAAGACCTACGGATCGCTGGGCGCGGTCGTGGTGTTGCAATTGTGGCTGTTCGTGTCGGCCTATATCGTGTTGCTGGGCGCACAGATCAACGCAGAGGCGGAGCGGCAGACCAGCGTCGATACAGGCATCGGCCCGGCCCCCGGCGACCCAATTGCAAAAGCTGCATAATGTCGCTTGCCCTCCCGATCCGGCCACGCTAAAGCGCCCTCCTTCGCTGGCTAGGGCCAGTGCAGGAGTGTAGCTCAGTTGGTAGAGCGTCGGTCTCCAAAACCGAATGCCGGGGGTTCGAGTCCCTCCACTCCTGCCAAGCGAGCTGGCCGCGAACCCTTGTAACCATGGGGGTTCGCAGCTAAGTCCGCAAAGCGATTTCGAGGCTGACGAACCGTCTGCCGGTTAAGAAATCGGGGCCATATAGGCCGGCGAATTTGGTCGCGGAGCATGCGGCCGCACCCCCGGACGCCGATACAGAGCGGGATCGGGAGGGCGGTCTGTTGCTTCGCGATTTGGTGTTGGTTTCGAAGGTGCAAAGGCAGGCGATGGCGAAGGTTTCCCCCGGCGAATTCGTCAATCAGGTACAGACCGAAGCGAAGAAGATCGTGTGGCCGACCGGCCGCGAAACGATCATGACCGGCGTGATGGTCGTCATCATGACGTCGCTGCTGGGCCTGTTCTTCTTTGGCATCGACACTTTCTTCGGCGCGATCGTCCAGTGGCTGCTGGGTGTGGCCGCCGGTCGTTGAACATAAACGCTCTGAACAGGAGTTTGAGACGGTAACATGGCGCGCTGGTACATCATCCACGCCTATTCGGGCTTCGAAAGCAAGGTCAAGGAATCGATCCTGTCCGAAGCCGAACGCATGGGCCTGTCGCAACTGGTCGAGCAGGTGGAAGTCCCCACCGAGACCGTGACCGAAGTCAAGCGCGGCAAAAAGGTTCAGGTCGAGCGCAAGTTCATGCCCGGATACGTCCTTGCCAAGCTGGCGATGAACGACGACATCTATCACCTGGTCAAGAACACGCCCAAGGTGACCGGATTCCTGGGTTCGAGCGGCAAGCCGCAGGCGATCAGCGAAAGCGAAGCCGCCCGTTATTTCGGCGCCCAGAAGGAAGCCGAAGCCGCCCCCAAGCACAAGGTCAATGTCGATTACGAAATCGGCGACAGCGTCAAGGTGCTGGACGGTCCCTTCGCCAGCTTCAACGGCGTGGTCGAGGAACTGGATTTCGAAAAGAACCGCGTCAAGGTGTCGGTGTCGATCTTCGGTCGCGCGACTCCGGTGGAACTGGATTTCGAACAGGTCGAACTGTCCAAATAATTCGCCGCGAAACGCTTTTCAAAAAGGGTCGCCTTTCCTTCGGATCGGCGACCCTTTTGGCGTAAAGAGCAGGTCGAACGGGGTCCTGTCGCAAATCGGACAGACCCCCTTTCCCTTCAGCCCGAACATCGCTATAGGCCCGCGCTTCCAAGCCGCCCGTCAGGGTGGATGGAGCCAAGTGCGGGAGGTTGTTTTCACAGACAACCGTTCGACCGCTAAACTTGAACCGGCGGATCTGCCCTGCACATCCGCCAGCTAAAGAGTGAGTGACAATGGCCAAGAAAATTACGGGCTATATCAAACTCCAGGTGCCCGCTGGAGACGCAAAGCCCGCCCCGCCGATCGGCCCTGCCCTGGGTCAGCGCGGCGTGAACATCATGGAATTCTGCAAGGCGTTCAACGCACAGACCGCCAGCATGGACAAGGGCACCCCGCTGCCCACTATCATCACCGTCTATGCCGACCGCAGCTTCACCTTCACCACGAAGCAGCCGCCCGCGACCTTCCTGATCAAGAAGGCGATCAACCTGAAGTCGGGTTCCAAGGAACCGGGCAAGGTCGTCGCTGGCAAGATCACCCGCACCCAGCTGTCCGAAATCGCGCAGTCCAAAATGGCTGACCTCAACGCGAACGACATCCACGCTGCAACGAAGATCATCGAAGGTTCCGCGCGCGCGATGGGCCTCGACGTGGTGGAGGGCTGATATAATGGCGAAGATCACCAAGAAGGCGAAGGTTCTGGCCGCCGCCATCGACAAGGAAAAGCTGCACGGCGTTGACGAGGCGCTGGGCCTCATCAAGACCCACGCGACCGCCAAGTTCGATGAAAGCGTCGAAATCGCGATCAATCTGGGCGTCGATCCGCGTCACGCCGACCAGATGGTCCGTGGCGTCGTCACCCTGCCCGCAGGCACCGGCAAGGACGTTCGCGTCGCCGTGTTCGCCCGCAACGACAAGGCGCAGGCCGCTCTGGACGCTGGCGCCGACGTCGTTGGCGCCGAAGACCTGCTCGAATCGATCCAGGCCGGCAACATCGATTTCCAGCGCGTCATCGCCACGCCCGACATGATGGGTCTGGTGGGTCGCCTGGGTAAGGTTCTGGGCCCCAAGGGCCTGATGCCGAACCCGAAGCTGGGCACCGTGACGCCGAACGTCGCCGAAGCCGTGAAGGCCGCCAAGGGTGGTCAGATCGAATTCCGCGTCGAAAAGGCCGGTATCATCCACGCTGGCCTCGGCAAGTCGAGCTTCTCGGCCGAAGACCTGCGCAAGAATTTCGACGCCTTCGTCGACGCGATTGTCAAGGCGAAGCCGTCGGGTTCGAAGGGCAAGTATGTCCGCAAGATCGCCCTGTCGTCCTCGATGGGCCCGGGCGTGAAGGTCGACGTGGCGGAAGTCGCTTCGATCTGATTTTTGCGCTATAGCATATGAGACAAGCCTCCTTCCTCGGAATGTGGAAGGAGGCTTTCTTGTTTGAGGGAAGCTGGCCTTTGTGCGCTTCCCTTTCGTCATTTCCCACGGCGGAGATGGCGTGTCGGGCAACCGGCAGGAACTGGTGCGCATTGACCTGACGCATCGGCTGGTCCGCAAGCATTGCGACAGCGACAAGGTCATCTTTGTATCCGTCGGTCGTGGCGGGTCGCTTTTACCGATGGAAAAAAGAAAAATGGCTTTTGAAACCCTTCCCGCCCTCTTGTCTCAGGCGCTTGTCGCCAAGGGATATGAGGCGCTGACCCCCGTCCAGTCCGAAGTGACGCAGGAAGAAGCGCAGGGTCGCGATCTGCTGGTGTCCGCGCAGACCGGTTCGGGCAAGACCGTCGCATTTGGCCTCGCCATGGCGGGCGAATTGCTGGGCGATGCAGAGCGGCTGCCGGTCGCGGGCCTGCCGCTGGCGCTGGTGATCGCGCCGACGCGCGAACTGGCGTTGCAGGTGAGCCGCGAGCTGGAATGGCTCTATGGCGCGGCGCGCGCGCGCATCGCGACCTGCGTCGGCGGCATGGATGCGGCCAAGGAACGCCGCAGCCTGTCCCATGGCGCGCATATCGTGGTCGGCACGCCGGGGCGCCTGCGCGACCATCTGGAACGCGGGGCGCTGGACCTGTCGGCGATGCGCACCGTCGTGCTGGACGAAGCGGACGAGATGCTGGACATGGGCTTTCGCGAGGATCTGGAAGGCATTCTGGACAGCGCGCCCGAAGAACGCCGTACCCTGCTGTTTTCGGCGACCATGCCCAAGCCCATCGTGGCGATGGCCAAGCGCTATCAGAATGACGCGCTGCGCATTTCGACCATGTCCGAAGAACGTGGCCATGGCGACATCAGCTATCAGGCGGTCACCGTCGCGCCGTCCGACATCGAAAACGCCGTCGTCAACCTGCTGCGTTTCCACGAAGCGGAAACGGCGATCCTGTTCTGCGCCACGCGCGACAATGTCCGCCATCTGCATTCGAGCCTGACCGAGCGTGGCTTTGCCGCCGTGGCGCTGTCTGGCGAACATAGCCAGAATGAGCGCAACCACGCGTTGCAGGCCCTGCGCGACAAGCGCGCGCGGGTGTGCGTGGCGACCGACGTGGCTGCCCGTGGCATCGATCTGCCGTCGCTGACGCTGGTGGTGCATGTGGAATTGCCGCGCGACGCCGAAACCATGCAGCACCGTTCGGGCCGCACCGGGCGCGCGGGCAAGAAGGGCACCGCCGTGCTGATCGTGCCCTATCCGCGCCGCCGCCGCGTCGAATCGATGCTGCGCGGGGCGAAGATTCCGGTCGAATGGGGCACCCCGCCGAGCAAGGAAGCGATTCTGGAGCAGGACAATGCGCGCCTGCGGTCCAGCCTGATGGAACAGGCGGAACTGGACGAGGCCGACTGGGCACTGGGCGCCGAACTGCTGGCTGAAAAGAGCGCCAAGGAAATCGCGGCGATGCTGGTCAAGAGCGCCCGCGCCGCGCTGCCCGCGCCCGAAGAGCTGCTGGACCGCAGCGAAGCCCCTGCACGCCGCGAAGGGCCGCGTCCGGGCTTTGAGGACACGCAATGGTTCCGCATGGACATCGGCCGTCGCCAGAATGCCGATCCGCGCTGGATCCTGCCGCTGATCTGCCGCCGTGGCCATGTGTCGCGTCAGGACATCGGCGCGATCCGCATCACCACCAACGAAACCATGTTCGAAATTCCGCGCGCCATCGCATCGAAGTTCATCGCGTCGATCAAGCGCACGGGCGAAGCGGGAGACGAAGGCGCGGATGTCGCGTTCGAGGCGATCGACGGTGCACCGCGTGAACAGGCCCGCGAACATAAGCGCGCCGGTGGTCGTCCGAGCGATCGTGGCCCCAATGATCGTGGACCGCGCCCGCCCGCGCACAGTGCCCGCCCGTTCAAAGGTGGTCCCAAGCGCCCCGGCGGCCCGCGCAAGCCGCGCGGATAAGGGATAGAACAGACCGAAACGGGCCGGGAATGATTTCCCGGCCCGTTTTTTTTGACCTTATCCCACGCCGCAGAGCGTCAGCATGCGCCCGGCCAGTTCGCGTTCACCCATCACGACATGGGGCACGCCCAGCCCCTCCAGATGCGCGACTTCGGCATCGCTATGGGCGCGGGCGATGACTTGCAGCCTGTCATTGAGGTGGCGGGCATGTTCGTGGATCGCGCCGCCTTCAAATCCTTCGGGCACGGCGATCAGCAGATGGCGCGCTTCGCAGATGCCCGCGGCCAGCAGATGCCGGTCCTCCAGCGCATTGCCCTTGACGACGGACAGACCGGCCTCCTCGGCTTCCTCCACCCGTTCCGGGTCGCCCTCCACGATCACGAAATGGACGCCCCGTTCGTGCAGGCGGCTGGCGATCAGCTTGCCCACGCGGCCATAGCCGACGAGGATGACATGGCCGATGCGGGGGCGTTCGGGCGCCCTGGCTTCGGCTTCTTCGTCATCATCCTGCTTATGTTCGCGCACGATGAGCGAGAAGAGGATGGGATTGAGGAAGATCGACGCCATCGCGCCTGCCAGGATCAGGTCGCGGGCTTCGGCAGGAAGGACGCCGAGGCCGGTGCCCAAGGAGGCGAGGATGAAGGAAAATTCGCCGATCTGGGCAAGGCTGGCGGCGATGGTGAGCGCGGTGACATTGGGATAGCCGAACGCCCGTACGATGCCCCATGCGGCGATCGATTTGCCGATGACGATGATGAGGATCGTCGCCAGCAGCGGCAAGGGTTGTTCCACCACGATAGAGGGATTGAACAGCATCCCCACCGACACGAAGAACAGTACGGCAAAAGCGTCGCGCAGGGGCAGCGTTTCTTCGGTGGCGCGACGGCTGAGCGGGGTTTCGCCCAAAATCATGCCCGCAAAGAAAGCGCCGAGCGCGAAGGACACGTCAAAGGCCAGCGCCGCGCCGAACGCCACGCCCAGCGCAATGGCCAGGACCGCGAGACGGAACAGTTCGCGCGACCCGGTATGGACGACCCAGTGGAGCGCCCAGGGGATGACGCGGCGGCCCACGATCAGCATGACCGCGACGAAGCCCGCGACCTTCAGCAGCGTGCCGAGCAGCGGCGCGACGAGCGCCCCTGCCCCGCCTGTGCCATCGGCATTGTTGAGGACGCCCGCAAGCGCAGGCAGCAGGACGAGCGCAAGGACCATCACCAGATCCTCCACGATCAGCCAGCCGATCGCCACGCGGCCACGGCGGGTTTCGACCAGATCGGCCCCCTGTAGCGCGCGCAGCAGCACGACCGTACTGGCGACCGACAGGGCCAGTCCGAAGACGATGCCGCCCATCAAACCCCAGCCCATGACATGGGCAAGGCCCATGCCGAGCAGGGTCGCCACCGCGATCTGCACGATCGCGCCGGGCACGGCGATATTCTTGACCGACAACAGGTCTTTCAGTGAAAAGTGCAGGCCGACGCCGAACATCAGCAGGATGACGCCGATTTCGGCCAGTTCATTGGCAAGGCCTGCATCGGCGACGAAGCCGGGCGTGAAGGGACCGACCATGATCCCGGCAATCAGATAGCCGACCAGCGGCGAGAGTTTGAGGCGATGGGCGATCGCCCCCATGATGAAGGCGACGACGAGACCGGCGACGATAGTGCCGATCAGAGGGGTGTGGTGGGGCATATTTGCCTTTCATTCCTGTCGCCGGGCGCGTCGAACGCGTTCGGCAACGTCTATAACAGATAAGTTCGGCTGGAGCTTGTCGAGAACGCAGCACATGCTGTCCGACAGGCCCCAGCCGAACGGTCGATCCGGGGGCTATTGCGCGACGGTCATCATCATCGCCGTCAGCCCGGTGGCTGCGGCGGCGAGACCGGTCATGACGGCGGGCATGAACCACCAGGGCGGGCGACGCCGGGTGCGCCGCTCGGTTTTCCTGCGAGTCATGGAAATGCTCCTTCTTGTGACGAAGGCCCGTCAGCGACGGGCGGAGAATCGAATCGTCAGAAGGATGCGGGCGGCGCGCGGGCGCGACGGGTACGGACGGGCGCAAAGGCGCGAATATTGGCGCGATAGGCCGACAGCGGACAGGTCGGCCGGACGAAGTGAAGCGTCAGAAGGACGATGGCGAGCGCCAGCGCCACGATCATCGGTGGCGCGCCATCGCCGCCATCCGGGCGGGCGGGCTGCGCCAGTTGCGAGACCGCCTGCGCCCGCCCCTTCAGCACGACTTCGGCCGTCGCGGGATTGAAGGCGGAGCCGGTGACACGGCTGAGCGGTGGCCCCAGCGGCGCGAGGGCGGATAGCAGCGTGACGGCGATCAGCGTCAACAGGGCGACAGGGATGGGCAGGCGCATGGAGATGCCCTTTCCATTCCACCATGTCGCGCCGCGATGCTGCATCCGCCCGATTGCTCCCTTAAATTTGCCTGAAGGAAAGATAGGCATTAAAAAGCCGGAAAACCACCCCTGTCGCAACCCCTGTCGGTTGACAGAGGCGAGTCATTCCACTAACGGGCCACATTCCCGCGCGGGTCGGCAAGGCGTCATGTCTTTGGTGAGCTGCGTAAAGCAGATTTGAACGAGAAGAGACAAGCCATGTTCGCTATCGTGCGCACGGGCGGCAAGCAGTATCGCGTCGCCGCCGGAGACAAGATCGTCGTTGAAAAGCTGGCTGGCGAAGCCGGCGACAAGGTTACGCTGGACGACGTCCTGCTGGCCGGTGAAGGCGGCGACCTGAAGGACGCAGCCAAGCTGACCGTCGCAGCTGAAATCATCGCGCAGGCGAAGGGCGAAAAGGTCATCGTCTTCAAGAAGCGTCGTCGTCACAACTATCGCCGCAAGAACGGTCACCGCCAGAATCACACGATCCTCAAGATCGTGTCGATCGCCTGAGCGCAGATTAAGTAAGGAGTTTAGGTCATGGCACATAAGAAAGCTGGCGGTTCATCGCGTAACGGTCGCGATTCGGAATCGAAGCGCCTTGGCGTGAAGAAGTTCGGCGGTCAGGAAGTGATCGGCGGCAACATCATTATCCGTCAGCGCGGCACGCGCGTCTATCCGGGCCGTAACGTCGGCATCGGCAAGGACCACACGCTGTTCGCGCTGAACGAAGGCCGCGTGGTATTCCACACCGGCAAGCTCGGCCGCAAATATGTGTCGGTCGACGCCGTGGCGCAGGCCGCCGAATAACGGACGATCGATGACGGATCGTCCCCCGCAAAAGGGGCGATCCTCCCGGCAGATGTCATACAGGCACCTGCCGGTTTTCGAGGGAAACAAGGGGCGCTCCTTCCATGGGAGCGCCCCTTTTTCCGCTGCGCGATCCTGACCGGATCATGACAAAAGGATAAAGCGGCACACCCTCCTCCGATTTCCCTCAAGCCTCTGGAACTCCACGCCTTCTCACGCGTCTTGCGGGCGGGGAATCATCCAGCACACAGCGTCGCGAAGTCGTCATCATTGGCGGCTAACGGCGCGCAAAAGAGGAGAGACGAGAATGTTTGCCCGTACCCCCCGCCTGCTCCTGCGTCCCGGCTGGATGGAAGATGCCCCGATGCTGGCCCGGACCATCGGCGATCCCGCGGTCCTGCGGAATCTGAGCCGTGCGCCCAGCCCCTATGGCCTGGACGATGCGGAAGCCTTTCTGGCCCTGCCGCAGCATCATCAGTTGCCGCGCCTGCTGGCCTTTACCCGCACGCAGGGCGCGCCGCGCCTGGTGGGCGGTTGCGGCATCCATCTGGACCAGGATGGCGCGCCCGAACTCGGCTATTGGATTGCCCGTCCCTATTGGGGCCTTGGTTTTGCGACAGAGGCCGCGCGCGCGGTGCTGAGCATGGCGCGGGCCAATGGCGTGCGCGACATCCGATCCTGCCATTTTACGGACAATCCCGCGTCGGGCAACGTCCTGCGCAAGCTGGGCTTCCGCTTTACCGGACAAAGGGCGCAGCGTTACAGCCTTGCCCGCGATGCCATGGTCGATTGCCTGCTGTTCGAGGAAGGCGATGCCGGATTGCCCGGCGGCGACCCGGCCATGGACGTGTATCGCGACGCCATGCCCGCCATGGCGGCGTGACCGGCGATAGAATCGCCTTCTGACGATAAGTGCGGAGGCGCCGGGACGATTTGCCCCAGCGCCTCCGCCCGGCTTAACGGGAACGCCGGAACGTCACACGGATGGCATGCTCCCGCGTTGGCGGGATCATGATGTCATGATTCGATATGGCCCGCCGGACGATCGAAGACGCGGGTGGGCTTGCCGCCATAAAGCGTATCGGCCAGTGCATGAAAGCCCAGCTTTTCAGCCACCTTGATCGACGCCTGATTGTCGGGATCGATGATACAGCGGATGGAAGGCGATGCGACATGGACGTCGGCCCATGACAGGATCGCCTGCATCGCTTCGGTCGCTATGCCCCTGCCCCATGCATTGGGACCAAGCACCCAGCCTGCCTCGGGCACGCCCTCCAGCTGCGCTATGCCGCGTTCGGCGCTGAGCAGGCCCGCTTCGCCAAGGAAGGTGCCGCTGTCGCGTTCCTCGATCACCCACATGCCATGGCCCAGCAGCGACCACATGCCGGCGTAGCGCAATATGCGGAACCATACCGCCTGCCCGTCCTGCGGCACGCCGCCGATATGGCGGACGACACCCGCGTCGGCCCACAGGGCGCGACAATCGGCATAGTCGTCCACCCGGTGCGGGCGCAGGATCAGGCGGATGGTTTCAAGCGTCGGAGCGTCTGTCATGCATGGATAAGAAAGCGTGGCGATGCTCTGGTCAAGTCGGCGTCACTGCGCCATGGATCGGGCATGACCACGCCCATGGCGAAACGCGCCCGCCTCAGCCCCGACGAAAGCCGCCTTGTCGCCGTGGAGGCCGCGCGCGACCTGCTGATCGAGGCAGGACCGCAGGCCGTGACGCTGAAGGCCGTGGGCGGGCGGATCGGGCGGACCCACGCCAACCTGCTGCACCATTTCGGTTCGGCGGCGGGATTGCAGAAGGCGCTGGCCGCGCACCTGGGCGACACGATTACGGCGAAGATCGGCGTAGCGGTCAACGCGGCGCGGCGCGGCGAACTGGCCCCGCGCATCATCGTCGACATGACGTTCGACGCCTTCGACCGGGAGGGCGCGGGCGCGCTGGCCAGCTGGATGCTGGCGTCGGGCAACGAAGATGCGCTGGACCCGGTGGTGGAAGCGATCCACCGGCTGGTCGACAAGCTGGTGGCGAGCGCCCGCACGCCCGATATGGCGGCGCTGATCCGCGACAATACGCTGATGCTGGTGCTGCTGGCGCTGGGCGATTCGCAACTGGGCGGGTCGATGGCGGGCGCGCTGTCGCTGCCCCGCGAAAAAGCACGCGAAATCGCCACGAGGAGCCTGACTTTCGCGCTGACGCAGGACGCCGGGACCATAGTGGCGAAGGGCGAGGTTTAACTTTTCGCGATTAGGCGTTATGGGCGCGCCATGCATTTTCTCGATCAAGCCAAAATCTATATCAAATCCGGCTGGGGCGGCCCCGGCGCGGTCAGTTTTCGCCGTGAAAAATATGTCGAATATGGCGGCCCGGACGGCGGCAATGGCGGCAAGGGCGGCGACATCATCTTCGAAGCGGTCGCGGGTCTCAATACCCTGATCGATTTCCGCTATACCCAGCATTTCAAGGCGCAGCGCGGCCAGCCCGGCATGGGCAAGAACCGCTATGGCGCGGGCGGCGAAGACCTGATCGTCAAGGTGCCCGTGGGCACGCAGATCCTGTCCGACCCCCAGCCCATAGAGGGTACGGAGGATGAGGACGGCTATCCCGATTATGAAGATCAGGAAGTGCTGGCCGACTTCACCGAAGTGGGGCAGCGCGTGACGTTCCTGCGCGGCGGCGATGGCGGCCGGGGCAACCTGTCCTACAAGACCAGCACCAACCGCGCGCCGCGCCAGCATGGCACGGGCTGGCCGGGTCAGGAAATGTGGGTGTGGCTGCGCCTCAAACTGCTGGCCGACGTCGGGCTGGTGGGCATGCCCAATGCGGGCAAGTCGACCTTCATCAATCAGGTGACCAATACCAAGGCGAAGGTGGGCGCCTATGCCTTTACCACCACCAAGCCGCAGCTGGGCGTGGTGCTGCACCGCGACCGCGAGTTCGTGCTGGCCGATATTCCGGGCCTGATCGCAGGCGCGGCCGAGGGCGCGGGCATTGGCGACCGGTTCCTGGGCCATATCGAACGGTGCCGCGTGCTGCTGCATCTGGTGGACGCGACCGGCGACGATCCGGTCGAAGCGTTCCGCATCGTCAGCGACGAACTGGCAGCCTATGGCGAAGGGCTGGACGAAAAGCCGCAGATCGTGGCGCTGAACAAGGGCGACCTGCTGGGGCAGGAGCTGATGGAAGATATTGCCGACCAGCTGCGCGAAGAAGCGGGCGTGGAGGATGTGTTCATCATTTCGGGCGCGACCGGCGAAGGCGTGGGCGCATTGCTGGACGCGGTGCTGCCGATGATGGACGAAGGCGCGCAGGAAGACGAGGATGATGGCGACGAGGGCGAAGCGGTCTGGTCGCCGATCTGAACCCTGCCACCCACACCCGTTCGCTTCGAGCGAAGTCGAGAAGCGGGTGCTGGGCGGTCCTCGACTTCGCTCGAACCGAACGGATTTTGTTTAGATCATCATGACCAGCCCCCTCTCCGGTTTCCCCCCTGCCCTTATCCGCCGTCTGGTCATCAAGATCGGGTCGGCTTTGCTGGTCGATCCGGCGGGTCAGGTGCGTGTGGAATGGCTGCGCACGCTGGTCGCCGACGTGGCGCAGCGCAAGGCGGCGGGGCAGCAGGTCATCATCGTGTCGTCGGGCGCGATTGCGTTGGGCGCGCGGCGGCTGAACCTGCCCAAGGGCGGGCGCGGATCGTTGGAAGATGCGCAGGCGGCCGCGGCGACCGGGCAGATCGCGCTGTCGCAATGCTGGGCCAGCCTGCTGGATGAAAAGGGCATTACCGCCGCGCAGATGCTGGTGACGCTGGACGATCTGGAAAACCGGCGGCGCTACCTGAACGCTTCGGCCACGCTGGAGCGGCTGATGGCGCTGGATGTCGTGCCGGTTATCAACGAAAATGACAGCGTGGCGACGACCGAAATCCGGTTCGGCGACAATGATCGGCTGGCGGCGCGTATCGGACAGGCGGCACGGGCTGACGCGGTTGCGCTGCTTTCCGATGTCGACGGGCTTTACACCGCCAACCCGCACGTCGATGCCAGCGCCATGCTGATAGAAACAATCGAGACGATCGACGCCCGGATCGCGGCGATGGCCGACACCGGCTCCGCTTCGGGCATGGGATCGGGCGGCATGGTGTCGAAGATTCAGGCGGCGCGCATCGCCACCGGGGCTGGTGCGCACCTGGCCATCATTTCGGGCAAGGTGGATTCGCCGCTGGCGCATTGGGCAACAAGCGGGCGCGGATCGATATTCCTAGCGGCGCAGGGGAAAGGCGCGCGCAAGGGCTGGCTGGCCGGGCGGCTGACGACGCGCGGGAGGATCATCGTGGATGCCGGCGCGGAAAAGGCGCTGGGCAAGGGCAACAGCCTGCTGCCCGCCGGTGTCGCCAGCGTCGAGGGCCTGTTCGATCGGGGCGATGTGGTCGACATCGTGGCGCAGGACGGCCGGGTGATCGCACGGGGCTTGATCGAATATGACAGCGAAGCCGCCGTGAAGATCGCCGGGCGACGCAGCGAGGATATTGCGGCGCTGCTGGGCGAAATGCCCCGGTCGGTGCTGGTCCATCGCGACCATATGGCGATGGTATAAGGGCGATGCAGCAGATGCGGATTGCCATGACCGGCGCGACGGGTTTTGTCGGCGCCGAAGTGCTGGAGCAGGCGCTGGCCGACGGGTTGCGCATCAATGCGCTGACCCGGCGCGCCCAGCCGCCACGCGCGAAGCTGAAATGGGTGCCGGGATCGCTGGACGATGCGGCGGCGCTCGATACGCTGGTGCGCGATGCCGACGCCGTCATCCATATCGCGGGCGTGGTGAATGCGCCCGACCGCGAGGGTTTCGAGGCGGGCAATGCGCGCGGCACCATGGCGGTGGTCGATGCGATGCGGCGGCGCGGGATCAGGCGGCTGGTGCATGTATCGTCGCTGGCAGCGCGGGAACCGGGGCTTTCCGATTATGGATGGTCGAAGGAACTGGCCGAAAAGCATGTGAAGGCCAGCGGCCTCGACTGGACCATCGTGCGGCCGCCCGCGATTTACGGGCCGGGCGACAAGGAAATGCTGGAACTGTTCCGCATGGCCAAGCGCGGGGTCATGATGCTGCCGCCGGGCGGCCGGCTGTCGGTCATCCATGTGCGCGATCTGGCGGCGCTGCTGCTGGCGCTGACGAGTGAGCGGGAAAATAGCCTGACGCGCATCTACGAAGTGGATGACGGCACGCCCGACGGATGGGATCATAAGGATTTCGGGCAGGCCATCGGACAGGCGGTGGGCAAGTCCGTCCGCACATTTGCAACGCCGCAATGGCTGCTCAGCATGGCGGCGCGGACCGACCGGCTGGTGCGCGGCAAACATGCCAAGCTGACGCCCGACCGGGTGGATTATTTCTGCCATCCCGACTGGGTGGTGGAAAAGCGCAGGCAGCCGCCCAAACGCCTATGGCTGCCGCAGGTGAAGACGCTGGACGGGTTGCGCGAAACCGTGGAGGCCTATCGGGAGAAGGGGTGGCTTTGATGCCACTATTTCTCCTCCCTTCAGTTCAAGAGGCCTGAGCTTGTGGA
Organism: Sphingobium sp.; assembly: GCF_048594625.1. Lineage (GTDB taxonomy): Bacteria > Pseudomonadota > Alphaproteobacteria > Sphingomonadales > Sphingomonadaceae > Sphingobium. The sequence continues at coordinate 37,987 of NZ_JBMDWL010000134.1, forward strand.
ACGGCGAGAACCCTTGCGCGAGGGTTTTCGCCCTTCGACAAGCTCAGGACTCTCGAACCGAACGGCGCTTTACTGGTTCTCCGGTGCGGGTTTCTTCGCTCGCTGTTCCGCCAGAAATTCGCTGATCGCCTGACCGCTGGCGTTGAGCAGCGGATAGGTGCGGGCGTCGCTCAGCCAGTCGGGACGGCGCGCGCCGCTGCCGTAGAATGTGTCGTAGACGAGGCTGAAGGCGAGAAAGACGATCGTCGCGCCGATGAGGCCCTTTACTGCGCCGAAGCCCGCGCCCAGCACGCGGTCGACGGGGCCGAGGATCGACTGACGGGTGCGGCGGCCGATGGCATGGGCGATCATTTTCCCCACGCCGAAGGTCACGCCGAAGACGAGGACCAGCGCCAGCATCGCTGCGCCGCTGCTGTTGCCGACGAAGGCGCTCAAAAGTTCGGCGGCCGACGCGTGAAACAGGCGGATGGCGAAGATCGCCAGTACCCAGGCGATGAGCGAAAGCGTTTCCAGCACGAAGCCGCGCATGAGGCCCAGCACGGCGCAACCGCCGATGGCGAGCAGGACGAGAATGTCGATGGCGTTCATAAGACGATGAAACCCCAAATTTGCGAGGCCGATAGCTGACGCCCCTTCGGGTGGGACGAAAAGGGCTGCTGTCGCGGTCGAGCGATTGCCTGATAGTCCCCGCTATCAGGCTGCACGCTCTCTCTTCCAGCAGCCCTTTTCGTCTCCATCTCGACCTCGCAAATTTGGGATTTCATCTCCGGCGCGGCTATCCGCGTCCCAGCATCTGGTCAACCAGCTGTGCGAGGGTGCGGAAACCGCTGACCGCGATTCCCTTTACCCCATCCGCCGCCGATGCCGGGATATAGGCGCGGGTAAAGCCCAGCTTTGCCGCTTCGCGCAGGCGTAGGGGCGAATGGGAGACGGGGCGGATTTCGCTGGACAGCGCAATTTCGCCGAACAGCACGACATCGACCGGCACCGGCCGTTCCGACATGGCGGAGATCAGCGCGGCGGCGACGGCGAGGTCGGCGGCGGGGTCCGACAGGCGATAGCCGCCCGCAACGTTCAGATAGACTTCGCAGGTCGAGAAGCTGAGGCCGCAGCGCGCCTCCAGCACCGCCAATATCATGGCGAGCCGACCGCTATCCCAGCCGACTACGGCGCGCCGGGGCGTGGCGCCGCTGGACAGGCGCACGACCAGCGCCTGTATTTCGACCAGCACGGGCCGCGTCCCTTCCAGCGCCGGGAAGACGGTCGCGCCGGTGACCGTTTCGTCGCGGTTGGTCAGGAACAGGGCGGACGGGTTGGTGACTTCCTCCAGCCCCTCCGCCACCATGGCGAAGACGCCGATCTCATCCGTGCCGCCGAAACGGTTCTTGGCCGCGCGCAGGATGCGATATTGGTGGCTGCGCTCCCCCTCAAACGCCAACACCGTATCGACCATATGTTCCAGCACACGGGGACCGGCGATGCTGCCGTCCTTCGTCACATGGCCGACGAGGATCAGGGCGGTGCCGCGCTGTTTCGCGAATTTGATGAGTTCCTGCGACGCGGCGCGGACCTGGCTGACGGTGCCCGGCGCGCCTTCGATCAGGTCGCTGTGCATCGTCTGAATTGAATCGATGACGAGCAGCGCAGGCGGCGGCCCCTCCCCCAGCGTCGTCAGAATATCGCGGACGGAGGTGGCGCTGGCCAACTGCACCGGCGCGTTGCCAAGGCCGAGGCGCTGGGCGCGCAGACGCACCTGATCGGCAGCCTCTTCACCGCTGATATAGGCGACCGACAGGCCGCGGGAGGCGATGCGCGCCGCCGCCTGCAACAGCAGCGTCGATTTGCCGATGCCCGGATCGCCACCGATCAGCGTCGCGGAGCCATGGACGATGCCGCCGCCCAACGCCCGGTCAAATTCCGCAATGCCGGTGCTGGTGCGCGGGGGAAGTTCAACCTGACTGTCGAGGCCAACCAGGGTAATGGCGCGTCCGCCATTTTGCAGGTCGTGGCGCTGCGAAAAAACCGTCTCCGCAGCCTCTTCGACAATGCTGTTCCATTCGCCGCAATCCTCGCACTGGCCCTGCCACCGGGTGGTGACGGTGCCGCATTGCTGACAGACGAATTTGCGTTTTACCTTGGCCATGGCGCCTTTTCTCCGTTCGGTTCGCGCTTGTCGAGAACCGTTTCGCAAAGGTTATCGACACGCGCGAACCGAACCGATGGGGTA
>NZ_JBMDWL010000135.1:0-5730 GCF_048594625.1 Sphingobium sp.
GTCTTTGAACGGCAGACCCGATCTTAATTTGACGGTCCGCTTCCACGCATAGCAATTTCGCGGTCAAGTGGCCTGGATGCGCGCGTAGCGGCCATCTCCCCTGTCGACCCTTCTAAGACGCTCAGTACCCGTTTGCAGCACGCCAGGTGCGGACCGTCCGCAACTCGGCAAGTGTCGGCCAACTTGCGCCTTTCTGGAGCAATGCTGGCAATGTCGGATCACGCCGAAACAAGCCATTTTCTCGCATGACGGCTGTCGAGTAGCGAAGCGCGAGGATGGAGCCGTCTGGAGAAATTGTCACCACACTGATCAGACCTGCACGGACCAACTTCCCTCAGATCGAACGCTCATTTCTAGCGTGATGGTCCCTTGGATAGGGTAATGCGTACCGTGATCACGTCGCCTTCCGCTAGCTTTTCTACTTTTCTCACGCTCGCCTTGATGGGCAGCATGTAGCCTTGGCGCGCCTTGTTCGGAAAGACCGATGTGCGCCAGCATGTTTTGCCGATGCCAGCCTCTACGTAGACCGATCCCCAAGCCGCTGATTGGCCAGACGATGCTACACGGATGGCCTCGGCGACCTCGCCGTCGATCGTCAGAAAATGCCACGACATTGATGAGGGCTGGCCATCCTTGCCTTCCCCGCGCCACAACCAGATAGGGCCGACATGCTCCCAAGCTGTTTCGTTAGGTAAGACGTCTCCGCCCAATTCCTCGCGCAGGAAGCGGATGAGTTCGGGGTCTGTTGGGCCATCGTTCGTTTGCACCACGGGATCATTGGCTGTGCGCTCGTTTGATGCAACCCGATCTTGCGCTATCGTTTGCGTCTACATTCTCTTTCGTTTGTGCTGCAGTCGACCCGTTGTGGTCATTGACCGGTAGCACCCATCACTCCAGAATCAGACATTGGTTGTAGGTGAATCATAATTTAGCCGGAGCACGTCCCATGAAGATGGTAAAATTGTTTGTGATTTCGACTGCGATCGTATCGTCTACCGCCACGATTGGCGCTGTTAAGGACGATACCGTCGATAGTGTTTTAGCGAATCTCGATTTGACAAGCTTCCAAAATTCTACCGGACCACGACGCGTTTCTGGAAAGAAAACATTCTCAGACTACGGATTTACCGTCATCAGAAAGGATAAGCTTAGCGCATTCATGGAAATGGGTTCGCATGAGTGGGCCATGTCATTCGATGTGCTATCGACGACAGATAGCCAGATGACGATCTGTTTCAGAGACCGAGCGCGAAACGGTGGGAGCTATAATGCTGTATCTGCACTCTCGTTATCCAAATCCCCCGAAGGGATGTGGATGGGGACGCAATTGAAGGGCGGTCTTCCCAACTGCCGCAATGCCCCTATGGATTGAGAGGTCCGGCACGAACGACCCATTACGGCCATTAATGACCCCATTTCTCTTTTCGAGATGCAGTCGGTCTGTTTCCGCTACCTCATATGGCGTTCGGGATGGATGGGAGGCTCCGTGCCATCAGCGGTCCATGATCTCACGATTAAGGCAGGATCGAACGGATGGCTTTTGCCAATGTGCCAACATCCGCCGCGCTGTTGAACAAGGCAGGCGTGACCCGTACGCAGGCGCCACGCGCTGGCCCATCGCGATGCACCGTGAAAATCCGATGTTCGTCCAGCAGGCGTTTGGCGACCGCCATATTGTCCTGCACGCTCGTCCGCCCCGCCAGACGGAACGAGGTGATGCCGCCGTGCAGGCGTGGATCGGCCGGCGTCAATATCTCCAGCCCCTTCACGTCGCGCAGTTCTTCCGCCCACAGGTCGCGCAGATGACGCAGCCGCGCCGCCCGCGCGCTGTCGCCGATCGCATCCTGGAAATCGAGCGCGGCCGGCACGGTCAGTTGCGCCGCGAAATCCACCGTGCCGGTATGCACGCGTGAATAGCTACTGGCGGCAAAGGGCGGGCTGTTGGCACTGTCCGGATCGATCGGGTCCAGCCTGGCCTTTCGGATGTAGATCACCCCGACGCCGAGCGGCGCGCCCCACCATTTGTGCAGGTTGAAGCCGATGAAATCCGCATCGAGGTCGGCCGGCCGGAAATCCAGCTGGCCCCAGCTATGCGCCGCATCGACGATCGCATCGACGCCGCGCGCCCGCGCTATCGCCACGATCTCCTTCACCGGAATGACCAGGCCGGTGCGATGGCTGAGATGGGTGAGCAGGATCAGGCGGATCTTCGGATTGGCCTTCAGCGCCGCTTCATAGGTATCGATCAGCCCCTGATGCGTCGCCGGTTCGGGCAGCGCGATCCGCACCACGTCCACGCCCCGGCTGCGCTTGAGTGTATCGAAACAGGCCTGCATGCTGTCATAGTCGAGATCGGCGTGAAGCACCGCATCGCCCGGCCGCAGCCGGTTATAGCCGCCGATCAGCGCCTTCAGCGCCTCGGTCGCATTGCGGGTGAAGGCGATTTCCTGGGGAGCAACGCCCATCTTCGCCGCGACCCGATCGCGCACGGCGATCAGGTCGGGGGTCAGGCCGCGCCGGGCGTAATAGCTGGTCTCGCGATTGACCCGGCGCACGGCCGCTTCATAGCGGTCCAGCACCGGCCGGGCCATCATCCCCCAATTGCCATTTTCCAGCTGGATGACGTCGCGGGTGACATCATATTGGGCCGCGATCCCCGCCCAATATGCTTCATCATCGGGCCGGGTCGTGCCGGTCGACAGGGCGGCGGCCCGCCCTGCAACCGGCACGGCGGCCGCCCCGATCATCATCTGCCTGCGGCTGATTTCCATGTTCCGTGCCTAGCCGATCAGAAGGTCAGGCCCAAGCGGACATAATATTGGCCGCCGTCCGTGTCATAGGGCGCGTTGCGCGAGTAGATGAGGCCGCGCACCGCCTGGTTGGTCGCCTCGTCGGGATAGCTGTTGAAGATATTCTCCGCTCCGCCCCGGATCGAGATGTTGGGCGTGACCTGGACGCTGGCCGAGAGGTCGAACAGCACCATCGATCCGAAGCGCTGGTAGAGGTCGCCGGTCGCATTGCCGCTAACATCGGTCCAGGCGCCATAGTAGCGTGCCCGGCCCTGAATGCCGACCTTGCCCAGTGTATAGCCTAGCGAGGCCGTGCCATTATGCTTGGGCAGACGTTTCTCGAAGATGATGCGCTGGCTTTCATTGGCGATCGCCGCCGACGTGCCGCTCGTCACCTTGGTCTGGTTGTAGTTGTATGCCAGGCTGATGTCGGCGGTGCCCGGCCCGACCGGCTTGTTGTAGGCCAGCACGACATCGATACCGCGGGTGCGGGTGTCGAAATCATTGGTGAAATAGGTGACGGAGGTGAAGCGCTGCGGATTGGGCAGGCTGGCCGGCACCGCGAAGGTGCGCGACTGGCCGAAGCGATCGCGCAGCTTGATCTGGTAGAGATCGACGCTGCCGGTCAGGCCGAAGCTCGACTGGAAGGTCAGGCCCGCCGTGATGGTGCGCGACTTTTCCGGGGTCAGCGGCTTGGCGCCCAGGGCGATCGCGATCGGATCGCTGGGCGACAGGCGGCCGGTATTGAAGATCTGCATCGTGGTCGTGTCCAGCCCCTGGCTGGTGTTGACCGCATTGAGCTGGGCCGGGGTCGGCGCGCGGAAGCCGGTCGAATAGGTGCCACGCAGCGCCACGCCCTTTACCGGCTCGAACCGGGCAGAGAGCTTATAATTGAACGTGTCGCCAAAGGCCGAGAAATCCTCATAGCGGCCGGCCGCGCCCAGCGTCACCGCCTCGATCGGACGGACTTCGACATCGACATAGCCGGCATAGCTGGTCTGCGACCATTCGCCGGCATTGAGCGGGCTGAAACCGGGGAAGCCGTTGCTGTTGGGAGCAAGGCCGGTCGCCGCGCCCGCACCGATCGCATAGGAGGCCGGGTCGCCCGGACGGATCCCGTATGTTTCCTTGCGGCGTTCAGCGCCGAAGGCGATGTTCGCCGGCTCGACCAGCCCCAGCGGCAGGCGATAGACGAAGTCGGCATTCAGGTTGAACTCGCTCTGGCGCAGGCGGCCCAGATAGAAGCTGGTCGGGCTGTCCGGCCCCATCGACGCATTGAGCGATTCATGCATGCTGTAATTGATGCGGCTGCGCCCGGACGACGCGCTGATGTCATAGGTAAGCCGCTCGCTGATCGCACCGCGCAGGCCGGCATCGGCCTGATAATCATCATATTTCGTGCCGAAGCGCGGCGTGAATCCGGTCGGATAGAGGTTGGCGAAGTTGAAGCCTGGAAAGGCCGAACTATTGCCATAGACATTCGCCGTGCTGGCCGGGTTGCGCCAGTTGAAGTCGGTCACGCCCTCGCCATTACCGGCCGTCCCAAAGGCATAGAGGGTGACGGCATCGGAAAAATCATAATGGGCGTTCACGCCCGCGCGCACCGAGCGCAGGTCGGGCTGGCCCCAGCGCTGCACCGGATCGGGCACGTCCAGACCAGGATTGGCCGCCTGAAACGCCGCGGCATCGGGCCGCTGGCGCGTGCGCGAGGTGGCGTCAGACTTGGAAAATTCGCCGGTGAAGACGATGCTGCCACGATCGCCCAGCGCCAGGCCGCCCTGCGCGCCGCTTTGGTAGGTCGTGCCATCGCCCTTATAATATTGCGAGAACTGGCCATAGGCTTCCATGCCCGGCTGGTCGTCGAGGATGATGTTGACGACGCCGGCGATCGCATCCGACCCATATTGCGCCGACGCGCCGTCACGCAGCACTTCGATCCGCTTGATCGCCAGATTGGGGATGGTGGCAAGGTCAGCCGACTGCGCGCCACGCGTGCCGAGCAAGGCCGAGCGATGGTAGCGCTTGCCGTTGACCAGAACCAGCGTCTGGTCGGCGGACAGGCCGCGCAGCGTTGCCGGGCGAACAAAGGCCTGGCCGTCAGCCGCCGGCAGCCGCTGCACGTTGAAGGACGGCAGCAACTGGGCCAGCGTATCGGACAGATCGTTGGACACGCTGCCGTCGATCGCCTTCGACGACAGGACGTCGATCGGCGCCAGCGCATCGAACTTGGTGCGCTTCGCGTCGCGCGTACCGGTCACGATGATCGCGTCACCAGCGGCGTCGGCGGCTGGCACTGCATCCTGCGCCATAGCGAAAGAGCACACAGAAAATTGCAGCGCGACGAGCGCGCTGGCGGTCATAAACTTCATGATTGTCCCCACGGATGCGACAGATTCTTGTTCTGCGGGAGCCGATAGGGACGCTAGATGACGGTTATGTGTAGTTTGCGAAAAATGTTCGCGACGGTCCCCACCTCAACCAAGGGTAAGTTGCGTTCACTTATTTTCCAATCAGCAGAAGCCTGATCCTGCAGCACTCGACTGATACGAAAATATTGAGCTGCCGCCTGCAATACTTTATCCGGCGGGTCGAGGGACTTCCGACCCATCCCAGCCGTTCAGCGTCAATTTTTCCGCTCCTAGGTGCGGACCGGCGGCTTTTCCAATCTAGAGACCCAACACTGGCCGATAGACGACTGTCCGGTTTGGAGCCGATCGCAGGGATAGCTGACATTCGCGCATCCTCGGCTGTCAACCAACGTCTGTCCCTCAGTTACCTTAATCAAAGTCGACCGGTCGTCCCAGAAGCAGTGCTAGAAGTGCTGGAACGCTGTTACGAAGATCGACCCGGCTGATAGTCCGTTCGCTCCAGATCATCGATCAATCCCGGCCCAATCGGCGTCCAGCCAAGACGAGCGCGCGTCCACTCGCTGGAAGCGTTC
>NZ_JBMDWL010000136.1:0-46911 GCF_048594625.1 Sphingobium sp.
CGCTCGACGCCGAAATGTACAAGTGGCGCCACCTCGTCGAAAACTTCTCCTGCATACTCAAAAAATTCAAGCGTATCGCCATGCGCGCTTGCAAAACCGATCGCAGCTTCGAGGCCATGATCCACCTCGCTGCAGCCGTCACCAATTCCCGGTGAATCCCCACAAACCTTAGGCTGAGGAACAGTGTCTCGTTGAGCAGTTCGTCACGCATGCAACCGTTAAAGCTCTCGGCGTAGCCATTCTGCATCGGCTTGCCCGGGGCAATGAGTGCCACTCCACGCCGATCTCGCTGCACCAGGCAAGGACGGCGTTTGACGTCAGCTCGGTACCGTTGTCGCTGACAATCATTCTAGGCTTGCCGCGCTCGGCGATCAGCTCGGTGAGCTCACGCACCACCCGACGCCCTGAGATCGATGTGTCCGGCACCGCGCGCAAGCACTCGCGGGTTACATCGTCGACGATGTTGAGCACCCGGAAACGACACCCCGTCGCCAGCTGATCATGGACGAAGTCCAGGCTCCACCGTTGATTGGGTAGCGCCAGCACGGGAGCCGGTGCTCGTGCGTCGATGGCACGCCGCTGGTTCCTCCTGCGTCGGACCGCCAGCTTCTCCTCACTATAGAGCCGCTGCGTCTTCTTGCGGTTGATCACCACGCCCTCACGTCGCAACAGAATGTGCAGCCGACGATAGCCAAACCGGCGGCGCTGCTGCGCAAGCTCACGCAGCTTCGCCCGAAGGTCGGCATCATCCTCCCGCTGTGACCGGTAACGCATGCTCTTCCGGTCAGCGCCGATAACACGGCACGCCCGCCGCTCGCTCATCCCCAGAACCGCCTGGAGACGAGCGACCGCCTCTCGCTTGGCAGCGGGCGTTACCAATTTTTTGCGAGAAGATCCTTCAGGCCGGCGTTATCCAGCATCGCCTCGGCCAGCAGTCGCTTCAGCTTGGCGTTCTCGTCCTCGAGCAACCGTAACCGCTTGGCCTCTGAGACCTCCAGACCGCTATACTTGGCCTTCCAGTTGTAGATCGTCGCTTCCGATACCCCGTGGCGACGAGCCAGGTCGGCAGTCTTCGCGCCAGCCTCCTGCTCCTTCAGCACACCGATGATCTGCTCTTCTGTGAACCTTGCTCGCTTCATTCGTCCGTCCTTCCATCACGCAAGACTCTAATCAAGCTTGGAGGACAATCCGGGGGGGCACGTCAGTCCGACACCACGATCATATAGCAGATCGATGATCGAAACGCTAATAAAAGCACCAGAAAATGGGCGTTTTACCCCGCCAATGAAGGAGTGAAAGTGCGTTCAGGTCGCCTCCAGTCGATGCCTTTCCAAGAGCATCGAAAGCTGCGCCGCCGTCATCACCACCGACCCCGTCTTGGTCGACGGCCACACGAAGCGCCCCCGGTCCATCCGCTTCGAAAACAGACACATGCCCTGGCCGTCGTACCAAAGCAGCTTCACCAGATCGCCGCGCTTGCCCCGGAAAGCGAACAGCGCACCGGAATAGGGGCTCTGCTCCAGAACCTGCCGCGTCATCACCGCCAGGCCGTCGAAACCCTTATGCATGTCGGTCGCACCGCAGGCCAGGAAGATCCGCGTCGATGGCGGCGGTGGGATCATAGCGTCAGGATACCGATCACCCGTGACAGGGCATCGGCATCGACCGTGGCATCCACGCTCACCCTGATACCAAACGGCAGTTCGATGCCAATCACGCCGCCGCTTCTCGCTGATCTGCACCTCCGCAAATGCCGGCTCGGCCAACTTGCGAACCCCGGCAAGCTCACCGGACATCGCTTGGCACCGCCAAGTGTAGATCGAGCCGCTGCCGACATCATGGCGTTCACAGGCCGTACGCACGCAGCCCTCCGGGCCGAATGCATCCCACAGCACGAATAGCTTCTGCTCTACCGTCCACCGCCGCCGGCCCGACACCCGGCCAACGACCTCGATCCGACCACTCATATGATTACTCATATGACTACTCGCCCGTTCGCTTGCTGAATCCTCGATCTCGTCCGACACCCGCCACCTCGCTAAAAGAGCGGCAATCATCCCGGCGAATGGGCACCGCGCAAGGCGGCCCACCATGGTTTCCGGTAGATGTTCAAGCCTGTTTTGAACTAAAGGCGTTCGTATAGTTCCAACGCTTGGCCGACGTCGGTATATGTGGTGGCATGGCCGCTATCTAGAAGAACGGCCTTGTTACAATAGTCGCTGATATAGCCCGGACTGTGCGATGCGACAATCATTGCCCGGTCGCTGCGCTTTTCAAACAGTTCGACATGGCATTTACGCTGAAAGTTCTGATCGCCAACCAGGACAATCTCGTCAATGAGATAGCAGTCGAACTCGATCGCCAAGGACAAGGCAAATGCCAACCTTGCCCGCATCCCTGACGAATATGTCTTCACGGGCATTTTTAACTGGCGGTCTAGTTCAGTGAATTCTTCAACAAAATCACGAACATATGCATATTCACGCTGATAGATACGAGCTATGAAACGGGTATTGTCATAGCCTGTGAGGCTGCCTTGGAATGCACCTGCAAAGCCTAAAGGCCAGGAAATGGACATGTTGCGAATGATCTTGCCTGATGTGGGCATTTCAACGCCGCCGATCAGTTTGATCAAAGTGCTTTTGCCAGCTCCATTACGCCCGAGCAGGCCAACTCTTTCGCCAGGAGCGACGCTGATGTTCACTCCTTTTAGAACCTGCTTGGTGCTATGGCCATGACCATAGGATTTTCTGATATCGCGACAGATAATCATTCAATTGTCAAAGTCCGGCGCACGCGGCGGCAAAGAACAAGGCCGATCATGGTGGCGACCACGGCGCATCCAATGGGGTTCCAGATATTATAATGGGCTACGATATCGTCGCCCCATATGCCTTTCCGCATCATTTCCATGCCATTGACGAACGGCGATAGGAGGAGAAAGTCTCTTATGCTGGGCTTCATCCAGTCGACGAGATAAAATAGGCCGGAAAATGGGATCATGATATAGGTTACGACCGGAATGAACTTTTCCAGCACTTCTGACATTTCGGAAACCGGTGCAATGACCAGGCAAAGGGAAAAGCAGAAGAAACTATAAAGCATCCATCCTGCGACCAGAAGGCCCATGTTGGCGGGAACGGGAAATTCCCCCAACTGAATCAACACGACAGCCATGAAGGCATAGGCCATCATGCCGCCGAGCAATTCTATGATGAAGCGCGCCAGGATGAAGTCGGTAATCTTGATCTGCCGGTGATACAGCAAGCTTTGATTGACCGTAAATACGGCCACACTGCGTGACACACCATGGCGGAACAGGGTGATGGGAATATAGCCGGTAGCCACGAAGGCGATAATACTTATGCCATGTTCCGTGGCACCTTTGGTCATATGCCATATTAGGCCGACCAATCCCGCAAACAGCAGCGGCTCGGCCATGATCCATAGAAATCCGATATTCTCCCGGCCAAAACGGGTGATGAGTTCGCGGATCATCAAGGCATGGATAATTCGGGTCTGAACCCCCCAGCCTTCGCGCAACTTATGCAGGGTGTCATTCGCCATGATCAATCTTCCGGCGAATGTTCTAGAACACCGATCATGAACATCCAGATGACGAAATAGAGGCAAAGGGCAACACAAGCGACGACGATAATATTGATGAGCCGCTTTGGCAGCAGGGGGGTATCTGGAAGATTCGGATCGACGACCCGTTCAAGATAGAATTGCTGCCGCTGCGCTTCGGCGCGGGCCTGGACTAAAGCTGCATTGGCCGCGTTCAGGCTTTCGGTTGCGAACTCCTGTTCGACCAGCAGGTTTTCATATCCTCCAAGCTTGGAAGCTATGCCGCTGCCGTTGCCTACGACCCGGCTGTCCTGCGATGCGATTTGCGTTCCGATGGCGCTGATCCGGTTACGCAACGCCGGGATTGAGGGATTGTTCGGGGTCAACCTCTGCATGAGGTCGAGCTGCGCCTGCAAGGCGGCACGCTCGGCGGTCAGAGTATTGGCAATCTCCAGGACGCCGACAGCCTGCTTGCTAGGATCGATGACTGCCTGAGCATTGCGGTATTGCGTCAGAGCAACGCGTGCGGAACGAGCTCTCTGCGTAGCGAGTTCGACCTGTTTCTGTGCTTCGACGATACCCTTGCTTTGAGCGCGGCCGTTCAACTTGTTGACCAAGGCTTCACTAAGGTCGAGCAATTCCCGGTTGATGAGATAGGCATCTTGCGGAGTGAAGGCTTCGACCTTGATAATTGCCGTACTGGTTTCGCTATCCAGTCGCGCATCGACCCGTTTGCCATAATATTTGAACAGGTTTTCAAAGCTTCCGTCCGAGAATGGTCGGGGAAAACGGCTGAGGGCGTCGGCCTGGGAAGTCGAGAACTTGTCCCGAATGTCGAGAGTCTTTTCGAGCGCTTTGAGCGCGTCGCGCGAACGGACATAGGTCAACACCTCGTTCGCCTGTTCCTGCCCACCCGACAGGCCGGTGGTCTGCACCAGATTGGCAAGCGTCGACGTCTGCCCGCGTTTCTGGTCAGGGCTTTTGATGACAAAGCGGGATTCCGAAATGTAGATATCGGATGCGATCAGCCCATAATAAAGTGCTGCCAGCAAGGTGGGAAACACGACAGCCAGCAGAAACCAACGCCGCTTCCTGACCCAAAGGGCGAAAGCAGATTGTGGAGCTGAAGCGTCGGTTTCGACCGGGAACGAGGTATTAACGTTCATAAAATACTGTGGCGCCTTAAGCTAATCGAGCCGCTCTTGCGCTAGGCCAACACGAGAAAAGGCGCAAGGGCCATGCCGATGCGAGAGGAACTATTGTCCATTCTTTCGTCCCGATGCTAAGGCGTTCCGCAGACAAGCGGCTGCCTTTCGAGACCTTTGATCAATGAATATCAAAAATAGTGTGTATCTGGCCCTGCTCGCAGGACTTGCGGGTTGCGCTACGCTCCCTTCCAGTGGGCCGACCGGCAAACAAATCGAGAAATCCGCGGTTGCGCCCAAGGACGGGGTTCCGATCCAGATCGTCGAAATTCAAGGTGCAGCCGATGTGCCCGCGGGAGTTGCCAGCGCCTCTCCAGCATCCATTCTGCCTCAGGCCGCGCCAACCCCAACCGATATGGTGGGTCCGGGCGATGTGCTTGACATCAACATATACGAAGCGGGAGTCACCCTGTTCGCCAGCAGCTCACCCGCAACGGCGGCAGGGCAACTGTCCGCGCCCGGCGTGCAGGTCCAGAAGCTCCCCCCCACCCGGATCGATGACCTTGGCGACATCACCATACCCTATGCAGGTACGTTGCATGTCGCGGGGCTGACCACGGGTGAGATCGAGGCGATGATACGCAATTCCCTGCGTCGCATATCGCAAAATCCGCAGGTAATCGTGACGCTTGATCAGGCGATCACCAACACGATCATCGTCGGCGGCGAAGTGGCGCGGCCCGGTCGTCTGGTGCTTCAGACCAATCGCGAAAGCCTGTCGGATGTCATCGCGCTGGCGGGCGGTTATCGCGGCAATTCGAAGGATTTGATGGCCCGCATCATGCGCGGTGATACCAGCGCTGATGTCCGCATCAATGACATGGTTGAAAATCCCGCGCTGGATGTGCGCATCCGTCCCGGTGATCGCCTGATGCTGGTCGACGATCCGCGTACTTATTCGATCCTGGGCGCATCGGGCCGGATCGAGCAGGTGCCGTTCCGGCGTTCAACGGTTTCGCTGGCCGAAGCCATCGCGACTGCGGGCGGGACCAATCCCAATCTCGGCGACCCCGCCGCCATCTTCCTGTTCCGCTATGTCGTGGATGCTGAGGGCAAGGAAGTGCCGCGCGTCTATCACATTAACATGATGCAGACGGGCGCCTATTTTATCGCGCAGAAATTCACGATGCAGGACAAGGACGTTCTCTATTTCGGCAATGCGGCAGCCAATCAACCCAGCAAGCTTGTTCAGCTGATCAGTCAGCTTTTCTCGCCGGTCCTGACCGTGACAAGCGCGGTGTCGGTGATCCAGAACAGCAACAATTGATCTAAACCGGGTCGCACTTTTCAGGAGATACTATGGAAGTCCAGACCTACGATATAGCGGGCGTCACGCTGCTGACCCCCCGTCATATCGGCGACGAGCGCGGCTATTTCGCGGAAACCTTCCGCGCCGACCTGTTCGCCAGGCACATTGGCGATAACAGCTTCGTGCAGGATAATGAATCACGCAGCGCGCGGGTCGGGACGATCCGCGGCCTGCACTTCCAGAGCGAACCCCATGCCCAGGGCAAGCTCGTGCGTTGCACCGCCGGCGCGCTGTTCGACGTCGCCGTGGACATCCGCGCCGGGTCGCCCACCTATGGTCAGTGGGTTGGCGAAACGCTGACCCCCGACAATGGCAAGCAGCTCTGGGTGCCGCCCGGCTTCGCGCACGGCTTCTGCTCGCTCGAACCCGACACCGTCATCTGCTACAAAGTGACGGGCAGCTACTACAGCCCGGAATGCGACAAGGGTCTCGCCTGGGATGATCCGGCGATCGGCATTCAATGGCCCGATGTCGCCGACGCCGAAACTCTTTCCGCCAAGGACCGCAAACAGCCCCTGCTCGCCGACCTTCCCGCCTATTTCAGCTGGAGCAACTAACCCATGCGCGTAATCGTCACCGGCGGTGCCGGCTTCATTGGCTCTGCCCTCGTCCGCTATCTGGTGCTGGAAAAGGGCTATGACGTCCTGACCATCGACGCGCTGACCTATGCTGGCTGCGAAGCCTCGCTGAAAGAAGTGGAGGGTAAGAACAACCACCAGTTCCTGCACGCCAATATCTGCGACCGCGCGGCGATGGACGCGGCGATTGCGGGCTTCAAGCCCGACCGCATCATGCATCTGGCCGCCGAAAGCCATGTCGACCGTTCGATCACTGGCGCGGCTGATTTCATCCAGACCAATGTGGTGGGCAGCTTCACCCTGCTGGAGGCCGCCCGCGCCTATTGGAACGGGCTTGAGGGCGACGCGAAGGCCGCCTTCCGCTTCCTCCATGTCTCGACCGATGAAGTCTATGGCTCGCTGGGCGACGAAGGCCTGTTCGAGGAAACCACGCCCTATGACCCATCCTCACCCTATTCGGCGTCGAAGGCGGCGTCCGATCATCTGGCCAAGGCATGGCAGCGCACCTATGGCCTGCCGGTGGTGGTGTCCAACTGCTCGAACAATTATGGGCCGTACCACTTCCCCGAAAAGCTCATTCCGCTGACGATCCTCAACGCGCTCGCGGGCCGTCCTCTGCCGGTCTATGGCAAGGGTGAGAATATCCGCGACTGGCTCTATGTCGACGATCATGCCCGCGCGCTGGACATCATCATCGAAAAGGGGGAGCCGGGCGAAACCTATAATGTGGGCGGCCGTAACGAGCGCAAGAATATCGACGTCGTGCTGCGCATCTGCGCGGTGCTGGACGAACTGGTCCCGACCGACAGCCCGCGCGCCGACCTCATCGAATATGTCACCGATCGTCCGGGCCACGATGCCCGCTATGCGATCGACGCGACCAAGCTGGAAAATGAACTGGGCTGGAAGGCGCAGGAGAATTTCGACAGCGGCATAGAAAAGACCGTGCGCTGGTATCTGGACAATCAATGGTGGTGGCAGCCGCTGCGCGAACAATATGACGGCCAGCGCCTCGGCCTCGATAAGACTGTCAAGGCCGACGCCAAGGTGCCTGCATGAAGATCGCCGTCACGGGAACGACGGGGCAGGTCGTCACCAGCCTCATCGAACGTGGCACGGCCGCCGGGCATGACATAATCGCTATCGGCCGCCCCGATCTCGACCTTGCCGACCCGGCGTCGGTCGTGCGCGCGCTGACGGCTGCTGCGCCCGACGTCATCGTGTCCGCCGCCGCCTATACCGCGGTCGACAAGGCGGAGAGCGAAAGCGATCTGGCCCATGCCGTCAACGGCGCAGGGCCGGGCGCCGTGGCGCAGGCGGCAAAGGCGCTGGGCGTCCCGCTCATCCACATCTCGACCGACTATGTATTCGACGGGACATTGGACCGCCCCTATGTGGAAAGCGATCCGACCGGCCCCACCGGCGTCTATGGCGCGTCGAAACTGGCGGGTGAACGCGCCGTGCTGGACGGCCATGACGATAGCGCGGTCCTGCGCGTGGCATGGGTTTACAGCCCGTTCGGCGGCAATTTCGTCAAGACCATGCTGCGTCTGGCGACCGACCGTGACGAATTGGGCGTAGTCGGCGATCAGGTCGGCAATCCGACCAGCGCTCTCGCCATCGCGGATGGTATCATAAAGGTGGCTACCAATATGGTATCCGATAGTAGCCCTGTGCTGCGCGGCACCTTCCATATGACTGCGCCGGGCGAAGCCAGCTGGGCCGATTTCGCCGCAGCGATCTTCGCGGCGTCGGCGGCGCGCGGTGGCCCATCGGCATCGGTACGCCATATCGGCACGGCCGATTATCCCACGCCCGCCACCCGGCCCGCCAATTCGCGGCTCGACTGCGGCCTGATCGCAAAGGCGCATGGCGTGACGCTGCCCGACTGGCGCGCATCATTGGACGATATAATGGATCGCCTGCAACCGGTGGCCAACTGATTATCTGGGGAAGTTGAAGCTATGAAGGGTATCATTCTTGCCGGGGGCAGCGGCACGCGTCTCTATCCGATGACGCTGTCGACCTCGAAACAGCTCATGCCGGTCTATGACAAGCCGATGATCTATTATCCGCTCAGCACGCTGATGCTGGCAGGCATCCGCGAAGTCCTCATCATCTCCACCCCGCGCGACCTGCCGGCGTTCCAGTCGCTGCTGGGTGATGGATCGGCCTGGGGCATGACCATCGAATATGCCGAGCAGCCCAGCCCCGACGGTCTGGCGCAGGCCTATATCATCGGCGCGGATTTCGTCGGCAACGAACCGTCGGCGCTGATCCTGGGCGACAATATCTATCATGGCCACGGCCTGCCCGAAATCCTGTCCAGCGCCGCGTCGCGCACCAGCGGCGCCAGCGTCTTTGCCTATCATGTCCATGATCCGGACCGTTATGGCGTGGTCAGCTTCGATGACCAGATGAAGGCGCTGACGATCGAGGAAAAGCCGGAAAAGCCGCAGTCCAACTGGGCGGTCACCGGCCTCTATTTTTATGACCATCAGGTCGTGGACATCGCGGCGAACCTCAAGCCCTCGCCGCGCGGCGAGCTGGAAATCACCGACGTCAACCGCGTCTATCTGGAACGCGGCGAACTCAATGTGGAAATCATGGGCCGTGGCTATGCCTGGCTCGATACCGGCACGCCCGATAGCCTGCTCGACGCCGCCGATTTCGTCCGCGTCCTTGAAAAGCGTCAGGGCTTCAAGATCGCGGCTCCAGAGGAAATCGCCTATCGTCAGGGCTTTATCGATGCGGCGGGACTGGAAAAGGCGATCGGCAAGCTCGGCAAGTCCGACTATGGCCGCTATCTGCGCGCCCTGCTGACCGAAGGTTGATATATCGGCTTGACCCCCTGCCCCATGGGACATGATAGGGACGATATGGTAACCCAGAAACTTGCCATTCATTATGTCGAAAAGCCATGGGGCCGGACCGATCTTCCGTCGATCTTCGCCGCCGGTGCAGGGCGACAGATTGGCGAAGTCTGGTTCGAGAGCGCCGACGGCCGCGACCTGCCTTTGCTGGTCAAATATATCTTTACCAGCGACCGCCTGTCCATTCAGGTGCATCCCAACGATGCGCAGGCGGTGGCGAAGGGGCTGCCGCGCGGGAAAGAGGAAATCTGGTATATCCTCGACTGTGAACCAGGCGCGACGCTGGGCATCGGCCTTACCGCTCCGATGACCCCGGACCAGTTCCGCGCCGCTGCGCAGGACGGATCGCTGGAACATTGGATCGATTGGAAGCCGGTCAAGCCGGGTGACTGCTATTTTATCCCGGCGGGCACGGTTCATGCGATCGGCGCGGGCATCACGCTGGCTGAAATTCAGCAGAATGCCGACGTTACCTATCGCCTCTATGATTATGGCCGCCCGCGCGAACTGCATCTGGACGACGGCGTCGCGGTCAGCCGCCTCACCCCCTATGACCGTGCGCCGGGCGAAGCACCGCTTGGCAGCGAAACCCGGCTGATCGGCGCCGACGAAGCCCCCTTCTCGCTCGATCTCGTCCACTGGACCGAAGGCCAGAGCGTCAGCGTGCCGACAGGCAAGCAGCTCTGGTTCACGCCATTAAGCGGCGCGGGGACCGTCAACGGCCTTTCATGGGAAAAGGGCGACTGCCTGTTGCTGGAGGGCGACTGCGCCTTCATCCTGACGGCAGGCCCCGTTTCCGCCCTGCTCGCCATTCCGCGCTGAAAGGGCCGGATTGCCCTGCTTTTCGCCCGTAATTTCGTAAAGGCCGACCTTAAAATATCCGTCATGCCAGCGCAGGCTGGCATCGCAGGCAAAAGCGCGCAGCGCTTCACCATGGCGCTGTACAGCCTGTCCGCTGTCGCCTGAGGCCTCCGCCTTGACCTTCGGTCGCCTTTCGGGTCGCTGGGGTAAGGGCCTATATTGGCTATTATCGGCCACCTCGGCGCACATGGAATTGAACACAAGCCATTGATAATGAACGATAATAGGACAAAATGCGTTCACCCGAAACGCGCTATTCAACAAAAATCGTTATTTATCAAAGCTCTGTAATTGCAAAAACGCGTGGCACCTGTCCAACTTGCTGTCTCATTATCGGCCAGCCCCACTTTGCCAAGCCTTCGGCCATGATCAGGCCGGAATGCTATAATCCCGCACCAGCGTCAGCGCCTGTTCGTTGAGCGATGCCGCCCGCTCCACGCTGTCGCTTTCGGTGTAACAGCGCAGCTCCGGGGCATTGCCGCTCGGCCGCAGGTGGATGATGTCGCCGCCTGCGAAGTGGATACGCAGCCCGTCGGTCCGGTCGATCCCGTCCGCCTCGCCCGCCAGCTCGCCGAACATGGCTGTCAGCCGCGCCAATATGGCGGCCTCCTCGCCTTGCTCCAGACGCGCGATCAGCGCGTGGCTCTGCGCCGTGGGATAGGCCTGCAACCGCTCGCTGAACGTATAGCGTTCGGGCAGTTGCGCCTGCAATGCCGACAGCGTCACGCTGCGCCGCTTTGCATCGACCAGCACCGACAGGATCGGCAGCACCGCGTCCCGTGTCGGCAGCGCACCTAAAGTCCGCCCGTCCAGCACCACCGGCGTCGCCAGCAAGAAACCGCCATTGGCCTCATAGCCGCACACGCTCGCCTGACCATCGGCCACCAGCCCATTCATCGCCTCGATAACGAAGGGCGACCCTATCCGGGTCCGCCGCACGGCCGTGAACAGTCCCGACAGCTCGACCGCGCTGTTGCAGCTGACCGGCGTAGCGATCGCCGCGATGTCCAGCGCCCGCGCGCTCAATATGCCCAGCACGTCGCCGCGCATCCAGACGCCCTGTTCGTCGGCCAGCAGCGGCCGGTCGCTATCCCCGTCGGTCGACAGGATCGCGTCCAGCCCATATTCCGCCGCCCATTGCCGCGCCAGCGCCTGGTCCTCAGGCCGCACCGCCTCGGTATCCACCGGGATGAAGCGATCGGACCGGCCCAGCGACACGGCGGTGCCGCCCAGCGCCTCGACCAGCGCGACCAATATGTCGCGCCCGACCGCCGAATGCTCGTAGACGCCCAATGTCAGGCCTGCCAGCGCCGTCGGGCCAAAGGCATCGACATAGCGCGCGACATAGGGCGTCGCGGCATCGACCAGAGGTTCGGCGGGCGTGGCGTCCTTCAACATGCCCCTATCGTCGAACAGGTCTGGCAGGTCGACGCTCTGCGCCCGGATCGCCATCTCGTCGGGCTTCAGTACCTCGCCATCGGTGCGGTTGAACTTGATGCCGTTGCGATCGTCGGGGATATGGCTGCCCGTCACCATCAGCGACGGGATGCCGCGCGCGAACCCATAGGCCGCTACCGCCGGCGAAGGCACGAACCCGCAATCATCGACCGTCCCGCCAATATGCCGTACCGCCGCCGCGCAGGCCGCCATGATACGCGGACTGGACGGCCGCAGGTCGCCTGCGATGGCGACAGCGGTGCCGGGTGAAAACTGCCCGACATTGGCCAGATGTTGCAGGAACGCAGCAGTATAGGCGAAACAGACTCGGTCCGTCATCGCGCTCACCAGCCCACGCGCGCCACTGGTCCCGAACGCGACGCCGGATTGCGCCATCAAGTCGGCGATGGAAACGGATTGCGTCATGAAACCTCCTTTGATCAGGAACAGGCTTATCAGGCAATGCGGAAAACGTCGGTTGTTCTTTGCATTCCGATGATGATCGAAGTTAGTCCGTCCGTTATCCGGACGGACCATCCCGTCATTAAAACCGCAACCGCACTCCACTCATCACGCTTTCGCGATGATCGTCGCTCCCGGTTTGCGCATCGACCGCAGAAAACAGCTCAAGGCCGCTTTCCAGACGATAGGCCATGCCCGCCGATACGGTGCCCACCATCTTCGCCCGCTGTGCGCCCGTCGCGATCAGCGTCAGCGGTGCGCTTGCATAGCCGCCGATGGCGGTCGGCATCCGGCCCTTATACTGGGCGCGCAGGCCAAGGCCGATATAGGGGCGGAACGCCGCATCCGAAGCATCCGCCCGCGCGAAGCGGAAACCCGCATCGCCGAAGATCGCGTCATGCCGGTCCCGCGCGACGGTCAGCCCGAAGATGCTACCCGTCTCTACCGCACGGTCGCGGATAGTGCGAACATAGGTGACGCCAACCTTGGGCATTAGCGCCCAGTCCCCACCAGTCGACAGGGCATAGCCGACCGACAGGTCGCCGACCCAGTTACGCAGGTTGTAGCGGGATGAAGAGCTGTCGCCATTAGGCAGCGCCCGCGTCGTGCGCGCGTCGCCTCCGTTGAACAGCGCCGATGCGGTGATCTGCACTCCGCTCGCGACATAGCGGCCTTGTACGCCCGCAACGAAGCCATCGGTACGGTTGGATGCTGCCAGTGCGCCTATCCGCTGACGGCTGTCGAGATAGCCGCCGAACGCGCCGACCGACCAGTCGCGATTGCCGATCCCGATCCCGCCGATCAAGCCATATCCGTGTGTCTGCGCGGCGGATGTCCCCCTTTGCACATTGCCGCTCAACCTGTGCCACTGACCCATGCCCTGCCCGAAAGTAAAGGGGCGCACATCGTCACTGTCGATCGCGGCAAAGCCGGGGCCGCGTACGACATCGACCAACGTCAACGCCTGATCCACGCTCAGCTGCGTTGCCGACGCATAGGGTTCGGGCGTCAGGCGGGCAAAGCCACGCGGATCGGAAGATCCGTCCGCTCGCAACAGCGAGGGCAGCGCGACGAACAGCGCGCTGGTGACAGGCTGCGCCTGAATGGCTGTGTTGGCGTAAGCGATGCTGCGCGACACCTGCGGGCTGAACGCCGCATTGTCCAGGAACTGGCCGAGCAGCTGGATGCGATCGGCGCGCTGGACGACGAAGCCGAACAGCGACACCGCCTTGTCGATCGTCGTATAGCTGCCGCTGATTCCGCCGCTCGCGACGATCAGGTCATAGGATGTGCCAGGCCGGATCTGCCCTTCGGCCACGATGCGCAGCGTCGAACCCGACGCGATCGTGACATTGCCGTTTACCAGCAACTGGTCGGCGATGGTCGGGGTGATTTCGAACAGCGATGTCGATCCGTTGGCCAGCGCGACATTGCCATTGACGGTCATGATGCCCGGCGATGCGCCGGGGCTGAGTATGCCCGAAACGCTGATATTGCCGTTGACCGTGCCCGCCGATCCGAAGGTCGCGCCCGATCGCACGGCGATCTGCCCTGCGCGGATTGTCGATCCGGCGAGGCCGACAAGGCGTCCGCCCGACAGGTCGATGTTACCAAAGGCTGCGCTGCCCGACACGGTAGCGAAACCGCCGGTCATCGCCAGCCCTTCGACATTGGCGACATTGCCGAAGGCGACCGGGGCGGCGCTGCTGCCACCCGACAGCTGGATGACGTCATTGCCCGCGCCGCCATCGATCGATCCAGCAAAGGCGCCCGCGATGGTGAAGCGGTTGTCGCCCGCGCCGAATATCACCGGTGCGATCAGCGATGCGCCCGCCGCGACGGTCAGGCCGGTGTTGGCGGCGACCCGTTCATAGGCGTGGTTGCCGTTCAGCGTCAGCGTGCCGCTGCCTTCGGTCCCCAGAATTTCGAACCCGGTCAACAGTCCGGTGCCCAGCGTGCGGTCGCCCGCCAGTTCCAGCGTGGCGCTGTCGGTGCCTGCGCCGCCATGGACGGTGCCCGCCAGCGTCCCGCCTGCCGCCAGACGGAAATGGTCGTCGCCGCTGCCCAGGTCGATGATGCCTGCCAGCGTACCGCCATTGGCGACGCTGACCGACTGTGCGCCATCGCCAAAGCTGATCGCCTCGTTCGCCGTGCCCAGTATGCCGGTGATGGTCAGCGATCCGCCGGTCAGAGCAATGCTTTCAAAGCCGCTCGCGACGCCCGCCAGCGTGACCGGCGCATTGGCGGTGAAGCGCAGCATGTCCGTGCCTGCGCCCCCTGCATACAACCCTGTCGCCCGCGTTGCACCGATCGCCAGCACATCATCGCCCGCGCCCAACATCGCGACCGCGACATCGCCATCGACGCTCAGCCTTTCTGCGCCGTCCGATCCCGTCACCACGCCCGCGCCAAAGCCGTTCAGGGTCAGGTCGAGACCGGTGCCGTTCAGGGAGATCGCCTCGAAATTCTGGTCGAGCGTCAGGGACAGCATGCCATTACCCTCGACGGCAAGTCGTTCGAACCCGCTGCGCTGGCCGATGCCGCTGCGGTCGCCCGCCAGCATCACGCTGTAGAGGTCGTTGCCCGCCCCGCCATCGACGCCGCCCGGGACATTGCTGCCGGCCATGTCGACGAACTGGTCGTCGCCCGCGCCCAGCAGCACCGCGCCGCCGATCATGCCGCTGTTGACCACCCGGTCATTGCCCGCGCCCAGACCGACAGTGCCGGTGATGGTGCCCGCATTGACCACGCTTTCCGGGCCGTCCCCGCCCGCAATCGTCGTCGCGCCTTCGCTCGACAGGGTTTGTCCCGCGGCGACCGTTACGCCGCCGCCCGACAGGCCGATGCTGTCGAAACGGAAGTTGCCCGAATAGGTGACATTGCCATTGCCGATCTGGCTGAAGCGTTCGAAATTGACGAACTGGTCGCCATTGACCGCCCCGCCCCGCGTCGCGTCAACGATCAGGCTGTCGGTGCCTTCGCCGCCGTCCACCGTGCCGATCAGCACCGCGTCCGCCGCCTGAAGGAAGCTGTCATCCCCCGCGCCAAGCCGGACATCGCCTTCGATCCGGCCGTAATTTTCAATCCGGTCATTGCCCCGGCCAAGGTCGATGGAGCCAATGATCGTGCCGCTGTTGACGATCCGGTCGTCGGCGATGCCAAGGGTCTGGATCGCCCCTGCCAGGCTGGTCGGTCCGATCGACCGGGCGAACAGGTCGTCGGCCGCCAGCACGGTGTCGCCGCCCCCGCGGATCGTACCGCTGTTGTTGAGGTCCAGCGCCGTGCCGGACACCATCACCGCCACCGATTTCGCGCCACCCGTTTCGATCGTGCCGCTGTTGGAAACGATGCCGCTGCTTGGACCTGTAACTTCTATATTCAGGCCGATGGTGGGGCTGGTATAGGTCGCGGTCGTGTAGACATAGCCCGGATAGGTCCAATAGCCGTAGCTTTCGGTGACGCCATCGCCGGTCGCGCGGATGGTACCGCGATTGTCGATAGCATAGGTCGATGCGGTGTTGCCCGCGATCTGGAGCGATACACCACTGGCCGCTGTTCCGTTTGCTTCGATGGTGCCGCTATTGGTCAGGCTGATCAACGCCGGGCCACTCGGATAGACGGGAGAATAGCCGTTGTTCACCGCGATGTTCAGGCCCGGAACGCCGGGGCTGGCGCTGCTGATCGTACCGCTGTTATCGATGGTCAATCCGGCCGCTTCAGGCTGCTGCGCGAAGGTCGCGCTGACCTGCATTCCCCCATCGATCAAGCCGGTGTTGAGTGCGGAGATGCCGGTCAGACCATCGCCGCCCAGCGCCACGGTGCCATAGGTGCCATAGGTGCCAGATGAGGCGATGGTGCCGCTGTTGGCGAAGATGATGTCGCCCGCCGATCGCCATTGCGACACGGCGCTATAGGTGAGGCTAGCGCTGCCGATCGTGCCGCTGTTGCTGAAGGACCGGATGTCGCCATCCACGCCGCCCAGCACCGTGCCCCGGTTTGTCAGCGCCCATAGCCGGTTGGTGAAGCCTTGCCCGATCATATAATAAGGCATTTGGGTAAGCAGCGCGCCGTCGATCGTCGCTTCGTTGACGATGGCACCGTCGCCCTGCACATAGACGTCATTGGTGATGCTGTTCGCCGATGACAGGGTGACGATGGTATCTGCGCCCGACGCCTCCACGAAATCGGCCTCGAAATTGATACCCGGACGGTTGCCCAACGCAACCGTACCGCTGGCCTTGCGGACATAGCCGAAGATGTCGAAACCCGCGCCGCCATCGATCGTGCCGGTTACGCCATGATCGTCGCCGGTCTGGACGAACAGGTCGCTGCCCTGACCAAAGGTCAGATTGCCGGTCAGCGTACCGCCATCGGCGATATAGACGGCCGAGCTATAGCTGTAGGGCGATGTCGTGATGTTGCCACTGATGGCGCCGCGATTGATGATGGCCCCACCGTTTGACAGGTCGATCGCGGTCGCGCCGCGGATCGTGCCTCCGGCGTCATTGGTCAGTGTCGCGCCATAGCCCATGGCGATGGCGGCAGCCCTGCGGCTTTCGATCGTGCCGCTGTTGATCAGGCTGGCCGATGTATAATAGCCTGACTGGACCGCGATCCCGTCCATCCGGATGGTGCCGCTGTTGTTCAGCGTCGTGAAGCCAGAGATGCCGATGGCGTTCGATCCGGCAATATCGGTGATGGTGCCGCTATTGACGATGTCGCGCGCGCCACTGATGGCAGTGCCGTTACCGTTCATGCGGATAGTGCCGTTGTTGGTTACGGTCGTTCCGCCGAAAATGGCGCTGACGGGGAAATAGCGCCCCGTGGCGTTGGCAATGGTGATGGTGCCGTTGTTGATGATGTCGGCCGTACCGGCATAGATGGCCGCCAGTTGTTGATAATTGTTGTTTTGCGTCGTGCCAGTCAGCGCCAATGTGCCGTCATTGACGATGGTCAGCGCGCGGGCGGGGCCGCTGCTTGCGCCGGTCAACTGGTCGGTCGTCAGGATCGTCGCGTCGATCAGGTTGCGGTCGGCGATCGACACGCTGCCGTTCAGCGTCACCGTGCCGCTGCCCGCCAGACCGATGGTCGTGACGATTGGCGACGCTGTGTTTAGCGCCAGCTTCGCGTCGTTCGACAGTTCATAGGCCAGCGCTTCGAACCCGTTGGGCAATGCCAGCGTGGCGCTGGCATCGGCCTTGACGCGATAACGGATGGTATCGCGGCCCGCGCCGGCATCCACGCCGCCCGCCGCGCCTGCCAGTGGGCGCGTTGCAGCGCTGTCCAGATCCACGATCAACTGGTCGTCGCCACCGCCCAGCAGGATCGCGCCGGTCACGCTGCCGCCATTGTCGATGAAGATGTCGTCGCTGCCATCATAATAGCCGGGCGGCGGCGTCAGGTCGACCGTGCCTGTAATCTGTCCGGCATTGGCGATGGTTGCGCGTCCGCCGCTGCTCTTTATGCCGCCCGTGATCCGGCCGGACGCATCGTTCAGCAATATGCCGCCACTTACAGTCGCGCCGCTGGTCCCGCCGATGATGGTGCCGCTATTGGTCAGGCGTCCACCCGAAATGGCAACCCCGCTGGAGCCGCCCGTTATCGTGCCGCTGTTGGTTAAGGAGCCGCTCCACTGGACGACGCCGGTGGTCCCGCCCGCGATCGTGCCGCTATTAGTCGAAACGGCATAGCCTTGCAGATAGGCGCCGATCGCGCCGGTCGATCGGATCGATCCGCTGTTGGTCAGGGCGGAACTGATGGTCACCCCCGACCCGCCATTGGCGGTGATGGTCCCGCTGTTGACCACGGTCTGTCCGCTTACCGCATAAAGGCTGTTGCTGCCCGCGGTCGATAGGATCGAGCCCTGATTATCGAACATAAGCAGGCCGGTGGTCAGGCCGGTCGAGATGGCCGCACCGCTGACGACGAGCGCCGCCTGATTGACGACCGTACCTGCTCCGCCAATTTGCAATGCGGTGCCCATGGTGAAACCGGACGCCAGCGTCACGGTCGCATCGTTTGACAGCTCAAGGCCGAGCCGCTCGAAATTGGTGGGCAGCGCGACCTGTCTGAAAGTCGCATTGCTGTCCACGCCCAGCGTGATCGTGTCGATCCCGTCGCCGCCATCGATCTGGCCGGTGATGGAGCCCACCCGTCCGGTCGCCACATCATAGCGCGCGCGCACGCTGTCGTCGCCCGCGCCCAACAGCAGGTCGCCGTTGATCGTGCCGCTGCGCGTGTCGATCATGCTGCCCTGGCCGCTTCCGGCCGTTGAAATGACCGATCCGTTGATCGTCCCCAAATTGGTCAGCCACAGGGTGCCGGTGCTACGGATTGCAGTCGTGCTACCCCCAATCACGCCGTTGGCGGCGTTGTTGATCGACAGGTTGCCGGGGCCGCTCAGGGTCGCGGCCGGACCGCTAGAAACGATCCGACCCATATTCGTTACGGACAAGCCCTGAAATGTCGTGGCGATCGCCGCATTACTGCCGCCGTCGATCGTGCCGCTATTGGTGATATAGGACAGGCGGCCCGCAACCCCGCCGATCATGCCGGTCGTCCTGTTGGTCACCCCTATTGCGCCCAAGCCCATCTGGTCTGCGACGATTGCCGGACCGGCGGTGCCAGTGATCGTACCGGCATTGTCCAGCGATACGTTCATAAAGCCGTTGACGTTGCCGGGCTCGCGGCGGATCAACAGACCCTGCGCACCGGTCAGCGTGCCGCCTGCCGCCACCAATATTGTGGCATTGCCGGACGGATAGGTCGTCACGCTGCTGCCTGGAATGCAATAGATCGGCGACGCCCCGGCATAGGGATCGCAAGGCACTGTCGTGACCGGTCCTGTGCTGACGAACAGCCCGGCCTTGTTCACGCCGCCATCGACCAGTCCCCGAATGTCGAAGCTGGCGCTTGTCGAGCGGGACAGGATGGCAGCGGCGGCATTGCCGGGCTGCACCGTTGCCCCTTGCGCAACCACGACCCGGCTGTTCGATGCATCGACGGTCAACCCGTCGCTATCGGCGTCCGTGCAGGTGGTGGTCGCATTGGCGACAGTGGGATCGGGCGTACAGGCTGCAAAAGCAGGTTCCACCACCAGCAACGCGCCCAGCATGGCACTCGTCTGCAATGCAAGCACACGTACACGCCGTCCACGCGGCGCAATCCCCCTGACAATCATGACACCCCCATATTAGTATGAGTTATGCTATGGAGGGCTATTGCGATTGTCTACATTCAAATATTGTAAATACTTGTTCTCGCCGAATAATTACGGATTGAAGATCCGCTATCCATAAAGCCGCTCATCCCACCACACCGGCTCCGGCAATTCATGGCTTATTCCCTTTGCGTCGGGGTGCAGCGGGTTGATCAGAATATTGCGTTCCACCCGCGCCACCATGGACGGCACGATCAATATCGCGCTCCGCCGCTCCGTGAACCATGCCTGCCCGAACGCCTTGCATAACCCTTCATCCTTCCCGTCCCATCCCGGGTGCGCGGCGGTCTGGAAGATTTCGTAGCTGATGCCGTTGGGGATGGTGATGCGGATATGATGCTGGTTGGGTGGCAGCACGCTGCCCGCATGCACCAGCTTCTCCAGCATCGCCGTCGAATAATGTTCCGACGTGTAGATGATGGGGCTGGCGGGCGTGTTCCACCGCCCCGGATAGAGCCGCGCCCCTTCGCTGTCATAGATGGGATGGACGCCATCGGGGTCGCCGATGCGATAGGCCGTCAGAACCCGGTCGGTTTCCCCGCCCGTCACACGCCCCCGCTATAGGCGGCGCGGCCGAGCAGGTTGATGACGAGATCCGCTCCCGGACTGGTCGCCAGCGCGACATCCAGCGGCGCTTTACCGTCCAGCATCGGGTGCGGGCGGCCCAGAAATTCGCGGGCGCGCTCCGGCTCCTTATAGATGTCGAGCGCGAAGCTGAACACCTTGGCCAGACGGGCCAGACGGTCCCCCTCCTCGCTCGTCAGCTTTTTGGTAGCGGATTTGCGTCGCCTCTCTAGCGTCCCCTTGGGGATCAGGCGAAATTTGAAACGCGCATCACCGGGCGCAACGCTGTCGGCCAGATGGTCGAGCGCCGCGACTGGCAACCCGCTTTCGATGGACGAAGGCAGCGCCAGACGCGACGCATGGATGCCAGCCTTCACGCCCAGCAAGGCCTCTACCGATTGAAATTGGGTTGCCATGATCTTCCTGCCTCAATTGAGGCATATATATGCTTCATATGAGGCGCGTGCAAGGATCGATTTCTTTTCCTCGCCCTGATCTTCCTGCTGCCGGATCGATGCCGTTGCCGACCCGTGCATGAGCTTTCATCGCTCGAAGTCTCTTCCTCCGCGTTTGCATATCATTTTTTCATCCATGTCGGCCGCGCCCTATAGGGGGGCGGCTTTTCCCTACGTCCGATTTGGGTGGCGCCATCGGCGCCGCCTTTCGTGGATCAAGCCGTAATGTTCGTCAGCCATGGCTGGAGTCTGCTCAAGCAGACTATCAAATGCCTATATTATGGTGAGGGCCGGATAGGCATGATGCCGGGAATGTTTAACATCACCACAAAAAAAGCTTCTCCTCCGCTTCGCCCACCCGCTGCACCACGGCCTTGGGTGCGCCATCAGATCCGCACCCGCTCCACTTCCGCCAGACTGATATCGTCGCGCCGTCGGTCGTAAAGCTGCGTCGTCCGTGTCGAGCTGTGATTGGCCATGGCGGCCGCATTTTCCAGCGTGCCGCCATTCTTCAGATAGGTGGTGATGCCTGTCGCCCGAAAACTGTGATTGCCGATCTGCGTTTCGATCCCTGCGGCGCGGGCGCGGCGGCGGACCATGGCATGGGCTTCGGCCTGACGCAGCGCCCTGTCGCTCAACGTCCTGCGGCCACGGTCGACGGTGCGGAACAATGCCCCCCTGCCCTCGCTGATGTCGCACACTTCTATATAAGAAAGCAGATAATCTTCGAGGATATGGTGGCAGGGCATCTCGTGCCGCTTGCCGCCCTTTTCATGCAGGCGCAGCCATAGCCGCCGCCCCTGCACGAACACATCCTCCCGTTTCATCGCCAGCGCCGCCCCCACCCGCGCAAAGCTGTAGATCATCAGGCCGATCAGCGCCCGGTCGCGCAGCCCGGCAGGCGTCGAAATGTCGATCGCGTCCAGCAGCGCGCGCGCCTCTGTCGCCTCCAGCACCGGTGTGCGGCCGGTTCGCGCGCTGTGCGCCGGACCGCGTACGCTGGCCGCGGGGTTGGTCGCGATCGCCTGCCCCGTCACCAGCCAGTCGAACAGATGACGGATCGCGGCCAGACGCTGCTTGACGCTCGGTGCGGCGAGCGACTGGCCCAGCATTTCGATCCAGGCCGCGACATGAATCGGCGCGATCTCGTCCAACCTGCGCACGCCATGGCCAAAGCACCATGACAGGAAATCCCGCGCCGCCTTCGCATAGGCACGCCGTGTGTGGGGATTGCGGATGTTGGCGGCGAAAAACTCCAGAAAGCGCATGTGCACATGCGGCGGCGCCTCCGCGATGATCGGTGGCAGGGTGAGCGAGGGTGATATGATCGTCGGAAGCATGAAAACCGGACCGAGTGCATTTATATGTGATAATGTCCTTTATCACATATAAAGAGGAGACAAGGAGAAATTGCGCTTGTGTCTCATCCGATGAACGGCTGTAAGTCGGTCGCGTCCGACGCAGAGCGGATGAAGCGGGATGATGGATGTTTAGTCTGGACAGATCAGCATCGCTTTGGCGCAATGCAGGGGACAGGTAAGAATGAAGATCGCAGTTTTCGGACTCGGCTATGTCGGCCTGTCCAACGCCGTATTGCTGGCCCAACATAATGAAGTCGCGGCGGTCGACATCACGCCCGAACGTGTCGATATGCTCAATGCGCGCAAATCGCCGATCGTCGACGTGGAACTGGAAGAGTTTCTTGCCGCGCGTCCGCTCAACCTCACTGCCACGCTTGATCCGCAGCAGGCCATGGCTGATGCCGATTATGTGATCGTCGCAACGCCGACCAATTATGATGTCGGCACCAACAAGTTCGACACTTCCTCGGTCGAAGCGGTGATCCAGACAGCCAAGGCCGCCAATCCTTCCGCGACCATCGTCGTCAAATCGACCGTACCGGTCGGCTTCGTGGAGGACGTGCGTCAGCGACTTAACACCAATCAGGTTATTTTCTCTCCCGAATTCCTGCGTGAAGGCAAAGCGCTCCAGGACAATCTCCACCCGTCGCGCATCATCGTGGGCGAACGGTCGGAACGCGCCCGCATCTTCGCCGATCTGCTGTTGCAGGGCGCGGTTAAGAAGGACGTCGAAATCCTGTTCACCGACCCCAGCGAGGCGGAGGCGATCAAGCTGTTCGCCAACACCTATCTCGCCATGCGGGTCGCCTTCTTCAACGAACTGGACAGCTATGCCATCGCTCATGGCATGGATTCCCGCCAGATCATCACGGGTGTCGGCCTCGACCCCCGCATCGGGTCGCATTATAATAATCCCAGCTTCGGCTACGGCGGCTATTGCCTGCCCAAGGATACCAAACAGCTACTCGCCAACTATTCCGAAGTGCCACAGAACCTGATCCGCGCGATCGTGGAGGCCAACCACACCCGCAAGGATTTCCTGGCGGATCAGATCATCGCGAAGCACCCGAAGAAAGTCGGCGTCTTCCGCCTGGTGATGAAGGCGGGGTCCGACAATTTCCGTCAGTCCTCGATCCAGGGCATCATGAAGCGGATCAAGGCCAAGGGCATCGAGGTTGTGATCTACGAACCGGCGATGCAGGAAGAGACGTTTTTCGGATCGCGGGTGGTGCGCGACCTTGGCGCGTTCAAGCAGGAATGCGACATCATCATCGCCAATCGCATGACGGCGGATATAGAGGATGTGTCGGACAAGATCTTCACGCGGGATCTTTTCGGATCGGATTGACAACGATCCTTGTTGCGGCTGTGTTTTCTGTCCATCATGATGGAATCGCTTTCCAATATCGCATGGAGACGTTGATGATCAGGCTTCCTCGCTTGCTTCGCAGGAAGCGTTCGTCCGCACATGTCCGCCAAAGTCATTCCGTTCGGGATTATCAGGCGCTCGTCCGCGCCAAGCTGAAATCCCTGCCCGACAATCCGACCTTGGCCCTAGCGCAGGCGATCGGCGCGCCCACCATGGATGATTTCGTGTCGATCGGCGACGGCCATGTCGCGGTGCTGCGTCACCATGGGCTGGTCGATGGCATGACTGTCTATGATCTGGGCTGCGGGTGCGGCCGCACGGCACAGGCGTTGGTTCGTCATGGATGGCAGGGCAACTATACCGGCGCGGATGTCGTGCAGGAACTGATCGACGAACTGGCGCGCCAATGTCCCGGCTATGATGTTCTGCTCAACGTTTCACCCCGGATCGTCGCGCCTGACGCTTCGCTCGACATGGTCTTTCACTGGTCGGTCTTTACCCATCTCTATCCGGGTGAATCTTATCTTTATACCGTTGATGCATTCCGCGCGCTCAAGCCCGGTGGCAAGATGATTTTCTCCTTTCTCGAATTAGAGGAAGCGGAGCATGACCGGGTGTGGAACGCCAATCTGGATCATTTGCGCGCCTCCAACCGCGCCGAGCATCTGGACGCTTTCCTGCATCGCGACTGGATCCGCCGCTTTGCCCGCGACGCCGGTTTTATAGAACCGCGCTTTACGGACGGGCAGGACAGCAAGGATCACCCTCCCTTTTGGCAAAGTCTGGCGGTGCTGGAAAAACCAGCTTGAACCCTCTCACCGTGTGACGGGCAATCTCGCCTGTTTCAACGCTCCGTCCAGATAGCGCATAAAGGCCGGCGTTCGCCCAGGGGCGTCCCTCGCGCGCAACCAGGCCAGCGCTACCACAGGCCGCCACGCATCAATGTCACGGACGCTGACTGCCGACGCCGCCGCATGGCTCCTGCGCAGCCGCCGCGCAGCCCAGTCGCGCCACAGGTTCGTCACCCAGTCGGCGGGCCCGATGCCAAAACGCATCAGCATTTCGGATCGTACCGCATCGGCCGCCGGATGTCCTGCTGCCGCTTTCGACCAGTCGATCACCATCATGCCCTGCGGCGTCATCATAACATTGCCCAGATGAAAATCGCCATGGGTAAGGGCGTCGCTATCCGGCAATGCCTCCAGATAGGCGATGGCCGCCCGTTGTAGCGATTCGGGCGCCGGACCATAAGCGATGTCGGTAGCCAGAACCTGTTTCAGCGACCGCAAATTTCCTCCATCTGACCGATGCATGGCGGCATGGATTTTACCCATCTGGTTCAGCGCCCATCCCGCTCGCATCGGATTGCGACGGATCCAGTCCATCAGCGTCCCGCCTTCAAGCCGGGGATAGATGATGCCCCGTCGCCCATCCCGGCCCTGCCGCCCGACCGCGGCAGCTGTCGGCACGCCGCATGCCGCCGCATGGACAGACGCATTAGCCTCGCGCGCGACCATCTCGTCCGACACGCTGTCGCGGAACAGCTTGAGTACCTGCCCTCCGCCCATGTCGAACAGTTCCGCGCTCGCGCCTCTGGCGATGAAGGGATAGGGGGCCGTCCGCTCGTTCATCCGGGCCTGTTATCAGACCGTGTGGCCACGGTCATGCCCGTGCATAGCGGTCCTCATAACGGATGATGTCATCCTCCCCGACATAGGGGCCGGTCTGCACTTCGATGAAGACCATGGGGATGCGCCCCGGATTTTCGATACGATGCTGCGCGCCAACTGGAATGTAAATGGACTGGTTTTCCGTCAGTACCGACACATCGCCATCCAGCGTGACGCGCGCCGTGCCTTCCACGATGATCCAATGTTCGGACCTGTGGAAATGGCTTTGCAGGCTGAGTGATGCGCCTGGTAGCACAGTGATGCGCTTGACCTGAAACCGCCCGCCGATCAGCAGGCTTTCGTGCCAGCCCCATGGCCGGTGATCTTTGGGGAAAGTCTCTGCCTGCACCGCGCCCTTGCGTTGCAATGCCTCGACTACTTTCTTGACGTCCTGCGTGCGTGATTTGTCGGCGATCAGCACCGCGTCGTTCATCGCCACGGCCACGATATTGTCGAGGCCAAGGCCGACAATTTCCAGCCCTTCGCTTTCGGACCGCAGCAGCGCATTGCGGCAATCGATCGCCGTCGCCGCGCCAGACAGCGACACGCCCTGTTCGTCGGGCTGCATATGGCTCCACACTGCGTCCCAGTCGCCCAGGTCCGACCATCCTGCATCATAGGGGACGACGGACAGATTGTCGGCGCGCTCCATGATGGCGACATCGATCGCGATATTATCCGCTTTGCTCCACGGATCGGCCGCCAGACGCAGGAAACCCAGATCCGCTTCCGCCTGTTCGACGGCTATGCGTACACTGTCCAGCATGGCGGGCGCGTGCCGTTCGAACGCGGCGATGATATCCTGGACCGCGAACAGGAAAATCCCGGCGTTCCACAGATAGTTGCCGGTCGCCAGCATCTCCTGCGCGCGGGTGGCATCGGGCTTCTCGACAAAGCTGGTCAGGCTGATCGGTGCGCCTGATCCATCCGGTCGGCTCGCGATCTCCAGATAGCCATAGCCGGTTTCCGCCCGTGTCGGCTGTATGCCGAACGTCACCAGATCGCCCCGGTCGATCGCGGCCAGCCCCTTGCCCACCGCTTCGTGGAATGCCGCGACGTCGGGCACCACATGGTCGGACGGCGCGACCAGCATGATGGCGTCGGGTTGCCGCGCCGCCAGATGCATCGCGGCGGCCAATATGGCAGGCGCGGTATTGCGCCCTTCCGGTTCGATCAGGATGGCGTCGGGGTCGATCCCTTCCTGCGTCAGCTGTTCGGCGATGATGAAACGGAATAATGCGTTGGTCAGCACCATCGGCCGCGTGAAGGTAAAATCGTCCGTCGCGCCGGACAGGCGACGGGCGACGGCCTGGAACAGCGTTGCGTCCCCCACCAGCGGCACGAACTGCTTGGGATAAGATTTGCGCGACAATGGCCAGAGCCGCGTGCCCGATCCACCCGCTAATATGACGGGCGTGATGCGCATGTTGGAACCTGCCGCTGTTGGCTGTGCCTTGTTATCCATCGGAATCCCCCTGACACCATTTCATGGCATCTGCCACAATTCTATGTCCAGATTGCTTACCGCGACAATGCGGCATCTGGATTTTTTGCTGCCCGCACCCAATCGACAGCGCCTCCATACCATTGTGTATTCATGGAGTTATTTGGATACCATATGGTATCATAAAGATACCATTTATCTTGCATTGCCCTGTATTATTTATTGGTATAGCTTTCATCTATCATCCGTCGTCCAGGGATCATCATGGCGCGCAATACCTCCATCGTTATCGGCGACCATTTCAGCCAGTTCGTCAGCGAGCAGGTGAGATCGGGCCGCTATGGCTCGACCAGCGATGTCGTGCGCGCCGGACTACGCCTGCTGGAGGAGCATGAAGCACGGGTCCGTGCTCTGGGCGATACTATGGTGGTGGACACCGCCCTGCCCTTCGATGCGGCTGTGCAGCAGGGCGGTGCACAACCGGCAGCGTCTGACATTCCTTCCCCATCTGGGGTATGAACGGCGGGATGGCATGGCGACTGACGCGCCGACAGGACGGAAAAAGACGGCAAAGCGCCCAGTTCGTGCTTTCGAGTAGAAATAGGAAAGACATGGTTTTCGGCATGGAGCGACCATAATGGCATCGGCGCAGAATGAATTGTTTCAGCTTGACAGTCCGCTGCTGGGCGAAATCCGTGGCGAGCGATCGCTGATGGCCTTTCCCTTTTTCGCGCTTGCCAAAAATGCCTGGATGAAGCCGCTGGCCTATTCCACCCCCACCGTGTCGATCGAGGTGCGACCCAGCGCGCGCGGCGTCGCCACCATCTATGACAAGGAAATCGTCCTCTATATCGCCAGCCTTATGGCCGCGAAGATGGAGGCGGGTATGAGCATTTCGCAGGACTTCACCTTCACCGCGCACGACCTGTTCAGCGTCACCGGCGCCAATCACAGCGCCCGTTCCTACTCCCGCCTAGCCGACGCGCTGGAGCGGCTTCAGGGGACGCAGATCCGCACCAATATCGAGGCTGGCGGCGAAGGCGAGGAAGGTTTCTTCTCCTGGCTGTCGGAAGCGCGGCTGCAATATGCGCGCACCGGCAGCGGTGAAAAACGGCTGAAGGCGGTCAAGGTGCGTCTGTGCGACTGGCTGTTCCGTGCCATCCTGCGTGACCGACAAGTCCTTGATTATGCGTCAACTTATTTCCAACTTGGCCCGATAGAGCGGCGCATCTACGAAGTCGCCCGCTCCTCCTGCGCCGATGGAGAGCCGCTCGACATCGACCTGTCGCTGTTGAAACTCCAGACCGGTTTCCAGAACCCGCTGCCCAATTTCCGCATCGCCATGCGCCAGATCGCTGCGGCCAACGCCATACCCGATTATGATATTCAGATGATCGAGGATGCGTCGGCGACAAGCCTGTCCGAAACGGAGGATGCCCCGCGCAAGGCCGGGCGTCGGCCGACCCCGGCGCGGGTGATCATCACCCGTCGCGCTGCACCGACGCTGGAAGCGGCGCCCGTCGACTGATCCGCCGCCCGTTCCCACCCTAGCTCCTGTCTACCCCCCTGCCCGACCACTGATCGAGTGTCGCGACCGCCCGGTCGCGTCATCCCGATAGCCCGCTGATTCGTCCGCACCCTGCTATTCCTACTCGAAAGCACGAATAGGCGGCGGTCATTCCTATTCGAAAGCACGAATCCGTTCACTCCATTCCTACTTGAAAGCACGAATGGTGCGGCCATTCCTATTCGAAAGCACGAACGATTTTCTGCATTCCTACGCGAAAGCACGAACCGTCAGGCCTTCCGATGTAGGATTTTTGCTGCGACTATGCTCGTCCCGACGGTGTCATGCCGTCGGATCACGCATCGGATCGACGCAAAGCCGGTTCGGATCATCAGGCCGGCCCTGCCGGTGGGGACAATGGAATGAAGGGGTGGCTGTGACCACATAAAAGAACGCCCGGCACGAAGGCCGGGCATCCGTTGGAGTAGTGGAGCGACGTCGCCAAACGTCGAACCGGGGTCACACCCTTTCTTCCTACTCCAGATCGAAACCCGTTTCAAGGATGCGCGCTTCGCGCCACGCCCTCTTTTTGTCTGGTGACGGCCCTCCTGTGTGGAGGGACGAATGGGAACGCTTGCCTTTGGTGAGGTGATGCTTGACGCGCTCGGCACGGCCGCGGCGACTTATGGTGCAAAATCAGGGCAATCCGCCCGCCTGCGTGACAGGCCCCGGAAAAGCCGCTCAGGCGCCCCTCATCCGACCGGTGCACCAGTGCTGCGCGACAGCGTGGAAGCGGGCACGTTCGAACATCTCTTCTTCGCCAGCCCGGCCAAGGGCGAAACCGACCGCCTGCTGCGCGCGGCCCGGCGTATCCTCGACGCGGGACGTCTGTTGCGCCGCGAAGCGCGCTGCGACGGCCGCGTCCTTACCATCGCGGAACAGTTGCTGACGACGCTGACAGCTGCCAGCGTGCGCGTGCTGGAGGAAATCCTCACCCTCGCCCGCCTCAACAAAGGTCGGGTATTCCCCAGCTATGATTATCTGGCCGACGCGACCAGCCTGGGCCGCGCTACCGTGGCCCGATCGCTGCGCATCCTCGAAAATATCGGCTTCCTGATGCGCCAGCGCCGCTTCAAGCGGGTAGAGGGTGATGGCCCCGGCCCGCGCTATGCCCAGACGTCGAACGTTTACCGCGCTTTCCTGCCCGACATCGTGCAGCGTTATCTGCCCCGCTGGATGCGCCCTGCCCCCCTTCCCGACGATCAGGTCCAGCGCGAAGCCGATCGGCAGGAGGATATGGCGGCGATGCGTGCGACGCTCTGCCCCGACGAACGGCGCAAGATGATGGAAAAGGGCAAGCTTGCGGCGATATTGGCGCGGATTGAGGCCGCGCTGGACAATCCCACAGAGTGTGAGTCTCAAAACCATCCGCAACCGCTTATAGATTCAATTATAAAGGAAAATCAGCAGAGTTGGCCTAGTCGGCCAACATGTCAGCGCCTGACGGCGCCCCTCCATCGCAACATCAACAACCAGAATTGACCATATATCCGATAACCATCGTCCGAAGCGCCGCTACGCGGCGCATATGCTCCCCAGCGGGAGCAAGCGGCCTTGGCAACGCGTTTTCGCAGCGGATAGGAAAGTCGATAAATATGTTTCTTCGATATGCTGGCAATGACAGTGAGAGGCTCGTAATTCGGGTACAGATGCCTCCATATCGTTGATTGATCGCCTTTTTATCGGAAGTCGTATCGACATTATGACCATTGCTGAAAGGACAGACTCCTTTCGTGGTTTCTCACGACAGACGTTGCGGGACACCCCTTGTTGATCGGGGCATCTAGGGCGCGCTCGGTTCGCATGGTCTGAACGGGATGGCGGATCCACAGCACAGACTATCTAAATGGTATCCGATAGCTATCCAATATCCTTCGGCTATTGAATAGGATAATCCATCTTGACGCAGCGTCGGACCGACGCAAGCATCAGCCACATGAGTCCAATCGAAAAAGCCGCCCGCGCCCTGTGCCGCGCCCATGGGGACGATGAAGATCAACTGTCGGACGGCGCGCCGCGATGGGCGACCTATCTGCCCCACCTTATGACAGTGATCGACGCACTACACGAACCGGACGATCTGATGAAGGATGCCGGGTCGGAAATCATTCGATATGTCGGCGAAGAGGAATCCGAAACAGGCTATCGCAGCGATGCCGCCAATGTGTGGCGCTTCATGGTCGATGCGCTGCGCCAGAACGGCCGCCACAAGCTGGCGGAAATCGCCATCTGCGCCAAAGAGTAGCTATCGGATACCAATGTAATATCTAGGTAGCTATCAAGTATCTTATTCTCTGCGCTGCCGGTCCAGCGCGGCCAGCGCATGTTCCAGCACCGCGCCCAGCGGCAGGTTCATCGCGTCGGCGATCCGGTAGAGTTCTTCGATCGTCTCTTCGGTCGCCTTGATATTGATCTGCCGGTTGCGCCCGGTCACATGACGGCGCGGCTGCCTAACGGGCTGTGAAGCCGCAACCGTCGGCGTAGCCGGGGCAGGGGAGGGCGACGCCGTTTCACCTGTCCAATTCGCTGTCTCATCTGCTTTTGCAGCACCAGCCTTGCGGCTCGGAAAACCGCTGCTTTGCGCGATTTTCTCGATCGCGTCGGCGGGCACCGGCTTGGCACCATTGTCCGATCCGAAATCGTCCAGATCGCCGAAGGGATTGGCCCTGTTCATCCTGCCACCTCATCCGTCTTTGCCGCGCTTTTGCGATGGGCGCGCAGCTGCTCGATCACTTCCACCGCGAACTGCTCGGCATTGGCGATCGCCTTGTCCAGATTGGACACGTCCCTGGGATCCAGTTCTTCCAGCGTCTGGCGGAAGGAGAAGATGGCGCGAAAGGCTTCGCGTTCATGCAGTTGCGTCGTGAACATCGGTACACCGGCGTCGACCAGCCCGTCCTGGATATGCCCCATGGTCCGGGTGCGAATGATCGGACTGGTCCGCGATAACAGCACGCCATAGTGCACCGCGCGGCCGGTCATCTTCTCATGCTGTTTCAGTACGCGGATCGCACGGCTCGCCTGTTCCGCGTCCAGCTGCGATCCCTGCATCGGAATGACCACCAGATCGGCCTGGCTGACGGCCAGCAGCACGATCTTGGCCGCCGTCCCTTCCAGATCGACGATGACGAAGGGGGTTTGCGCCGCAGCGTCCTCGATCTTGTCGAGGATATTATCCTCATCGACATCGGCGACGATCGACAGATTTTCCGGCAACTGGGCATCCCGGCCCCAGGCAGCGATGGGATGATTGGGATCGGCGTCGATCACCGTCACCCTGGCGCCCCGCGCCAGCTGAGAGGCCAGAAGCAGCGCAGCAGTGGTTTTCCCGACGCCCCCCTTGGGGCTTATGAACGCAATGGTAGGCATGCGCTAACCATATAGCTATCCGATACCGTATAGCAATCTGATAGCTATCTGGTATCCTAAAAATAACATTGCTCTATCGACTGCCAAGGATTTCCTTGGTGATCCGGGCCAAAGCCGCTATCTGCCAAAACCCCATGCGTTCGACGTCGATAGTTTATCATTTCAAGCAGATTGCTGACGTATGGCTGACGGCGTCCGTCCATTTCGACGCTTTCCGGGCCGAACCGCGCGCTTATCTGACCGCAGCCAAATGGTGGATCAAGCGCAAACGGGTCCGCGCCCGCGGTCAGTTCGCACTGCTGCTCAGTCAGTCACCACGTGCCTACACTTTATGGGCCTTGCGTCAGGAACGTGATGAAACGGCACGAAGCAAAACCAATGCCGGCCATTCGATCATCGCGCTTATCGACTTGACCGGCGACTTTGATCCGAAATCTTTGGCATCCACGCAGCAAAGCCTGATGGCTGAAGGTTTGGCGCCGCTTGCCATCGGCACCCCTGAGACGCCCACATTTTCCGCGGCCATCGCGCTAATCGACTGGAGCGCCAATCCCTGGCTGTTACCCATCCGCCCCGGTGACCGGATCGCATCCGGCACAGCAGATGCTTATCGCACCGTCATGGCTAACAGCGCGACAAAGCTTATCTATGCTGACGACGATCTGCTGATTGGTCATCGTCGCGCCAAGCCCTATTTCAAGCCCGACTGGAACAGCGAATTGTTCCGGCATCAGGATTATCTAACTGGCGCATGCATCGTTCATGGAATCCGCGCCGATCTGGAGGCCGTCGCTGACAGGGCTGACTGGGCTGCAGGGCTTGTCGCGAATATGGTGGAACGGGGGCAGGGCGCGCCGGTTCACTTGCGCCAGATGCTGCATCACCGCCGTCATCGCCCGTCGCCGCGTGTTCCGGCCCGTCCGATTACCATCGCTCGCGAACTGCCGCTACTGTCCGTCATCGTGCCGACCCGTAACCGCGTGGATCTGCTGCGCACTTGCCTTGATGGCGTTGCAGCGGCCGATTATCCACACGTCGATATCATCGTCGTAGACAATGACAGCGATGATCCCGAAACGCTGGCCTATCTAGCCGCGCTCGACCCCGTCCGGCACCGCGTGCTGCGCCACAGCGGCGCGTTCAACTATTCGGCGATCAATAATCGCGCGGCGGCACAGGCGCAGGGCAGGCTGCTCTGTCTGCTCAACAATGATATCGAAATGACCGATCCGCACTGGCTCGCCATATTAGCGACGCAAGCGCTGCGCCCAGAAGTCGGCGCGGTTGGCGCGCGGCTGCTCTATCCCGACGGCCGCATCCAGCATGCCGGCGTTGTGATCGGCGTCGGCAATGCGGCAGGCCATGCACATCGCTTTCTGTCGCCCGATGAGGAAGGCTATTTCCACCGCCACAGCCTGCCGCAGTTCACCATGGCGGTGACCGCCGCCTGTCTGGTGGTGGAACGCGACAAGTTCATGGCCGTGGGAGGCCTCAACGAACAGGATTTCGCCGTCGCTTTTAACGATGTTGACCTGTGTCTGCGTTTGAACCAACAAGGCTGGCAGTCGCTCTACGAACCGCGCGCGACTTTGATCCATCATGAATCGGTGTCGCGCGGGCTGGATCGCGACCCGGTGGGAGCGGCCCGTTTTGCGGGCGAACTGGCTGCGCTCAAGCGCCTGTGGCAGACCGACGAAATCTACGACCCCTATCACCACCCAA
Source organism: Sphingobium sp. (assembly GCF_048594625.1). Classification (GTDB taxonomy): domain Bacteria; phylum Pseudomonadota; class Alphaproteobacteria; order Sphingomonadales; family Sphingomonadaceae; genus Sphingobium. Next base: position 33,033 of record NZ_JBMDWL010000136.1, read on the forward strand.
AACTCAGCCGCGCCAGCGAACAATTTGCGGTGGCGCTTTGATGGCTGCTCGCCTCCCTCTGCCGCAGGTGACGTTATGCGCGGTCAGCTCTGTCAATGTCACAGCGACGATCCGGGCACTGGAAGTCAGCCTTTCGCAAATCGATGTCGCAGCCGCGCTGCTGTTGACCGACCATCCGGTGACGCCCGATGATCCCGGCATCACCGTCGTGCCGATCGCGCCCATCACATCGGCACGGGCCTATTCCGACTTCATCCTGACGCAACTGGTCGACCATATTGAAACCAGCCATTGCCTGACTATCCAGTGGGACGGCCATGTGCTGGACGCGTCACGCTGGCATCCCGACTTTCTGGCTTATGACTATATCGGCGCCAGCTGGCCCCAGTTCGACGACGGCCATGATGTCGGCAATGGCGGTTTTTCGCTGCGCAGCCGCCGCCTGATGGAATTGTGCCGTGATCCTGCCTTCTGTCTGTCCCACCCCGAAGACGTCGCGATCGCCCGTATCAACCGCAACTGGTTGGAAGCGCAGGGAATGCGCTTTGCCCCGCGCATGCTGGCCGACCGGTTCGCCGCCGAGCGGGCTGGGGACGTCGCGACCAGCTTCGGTTATCATGGGGCCTGGCTGATACCGCAGGTGGTGGGGATTGAAGCTTTCTGGAACCTCTATCGCGAACTGGACGACCGTGGAACGATCCGGCATGACTTTTCTTCGATATTGAAACAAATAGGACATGGGCGGGGAGGGCGCACCCGTGCTCTTCGCCTGATGCTCGATCAATTCAGGCGGTGACGCCAACCTATCATCAACGTCCGCAAAGGGATCGACGCGCTTGACCAACATTTTACCCGGCCTGCCCCTGATCGAATCCCCGCTATTTCCGGCGCTCAAGGCGGAATGGGGACTGAATGCGGAGGAAGATCGGATCGCCACCGATCTGTATGAAAAGGGTTATGCCGTCTTCGATTTTCCGGACGCTGACCTGGATGGCCGTATAGATCGTATCCAGCAGCATCTGGGGCCGCGCTACGGCATCGATTTCGCCGACCCGCATAGCAACAAGACGCACGGCGAACGCCGTGTACAGGACGCTTGGCAGTTTGACGAAGATGTCCGCGCCATCGCAGCCAATCAAGCCGTCATCGATCTGCTCAGTAAACTTTACGGACGCCGGGCTTTCCCGTTCCAGACGCTCAATTTCCCGGTTGGCACGCAACAGGACGCCCATTCGGATTCCGTCCATTTCTCCAGCCTGCCCGAACGGTTCATGTGTGGCGTATGGCTGGCGATGGAGGATATCGGGCCGGATGCGGGACCGCTCTTCTACTATCCTGGATCGCATAAATGGCCGATCATGACCAATGCGTTGATCGGCCGCCGCGGCTATGGCAGCGACTTGGCATCCGCGCAGGATCCTTATGGTCCGGCTTGGCAGGCGCTGCGGGAGGTATATGGCGTACAGGAAGAATGTTTCCTGCCGCGGAAAGGGCAGGCGCTGATCTGGTGTGCCAACCTGTTGCACGGCGGCAGCTATCAGAATGACAACCGATTGACCCGCTGGTCCCAAGTGACGCACTATTATTTTGACGACTGTATCTATTATACTCCGGCTTTTTCGGACGAAGTGTTAGGAAAGCTGCATTTGCGTGATCTGATATCTATCGGTGATGGAAAGAGGCGTCCGAATTCGTATCTTGGCGAAGAATTAAAATTTGATGATAACGAATTATATAAAAGTAAAAAATTATCTATTTGGAAAATATTAAAAGAAAATATAAAAAATCACAAATAATTTAGAATCCAAGGATCGACAAAAGGATCTTTTGTGAAAAAAATTAAAAGTCTCATATATAAAATTATGGTATCAAATTCAGCTAAAGGGTTTGATGCCAATTTTTATATGTCGCATTATAGTGACTTGAGAATGATAAAAACCAAAAGGCAGGCGTTGCGCCATTTTGTTAACCATGGACGTTCGGAAAATAGATTTCGTAACCGTGATGAATTTATAAAGAGCAATTCTATGCTCAACCATGATCTTCGTTCAAAATTTGATATTGCAGCCTATAAATTCTACAATAGGGATTTGCTAGAAAAATTTGAAAGTGACGAAGATTTATTCAATCATTTTGTAAATCATGGTTTTGCGGAAGGAAGGACAAGCCTTTTTTCTGACGAAAATAAGAATGTAATTCATAGCAAAAATTATAAATGGAAAAAAGCATTTTCTGCTTCGGATTTCGTGGCGTGGAGTGGAGAGTATTTGCCATTTATTCCAACCACAAATGAAGAGGCTATAGATTTATTTTGCCAGATTGGAATTGATAAGCTTTGGCCTATTAGCTTCGCATATCGGTTCGACATAGATTTTTTCAGAGAAAACACGATGATGCCCGCATGCGAGGGCATGGTTGATGCAGATGTGTATCGCGCGTGGCTGAAAGAAGGGTTTCCCGCGGGTATAGCGCCTAATGAGCAAATCTTTCTGGCGCCTTATTTAGGCGGTCTTCCGTTTCCGATGAGTTTCGACTGGCAGGCATATGCAAGACTGGCAGGCTTGTCGCATCTGACAACACGCAGCAAAGCGTTGATGTCATTGTTTGATGAGGCTCCGCGCAAGATTATTCGTTATGTTGGCCTGATGGGGCGGGACGCGACCCGTATCCTCGATTGCATCGGCCGTCGCGCGCTCGTCCAGGGCGATCTTGCCAAAGCTGTCGCTGTGTTCAGGCAGTGTCCGTCGCCGACGAGTGAGATATTGTGCCTGCTTGGAGACGCCTGCCGTCAACAAGGAGACATAGACGACGCGCTTGAAGCCTATCTTGCTTCGATCGCCATGGATCGCGCGCCGCTCTGGTCATTCCTGCATATTGTCGACATTTATGCGGATCGCAGGGATTTCGCCAAGGCTTTCTCCATCATGCGGGCCGCATCCGAATATTGGCGCCAGAAGGTGGAATTCGGACAAAAGCTACAGGGGCTGCTCCAGGCTTATTTTGATCATCAGAGCGCGCGCGCACATGCTTTGTATCAGGAGGCTGCGGCAGGCAGCGGCGGGCTGGTCAATCGCACGGCCATCGATGCGATGATGACAGATACGCTCGATGAAATGCAGGAACTGCTACAGGAAATGGATAATATTCCTTTTGCTACAGGCGGAAATCCCGATGGATATGTAACGATCTTGGCTAATGATGATCTGCGGCAATGCACGCATTACCGGATTGAACAGAAAGTATTTCAATTTGAAAATGCAGAAATCCCGGTAAAAATATTTTCACATCATGATGTTCAAGGGTTCATGGACAGCTTGGTAGGCGCTCGAGCAGCCATTTTCTACAGAGTTGCTGCGCTCCCGCATATTATGAGAGCGATACTTCATGCCAACAGCATGAACTTGCAGACATTCTATGAAATCGACGATCTTATTTTCGACGCAAAACATTATCCCGATCCGTATGAATCATTCGAAAATCAGATATCTGTGACAGAATATGCGGGGCTTCAATTTGGCGTGCCCCTGTTTCGTTATGCGATGACAATGTGCAAAGGCAGCATCGCGTCGACCCCGACGCTGGCCGAGCAGATGAAAGCCATCACCGCCACGCAATCAGGGATCGTCATCCGCAACGGGTTGGATGAACGCAACGATCCAGCGATTGTCATGGGAGCCAATCCGGTCCGACGGACGGACGGAAGGGTGCGGATATTTTATGGGTCGGGCACCAAGGCGCACAATGCGGATTTCAACCGGCTCGTTGGTCCTGCTTTGTTAGATCTGATGCGGCGCTATCCGCATGTCGATCTCGTGATCGCAGGCCATCTCAAGGTGATGAGCGAGATCGCGGTGATGGAGGATCGGATATTATTCTATCCGTTTACACCGGATATCACCACGTATTGGTCGATTCTGGCCAGTTGCGACATCAACCTAGCTGTTCTTGAAAAGGGCATTGTTGCCGACTGTAAAAGCGAAATCAAATGGCTTGAGGCTGCTATCCTGCAAATACCTTCGGTTGTTAGTGGGACGAAGACCTACCGCGAGATACTGGACGACGGCGAGGATGGGTTTATCGCCGACACGCCGGAAGAGTGGCATGCAACTCTGAAACGGCTGATTGAGAATCCTAAGCTGAGGGAGGCTGTAGGCGCGCGCGCACGAGCTAAGGCCCTCACTGACTATGCGACAGAGGTGGCGGCGCAGCGCCTGACAAATCTGTTTGATACTGCTGCGCCTGTTCCGGTGGTTGCAGTACGCAAGCGCTTAAAGGTACTGATCTGCAACGTCTTTTACGCGCCACAGAGCTATGGCGGTGCCACTCGCGTCGTAGAAGATAATGTCCGCACCTTCCAGGCCAGGTTCCCGGACTTGGATATCGCCATTTTCTGTTCGATGGACGGAGCAGTGCCGGCCGGCCAGCTCAGCATGGATAAGGAAGATGGAATAGCTGTCTATCGCCTCTCCACGCCTCAGGAAGTAAACATGGACTGGCGCCCGTTCAACGATGCGCATGTAGAGCCGTTTGAAAGAGTGCTAGATCACTTCAAGCCCGACATCATCCATTTCCATTGCATCCAAAGGCTGACCGCAACGATTGTCGAAGTCGCCTTGAAGCAGGGCATCCCCTATGTCGTTACTCTGCACGACGCATGGTGGATTTCAGATTATCAGTTCCTAGTCGATTCCGATGGGCTGCTCCAATTGCCGAGCATGGACATTTTGGGAGATTGCCAAAATAGCCCACATGGGCCCGCCTCGATGGCCAGGCGGCAGCGTCTCACGTCGCTGCTGCAGGGGGCGAAAGCCGCTATGAGTGTGTCGGCCTCCTTCGCCGACATATATGCGAAGGCAGGCATCTCCAATATGCGTGTCGTTGAGAATGGCACACCCTCGCTCAAGTTGGTGCTGCGAACGCCGCGTAGCGATGGGAGAGTGGCGCTGGGCCATGTGGGTAGCCGCTCTGCGCATAAAGGGGCCACATTGATCGAGGCGACCCTTCGCCGTGGTGACTATCACCATCTTCATTTGACGATGGTTGACGGCACATTGGGCCCTGGCCAGCATATGGACACTATTTGGGGTACGACCCCGGTAAGGCTGACAGCGCCATTCGCGCAGACTGAGGTGGCACAGCTATATAGTCAGTTGGACGTTCTTCTGGCGCCATCGACATGGCCGGAAAGTTTTGGTCTTGTGACGCGTGAGGCTCTCGCCAGTGGGCTGTGGGTTGTCGCTTCTCACTTGGGAGCCATCGGGCAGGATATTGTCGAAAACCAAAATGGCCATCAGGTTGATGTGACAACCACCGCAGATTTGAGCAGAATTTTTGCGAGAATAGACGCCAATCCATCACTCTATCGGGGCCAGCCTGTGCTTCATCAACCGGCGGTCCGTAGTATGGATGACCAAGCTGTTGAACTTCATACCATCTATCTTGAATTCGGTGTGAGATCGGTCAAAGCAAACGCTCCGACCAACGAAAAAAAGAGATTGATGGAAAAATATCAGAGATCGTCCAAGGTGATTAAATAATGAATGATAAATCTGATATCTACCCAAAAGATTATAATGATCATGGCGGTAAAGCTAAGTTGTTAATATCAAATATCGATTCTATTATAGAATGGTTGGAAAACGTAGAAAATGATATAAGTGATAATAACGTCGCTGGTACAAAAAAACCTATAAATTTTTCCATAAGAGATGAGATTCTTTCTATTAAGAAAGGAATAGAATATTTTCTAGTTCAACTGGAAAATATGCGAAATTCAAATGATAGTACGATTTCGCTTCTTTCCATGGTCAACAAGGAAACCATTGTTGCTCATGCCCAAGTGGAAAAATTGCGTCCCCTTGCCGATCGGGCCGACGTCGCCGAGGGTCAACTGCGCGAAAAGATGCAGGAGGCATCTAATCTCGAACTGCAACTGAGCGAGCAAAAGGAAAATGCCGAAAGGGTGGCCGATGAGGCAAGGGCATTACAGGGTCAGTTGGAAGGGCAGATCGAGGCATCTAGGTCCGTGCTGCGCCAGAAAGATGATGCGATCGCTCTGATACAGGCGGAGTTGCAAGATCAGCAGTCAAGAACGGACCGACTGACCGCCGAGGCGGAAACGCTGCGAGCCGAGCTTAAGGAGCAATCTGGCTTTGCCGATAACCGATTGCGCCAGAAGGAAGAAGAGATAGTCCAGGCGCAGGCCGCGCTGGATCGGCAGTTGACGATTGCGGATGGCTTGACCAGTGAAGCGGAGACGTTGCGCGAAAAACTGGACGAAGCAAACAAGTGGGTGTTCAATCTCGCAGGTCAAAGAAGAGATTTGGAACTCACCATAAAAGGTCACCAAAACAGATCTGTCCAGGCCGCCAATCTCGTAGCTTCAAGCCAGAACAAAATTTCTCGTTTGGAAGCTAGATTGCTTCAGGAAAAGCTTGATCTGGAAAATCAAAAATATGAAGTGAAGCGCCTTCAAAATCTTTGTGAAGAATTAAAGAATAGCATAAATGTTAAAGATTTAAAATCACAAAATCCAATAAGCCCATTGGATGAATATAAAAGAACTATTGCCATAAGAAATGCAAATGATAAGTTTGGAATAGCGAATTATGAAAAAACAAAACTTGCCAGTTTGGCAAGTGATCTTCATCACAACGTAGAATTTTTAACTCGGCGTCTTATCGAAATGGATGAAGAGGCTAGTAGGTATCGAAATCTCTATAGAAAAATGAAGGAAGATGTTTCATTTGTTTCACAAAATTTGAGATCTGGAAAACCGCTTTCGAAGGAATTTTCTTCGGATACGCAAGATCTTGTATTTATCGTCGATGAAATAGAAAGAGAAAATATTTTAAAGGAAAAAATTAAAGATGAACATACAGAAAAAATGAAAGATATTCATGAAAATCTTGGAAAAATTTTCGGTGTAATTTCGAAAGAAAAGCCAAGATGGTGGTATATAATGCCAAAAAAATGGAGAGATAATAAAAATTATGAAGAAATGAAAAGGTGCGGATTTTTTGACAGAGATTTATATTATTCCATTCATCCGGATGTTGAATCCTCACAGATGGATGCTCTCGATCATTATATCAGACATGGCATAGATGAAGGGCGGACGTGGTCTGCCTGACCGGGGTGTTTTGAAATGAATCAGGGGCGAACTAATGTTGAATGAATGCGATGAAAATGACCTGCGAATTATCCGGGAATCCGGCATTTTTGATGAAGCGTGGTATATTGGGCGCTATCCGGAAGTAGCTAAGCTGGGGTTGGATCCTATTGTTCACTATATTCAGCTCGGGGCCGAGCTGAATCGCGATCCATCGGCTCGCTTCAGCACGAAAGGCTATCTGGATGCCAATCCTGACGTTGCCTTGGCTAACATAAACCCACTGATTCACTATATTACAAATGGGCAGTATGAGGCGCGGGTTGTACCAGCAGTCTCCAGCTCGGTGGCATGGGTGCCAGGCAAAAGCCAATATGTGTCCCAAGAGAGCCATATAGGCCTCGCTGCCAAGCGCGCGCGTCTTCTTGCTTTCTATCTTCCCCAATTTCATCCGTTTCCCGAAAATGACAGATGGTGGGGCAAGGGCTTTACCGAATGGACCAATGTACGCCCTGCTCAGGCACAATTCGTCGGACATTATCAGCCCCACGTCCCACATGAGGATATTGGCTACTATAATCTGACAGACAAGGCCGTACAACGTAAGCAGATAGAATTAGCCAAGATATATGGTATAGAAGCATTCTGCTTTTATTATTACTGGTTTGCAGGTCATCGGTTGATGGAATCGCCGATTGAGGCTTGGCTCGAAGATAAAAGCTTAGATCATCCATTTTGTCTTTGCTGGGCAAATGAAAACTGGTCTCGTCGTTGGGACGGTTCCGACCACGAGATATTGATCGCCCAACAACATTCAGCGATCGACGACATAAACTGCATTTCCGACATCGCACGATATCTTCGCGATCCGCGCTACCTTCGCATTGATGGTCGGCCGCTTGTGCTGGTCTATCGACCAGCGCTGCTTCCCTTTCCGAAGGAAACGGCAATGCGATGGCGCCAATGGTGTCGGGAAAATGGCATTGGCGAAATCTTTTTGGCGTGTACCCAGTCCTTTGGGCAGACCGACCTTGATGCCTTCGGCTTCGATGCCGTCATCGAGTTCCCGCCCAACAACTCCAGTCCGCCCGACATCACCGATCAGGCCATTTTGCTGAACGATGATTTCGAGGGTCGTATCTACGACTGGAAAGAGTTTGTTCGCCGCAGCGAGAATTACGAAGATCCGGGATACAAGCTGTTTCGTTCTGTTTGTCCAGGTTGGGATAATACCGCCCGCCGCAAGAACCGCGGCGCCATCTTCGCGGACAATACGCCGGAACTCTACGAGCATTGGCTCAACAACGCCATTGATGAAACAGTGCGGACCAAGCCTAATCTGCAGGAACGGATCGTTTTCGTAAACGCTTGGAACGAATGGGCGGAAGGGGCTCATCTGGAGCCGGATCAGGAAACCGGCTATGCTTATCTTGAGGCCACACGCCGCGCGATCGCAGGCTGGTCGGACGAGGCCCCCCCTATGCGCGGGCGCATTGCTCTGGTTTGCCACGACGCATATCCGCACGGTGCGCAATATCTTTCGCTGAACATAGCGCGGGAACTGTCGTCTATCGGCTATGAAGTGCACGTTTTTCTACTGGGAGACGGCCCGCTCAAGGATGAGTTCCGCAAAGTCGCCTATCTGCACGACCTGTCCGGCCATGATCCTCAGGGCGATGTCGCCAAACGGATTGTAAATGAACTTTACGCTTTGGGCGCGCGCAGCGTCATATCCAATACTCTTGTTTCCTCAATCATGCTCTCTGTGTTCAAGGATGCAGGATATAATATTTTGACCCTTGTGCACGAAATGCACGATGTAATCCGGCAATATGGATTGCAGAATATCGCTCAATCGGTGGCCCGCTTATCCAATTACGTTGTTTTTGCGTCAGAACCTGTCGCTCAGTCATTCCGGTCTTTTGCAAGTCTGGGTGATGATCAGTGCGTGATCAAGCCTCAGGGCCTGTATAAGGTCAATAACATCCGCCGCTCCAAGGGGGGAATCGAAAAAGCGCGCAGTCTACTGCGTGAGAAACTAGGCATCGCGGCTAGCGCGCCTGTGATCCTGGGCGTGGGGTATGCGGACAAGCGCAAGGGCGTGGATTTGTTCGTCCGGGCTGGATTGGAAGTCCTGCAGACCGTGCCGGACGCCATGTTTGTATGGCTTGGGCATGATGCTGAGGATTGGACCGGTCAGGTCCAGAAAATTGCTGCGGATGCAGGGCAATCGGCGCATTTCCATTTCCCCGGCTTGGTCGAACATACTGACATATTCTATGCCGGAGCCGATATCTTCGCACTGACATCCCGGGAAGACCCGTTTCCTTCCGTGGCCCTAGAGGCTATGGATTGTGGCTTGCCAGTCGTTGCCTTTGCCAAGGCGACGGGGATGGACGACGTGATTACGCAGTGCAGTGGTGTCCTGGTGCCTCAGTTTGACACCAAACTATATGGGAAGGCTATCGTCAATCTTCTGAATGACGCCGGTCATAGACGTGAATGCAGGAAAAAAGGATTTGATCTGATAGATCAAAAATTCTCATTTTCCCGCTATATTCACGATATTATTCATCTTGCCGGAGAAAGTAATCCAAGGGTTTCTGTCATAATTCCTAGCTATAATTACGAAAAATATATAGTTAGTAGAATTCAAACTGTTTTGAGTCAGAAATTCAAACCCTATGAGATTATCATTATTGACGACAATTCTAGCGATAATAGCGTTGATGTCATAAAGGACTATGTTTCTGGATGTCATATTCCCGTCAAGGTAGTCGTAAACGAGCTTAATTCCGGATCTGTCTTTCGGCAATGGCAGCGCGGTGTCGAAATGGCTGAAGGCGACGTGATCTGGATTGCCGAAGCAGATGATCTCGCGCATCCCTCATTTTTGGCAGATACTGTCACGGCCTTTTCAGACCCAGATGTGGTAATCAGCTATAGTCAGTCGCGTCAGATCGATAGCGAAGGCATGGTCATTGCCCCTGATTATCTAGACTATGTCGCCGACCTGGATATGGATCGGTGGACCAAGCCGTATAAGGTTTCAGGTAAGGTTGAGATAGCGTCCGGTCTTTATCTCAAAAATACCATTCCAAACGCCAGCGGAGTATTGTTCCGCAAATCCGTTCTCCAGGCCGTTCTGGCGGAACATGGAGAGGAAATATTGTCGTATCGCAATGCCGGAGACTGGGTCGCTTATTTGCGTGTGTTGGAAAGAGGTAGTATCGCCTTCAATCCCAAAGCCATGAATGATCACCGACGTCACTCCGGGAGCGTTACAATATCGAATGGCAACAGGCGTCATTATGACGAGATTGTAGCCGTTCAGGCAGATACGATCAGACGACATGATCTCGGCCGCGAGGCAATGGATCGCGCCGGGGCCTATGCAGAGCATGTTGCCGCGCATTTCGGTCTGGAGACCGACTGAATATATAATGTCATCTATTTTTTCTCCGCTGTCAGCAGAGAACTGCCATTGTGGTGACGGGAGTGACGTCCTGTCGTTAACGCGCCATGAGGGACGCTGCGGGATTGACCTGTGGCGTGCTTCATGGTGCAGGGCATATATTGCGCTGGCATCCAGCTTTTTTGCTCACTGGCTGCCTCCCATGCAATCAGAAGGTCTTTCTGCTTAAAGAGAAAGTCTAATATTCTGGAGATAAATATGAAAAAAATAGGAATTGTCTCCATTGAAAGAAATGTTGATACAAATATTTTATCTTTCGATGAAGTGTACAAAAGCGTTGGCATGAATACCGGAAACTTTATGTTTACGGAAGCTGTCTATAGGCAATTAAATGCAGAAACGCAATGTATTGGATTTTCCTATAAACCAGATCAAGCTAATAAAGAACTAGATCACATTGTCATACCGGCGGCAAACTGGATAAACTCATATAATGATTGGGGATGGCTGTGTGATATATTAGAGAAAACGCACATACCAGCAACAGTTGTTGGTCTAGGAATACAGAATGACAATAATGATATAAAGAATTTCAAGGCGAGTGAATCATCAATACGTTTGGCGAGAATTCTTTCTCAAAAGTCTCCTTTAATATCTGTAAGAGGGCAAATAACGAAATCATATTTGGAAACCTTAGGAATAAAAAATTCGATAGTTACTGGATGCCCATCATTATATATGAAATTAGATGATTATAAAAATGGCATAGATAAGAGAGAGTCTATAGTAATACAATCTACAAGATATGGAATCTCTGAAAAGTTCTTAAAACAAGATAGTATAAATAATAGTTTATTTTCTATCTGTAAAAAGCTAGATGCTGATATGATATTTCAATCTGAGATTGAGGAAATGATGATTCTTGTTAAGCAAGATTCCGAAGCAAGAAATATTTCTGATAATGCCATTGATTATCTTTCGAAACTATATGGTTTTGAACGGAAAAATGATTTTTTCGATTATCTCAGGAAAAGGTGCCGGGTATTCTTTGATGTGAATCATTGGTCCAATTTTTTAAGAGATAGATATGGGGTGATTGGCACCCGCCTCCACGGAGCGATAATCGCTCTCAACTCTGGTGTCCCAGCCCTGCTGATCCCACACGATTCCAGAACAAGCGAAATGGCTGATTTTGCTGGCATTCCTACTTTGACTGCTTCGGAAGCGGCCTCGCTGAATACGCTGGAAGAAGCGAAGGAAAAATTAAGCCTTGCTGACGTCAAGAAGTTTCAGGCAACAAGGGCCAGAAACGGCGTCATATATCGCGCCTTTCTAACGGCATGTAATCTTCCATACCGGGAGGAGGCGTTATTTTAGCGCTTGTGAGGCCTGTGCGCGGGTGGGCGTAGACAGTCGCGTTAAATGCTGATTCTATGGGCTTTCCAAGGAGTAGAGTTGCCGTGGCGCAGCGTTCGATTGGGCTGGAGCAATTTGGGTTTTCACGGTCCGAACGCAAGACGTCATCGCTCGACGCGCTTGTATCGCTGATTGATTGGCGCACGGTCGCGGCTCCTCTCGATCCGCTTTATCCGGCCTGCAAAGGTGAGCCCGCTTGGCCGCCTCTGGCAATGTTCAGAGCGCTCCTGTTGTCGGTCTGGTATGATCTGTCCGATGTGAAGCTGGCTGAGGCCCTAGACGATCGGTGACTTGCCCCCCGAAAGGTCACTCATTCTGATGTAGAGTCTGTCCACGAGGAAGGAGCAGACGCAATAGGAAGAGCCGTTTCACCGAGGCGCAGATTATCGGGATGATCAAGGAGCAGGAGGCGGGCCTGCCGACTGCGGAGGTTCGTCGAAGAGCACGGCTCATTCTCTTGCTCGCCTCTTTCGTAATGGCTGCTGTTCAGATATTGGTAGCTCCTACGCGCAACACAGGACTCTCGATGACCAATTTAGCAGGATTGAACAAAGGTGGATCTGTTGCTTTGGGAGAGTGGATGCAATCCGGAAGCGTCTCATCCGATGACGTGGCAATCGTTGGTTATAATGACCGGCTTTTTCTTCTGAACGGCAGCAACGATTATTATCAAGCCTATCATCAGGATATTAATGAGGCAAACGCTCAGGCGGAGAAATATCTGAATTATGCCGATTCCGCATTTTCGGCTTGTGCAAATGTCGCGGCACGATTTCTTCTGACAATCGTTCCTAACAAAGCGACAATCCTGAGTGACAGCTACCCACTTCCACTAGGTAATGGCATCACGCCGCGGTTGAGCAAGATACTTGATGTAAAAAAGGGGCATATCCACAGCCCTGTCAATCTGATGCGATCGGGTGGAGAATGGTTTCGGCGAAACGACACTCATTTTACCTATGCGGGGAATATCGCCTATGTCAATGACCTGATGCGGGAGCTTGATGTCGATGTTGCATTGAGTTGCAGTGAAGATATCCACATGGTGGAACAGCTTGGTGATCTCGGTAGTAAGTTTGATCCGCCAATGAAAGAATTTGTGCAGGTTCCAGCCATGTTTGAAGGAACCGGTACAGTCTTTAATCTAGGAGATCCTCAACGTAAACATACTGGATCTATGTTCGCAACATACAATCCTGAATGCTTAGTTGAAAAAACTATAATAATATTTGGAAATTCTTTTAGTGAAACAATACCAAGTTGGGGGATGAGTCCATATTTTGCACATATTTTCCAACGCTACTTATTTTATTGGGGAAACGAAGTAGACGTTAAGCTAATCGAAAATCTGCGTCCTGATTTTGTTTTATTGCAGACGTGCGAACGTTTTCTATCAACGCCGCCAAAAAATCTTTATCCTGCACTGGCCAATATTACTGCTTGGCCGGAGTAATGCTGAAACTGCCCCGGGCGTTTGGACCGATACTGCCTATCGATCGAAGATGGGGCATTCTTCGCTAGGGGCATGTTCAACAGAAGCGGTTGCCCTGGCGGCCGTTACCCCGAACGGGATTGACGTGACCCCGAGTTTGCCTCCAGCGGGATTATAGTCGGGCGACTTTGTTGCGCATAAACGCGGTAGAAGCAATGGCCTGCGCAGCGCAGTCCGTAGGGCGAAGCGAAGCAGGCCATTGCTTGTGCAATTTGGCGGCGAAGTTCGCCGGTGTTTGATAGCCGAGCGCCGAATGCGGCCGGTGCCGGTTGTAGTCCTCTACCCACGCGGCGATTTGCCTGCGGGCCTGCCCTAAGGGGTGTGGGGATTTAGGATTTCCATTTTGCTGGAGTTGTGATTCACACTCTGGATGGATCGCTTTGTACTGACGGACGCCCAATGGGCGCAGATGGAACCGCACTGTCTGGGCAAGATCACCGACCCT
>NZ_JBMDWL010000137.1:0-51453 GCF_048594625.1 Sphingobium sp.
GCCGGTCCGCTCCAGCCAGAAATGGGTAAAGCGGGGAAATTCCTCCTTCCCCTGAAGGCTGGTGTTGATCGCGATGGCGCGCGCCGACAGGCCGAACTGTTTCTGCGGGCTGGGCGCGCGGAAATAGCTGGCGCCCAGAAAGGACAGCCAGTCGCCGTCGCGCTTTGCGTTCATGATGCGGAAACCGGCAAAGCCCGCATTGGCGCCCAGCGCCTTGACCGCATTGCCCGCCGGTGCATCGAACATGTCGGGATCATAGCGCAGCGGGGTGGCGCGCCCTTTTTCCACGGTCGAAATGGCAACGGGCTGCGCGGCATATTGCGACAGGGGGAAAAAGCGGATGCCGGTGTCGCCGGGCAGGTCGCCCCACAACGTGCGATCGTCGCGGAAGCGCGCTTCATGCTGGGCGACATAATCGACCTTCGCCGCGCCGGGATGGGGCGGGGTTTCCTTATAGGGGGACCGGGCCAGCTTTCTGGCCTGATCGACCAATATGTCCCACGAAAAGGCGTCGCCGCGCGTCTGCGCGAACAGCATGTCGGGGATGAGGAGGGCGGCGCCGGAGGCGGCGATCATCGCGCGCCGGTCTATCTTGATCATGGGCTTCATCATGGACAGCCGAAACGCCCGAGCCAAGATTTATATCCGGGGGGGCCGAGAAATGCGGGGAAGGGGTAGGGAGGGCGTTGCCGCTCTGTACCTATGGATACACGTAAAGAAGCCTCCGCCCGGGGGGACGGAGGCTTCTAATGTCTGGCCGTTCGATCGAAGGTGTCACCCCCGGCACGGTGGGGACTGTTGATGTGCCGGGGGTCACATGGGCAGCTGGCGGTGACCAATACCTCAGCCGACCAATCTCATATGGCTGTTAGCCGATCAGCTTCAGCACGCCCTGCTGGCTCTGGTTGGCCTGTGCCAGCATCGCGGTCGAAGCCTGGCTCAGGATCTGCTGCTTGGCGAGCGCGGTCGTTTCGGCCGAGAAGTCGGCGTCCTGAATGCGGCTGCGGGCGTCGGTCAGGTTGGTGACGTTGGCGGTCAGGTTGTTGACCGTCGATTCCAGCCGGTTCTGCACCGCACCCAGTTCGGCGCGCTTGGTCGAGATCGCCTGGATCGCTTGGTCGAAGCTGCCATCGGTCGCTGCCGCGCCCAGGGCGGTTGCAAATGCGTCTGCATCAGCGGTCGACGCGTCGAAGTCGAGAATGTCACCTAGGTCCAGTTCGGCGAAATCGATTTCGATTACATCGGTGGCATTGGCGCCAACCTGAAGTTTGATGATGCCGTCGCCGTCAGCGCCCGCGGCACCGGTGAACAGCTTCTGCCCGTTGAATTCGGTGTTGGTAATCACGTTAGTGATCTGTTCCGACAGAGCAGTGATTTCCGTCTGGATGTTGGTCTTGGCATTGGTGTCGTTGATGCCGTTCGAAGCCTGGACGGTCAGTTCACGCATACGCTGCAGCATGTTGGTGACTTCGCCCAGCGCGCCTTCAGCCGTCTGCGCCATCGAGATGCCGTCATTGGCGTTGCGCATCGCCTGGGTCATGCCGCGGATCTGCGAGGTCATGCTGGAAGCGATGGCGAGGCCGGCGGCGTCGTCCTTCGCGCTGTTGATGCGGCTGCCGGTGGACAGACGTTCCATCGCGGTCGACAGGGCCTTGTTGGCGGCGGTCGAAGCGTTGGCGGCCCGCAGCGCCGAAGAGTTGGTTCCGATAACAGTCATGGTGTTCCCTTTCCATTCAATCTCAGGTCGCTGCCATGCGTCAGAGCGCTTGCGGCCTCGAAAGTGAATAACGGCGGGGTGCACCGGGCCTTTAATGCCGACGTCGATTTTTTTTGAAGATGGGCGAATCAGGGTTCGCGAAATCCCCTTACGCGCGCGTCCCGCGCGGGCATGTGAAGGCGCGACACGCGCGCTTTAGACCAAGGTCGAAAAAATTGCCGTTTTTGCCGGAAAAAAGCTGCCGCACTGCGGCAAGCCGCATTGCCGCATTAACTATCTGATAACCACATACCGGGTAATTATTAACCATCGAAGGGGGCTGGAGCGTGCGGGGGCACAAACCGCCCAAAACATGGGGACTGTTCATGTCTTTGCTTGACGTGAGCCGTGGGGTCTGCGCGCTCGTTCCGGGCCTGCAGCACTGGCTTGAAAATGCCTTTTACACCGTGCGTATCGTTGATGCTGCCAGCCCCCGCGAGCGGGACGACCGGCGCATCCTGCTGGCCACCGAAATCGGCCATGCGACGAATCGCGACATATTGATCAATATCATCGACGGCGCGCCGTCGCTGGTCGCTGCCGCCAACGGGCTTCCGGCGCGTGTCGCCTTCGGCATCGCGGACATGGGCTTCGCCTTTGCACTGATCGCTGAACTCGCCCGCCCGGCATCGGTTCCCGCTGTCGGCGACGGCGCCAGCGCGCGTCTGATGACGCTGGCCGGGCGGGTCGCCCGCAGCGACGCCACTGTGCTCATTCAGGGCGACACCGGCACCGGCAAGGAAGGCATGGCGCGTTTCCTGCACGCCCAGTCGGGCCGCACCGCCCATGACTTCATCGCCGTCAACTGCGCCGCGCTGCCCGAAACCATGATGGAAGCGATGCTATTCGGTCACAAGAAGGGCAGCTTCACCGGCGCGGCCGCCGCGTCCGAAGGGCTGTTCCTGGCGGCGGATGGCGGCACGCTGTTCCTCGACGAAATCGCCGAGCTGCCGCTGGCGCTTCAGTCGAAACTGCTGCGCGCGCTTCAGGAAGGCGAAGTGCTGCCCGTGGGCGCCACTCACCCGGTGCCGGTCAACGTTCGCATCATCGCGGCGTGCAACCGCAATCTGGCCGACGAAGTTGCCGCCGGTCGTTTCCGCGAAGATCTTTACTGGCGCCTCAACGTCATGCCGCTGGAATTGCGCCCGCTGGCCGAACGCACCGGCGATGTCGCCGCGATCGCCGCTGCGATGCTGCTGCGTCAGCAGGATATGGGCAAGGGCGGTTTCGTCTGGCCGACGGCGGACGCGATGGACAAGCTGGCCGCGCATGGCTGGCCCGGCAACGCCCGCGAACTGGGTAATGTGCTGCAACGCGCGCTAGTCCTGCGCGATGGCGCGATGATCGAGGCGGATGACCTGCATCTGGCCCGCGCGCCGCAGCAGCTGCGCGTCGTCGCCCCTGCCGCCGTACCGGTGCTGGCGCCCGCCGAACCGATCCGGCTGCGCGATGTCGCCCATCACAGCAAGCTGGAGGCGATCCGCATCGCCCTGCGCGAAACCGACGGTCACCGCGCCGCCGCCGCCCGCAAGCTGGGTATTTCCGAACGCACGCTTCGCTATCGGCTTGCCGAAATGCGCGAGCAGGCAGCCGCATAAGGGAGGGTTGAACCATGGCGATCAACGGCGTGTCCCCGACTGACAGCGTGATGGCGATCCGCAACGCCATCCTGCAAAAAAATGCGGCCCTGCGCGACGTCGCGTCGACCGGACCGGTTGGCGCGCCCAATGCCGGCGGGGTTCAGGGCACCGCGCCCGGCAGCTTTACGCAGGCGCTGAACAGTGCCTTGCAACAGGTCAACGGCCTGCAAAATCAGGCCGGTGAGGCCGCGGCGTCGTTCGAACGAGGCGAAACCACCGACATCGCGTCTGTCATGCTGGCCAAGCAGCAGGCGTCTGTCAGCTTCGAAGCGACCCTTCAGGTCCGCAACAAACTTCTGTCCGCTTACAAGGACATCATGAGCATGCCGGTATAAACCATGAGCGAGAACGCACTCACCACCAACGTCGGCGCCGCAGCGCCCGCTCTGCCCGCAGGGGCGACCACCGGCTTTGGCGGCAATGGCGCCAAGGGCATGGACGCGATCAAGGCGCGCCTGACCGGCTTCATGAAACAGCCCGCCGTGGCGAAGAGCCTGCCGCTGCTCGGCCTGCTCGGCACCGTTGCGGTGGCGGGCGCGGCCTGGCTTGCGCTGCGCGAACCGCCGCAGCGCGACCTGTTCCGCGGCCTGCCCGACAGTGACAAGTCCGCCGTCGCGCAGATACTGGATCAGAACGGGGTGAAATATAACTTCGACAACAGCGGTGGCATGACCGTTGGCGAAGATGATTATTTCAAGGCGAAGATGATGCTTGCCGCGCAGGGCCTGCCCAAAAGCGCGCCCGACGGCAACAGCATGATCGACAGCCTGCCGATGGGCGCATCGCGCGCCGTCGAAGGCGAAAAGCTGCGTTCGGCCCGTGAAATGGATCTGGCCCGCACGATCGAGGCGATCGACAGCGTCGAAAATGCCAAGGTGCATCTGGCCGTCGAACCGCCCAGCGTGTTCCTGCGCGAACGGTCAAAGCCCTCCGCCTCGGTCATGTTGCGTCTGGCCAATGGCCGCACGCTGACCGACCAGCAGGTCAGCGCCATCGTGCATCTGGTCGCGTCGTCCATTCCCGAACTCAACCCCGACGATATTTCGGTGGTCGACCAGAATGGCCGTCTGCTCAGCGACAATGACAGCAACGCGGCCGACGATCGTCAGCTGGCTGTGCAGGGCAAGATCGAGGATCGTTATCGCCAGTCGGTGATCGCGCTGCTGACCCCGATCCTGGGGCAGGGCAATTTTTCGACCGAGGTCCATGCCGAACTGAATTTCGCCGAGCGTCAGGCGACCCGCGAAACCTATCCGCAGGACGAAGCGCGCCTGCGCAGCGAACAGGGCACCTGGGCGTCCGATCCGCGTGGTCAGGGCACGGGCGAAGCATCCGGCATCCCCGGCGCGCTCAGCAATCAGGCGCCGGTCAACCCCACCGTCACCCAGACCAATCCCAATGGTCAGGCCGTGGCGCAGGGCCAGACGGCGCAGGGCACACAGGCAGGCCAGCCCGGCACGCCGCCCAACCCGCTGATGAAGACCGAGGAAACCTTCAACCGCAATTTCGAACTGGGCCGCGAAGTGTCGGTCGTCCGTGACGCCGTGGGCACCGTCAAGCGCCTGTCGGTCGCCGTCGCGCTGGACAACGCACCCGATGGCAAGGCGCGGACGCCACAGGAAATCGCTGCCCTTGAAGCATTGGTGAAGGGCGCAGTCGGTTTCGACCAGGCGCGCGGCGACGTGGTCGCGCTGTCTTCGCGCAGCTTCCTGAAGACGGAAGAAGCCGCTGCGCCATGGTATCAGGCCGACTGGGTGTCGCCGCTGGTGCGCAATGTTTCGGCGCTGCTGGTCGCGCTGCTGGTGATATTCGGCATCGGCCGCCCGCTGCTGAAGCGTCGGGCCGTCGCGCAGGACGCCGTCGCCGTTGATAGCGCGGAAAACCGCCAGAGCATCGGCCGCGAAATTTCCAGCGAAATCACCAAGCAGGCCGCCGTCATAACCCCCAATGGCGGGGAGGCGAAGATCACGCTCGACATGATTTCGTCCACTTATGACTATGCCCAGCGGGCCGACCTGATCCGCAATTTCGTGAAGCAGGACCCCGATCGCGCCGCACTGGTGGTTCGCGATCTGCTGAAGGACGCCAAGAAGGAAAAGGAAAATGCCTGAGATCGTCCCCGGCCGTCCTGAGGCGCTGAAAGGCAGCGCCGCCGCCGCCGTCCTGCTGATGCTGTTCAACGAGGATGAAGCCGCGCAGATCCTGTCCCGTCTGGAACCCGAAGAAGTGCGTCAGCTGGGCTATGCCATGTATGACGTGCAGGATGTCGATCCGGAGGAGGTGAACGAGGCGCTGGATCATTTCGTCACCAAGGCGAAGAAGCGCACCACCATCGGCTATGGCGCCACCCGCCATATCCGCGGCGCGATGACCAAGGCACTGGGCGAGGAGCGCGCGGAAACCATCCTGGCGCGCATCACGCCGCCGACCCGGTCCACCCAGCTGGAAATGCTGAAGTGGATGGACGCGAAGGAAATCGCGACCCTGATCGAAATGGAGCATCCGCAGATCATGGCGATCGTGCTGGCCCATCTGGAAGCGCCGGTGGCCGCCGATGTGCTGCAATTGCTGCCGACCGAATATCAGGAAGAAATCGTCTATCGCATCGCCACACTCGGCCCGGTGTCGAACGAGGCGCTGGACGATCTGGAGCAGCTGCTGCTGCGCGGCCCGGTCAAGAAACAGGGGGCGGCGTCGCAGCGCGGCGGCACGGTCGAAGCGGCCGCGATCATGAACAATGTCCGCAAGGATAATGAACAGCGGATCATGAAGGCCGTCGCCAAGCGCGACAAGATGATCGCCCAGACGATCGAGGAGGAAATGTTCGTCTTCGACAACCTCATCGATATGGACGACAAGAATCTGGGCACGCTGATGCGCACGGTCGACAGCCAGGTGCTGGTCGTGGCGCTGAAGGGCGCGAACGATATGCTCAAGGGCAAGATCTTCAGCTGCATGTCCGCGCGCGCGGCCCAGTCCATCGCCGACGAAATCGAGGAACGCGGTCCCATCCGCCTTGCCGAAGTGATCGAGGCGCAGAAGCTGATCATCGCCACCGCGCGCCGCATGGCGGACGCCGGCACGATCATGCTGGGCGGCAAGGGGAATGATTTTGTCTAAAGCATTTTCAAGTCGGCTTTTTGCCGACGACCCGGAAAATGTGCCAACCGCAAAAGTCTGGGGGGCAGAGGCGATCGCGGATGTCGCACCGGTCGCAGTCGCGGGTTTTCGCCCGGCTACGGGCGGGTTCCGTACGCTCTACGCGTCGCCGGAGGCGCCGGTCGCCGCGACGATGCGCAACGGCGTGATCGAACCGGAACCGGAAGTCGACCTGCTGGAAGAAGCCCGGATGGAAGCCTTTACCCAAGGGTTCGACGAAGGGTGCCGGGTCACCGCCCAGACTTTCGGGGATGAAACCGACGCCCGCGCCCGCTTGACTGAAGCGCTGGAAATGATCGCGCCCGCGCCCAGCGGCATGCTGTCCACCATGTTGTCCGCCACGGTCGTGCGGCTGGTCGAACAGATTGTCGGCGAAGTGGAAATCGACATCGAACGGCTGATCCAGCGCTGCGACAATGTCGCCGCCTTTATCGAGGACAATGCGGGCAAGAGCGCGCTGCACCTAAACCCCGACGATGTCGCCCTGCTGGAAGGCGAAGCGATCGGCGTGAAGCTGGTCGCCGACAAGGGGATGCAGCGTGGCTGCGTCCGCCTTGAAACCGCCGACGGCTGGGTCGAGGATGGTCCGGACGTCCGCTTGTCCCGCCTGCGCGCCTTGATGGATGATATGGAGGGTAAGCCTTGATCCGCGCCCAGCTGGCGCAGGCGGAAAGCCTGTTCGACCATTTTCAGGTTCAGAATCGCGCGCCGCGCCATGTCGGCCGCCTGGTCAGCCATGATGCGGGCATGCTGGAAGTCACGGGCTTTCGCCGTCCCATCGGGTCGGGCGCGCGCGTGCTGGCCAGCGACGGGTCCGTCTGCCGCGCCGAAGTCGTGGGCTTTCGCGGCGACCGCACCCTGCTGGTGCCGCTGGATGCCGACGCACCGCTGGAAAATGGCATTCGCGTGGAGCCGGACAGTCAGGCGAACATGGTGCAGGTGGGCGATGGCCTGATCGGCCGCGTGATCGACGCCATGGGCCAGCCGCTGGATCGCAAGGGGCCGATCATCGCGGGCGGCGTATGGCCGCTGAACGGCGTCAAGGGCAATGTCCTCGATCGCGGCCGCGTGACCGAACCGTTCGATCTGGGCGTGCGCGCCGTCAATGCGCTGCTGACCGCCGGGCGGGGCCAGCGTATCGCCATCATCGCCGGGTCCGGCGTCGGCAAATCGGTGCTGATGGGCCAGATGATCGCCGGGGCCGAAGCCGACATCGTCGTCACCGGCCTGATCGGTGAACGTGGTCGCGAAGTCAGCGACTTTCTGGAAACGAAACTCAAGAACTCGATGCACAAGAGCATCGTCGTCGCCGTGCCTGCCGATCATCCCCCGGTGCTGCGCCTGCGCGCCGCCGCCCGCGCGACCGCCATCGCCGAATATTTCCGCGCGCGTGGCAAGAAGGTGCTGTTGCTGATCGACAGCCTCACCCGCTGTGCCCATGCCCAGCGTGAGATCGGACTGGCACTGGGCGAACCGCCCGCGATGAAGGGCTATCCGCCCTCGGCCCTTGCGCTCATCCCCCGTCTGGTGGAGCGCGCCGGGGTGGATACCCGCACCGGCGGTTCGATCACCGCGCTCTATACCGTGCTGGCCGATGGCGACGATACCGACGATCCGATCGTGGACGCCGCCCGCGCCATCGTGGACGGCCATTTCGTGCTGTCGCGCCAATTGTCGGAACAGGCGATCTTTCCCGCCATCGACATCGGCAAATCGCTGTCGCGCGTCATGGCCGATGTCGTGCCCGACGAACATCGCATGGCGGCATCCGTCTATCGCCGCCTGTGGGCCGCCTATGAGGAAAATCGCGATCTTATCCTGATGGGCGCCTATCGCCCCGGCAATGACCCGGTGATCGACGAAGCGGTGCGCCGCCGTCAGGAAATTCTCGACTTCATCCGGCAGGATCAGAAAAGCCGCATCGACCTCGACACCAGTGCCAACGCACTGATCGCCGGGTTCGGCGCATGAAGGGGGTGGTCGGCCGTCGCCAGCGCGTGTTGCGCGTACGCCATGTGCAGCATGCCATGGCCGTCGCGGAAACCGCGCGCGCCCGCGACGAAGCCGATGGCCTTGCCCGCAATATCGACCGTCTGCGCAAGGTGCGCAGCGAATTGTTCGAGACGGAAGGGGCCGCGACGGGCGCGTCCTTTGCCGCGATGCAGGAGCTGGCGACGCGACTGGAACAGGCCGGTCGGCAGCTGGACGGTGCACTTTATGATGCCCGGCGCAAGGTCGAGGTCAAAGAAGGCATGACTCTTGCAGCGAACCGGGAGAAGGAAATCGCCGCCCGCCTGAAGGACCGCGCCCGCGCGAACCTTGAGGAGTGGCGGGAAAACAAGCTGGCCGCCTTGCCGCGCTATCGGCGCGTGCAGCGCAACGGGGACGTTTGACGATGAATATGCTGACTGGCCTCAAGGCCCTGTTGCTGGCGACACCCATCGGTAAAGGCGCCGCCGCCCCCGCAGTCGGCGTGGAAGGCGGCACCGATTTCGCGCAGTTACTGAGCGCGGCCGACCATGGCACGACGACTGACGCTGCGCCGGTGAAGGTGGCGGGCGCGACGGGCGCGGCTGCTGCGGCTGCAGGTGTGGCAGCGGCAACCGGTGTTGCCGCTTCGTCCGTTGATTTGGACAAGGCCGCCGATGTCGAGCAAAGCGCAGGCGAGATGGCTGGCCAGGCTCTGCCTGCAACCGCCGCCTATTTGCAGCCTGACATGCCCTTGCAGAATATCAGGCCCGCGCCGACGGTTCGGATCGCGCCTGAAGAGGGCGATGGCGTTGATATGCATGCCGGGGTTGCGGTGGCCGCGCCCATGGCGCCTGCTGCTGTCGGGCAGGGCGATGCCGATGCAATCATATCTGATGCATGCATGCCCGCGCCAGCCGATGGCCTGACGGCCGACATCCTGCCCCTGCCGGTGGATGCCATTTCATTGCCGCTGACCGGCGATGAAGAAGCGGCGCGGGGGAATGATGTCGCACCCGTCGTGGTGGTGCAGGATGGCGCGCGGCCGGTAAAGGCGCAGGCGTCGCCCGCTACGCCTGCCGCCGCTCCGGTCCGGACGCCGGTGTCGCAGGCCGAAGCAGGCCTGCCGACCGAGGGAGATGACGCCGCGGAGCCGGAACAGGCGGACACGCGGTTGCATGCCGATGTGAAAGTGAGTGCGGCTGTCGATCCTGCGGTCGCTTCCATCCTGACGATGCCTGTTGCCGCCAATCCCGTTCAGGCAGAGGCTGATCCCGACATTGCGACAGTGCGTTCGGTTGCCGGAGCCGCCGTCGTGGCATCGGCCGTGCGGGTGGATGGGAAGCAAGCCGCTGTCGAGAATGCGCCAGCTGTGGCCAAGGCGGAATTGCCGCCGGTTTCCGTTCATGGCGTTGCGGACGACGTCGTGCCGGGGAAGGCTGCGCCGGTTGGCGATGCTATGTCGAGCGCGTTGAGCGGCGCGTCCGAACCAGGCGTTTCGCGCGATGCGGCCAGTTCGGCCACGCTATTGTCCGTGCCCCATGACGACGCGCCTGTGATCGCGATCGACGTGGCGGCGCAAACGGCGGGGGATGGCGTCGAGATTGCTTCCGCACAGACCAGCAATGCCTATGCGGCATCGGGCCAGATGACCGATGATGCGCCTGTTATCGAGGCGGCCGGGGCTGCTTCCGCCGCCGCCGATCATGCAATTGGCGAAGATGTCGCCGCTGACGTCGCTGCCGACCCGATTGTGCGCCCGGCGGATGTCGCGTCGGATACCGATTCGGATGACGGGATTACCTTGGCTGCATCGGAATCGGGCGTGCGCCCTGCTGTTGGCCGAGCCGATCGGCCGCGCGCGCAAGCGGCTGCCACGGTCGCTGCGACTTCGCATCCCATAGCCGACATCGATACTGTGCCCGTTCGCGCGGAGGATATTCAGGCGCAGCCAGTGACGCAGCCAACCACTCAGGCGGCGACGGATGCCGTGCGCCGTGACCCGGCCGTGACTGGCAACGGTGCTGTGCGCCCGTCGGTGCCGTCTGCCGATACGGATATGGCGCAGAATGATGCCCAGCCGTTGCCGGAAACGCTGGAGGCGGCGCAGGCCGTCGAGACGGCGGCTGCCCGGCCGATGCGGGCGCAGGCCGTGCCGCTGCTCCAACTGATGCGCGATCATATGACCCTGCGCAGCAGGCCGGATGTCGATCAGGGCGGCTCTGCCGTCACGGCGCAGGCTGCTGCCACCGATGTCGTGCCTGATGCAGGTGCTGCCTTCGTGCCCGTCGCGATGAACGATGGCGTCACGCCGGTTGCCGCGCCCGCCCATGCGACGGCGCCTGTCGTGACCAGCGTTGCGAGTGTTCCCACGGTCGACCTGTCCGCCAGCATCGACGCGCAGGTGGTCGATATGGGCGTTTCGGGCCAGTGGATCGATGGACTGGCGCGCGAAATTGCGGGCCTTTCCGCCAATGGCGCGCAGGGACGGTTCCAGATCAACGCCACTCAATTGGGGCCGGTACAGGTTGATATTCAGCAGGGTGTCGATGGCGCGGCCGTCAGCCTGACCGTGGCGAACGAAGCGGCGGAAATGGCGCTTCGCCAAGATAGCGAGCGGTTGAAGCTGGACAGCGGGCTGACCGCCATGCGCATCAACGAGGTGAGGATCGAGCGTATCCCGCATGTGTCCGAAGTGGCCCGCGCCGACACGGTAGGGCACCAGAACGGGCAGCAGTCGCAATCCCAGTCCCATGGCGGTCAGGCGCAGGCGCAGGGCCAGGCGACGGGCGGGCAGAATATGGGTCAGTCGTCCGCCCAGTCGCACATGCAGGGGCGCGGTCAACAGCGCGAAAATATTCCTTTTGGGGGTAAAGCCGGGAACGATGCGTCCGTTCTTAACCATATAGACGCCGATAAACGCGGCGGTGGAGCCGTTCGCGCGCGATATGCGTGATCAGCGCTAATCCCAGGGGACCAGACAGATGAGCGACGAGCCGAAGGCGAAGAAGAAAAAGGGCGGGAGCATGAAAATGATCCTGCTGCTGGTCGTCGGCCTCGTCGTTGGTGGTGCAGGGGCAGCGGGCGGTCTGTATGCCGCCGGATTCTTCAGTCCCAAGGCCGAAGGGCCGAAGGAAGATCCCAACAAGCCCGTGCTGGTTCTGGCCGGTGAGGATGCGCAGGCGGTTGCGACCGCCCATGGCTGGGCTGGCGAAAGCGGCGGTGGCGGCGAAGGGGGCGGCCATGGCGGCGGCGGTGGTGGTGGCGAAAGCCATGCCGTGTCGGCGGGGCATGCGCCGGGCAAGGGCATCGACCTGCCCAGTCCCGCCAATCCCGCAGCCTATCAGGCGACCTATTTCCAGCTGCAACAGCCCTTCACGTCGAACATGTCGGATACGGACGCCTTTGCGCAGATCAGCATCGCGGTCGCAACCTATTATGACTATCGCGTCATCGCTGCGATCAAACAGCATGAAATGCCGATCCGCAGTTCGGTGCTGATGATGCTTGCAGAACAGCCGCAGGAAGTGCTGGACACGCCCAAGGGCAAGCAGATGCTGCAAGCCAAGATCAAGGGCATCATCAACGCTACGCTGAAGCAGAAGACCGGCTATGGCGGCGTAGACAATGTCTATTTCACCAATTTCGTGATCCAGTAAGCGGCGGGTGAAGGCGGACGGGCCGCAAAGGCGGCCTGACCCTATTAACCCCAATTTTACCATTTTCGTTATTAATGACCCTGCGCCAAAGGATCGGGACGTCCCCTGATCCGATATGGCGCAGGGGACCAAGATGGACGACGTTCAGACCTACGCCTTTGGGCGCGGGGATTCACAGGCGCCGATCATGCTGTCGGGGCTGGACCGGTTGAGCGAGAAGCTCGGCCGGCGCATGCGCGCCCTGATCGAGCCGATCGCGGGCGTGCGGCCGCATGTCGTGGCGCAGGAAACCTGTGTCGTGGATTTCGGTGCCTGGTCGGCGCAGGTGCCCGCCTTTTGCAGCCTGTCCATCTATCGCCTGCTGCCGCTGAAGGGGCAGATGTTGCTGCGCATGGACGCGGCGATGATTTCGACCATGGTCGATTGTTTCTATGGCGGCATCGGCAATCGCCCGTTGCCCGCCCGCGGCGAATTCACGCCGACCGAAGACCGCCTGATCGCGCGGCTTGCCGACAGCATCGTGACCCGTCTGGTCGAAACCTGGGGCGACATATTGCCGCTGGAACAGGGGCTGATCCTGCGCGAAAGCGCGATCGGCTATGCCGCCGCCGCGCAGCCGGGCGACCAGATGGTGCTGCAACGTTTCACCGTGTCGATCACGCGCGAACAGGAATGGCCGATCGACCTGATATTCCCGCTGGCCGCGCTGCGCGGGGTCGAAGCGCTGATGGGCAGCAACCTGCCCGCCGACGAAGAACATCGCGATCCTGTCTGGCAGGCGCGGATCGCCCGGCGGATGCGCGACATCCGCATGCCCGCCCGCACCGTATTGGCGCGTCCCAACCTGTCGCTGGCCGAGCTGATGCAGCTCAAGGTCGGCGACGTCATTCCCGTGACCATCGGCCGATCGCTGCCGCTGATCGTGGGGAACCGCATCGTCGCGCACGGCACGATCGGCGAACAGGACGGCCGCGCCGCATTCCAGATTGAAAAGCTTGCACAGGAACCCGATCAATGAGCGACATGAGTGAAGCGCCCCGCATGGGTGGCGAAGACCCGCTGAGCCGTATGACCAACAACCGCCAGTTCAAGCTGCTGGCCGACATTCCGGTGCGCATGTCGGTGGAGGTCGGTTCGACGTCGCTGCGTCTGGCCGAAGTCATGGATCTGGCCGAAGGCAGCATCGTAGAGCTGGACCGTCAGGCCGACGACCTGCTGGACATCATGGTCAACGGCGCGCTGATCGCGAAGGGTGAGGTGGTGACGGTCAATGGCCGTTATGGCATCCGCATCGTGGACATCGCCGCGACCGAAAACCGTCTGGCAGGCATCGAACGGCGCGGTTGATGCTGAACGGCTGATTTTTGGGCTTGCCTTCCGCCGCGAAACTGCGGATCGCAGGCGTTGTTAACCACGACTGCGGGCAGGCCATTTCATGTTCTGGTATTTCGTCAAACTGCTGATCCTGCTGCCGCTGGTGGGCGGCATGGCCTTTGGCGCATTATGGCTGTGGCGCAAATATCAGCCCGGCATGATGACGGGGCAGGGCGACCGTTCGCTCAAGCTGCTGGAGGCATTGCCGATGGGCGCGTTCGGCAAGCTGGCCGTGGTGGAATTTGAGGGCAAGAAAATCCTGTTGTCGGTGACCCGCGGCAGGATCGAGAAGATCGCGGAAGGCGATCATGCCCGCCTGCGCTGATCATTCGGTCGTTCGCGACGCGGTGGACAGCGATGCTTCATCCTTGCGTGCCGGCGCCGTCGTCAGGCGATGGATTCCCGCCGTTGCGGGAATGCTGCTGCTGATATGGCTGGCCCTGCTGCTGTTTAACGCCCCCGCCTTTGCGCAGGCTGCACCTGCCGTTGCGCCGACGGCGGACAATGGCGGCGCGCTGAGCCGCGCCATGGGGCAGATTTCGGGCGATGGCCGGTCGCTGTCGCTGAGCCTTCAGATCCTGGTCCTGATGAGCCTGTTGACGGTGTTGCCGTCGCTCGTCCTGATGATGACCAGTTTTACCCGCATCATCATCGTCCTGTCGCTGTTGCGGCAGGCGCTGGGCCTGCAACAGACGCCGCCCAATCAGGTGCTGGTGGGGCTGACCCTGTTCCTGTCGCTGTTCGTGATGCGCCCGGCGATCGACGCGATCAATGCGCAGGCGTTCGACCCCTATGGCAAGGGGCAGATCAGCATCGAGGAAGCGGTCGGCCGTTCGGGCAAGGTGCTGCACGGCTTCATGGCCAAGCAGACCCGCGAAAGCGACCTGAAACTGTTCCAGAATCTGGCCAAGGCGCCTGCTTTCCGGTCGGCCGACGATATTCCCTTCACGATCCTGCTGCCCGCATTCGTCACCAGCGAACTGAAGACCGCGTTCCAGATCGGCTTCATGATATTCCTGCCGTTCCTGATCATCGATCTGGTCGTCGCGTCCACGCTGATGGCGCTGGGCATGATGATGCTATCCCCCACCATCATATCCATGCCGTTCAAGCTGTTGCTGTTCGTGCTGGTCGACGGATGGGCGCTGACCATGGGGTCGCTGGCGGGGTCGTTCGCGACATGATGGCCATCATTCCCGATTGTCCTTTCGGTTCGCGTCTGTCGGGAACCTGCTCTAAGGCGTGGCTCTCGACAGGCTCGAACCAAACGGTGGTGGGCGTCTAGGCCATGGAAAGTGCCGATTTCTTCATGGGGCTGGCCCAGCAGGCGCTGTGGATCACGGCGCTGGCCGCCGCGCCGGTGCTGATCCCCGCGCTGATCGCGGGCGTCATCATCGGCATGGTGCAGGCGGCGACGTCGATCAACGAACAGACGTTGAGCTTCATTCCCAAGATCATCGTGGTGGGCGGCATGCTGGCGCTGTTCGGCGGGTCGATCATGGTGCTGATCGCCGATTTCACCCGCGAGATATTCGAGCGCATTCCGGACCTGCTGCAATGAGCAGCGCCGGATCATGATCGCGCCCGGTTTCGCAGGCGTCGAGACGCAGCTGTGGATCCTGCTGATCGCCATGATCCGGCCCGGCGCGGCCTTCATCGCGGCGCCGGTGTTCGGCGCGCCCGCGGTGCCGCTGCAGTTGCGGCTGATCCTGAGCCTTGCCCTTGGCCTGGCCGCGCTCAACAGCGTGACCATCACCCTTCCGCAGGATGGCGTCGCCAGCTTTGCGGGGGTGATGATGGTCATGGGCGAAGTGCTGGCGGGGCTGGCTCTGGGCTTTGCGGTGCAGATCGGCTATGCTGCGGCCTTCGTTGCGGGCGAAACGATCGGTAACGCCATGGGTCTGAACTTCGCCGCCATGATCGATCCCCAGTCGGGGCAGTCGACGCAGGTGCTGGGCACGTTCCTGTCGGTTCTGGCGACATTCCTGCTGCTGGGCATGGACGGGCACCTGCTGCTCGCCAGTTTTGTCGTGCAAAGCTATCAGGCGTTGCCGCCGGGCGGCGCGATCCTGCCCAATGATGCGGTGTGGCGGCTGGTGACGTTCGGCGGATCGTTGCTGGGGGCGGGGGTGACCGTAGCGCTGCCCGTCGGGTTCGCGCTGGTGCTGGTGCAGATCATCATGGGGATGCTGGCGCGGGCGGCGCCTTCGCTCAACCTGTTCGCGGTCGGCATGCCCGTCGCGATGATGGCGGGCCTGGTCCTGCTGGCGATCGCCGCGCCGATCATGGCCGAAGGCATGACCGTGGCGCTGCGCGCGGGGCTGGAAGAAGCCCAGTCGATCGCGGAAGGGCGGTAGGACCATGGCGGGCGAAAGCGGCGGCGAAAAGACCGAAAAACCGACCCAGAAGAAACTGGACGACGCCGCCAAGAAGGGCGACATCCTCCAGTCGCGCGAGCTGGGCACGGCATTGGTGGTGATGGCGGGCATCGCATGGCTGGCGATCACCGGTCCGTCGCTGATCGACGCGCTGGCCGACATGCTGACCGACGCATTGCGGTTCCGGCGCGAGGACATCGTCGATTTTTCGCCGGTGGATCGCGGCGCGGCGTTGCTGGCCATGGTGGCGCTGCCCGCCGCAGGGGTGATGCTGGCGACGTTTCTGGCAGCGATCGCGGCGCCCGCGCTGCTGGGATCGCTGGGGTTCCGGCCCGGCGCCTTTGCGCCCAAGGCGTCGAAGATGAACCCGGCAGCGGGCATCAAGAAGATTTTCGGGACACAGGGGCTTATCGAACTGATCAAGTCGATCGCCAAGGTCGGGTTGCTGGGCAGCATCGGCGTGTGGCTGATCTGGGACCGGCTGACCGAGATTACGGCGCTGGGCAAGATGGGCATCGCGCCCGCCATGGCGGACCTGGGCAACATCTTCATCCTGACCTGCCTTGTCATGGCGGGCGGCCTGTTCCTGATCGCGGGGATCGATGTCCCGGCGCAGATCATGCAGCGCGGCAAGCGACTGGCCATGACGAAGCAGGAAGTGAAGGACGAGCATAAGGAAAGCGAAGGGTCGCCCGAACTGAAAGGGCAGATCCGCCGTCGCCAGTTCGAGGTGCTGAACGGTTCGACCCGGCAGGCGGTGACCGAAGCCAGCGTGATCATCACCAACCCGACCCATTTCGCGGTCGCGCTGCGGTATCGGCCGGGGCAGGATGTGGCGCCGATCGTGGTGGCGCGGGGCGTCGATGCGATCGCGGCGGCGATCCGCGAACTGGCCGATGAAAATGGCGTGTCGGTGCTGCAATATCCCGAACTGGCCCGCGCCATCTATTTCACGTCCCGTGCCGGGCAGATCGTGAACGAAGGACTGTATATGGCGGTGGCGACCGTGCTGGCCTTTGTATTCCGGGTGGAAAACAAGATGGCGACCGAAATGGACCGCCCCTTCATCACCGTGCCGGACGACCTGCGGTTCGATACCGAGGGCAAGAAGCAGTAATCGTCCGATCCCGATGGCGTGAGGAGGGGGATTTCCACGCGCTTTGCGGCGATTTTAGAGACAGCGAAGTTGACAGATATAATGATATGATCATGTGTGTTTAGCTAACTAACTATATATAATCATTATATATCAAATAGTTGATGATTTCTCTTTTGCTGTTGTGAGACGAGGTTGCGTCTTTTTCCGATCTTTTTGCCAAAAAAATCGTCGGGCGCATTAAAGTTGAAGCGCAGCCATCCGTAATAGCTGTTGTGGGGATGCATTCTGGTGGTGCGTCATGAACGACTATGTATCAAGGAGCGAGCTGGCGCCGGTTGACCGGGCCGTTTCGCGCGCGCTGACGCCCATCCAGACCATCCAGTCTGCGGCGACCAGTACGACTGTCCAGACATCCGTGCAGGGCAGCAGTCCGGCCGCGACGCCCAGGGGCAGCGCGGTGAAGCTGGACGACGATCTGGCCAGTGTCGCGGAATATGTGCAGGTCCACGCCCGCATTTCCGAAATATTGGCGGACCTGCAAACGGGCGTCGGCAGCGTCGACGATGCCGCAGGCGCGATACAGGCGATGATCCCGCGCCCGATGGTGCTGGTGCCGTTGCCGCCCGCGAGCAAGGAAGCGGTGGAGCATGCCGCCGTGCTGGCCAAGCGCATCGTGGAGCGGGCATCCTATTCCCATACGGCGCAGGCCCATGTTTCGCGCGCGGCGGTCGAACAGATCGTGACGCCGAACGCCTGATTTTCGCGGGATCGCAAGCCGGGCCTGACGGCCGGGATACAGCGTGCGATGCGGGCAGCGCAGCAGCGCCAACGGACAGGCGCGCGCTGCGCATTTTGCGGGACACTGCGTTCCGCAGGAGTGCCGGTTTCGGCATTTTCGCCCGCTATTTTTCTTTTGTTTTCCGCAGTTTCCGAGCCAGCAGATGATGCCATCTGCTTCGAACATGCTCCAGTCTAGATATTCTTAAAGGTCTTGTCGTTAGAGCCGTTCTATCCCCTTGAAAGGAAGGCGAATGACTTCGGTAGGCAGCAGCGTCCTGAGCGCACTTAATGCAGGGTCGGGCATCGACACCGCGGCACTGGTGAAAAGCCTGGTCGCGGCGAACCGCGAACCCAAGCAGAAGGCGATCACGTCACAGCAATCGCTGAACAACGCCCGCGTTTCGGCGCTGGCGTCGGCGATGAGCTCGCTCGATACTTTCGCCGATGCACTGAGCGCGGTTCTGGCCGGTCCAGAATATACCGGCACCGTGTCGTCGAACGACGCCAGCATCGCCACCGTATCGCTGCTGAGCGGCGGCAGCCCCACCGGCCTGCCCGCGCAGCTGACCGTCAACAAGCTGGCGACGGCGCGCGTCTATTCGTCCACCCCGGTTTCCGACCCGAAGATCGGGACGAGCAGCCTGACATTCACGCGGCTGGTGGAGGGCCAGCCGAGCGGCGATCCCGTCACCGTGACGGTCAATTCCACCAACGCCACGCTGGCGGACATGGCAGCCGCGGTCAACGCGTCCAACGCCGGCGTCACCGCGCAGGTCGTGACCGACGCCAACGGATCGCGTCTGGTGTTCAAGGGGCAGACCGGCGCGGCCAATGATTTTTCGGTCAGCGGCGGCACCGGCGGTCTGGCCGGGACGGCATTCGCCAGTTCGTCCAACGCGCAGGATGCCGAAGTCACGCTGGACGGCGTGGCGTATAAATTCGCCAGCAACAGCATCGACGGCGCGATCCCCTATCTGCGGATCGACCTGAACAAGGCTGCGCCCGGCACCAGCGTGACATTGTCGATGAGCCAGCCGACGTCGGGCCTGTCCGACCTGCTGAAGGAATATGTCGACGCGTACAACACGTTGATGAAGGCGCTGAACACCGCCACGGCGACCGGCGCGGATGTTTCCACGTCCGGCGCGCTGAACGGCGTGTCGGCGGTGCGCGACATGAAGCGGCAGCTGGGCGCGATCACATCGACGCCGATGGCATCGACCGGCACGTACCGGACGCTGGCCGACATCGGTGTTTCGACCAATCGCGACGGTACGCTGACGCTGGATACGACGCGGCTGGCCGCGGCGATGGAGGCCGACCCCGAAGGCGTCACCAACATGGTGAACCCCAAGGTGTCGAGCGCCACCAATCCCGGCCTGTCCAAGCTGATGGATAATGTCCGCGACAATATCCAGAAGGCGGATGGTCCGATCAAGGGTGCGCAGGCGCGTTATGACAAGCTGGCCGCCGACCTGACCGAACAGCTGGAATCGCTGGACGAAAAGATGACCAGTTACGAAGAACAGCTGACCAAGGTCTATGCATCCATGGAAACGCGGCTGTCGGCGCTCAAGGCGACGCAGAGCTACCTCGAACAGCAGATCGAGGTGTGGAACAACAGCGGCAATAATTAAGCCGGCGGACCTAAATATCCGCTCCATCGCGCCGTATTGATCAGCAGATGGAGCCACCTGCCCATAAAATCTTCCAAACGGGGACGCAGACGATGTTTTACAATCAGGGTTATGCAGGCGCCAGCGCGGCACGTCGTTATGCCGCCGTCCATTCGGGCAGCCGCACCGAAGGCGCGACGCCCCATGCACTGGTGAAGATCCTGTTCGACGAACTGCTGCTGGCGCTGGAAGCCGCGGCGCTGGCCGAACGCAATGGCGACCGGATGAAGGTGTCCGACAAGCAGGCCCGCGCCATGTCGATCCTGTTCGCGCTGGAATCGAGCCTGGATTTCGACAAGGGCGGCGACATTGCCGTGGGGCTGGCGCAAATCTATCGCGAAGCTCGCCGCCTGCTGCTGGTCGGGGCCAAGGAACGCACCGCGGAGCCGGTCGATCAGGCCCGCGACATCGTGGCGGAAATCGCCGACGCCTGGACCCAGATCGGGCGTTAAGAGACAGCGCATGCGCCGGTCCGGCCGGGGTTGCGCGCCCAACATGGCGCCTGTATAGGCGATGCTCGCGAAAGGGCGGCCCGGCGGGGCCGCCTTTTTGCGTTTCTACCGTTGTTTTCGCATTTTGCGAGCCATCGGCTGGAACAGCCGGTTGCATACTGTTTCCATATGCGCACAGGACGCGCACATCACCCCAGAAAGGGAAGGCTCATGTCGATTACGCCGCTCATGCCCGTTTACCCCCGGTGCGATGTCCGTCCGGTGCGAGGCGAGGGCTGCTATCTGATCGGGGAGCGCGGCGAACGCTATCTGGACTTTGCCAGCGGCATCGCCGTCAACCTGCTGGGCCATGGTCATCCCAAACTGGTCAAGACCATCGCCGATCAGGCCGCGACGCTGATGCACATATCGAACCTGTACGGGTCGCCGCTGGGCGAACAGTTCGCGCAGAAGCTGGTCGACAACACATTTGCCGACACCGTGTTCTTCACCAATTCGGGCGCCGAAGCGGTGGAATGCGCGATCAAGACCGCGCGCCGTTATCACTTCGCCAATGGCGAGGCGCACCGGCACAAGATCATCAGTTTCGACAATGCGTTTCACGGCCGTACGCTGGGGACGATTTCGGCCACCAGCCAGCCCAAGATGCGCGACGGTTTCGAACCGCTGCTGCCCGGTTTTCAGGTCGTGCCGTTCAACGATCTGGACGCGGCGCTGGCCGCGATCGACGACAGCACGGCCGGGTTCCTGCTGGAACCGGTGCAGGGCGAAGGCGGCGTGACGCCGGCGACGGCGGCGTTCCTGACCGGCCTGCGCAAGGCATGCGACGACCATGGCCTGTTGCTGATCCTGGACGAAGTGCAGTGCGGCTATGCCCGTACCGGCACCTTCTTTGCCCATGAACAATATGGCGTGACGCCGGACATCATGGCGGTTGCCAAGGGCATCGGCGCGGGTTTCCCGCTGGGCGCATGTCTGGCCACCGAAGAAGCCGCCAGGGGCATGGTGTTCGGCACCCACGGGTCGACCTATGGCGGCAATCCGCTGGCCATGGCGGTCGGGCTGACGGTGCTGGAAGAAGTGCTGGGCGACGGCTTCCTGGACCGGGTGACGGCGATGGGCGCACGCCTGCGCGCCGCGCTGGAACAGCTGATCCCCAATCATGACGCGATGTTCGAGGATGTGCGCGGCATGGGCCTGATGCTGGGCGTGAAGCTGAAGGACGCCTATGACGCCCGCAGTTTCGTAGGGCACCTGCGCGACCATCACGGATTGCTGGCGGTGTCGGCCGGGCAGAATGTGCTGCGCGTGCTGCCCCCGCTGATCATCGACGAAAGCCATATCGCCGAGTGTATCGAGAAGATTTCCGCCGGTGCGCGGAGCTTCGCGGACGCCAAGGCGGCCTGAGTCCATTTCTCTCCCGGCCGTTCGGTTCGAGAATCCTGAGTTTGTCGCAGGGCGAGAAGCGTTCTCGATACGCCTTTTCGACAAGCGCGAAGGCTGCTCGAACCGAACGGTGAGGGGGATGAGGGGTAAAAAATGACCAAGCATTTCCTCAATCTTTCCG
Source organism: Sphingobium sp. (assembly GCF_048594625.1). Lineage (GTDB taxonomy): Bacteria > Pseudomonadota > Alphaproteobacteria > Sphingomonadales > Sphingomonadaceae > Sphingobium. The sequence goes on from NZ_JBMDWL010000137.1 coordinate 21,509, forward strand.
ATGCGGGTGGCGATGCGATCGCCGCGATGATCGCCGACGCCATCGACCGCAAGGCGGCGCGGGCGGGCAAGCCCAAGGGCGCGGCCGATGCCGACGCGCCGCTGGCGGGCCATACGCTGGCCATGATCTTCGAAAAGAACAGCACGCGCACCCGCGTGTCGTTCGACATGGCGATGCGCCAGCTGGGCGGCACGTCGCTGATCCTGGACGGGGCGACCAGCCAGATCGGGCGCGGCGAAACCATCGCCGACACCGCCCGCGTGCTGAGCCGCATGTGCGACGCCATCATGATCCGCACCGACGACCATGCCAAGATCGAGGAAATGGCCCATTATGCCAGCGTTCCGGTGATCAACGGCCTGACCGACCTGTCGCATCCGTGCCAGATCGTCGCGGACCTGCTGACCGTGGTGGAACATGGGCTGGCGCTGCCGGGCAGCCAGTGGGCGTGGCTGGGCGATGGCAATAATGTGCTGCATTCGATCGTCGAGGCGGCGGGGCTGCTGAAATTCGATGTGCGCATGGGCATTCCCGACGGCTATGATCCCGACCCGGCCTTTGCCGATGCGGCGCGGGCCGCTGGGTCCACCATCACCCTGACCCGCGACGCGGCGGAGGCGGTACGCGGGGCCGATGTCGTCGTCACCGACACATGGATTTCCATGGGGCAGGCCCATGCCGACGCCAAGCTGGCGGCGATGATGCCGTTTCAGGTGACGCCGGACCTGATGGCTGGCGCGAAGCCGGACGCGAAATTCCTCCATTGCCTGCCCGCGCATCGCGGCGAGGAAGTGGTGGCCGACGTGATCGACGGGCCGCAGTCGCTGATCTGGGACGAAGCGGAAAACCGCATCCATGCCCAGAAATCCGTCCTGCTTTGGGCGCTGGGCCGCCTTGGTTGAGATTATGGACAGGCTTCCTATCTAGGCGGCCTGTCCTCAATAACCCTGTGCATCATCGGATGCCTGTGAAAAGCCCGGCGGCATGTCGCCGGGCCATCGGAGCTGTAAATTGACGTCTGCCGCCCATATCGATCAGGCCATCGGCTTTACCATCCCGTCGCGTCATGCGCGCGGGCGGCTCGTGCGGCTGGGGCCGGTGCTGGATCAGGTACTGGCCGCCCATGCCTATCCTCCGCCGATCGAGCGGTTGCTGGCGTCCGCGCTGGTGCTGGCCGCGTTGCTGGGCAGTACGCTCAAGCAGGCGGACGGGCAGCTGACATTGCAGGCGCAGACCGAAAATGGCGTCGTCAGCCTGCTGGTCGCTGATTACAAGGATGGCGACCTGCGCGGTTATGTGAAGTTCGATGCGGAGCGGCTGGCGGAACTGGGCACCGATCCCACGCTGTTCGGCCTGTTCGGCAAAGGGTATCTGGCGATCACATTCGATCAGGCGGTGTCGGGCGAACGCTATCAGGGGATCGTCCCGCTGGAAGGCCAGTCGCTGGCCGCGGCGGCGGAACATTATTTCTTCCAGTCCGAACAGATACCCAGCATCATCCAGATCGAAACCCGCCACGACAGGGGGGAGGGATGCTTTGCGGCGGGCATGCTGCTCCAGCACCTGCCCGAAGGGGAGGTGGGGCGCGAGCGGTTGCATGTGCGGCACGACCATCCGGAGTGGGAGCATGTGCAGGCGCTGGCGCAGACGCTGAAGGCGCAGGAACTGACCGACGAAGCGCTGCCGCTGTCCGACATCGTGTGGCGGCTGTTCCATGAGGAAGAGGAAGTGCGGGCCACCGATCCCGCGCCCCTGGCCAAGGGGTGCCGGTGCGACCTGACCCATATCCGCGACGTCGTCGGCCGCTTCCCGGCGAGCGAGCGCGCGGAAATGGCGAATGAGGACGGCATCATCGGCGTCGATTGCGCTTTCTGTTCGCGCCTGTTTCCCCTTGCGCTGGACAGTTTCGTTCCCAATTAAACCATGATCCGATGGGCCTCGACCGGATCATGGTCTGATCATTTTTCGGTTATTGCAGTTTGCGGGCGGTCATCTGTTCCAGATGGCTTCCGGATGCTGTGACGGTTATCGCTGCGTTCACCATATTTTCAAATTGAGGCAGGCCGGTTCGGCAGCGTTATCAAAATGCCGCAATTGGGCGGCATGGGCACGCTGACGGCCGGGAGCGGTCGGCGGCGCATGGAATCGAGCGACATCATGAAAATGGCGGGATTGCGGATATTCGGCATGCTGGCGATGGGGCTGGCGGGGGCTGTGGCTGTGAGCGGAGCGCCGACCGCGCCGGCGTTCGGGCAGGGCGCGCAGGCCGCCGCGCCGCAGGCGTTGCAGGCGCTGGAAACCGGCGAATGGGAATTGCGCGGGCGCGGCGAGGGCGCCGAAACGCGCAAGCTGTGCGTCAGCGACCTGCGCCAGCTGTTGCAGGTTCAGCATGGCAAGGGGCTGTGCCGCAGCTTTACCATCAGCGACAGCGCGCATGACGTGACCGTCACCTATGATTGCGCGGCGGCGGGCAATGGCCGCACCGACCTGCGCGTCGAAACCAACCGGCTGGTGCAGATCCGTTCGCAGGGCATATCGCAGGGCGCGCCCTTTGCTTTCGCGGCCGAAGGGCGGCGGGTCGGCACCTGTTCCTGAAAACCCGGTGATGCTTGCGCAAAGGCGCAACGAGGCGTAGCGCGACATGATGGCTGACAATGAAGGAAAATTCGCCGTCGTTCTGCTGTCTGGCGGACTCGATTCCATGGTTGCGGGCGGGCTGGCGCGTGAAGCGGGCTATCGCATTCTGGCGCTGTCGATCGATTATAACCAGCGGCATCGCGTCGAGCTGCGCGCCGCCGCGCGCATCGCGCAATCGCTGAACGCCATCCGTCATATCGTGTTGCCGCTGGACCTGACCGCGTTCGGCGGATCGGCGCTGACCGCCGACATCGCCGTGCCCAAGGGCGGGGTGGGGGACGAAATCCCCGTCACCTATGTCCCCGCGCGTAACACCATATTCCTGTCGCTGACGCTGGGCCTGGCCGAAGTGGCGGGGGCGAGCGACATTTTCATCGGCGTCAATGCGCTGGATTATTCGGGCTATCCCGATTGCCGCCCGGAATTTATCGACGCGTTCCAGAAGATGGCGACGCTGGCGACCAAGGCCGGGGTGGAAGGGCAGCCGATCCGCATCCAGACGCCGCTGCAATTTATGAGCAAGGCCGATATCGCGCGCGAGGCGCACCGGCTGGGTCTGGACGCGGGCCTCAGCTGGTCCTGTTACGACCCCACCCCCGACCACAAGCATTGCGGGCTGTGCGACAGTTGCCGCCTGCGGTCCAAGGGGTATGAGGAAGCGGGCCTGCCCGACCCCACCATTTACGCCGCGCGGCCCTGAACCGGGGCGGCGGCGATGGCTTATGCGGTCAAGGAAATGTTCCTTACCCTACAGGGCGAAGGGGTGCAGGCCGGGCGGCGCGCGGTGTTCCTGCGCTTTGCGGGATGCAATTTGTGGAGCGGGCGCGAACAGGACCGGCGCGACGCCGTCTGCAAATTTTGCGACACCGATTTCGTGGGCACCGATGGGCTGGGCGGCGGCAAGTTCGCCGATGCCGACGCGCTGGCCGACGCGGCGCTGGCTTTCTGGGGCGATCGGGCCGAGGGGCGCTATATCGTACTGACCGGCGGGGAGCCGATGTTGCAGGTGGACGATGCGCTGGTCGATGCGCTGCATGCGCGCGGCTTTGCCATCGCGATCGAAAGCAACGGCACGATCGCCGCGCATCCGGGCATCGACTGGATCTGTATCAGCCCCAAGGCGGGGAGCGAGGTGGTGCAGCGGTCCGGCAACGAATTGAAGCTGGTGTGGCCGCAGCCCGGTGGCGGGCATGCGATGGCCGACGTCGCGGCGATGGAGGGATGGGCGTTCGACCATCATCTGCTCCAGCCGCTGGACGACCCCCATGCCGCCGACAATGCCCGCGCCGCCATCGCCATCGTCATGGACCGGCCGATGTGGCGGCTGACGGTGCAGGCGCATAAATATCTGGGTTTGCGGTAACGGGGGGTGGGATGGTTGGTCGGTAGGTTTCGACCATTTGTTGCCAGTTGACCGAGCGGCGGAGAGTGCGGTTTGCAGACGTTCGTGAACTGTCTTAGCATACCAAAATGGCCGTAGATCTTCCCCCCGTTCCAAACTGCATTGTGCAGGTTACAGAACTCAAATCACAATCCCTCATTATTGAGGGTAAGGCTGATGTAGTCCGCACATGGCTAGGTGGTCCCGCTATCAAAGGTAAGCCGTTTGACGTTTCGCTCTCCGAAGTCGATGATAACGGAAATCAGACAGCCATACAGCGTTTCTCGGCAGAAACGCCGTATCGTGACATTGGCGGCGTCATATTCTCGGCTCAAGCTGCAAAGATGACGGTAGGCGCATGGACCTTCCAGCCTCCTCTTTGCGGTGCGGGTGAATCACCAAAATAATGTCCGCTTCTGCGCTTCTCGATCGGTAAACAGACCGTCCGCAAACCACCCATCCCGGTCATGCCTCCCCTGCGCTGGCTGCTTCCCGAATGCGCGCGAAGCGAAAGAGTGCGCGAGGCGTTCAGCCAAATCCCTGGCAGCGTTACCGAAATCTTCAGCATTTTCGGGCAGGAACGCGGGGAAATTCACCGACTGAAGGATTGCTGCACCCATGCCCGTCGACGCCAAGCAGAAGGTTTCCGTCATCGGCCTTGGCTATATCGGCCTGCCTACCGCTGCGCTGATTGCGCGGGGGGGGGCGCAGGTGGTCGGGATCGACGTCAGCGCCCATGTCGTGGAGACGGTCAATTCGGGCCGCGTGCATATCGAGGAAGTCGATCTGGACGGGCTGGTGCAGGGCGTGGTGGCGCGGGGCAGTCTGCGCGCATCGCTTGAGGTTGAGGAAAGCGACGTTTTCATCATCGCGGTGCCGACCCCGGTGGCGGAGGATCGCGCGCCGGACATCAGCTATGTCCTGAAAGCCGCCAGGACCATCGCACCGGTGCTGAAGGCTGGGGATACCGTCATCCTGGAATCCACGTCGCCCGTCGGTACGACCGAGGCGATGCGCGACGTGATCGGTTCCATCCGGCCCGACCTGAAGATGCCGGGGACGGGCGTGAACGGGGGCGGGGCGGGCGACATCGCCATCGCCTATTGCCCGGAACGGGTTTTGCCGGGGCGCATATTGGTCGAGCTGATCGACAATGATCGCTGCATCGGCGGCATCACGCCGCGCTGCGCGCGCAAGGCGCTGGGTTTCTATCGCCAGTTCGTGCGCGGGGCGTGCATCACCACCACCGCGCGGGCCGCAGAAATGGTGAAGCTGGTCGAAAACAGCTTCCGCGATGTCAACATCGCCTTTGCCAATGAATTGTCCGTGATCGCGGAGAATATGGACATCGATGTTTGGGAAGTGATCCGCCTTGCCAACCGGCATCCGCGCGTCAACATCCTGTCGCCCGGTCCCGGTGTCGGCGGCCATTGCATCGCGGTCGACCCGTGGTTCATCGTCCATGGCGACCCTGAAAATGCCCGCATCATCCGCACCGCGCGCGAAGTGAATGACGGCAAGACCGACTATGTCGTGGCGAAGGCGTCGGACATGATCGACGCGTTCGGGGGTGAGGATATTGCGTGCCTGGGCCTGGCGTTCAAAGCGAATATCGACGATTTCCGTGAAAGCCCGGCGGTGAAGGTCGCGGCGCGGCTGGCGCGGCGTTACGGTCGGCGGATCAAGCTGGTCGAACCCTATGCCCGCGACCTGCCGATGGAATTTGTCGGAACGGGCGCCGAATTGATCGATCTCGATACGGCACTGGAACAATGTGGCGTGTTCATCATTCTTGTGGATCATGACATGTTCAAATCCGTCCCCGTCGATGAACGCGCCGGCAAGGCTGTTTACGACACGCGGGGAATCTGGCCCGATCAGCCGCGCCGCGTGGCGCAGCCTGCACCAGAGCGCGTCGCGCTCTAGGCAAAGGCTCTGCGCGTCGCGCCGTGAGGCCTGTGGGGGCGGATCGGTCCGCCCCAACTGCGGTTGTCATTGCCGTGTCGCCCCGTTAACCCTCGGCCACGACTGGGTCAGAACGGGGCATAAGCGCGGATGAGGCGCAAAAACAGCATTTTAGCATCCCTGGCGGCGCTGGCCACGGGCGGCCTGATCGGCGGTTGCACGACGGTGGAACAGGCGCCGCGCGGGGAAGAGGCCTATGCCATGATCCCCGCGCCGCCCGCCGTGGGCATGGATTATCGCATCGCGCCCGACGATGTGCTGCGCATCCAGATCTATCATGAGCCGGGCCTGTCGCAGGAAGATGCGCAGGTGACCGCCGCAGGCATGGTCCGCATGCCGCTGATCGGCGATGTGTCGGTCGCGGGGCTGACCGCCGGCGAGGCGAGCGACGTCATCGCCGGGCGGCTGGGCGAACGTTATCTGGTGTCGCCGCAGGTGACCTTGTTCGTGAAGAAGGCGGTGGGACGTCGCGTGACGCTGGACGGCGAAGTGCGCGAACCGGGGCTGTACCCGGTCGAAGGGCGGCTGACATTGTTGCAGGCGGTCGCGCTGGCCAAGGGGCCGACGCGGCTGGCGGGCCTTGATCAGGTGGTCGTCGTGCGGCAGCTGGACGGACAGCGGCAGGCGGCGATGTTCGACCTGACCGCCATTCGCAAGGGGCAGGCCCCCGATCCCGAAATCCTGCCGGGCGACCGGGTCATCATTGGCCTGTCGCGCGCCAAGGCGATATTGGGAGGCAGTCTGCTGGCCATTCCGGCGCTGGCGACCGGTTTCATCGCGCTGGATGGAGGACGATGATGGCGCAGGCTTCCATCCCCATGCGGGACACGGCGGATGCGTCGGAAAATGGCGTGAGCGCGCGGCTTTCCGCCGCCGCGCATCATGGCTGGCTGGTGCTGAGGCGGCATCGCGTCATCCTGTTCGTCACCATGGCGCTGTCGCTGCTGGCGGGGGCGGTGATCATATTGACCTCGACCCCCGATTATCGCGCCACCGCATCGGTGGAGGTGGAGGATGTGCCCGCGGGCGCCGCCGGATCGGCCGCGGCGCAGCGCACCACCGGCGCGAACGACACCGAAACGGTGATGCAGACCGAACTGGAAGTGTTGCGCAGCCGCGCGCTGGCCGAAGAGGTCGCGCGCGAACTGGCGCTGGTGGGCACGCCGACCTTCTTCAAGGGGATGGGCGAAACCCGGCCGGTGGAGGGCGTGGGCACACTGTCGCAGCGGCAGGTGGAACAGGATATGGTCGTGCGCTTGCTGCGCGACAATCTGGAGGTGACGCTGCCCGGCAAGTCGCGGGTGTTGCGCATCAGTTTCGTCAGCGCCGATCCGGTGCTGTCGGCGCGGGTCGCCAACAGCTATGCCGACAGCCTGATCCGCGCGGATTTGAAGCGCGGTTTCGAATCGGGCGTGCAGGCGCGTCGGTTCCTGCTGGGTGAGCTGGACGGTGCGCGCAAGGATCTGGCGCGGGCGGAGCGCGATCTGGCGGTCTATGTCGCGCGCAGCGGTGCGCCGGCGCCCACGGGCGAAGGGGACGACGCGCCGGACAAGGCCGCGAAGCCGGTGAAGCCGATGGCGCCCGAAGGATCGGTGCAGGCGCGGCTGGCGCAGCTGAGCGCCTATCGCGCGCAGGCTTCGGCCGATCGGATCGCGGCGCAGAAGCGGTGGGAAAGCGCGCGCAGCACCAGCGCCGACACGCTGCCCGAAGTGCTGAGCAACGGCGCGATGCAGCAGATCATGGCCGATCGGGCGCAGGCGCGGGCGACAGTCGCGCAGGAACGGCAATGGCGTAAGGATGCGCACCCCGAAATGCGTGAGGCGCGGGCGAAGCTGGCGGCGCTGGATGAACAGGCCGATGCGATGGCGGGCACGATTCGCGCGTCGCTGCACGAACAATATCGGGTCGCGGTGCGTGGCGAGGACCAGATCGCCAAGGAAATCGCGAAGCTGGAGGAAGAAGCGCGCATCGAACAGGGCCGCGATGTGCAGGCCGGGATCATGGAACGGTCAGTCGATACCTATCGCATGCTGCATGACAGCCTGCTCCAGCGTTATCGCGACATGGCGTCGCAGGCGGGGTTTCAGGCCGGGCGCATCCAGCCGCTGGACCGCGCCGCCGTGCCGACCAAGCCATTTTCACCGCGCATCGGCCAGATTTTGATGCTGGCGTCGCTGGGCGGGCTGGCGCTGGGCCTGTTGCTGGTGGCGGCGCGGCACATGTTCGACGATGCTGTGACGTCCGCCGACACGCTGGACGAACGCGTGGGCCTGCCGATGCTGGGCGCGGTGCCGGTGACGGGCGACAATCCGCAGCCGCCCGAAATCTTCACGCCGATCGCATCGTCGCTGATGCTGGCGTCGGCCGACGGGCTGCCCCGATCGATATTGCTGACGAGCGCGCAGGAAGGGGAGGGCAAGTCGCTGACCCTGAATGCGCTGGCGCTGGCGCTCGCGGGGCTGGGAAAATCGGTGCTGGTGGTGGACGGCGACATGCGTCGCCCGGTGCAGCATCGCCTGTTCCGCCTGTCGCCCCAGCGCGGCATCAGCGACGTGCTGACCGGACAGGCCAGTGCGCGGGACGTGATCATGGAAACCGGCGTTGCGGGCGTGTCGTTGCTGCCGTGCGGCACATTGCCGCCCAATCCGTCCGAACTGCTGGCGACGGCGGCGCTGGACGGGCTGCTGGCGTCGGTGCGCGATGCATATGACACGGTGCTGATCGATGCGCCGCCGCTGCTGGGCCTGAACGACACATTGTTGCTGGCGGCCAAGGCGCAGACCAGCCTGCTGGTGGTCGAATGGGGCCGCAATCATCATGGCGGGCTGCGCACGGCGGTGGAACGGTTGCGGCGCAGCGGCGGCGCGATCATCGGCGCGATCCTGACCAAACAGCAGGGGCGCGCGGTGGATTATGACTATCACCGCGCGGGGTGAGGGGGAGAATTGTGCCATCCGTTCGGCCTTTGCCTGTAGAAGGCGTCCGCTTTCCGGGAAGAATAAGGCACTTCGACACGCTCAGTGCGAATGGAAGAGAGAGGCTTTGATAGATGTAGCTCGTCCTCCGGCCTGCGTCGGGGAACGGCTTGTCAGTCGGCCTGAACGCATTCTGTCATTGCCATAAAAAAAGAGCGCCGTCCCGATGGGAGGCGCTCTTTTTTATGGCGATGGGGTGGAGGGTCAGGCCCGCGCCATCAGTCCTTCGACGATGCCCTGGAACAGGCGCTGGCCGTCGGTGGCGCCATGGGCGGCCTCCACCACGCGTTCGGGGTGGGGCATCATGCCCAGCACATTGCCCGCGTCGTTCAGGATGCCAGCGATGTTGCGGGCGGAACCGTTCACATTTTCAGCGTAGCGCAGCGCGACGCGGCCTTCGCCTTCCAGACGGTCCAGCGTGGCGTCGTCGGCGAAATAATTGCCGTCATGATGGGCGACGGGGTAGCTGATGCGTTCGCCCGCGTCATAGCGGCTGGTGAAGGCGCTCTGGGCGTTTTCGACCGTCAGGGCGACGTCGCGGCACACGAAATGGCCACCGGCATTGCGCAGCAGCGCGCCGGGCAGCAGGCCGCTTTCGGTCAGCACCTGAAAACCGTTGCAGATGCCAAGGACGAAGGCGCCGCGGTCGGCGGCCTTTGCCACGGCCTGCATCACCGGCGAACGGGCCGCCATGGCGCCGGACCGCAGATAGTCGCCATAGGAAAAGCCGCCCGGTACGCCGATCAGGTCGATGTCGTCGGGCAGGTCGGTGTCGCGATGCCAGATCATGGTCGGCTTCGCACCGGTCGTAGCCTCGAACGCCACCGCCAGGTCGCGGTCGCAATTGCTGCCCGGAAAGACGATGACGGCGCTCTTCATGGGTCAGGCCACCTTTTCGATGCGATAGTTTTCGATCACCGTGTTGGCCAGCAGCTTGCGGCACATGGCGTCGATGTCTTCGTCGCTGGTGCCGTCCGCCAGATCCAGTTCGATGAGCTTGCCAGCGCGCACGTCGTTGACGCCGCCAAAGCCGAGTCCTTCCAGCGCATGCTGGATCGCCCGACCCTGCGGATCGAGAACACCGCCCTTGAGCGTGACGAAGATGCGGGCTTTCATGAGACGCTAAACTCCCTGGAATCGAGCGGCGGCGCGCCATCATGCACCGCCAGACCTTGCCGATCCCCCTAGGCGCGGCGGGGCGTGGAGGCAAGCCATTATGCGGGGGAAGGGGGCGCGTTGTGGCTGGATGCCTGTACCCTTCATCCGTTCGCTTCGAGCCCAGTCGAGAAGCGGGTGGCGCAGGGCTGGCGTTCAGCTGCGATGTGCTGAGCTCCGCCTCGTTTCTCGACTGTGCTCGAAACGAACGGAGATTACGGGATCGCCCAGATGTCTTAAGCTTGACGGTTCTTCGGACTGAGCGATGTTGTGGTCCATGCCCTGACAGCAGGAAATATGGCCCTTCGACAGGCTCAGGGCGAACGGGGATGGGGCGTTGCCTGATTACTTATGCCTTGGCTGTTCGCAGAACAGGAAAGGGCGCCCGGTTGCCCGGACGCCCTTTCTGCTTTGCCATGGGAGGCGATGGGTTTTAGGCCTTGTAGACCTTGTCCACGGCGGCGCGGAACTTGGCCATGTCGTCGGCGGAACCGACGGTCACGCGCGAGACATTGGGCCAGATCGGCCAGTTGCGGCCGATCTGCACCTTTTCCGGCGTGGCGATGAGGGCGGCCTGCATTTCCTTGGCCGGCTTCTTCCAGTTCACCATGAACATGTTCGCCTGGCTGCCGGGCTGCACTTCGATGCCCTTCTTCGTCAGCCATGCGATGGTTTCTTCGCGGTTGCCGATCATTTCTTCACGGCGCGCCTTGATGAGCGCGGCTTCCTTATAGACCGCATTGCCGCAATGCATGGCGGTGATGGCAAGGCCGCCAGCCGACGGGCCGAAGAGCGAAATGCGCTTCTGCACTTCAGGATCGGCGAAGGTGAGGCCAAGGCGGACGCCCGCCATGCCGAACAGCTTCGAGAAGGTCCGCATGACGATGATGTCCTTGCGGTTGCCGATCAGCGAAGCGGCGCTGGGCGCTTCCGAGAAGTGGATATAGGCTTCGTCCACCAGCAGCATGGCGTCGGCGGGCTTGTTGTCCAGCAGCCACTTGATGTCGGCCAGCGGCGTGATGGTGCCGGTCGGGTTGTTGGGCGTGCAGATGTAGTAGAGGCCAGCGTTCGGATTGGCGGCCAGCATCGCCTTTACGTCATGACCCTTGCCGATCGCCTGGGGCGCCTTGGCGATGGGGGCCTTCATGTAATCGGCGGTGCGCCATGCGGATTCGAAGGTCGGATCGGCGGTCACCAGACCCTTGGTCGGCGAGCAATAGGCCGCAACGATGCTGACCAGCGGGCCGCCCGAACCGGGCCAGGGCATGACCTGCGCTTCGGGCAGGCCTTCCACGGCGGCGACGGTCTTGATCAGGTCGGCCTTATAATTGTCCGGGTCGTACCAGTTGCCGAACGAGGCGGCTTCGGCAGCGGCCTGAACGCCCGACGGGAAGGGGCCGGTCCAGCATTCGTTGGCGCCGATGCGCACCGCGCCCTTGACCGCGCGGGCGGCCTGTTGCTGCGCCATGGCGGTGCCCGCGCCCAGCAGCGCGGCGACTTCGCCCAGCTGGCGGCGCGAATAGCCGCGTTCGATCAGGTCTTCCTGCGCATCCTTGTTCAGCATCATGGTCATGTCGTCCGTCCCCTGTCTGCGATCAGCATCAGTCGTTTCAATCACATGGGGTAGGAACGAAAAGGCGGCGCATTTCCGCAATGCGCCGCCGTTCTTTTCTGCAATTTTGCTGTTTATTTTTCACGGTACCGGCCCGCTCCGCCACCCGGCCACCCATATGATACTGCCGTTGGGTGGCCGGGCTAGTGCCGTTCTTCGATAATTACGCTTTCCAGACCTTATCCACTGCGGCGTTGAAGGCCTCCATTTCGGCCATGGAGCCGACCGACACGCGCGAGACATTGGGCCAGATCGGCCAGTTGCGGCCGATCTGCACATTGGCGTCCATCAGTGCGGTCTGCATTTCCTTCGCCGTCTTCTTGCCCCAGTCGACCATGAACATGTTCGCCTGACTGCCGGGGATGACCTTGATCCCCTTGGCCTTGAGGTGGCTGACCGACTTTTCGCGCGCGGCGTTCATTTCGGCGCGGCGGGCCTTGATGAGGTCGGCCTGCGCGACCGATACCGTGCCGCAGGCGACGGCGGTCATCGGCAGCATCCAGGTGACCTGCATGCCGTCGTAACGCATCATCTTTTCCATGAGCTTGGGCGAGGCGAAGGTGAGGCCGAGGCGCATGCCCGCCATGCCGAACAGTTTCGAGAAGGTGCGCAGGATCAGCACATCGTCGCGGGTCGCGGCGAGTTTCGCGGCGTTGGGACCATCGACCCAGTGGATATAGGCTTCGTCCACGACCAGGATCGCGTCCTTGGGCTTGTTATTGGCCAGCCATTCGATGTCGGCGACGGGCGTGACGGTGCCGGTCGGGTTGTTGGGCGAACAGATATAATAGACGCCCGCATTGGGATCGGCCGCCAGCATCGCCTTTACGTCATGGGCGTAATCCTTCGTCAGCGGCACTTTCTTGACCGGGGCGCCCAGCCAGTCGGCGGTGCGCCAGATGGCTTCATAGGTGGGGTCGGCGGTCACGATGCCGCGCGTGGGCGAGGCATAGGCGATGGCGACGCGGCTCAGCGGATCGGACGAGCCGGGCCATGCGACGATGCGGTCGGCCGGGATGCCTTCGACAGCAGAGACGGCTTCGAACAGTTTCTGATGTTCATTGTTCGGTTCGTAGCGATTGCCTTCCTTCACCAGTTTGAAGGCGGCCTCCGCCGCGATGGGGAAAGGACCGGTCCAGCATTCGTTGGCGCCGATCAGCACCGCGCCCGCCTTTGCCTTTGCCGCCTGCTGCGCGCCCGCGCCGGTGACGTGCACGGCCGCCGCGCCCGCGCCCAGCAGCGCCGCGACCTTTGCCATCTGACGGCGGGAATAGCCGCGATCGATCAGTTCCTGTTCGACTTCGGGTTCGAATTGCGTCGTCATGGTCGATGTTCCTCCCTGCCGCCCCCATGGGGTGTTCCAGCCTGCTGGACGATTGTACCGGATGTTCCCGCCATGCAAATAGGCTCTGTTCAACAATATTGCGGTGGCAGTCATAGGAAACGCCTTGGAAAGCAGGGCTTCAATCTGATAGCGCAATGAAATGCCAAGCACCCCCGCCGCCGCCGCCCGCCAGATCCTCATCCGCCTTCAGGAGGTGATGGCCGCGCGCAACAGCGCGCAGGCCAAGCTGAACAAGGTGGTGGAGATTATCGGCGAATCGCTGTCGAGCGAGGTCTGTTCCATCTATCTGGTGCGCGAAGGGTTGCTGGAACTGTTCGCGACGCGCGGCCTGAAACAGGAAGCGGTGCATGTCACCCGCATGGCGAAGGGGGAAGGGCTGGTCGGCCTGATCGCCAATAATGTGGAGACGCTGAACCTGGACGAGGCGGCGTCGCACCCCGATTTTTCCTATCGCCCCGAAACCGGGGAAGAATTGTTCCACAGCTTTGCCGGCGTGCCGATCGTGCGGCGGGAGCGCGCCATCGGCGTATTGTGCGTGCAGCATGCTGATCCGCGCAAATATGACGAGGTGGAGATAGAGGCGCTCCAGACCGTGGCCATGGTGCTGTCGGAACTGATCGCCAATGCCGAACTGGCCGACGACAGTCCGGTCGACGCGCGGGTGGCCGATACCGGCACGACCATGCTGCATGGGTTGCAGCTGGTGATGGGGATGGCGCGCGGGCATGTCGTGTTCCATCAGCCGCGCGTCCATATCGAACATACGGTCGCCGAAGATGTGGAGGCGGAGCGCCAGCGCGTCGTGTCGGCATTCGCCAAGATGCGCGAACAGATCGACCGGATGACCGGCGCGGCCGAATTCGGCATGGAGGGCGAGCATCAGGAGGTTCTGGAAACCTATAAGATGTTCGCCTATGACGAAGGGTGGACGCGGCGGATCAACGAGGCGATCGACAGCGGCCTGACCGCCGAAGCGGCGATCGAACGGGTGCAGCAGCGTACCCGCATGCGCATGCGGCAGATCGACGATCCGTTATTGTCCGACCGGATGCATGATCTGGAGGATCTGGCGAACCGATTGCTGCGCATCGTGTCGGGGCAATTGGGTACGGCGGCGCAGATGGGTTTGCGGCAGGACGCGATCCTGATCGCGCGCAACCTCGGCCCTGCAGAGCTGCTGGAATATGATCGCCGCCGGTTGAAGGGCGTCATTCTGGAAGAAGGATCGCTGACCGCCCATGTCACCATCGTCGCGCGCGCCATGGGCGTGCCGGTGCTGGGCCGTGTGCGCGACATCCGCCATCTGGTGAATGAAGGCGACCTGTTGCTGATGGACGTGGGCGCCAACGCGCTGCTGATCCGGCCGACCGCCGACATGGAGGAGGCGTTCGAGACCAAGCTGCACGTCACGCAGAAGAAGCGCGCCGAATTCATCGCCATGCGCGACCTGCCGTCGGTGACGAGCGACGGGCAGCGGGTCGAATTGATGGTCAATGCCGGTTTGCGGGAAGATGCGCAGGCGCTGGACCTTGTGGGGGCGGACGGCATCGGCCTGTTCCGCACGGAGTTCCAGTTTCTGGTGTCGGCCACCCTGCCGCAGCGCGAAAAGCAGCAGCGGCTTTACAAGGACGTCCTGGACGCGGCCGGGGACAGGCCCGTCATTTTCCGCACGGTCGACATCGGCGGGGACAAGGCGTTGCCGTACATGCAGCGCGACGATGACGAGCATGAGGATAATCCCGCCATGGGATGGCGCGCGATCCGGCTGGCGCTGGGCCGCGACGCATTGATGAAGGCGCAGGCGCGCGCGCTGCTGGAAGCGGCGGCGGGCAAGGTGCTGCATGTGATGTTCCCGATGGTGTCGGAACCGTGGGAATATGAACAGGCCCGCGCACTGGTGGAACATCAGCGCGCATGGCTGGTGTCGCAGAAGAAGAAGCTGCCGATCGCGGTCAAATATGGCGCGATGCTGGAAGTGCCTGCGCTGGCCGAAGTGCTGGACCTGTTGCTGCCGAAACTGGATTTCCTGTCGATCGGCACCAACGACCTGACGCAGTTCCTGTTCGCTGCGGACCGGGCGCATCCGCGCCTGGCCGAACGCTATGACTGGCTGAGCATCGCCATATTGCGGTTCCTGGACCGGGTGGTGCGCACCTGCAACGAACATCAGGTGCCGGTCGGCGTGTGCGGCGAAATGGGCGGGCGTACGTTGGAGGCGATGGCGCTGATCGGCCTGGGCGTCCGGCGCCTGTCGATCACGCCCGCATCGGTCGGGCCGGTCAAGGCGATGATCCGCGCCGCCGACGCCGAAGCATTGCGCGTGCTGATGCGCGAGATGCTGGACGGCGGGGTTGTGGACATTCGCGGGCGGCTGACGCAATGGGCGGTCGAACGGAATATCGAACTGGGCTGAAATGGCGGGATGCGGCGTTGACAACGCCCGTCCCGCAATGAGACAAGGCCGCCAATACAGGTCGCGGAGCAGCATGGCAGACGAAGCAGAAACCGAAGCCGGCGCCATGGGCGCGCCGGAAACGCACCCGTCCACCCCCGGCGCGAAATTGCGCGCCGCGCGGGAAGCGCAGGGCCTGTCCTTGCAGGATGTCGCCACCCGCACCCGCATTGCCGTTCGGCAGCTGGATGCGGTGGAGCGGGACGATTATGCCGCCCTGCCGGGAATTCCCTATGCGGTGGGCTTTGCCCGCGCCTATGCCCGCGCGGTCGATCTGGACGAAGTCACCATCGCGGCCGAAGTGCGCCATGGCGTGAACAACAGCGACATCGGCGCCAACCGGTACGAAGCATTCGAGCCGGTCGATCCGGCACGGGTGCCTTCGCGCACGCTGGCATGGACGGCGGCGGTCATCGTCGTTCTGCTGATCGCGGGCTTCACCATCTGGCGCACGCAGTTGCTGACCCCGCCCACGGCCGAGGAAATCGCGCAGGACGAGGCGAAGCCCGCCGCCGCGCAGCCCGCCGGTGTCGCGCCGGTGCCGCCTGCGGCGCAACCCGTGGTCTTCACTGCCATCGACGACGTATGGCTGCGCATCTATGATGAAGCGGGCGAGCGTCTGAAAGACGGGCTGATGAAGAAGGGGGACAGCTTTACCCTGCCCGCCGAGGCCAAGGGGCCGATGATCCTGACCGGCCGCCCGCAGGCGCTGACCGTCACGGTCGGCGGCAAACCGGTTGCGCCGCTGGGCGCGCCCGATCGCACCATTGCCGACGTGCCGGTCAGCGCTGCTGCGCTGCTGGCGCGGGGTGCGGCTGCGCCGGAAGGGGCGACGCCTGCCCCCGCCGCGACGCCTGCCGCCCGTCCGGCGCAGCGCCGCCCGGCTCCTGCCGGAACGGGCACGCCGTCCGCCACCATCGGCAGCATTTCCATGCCCGCCACGCCGCCGCCCGCGCCGACAGGTGCGCCGGCATCAGCCGGTTCCGGCGCGGGTCAGCCCTGATCGCGCCAGCAACCGGGCTGCGCTGGCCATCGGCGCGCCTGCGGGCGCGAAGGGCAGGCCATGTCGCGCTTTACGGCGGGAAATAACGGCTTATGGTTAAGCCAGCAGAATTAGTCGGGGATCATCATGCGTAACGCCCTTTTTGCGACATCGGCCGTTTTTCTGGCCATCGCAGCACCCGCCGTCGTCGTCCCCGCCGCTGCGCAGAATGCGCCGGTGGAGGTGCGCGTCGACCGGCTGGACAAGGAAATGCGCGCGGTACAGCGCAAGGTGTTTCCGGCAGGCACACCGCTGGAGGCGGAAATCACCCGGCCCGCGACCCCGACGGTCGCGCCCGGATCGCCCGCGTCCACGCCCATCGCCGACCTGACGGCACGGGTCGGCGCGCTGGAATCGCAGCTGGCATCCGTCACCGGGCAGGTCGAGGAAACCAGTTACAAGCTGCGCCAGCTGGAAGAAGCGTTCAACAAATATAAGGCGGAAACCGACGCGCGGCTGGCCGAACCTGCGCCGGTCGCGGTGCCGACGGTGCGGCCGGCCACGCCCGTCGCGACGGAGCCGGCGCCTGCCGCAGCGCAGCCCAAGCCCGCCGCGCCCAAGCCTGCCCCGGTGGCGAGCGAAGGTCGCAAGACGGCGGTGGCCGCGATCGAACGCCCCGATACGGGGGACGCGGCCAGCGACGCCTATAATTATGGTTTCCGCCTGTGGGACGCGAAATTCTATCCCGAAGCGCAGGGGCAGCTGAAAGCCACGGTCGAGAAATATGGCACCAGCCCGATCGCCAGCAAGGCGCAGAATTTGCTGGGCCGCGCCTATCTGGACGATGGCAAGCCTGCGCTGGCGTCGGTCGCTTTCTATGAAAATTATCAGAAGCGGCCGCGGGGCGACCGGGCCGCGGACAGCCTGACCTATCTGGGTGAGGCGCTGATCCAGCTGAAAAAGCCCGCCGATGCGTGCAAGGTCTATCAGGAACTGGAGCAGGTTTATGGCGAAAGCCTGTCCAATGGCCTGCGCGGCATGATGACGGCGGGCCGCGCCAAGGCGAAGTGCAGCTGAACAGCGATAGCGCCGCGCTGGCGGGGCTGACCGCGCGGGTGATCGCCGCGACGCAGGCGCTGGTCGGGGATGATCCGGCGGCGCATTTCGGCGTCGCGGTTTCCGGCGGGCCGGACAGCATGGCGTTGCTTTATCTGGCCGCGCGCGCCTTTCCGGGGCGGGTGGCGGCGGTGACGGTCGATCATCGACTGCGCGCCGCGTCGGCGCAGGAGGCGGCGATGGTGGCGGACTGGTGCGCGGGGCAGGGGGTGCCGCACGCCATCCTGACGCCTGATGCGCCGGTGGACGGCAATGTGTCGGCATGGGCGCGCGCGATGCGATACCGGCTGATCGAAGGCTGGCGCGTGGCGCAGGGCATCGACTGGATCATGACCGCGCATCATGCCGACGATCAGCTGGAAACGATGATGATGCGGCTGAACCGCGGATCGGGCGTGGCCGGCCTTGCCGGGGTGCGCGGGCGAACCGGCGTGGTGATCCGCCCGCTGCTGGGCGAGCGCAAGGCGGACTTGCAGGCTTTGGTGGATGGGGAGGGGCTGCCCCATGTCCATGACCCGTCGAATATCGACCCGCGATATGACCGGGCAGCGATGCGCAGGGCGCTGGCGGATGCACCGTGGATCGACGTTGCAGCGGCGGCGCGCAGCGCGGCGGCGCTGGCGGAGGCGGAGGCGGCGATCGGGTGGAGCGTCGCTGTGCTGGCCGATGCGCATGTGCGGGCGGACGGCACGGGATGGCGACTGGAGCGCAGCGATCTGCCGCGTGAATATCTGCGGCGACTGGTGCTGCACATGCTGACGCTGGCGGGCGCGCCTGCGCCGCGCGGCGAAACGCTGGATCGGGCGATCGTGGATGCGGCGGCCGGGCGTCAGGCCAGCCTTGGCGACTGGCTGCTCAAAGGTGGTTCGCACTGGACCCTGCACCCCGCGCCACCGCGCCGATGAGTTTTGCAGACATATCGTTTCGGAAAGGTTCCACGGGTGGACGCATCCATCGAACGCTTCGCCGTTTTGATGCGCCGCAATGACCTTTTTTTAATGGCTGGTCCGTTTATTCTTCGCGCAATCTAGCGGGGAATCTGGTGATGGTTGAGTTTGCGGCACTGACCTATGGCCTGTTGGCCAGCGTCATCCTTTCGGCGGCGCAGCGCAATCGCAAGCTGGCGCGACCGCATCCGCCGATGCTGCTCTATATGGGCTATCTGTTGTGCGGCCTGTCCGCCGGTCTGGCGATCGCGCTGGGCTATGTCGCGCTGATGCTGGCTGGCGGCGCCTGAAATTCCGCGCGCCCGGTGGCGGCATGCGTGTGAAATAGCAGATGGGGCGCATGTTGCGTCCGCTTGCGCTTTTGCGCGCCTTCCCTATCTTGGCGGGTGAAAGTGAGTGATGATGAACGACGAAAAAGACCCGCAAGGCAATCCGTGGATCAAGAGCGCCATGATCTGGGCGGGGGTAATCGTTGCCCTGCTGCTGTTCGTGTCGCTGTTCGACAGCCGGACCGCGACCGGTTCGGGATCGGCCATCGCCTATTCGGAATTCCGATCCAAGGTGCAGGAAGGGCAGGTCAAGGACGTGGCGATCGCGCCCGACCGGATCAGCGGCACTTTGTCGAGCGGGCAGAAATTCACCACCATTCCCGTCAGCGACCCCAGCCTGACCGGCCTCCTGGACGATTATAACGTCAAATATTCGGGGCAGGCGCAGGACCAGCCGAGCTTCTGGCAGATCCTCGTCTATCAGTCGCTGCCGTTCATCCTGATTCTGGGCATCGCTTTCTTCGTTCTGCGCCAGATGCAGAAGGGCGGCGGCGCGGGCGGCGCGATGGGCTTTGGCAAGTCCAAGGCCAAGCTGCTGACCGAAAAACATGGCAAGGTGACGTTTGACGACGTCGCGGGCATCGACGAAGCGCGGGAAGAATTGCAGGAAATCGTCGAGTTCCTGAAAGACCCCAGCAAGTTCGCGCGTCTGGGCGGCAAGATTCCCAAGGGCGCGTTGCTGGTCGGTTCGCCGGGTACGGGCAAGACGCTGCTGGCGCGCGCGATTGCGGGCGAGGCGGGCGTGCCCTTCTTCACCATTTCGGGTTCGGACTTCGTGGAAATGTTCGTGGGTGTCGGCGCGAGCCGCGTGCGCGACATGTTCGAACAGGCGAAGAAGAACGCGCCCTGCATCGTCTTCATCGACGAAATCGATGCGGTCGGTCGTCATCGTGGCGCGGGCCTTGGCAACGGCAATGACGAGCGCGAGCAGACGCTGAACCAGCTGCTGGTCGAAATGGACGGCTTTGAAGCGAATGAGGGCATCATCATCGTCGCGGCGACCAACCGCCCCGACGTGCTGGACCCCGCGCTGCTGCGTCCGGGCCGTTTCGACCGTCAGGTCGTGGTGCCCCGCCCCGACATCGAGGGTCGCGAGAAGATATTGGCAGTCCACATGAAGAAGGTGCCGCTGGCCCCCGACGTCAATCCGCGCACCATTGCGCGCGGTACGCCGGGTTTCTCCGGCGCGGACCTCGCCAACCTCGTCAACGAAGCCGCTTTGACGGCGGCTCGGCGGGGCAAGCGTCTGGTCGCCATGGACGAGTTCGAATCGGCCAAGGACAAGGTGATGATGGGTGCGGAGCGCCGATCCATGGTCATGACCGACGATGAGAAGAAGATGACCGCCTATCATGAGGCAGGCCATGCCATCGTGTCGGTCCATGAACCCGCGTCCGACCCGATCCACAAGGCGACGATCATTCCGCGCGGTCGCGCGCTGGGCATGGTGATGCGCCTGCCGGAACGGGACAGCTATTCCTATCACCGCGACAAGATGCATGCGAACATGGCCGTCGCCATGGGCGGGCGCGTGGCCGAGGAAATCATCTTCGGATACGACAAGGTGTCGTCGGGTGCTTCGGGCGACATTCAGTACGCCACTAAGCTGGCGCGCGACATGGTGACCCAATGGGGCATGTCGGACAAGCTGGGTCCGCTGCAATATGAAGAGCAGCAGGGCGAAACCTTCCTTGGCTATTCGCAGAGCCAGCGCACGCATATGTCGGACGAGACGGCCAAGCTGATCGACAAGGAGATTCGTGGGCTGGTGGAAAAGGGCTATGCCCGCGCGCAGGAACTGCTGAAGGGGCATGAGGACCAGCTGCACCTGCTGGCCAATGCGATGCTGGAATATGAAACGCTGAGCGGCGAGGAGATCAAGACGCTGCTGGAAAAGGGCGAGATCACCCGTGACGATGGCACAACGATCAAACCTTCGGTCATTCCGGCGGCGGGCAGCTCCATCCCCAAGACGCGCAAACGTAAGGGACCGTTCGGCGATCCTTCGCCGGCGGTGTGACGGGCTGAGGCTCCGGTGACGAGATGAAGAAGGGCGTGGCGGTGGCTGCGCCCTTTTTTGCGGATTAGATAAAATCTTGATTTAACAGTTGGGCATATGGACTTTGAAAAGTCTATAGCAGAAAATTGATGTGTAAATGGTGAAATCTGTCACGGTGCTATGATGAAATGAGGTCAGTCGCTCGAACTATTCTACGTTGATGGTTATCCTGATGGCATGGTAACTGCTGAATTGTATAATTGGACTGGTCATGTGCTCATGGTCCCAAGGATTCAATTGGCTGACGCATTGTCGAGGCCGGAATCTCGTTATGCTGGTGTTTATCTATTGATCGGAGAGGTCGATGGGGAGCCTCAGGCATATATTGGTGAAGGTGAAGACATAGCGGCACGAATAAGATCACATGATGTTAATAAGGATTGGTGGAGTAGCGTTGTTTTAGTTACGGTGGCGGCGAATAAGCTTAATAAAGCTCATGTTCGCTATCTGGAATCTAGAATGATTGCCGAAGCTAGAAATATTGGTAGAGTGCCTTTGGAAAACGGTAATAACCCAGCTCTTCCGTCACTCAGTGAAGCTGATAACGCCAAGATGGAAGTTTTTCTAGAAAATTTGTTTGTGGTTTTACCTGCGGTTCGAGTTGATATGTTCATAAAACGGACCCGCACGCCTCAACGATCAGATGAAATTAAAGATATAAGTTCGGATTCTCGGATACAATCAAATGAAACAAGCGTTGATGCAGACCGGTTTGTCCTTCAGTTGAAGCGGGGTGAATATACCGCAAACGCGATACTTAACGAGCATGGCGAGTTTGTAGTTCTGGTGGGGTCTCAGGCAAGGCCATTGTAGAATGCCGGTTCATATAAAAACCTATATGACGAACTAAGGCGATCAGGGGTCATCGTGGAACATGCAGATGGTCAGCTTTATTTCGCTAAAAGCTACGCTTTTAAAAGCCCAAGTGCTGCAGCTTCGGTAGCGCTTGGGCGATCAACCAATGGGGCGTGGGAATGGAGGCATGTTAAAAGTGGCCTTCGCTACAAAGAATGGGAAGCGAAGCGTTTCGAGATTGAGCTTTTCTAGAAGTTCTGGGGGCATGTATTCTACCTCTTATGCCGTTAAATTCGAAATTCGATGCGTTCATTAAATTGTGGGGTTTTAAGGGGTGGCTGTGGTTTTCCCTTTCGCCACCGCCCCCGCAATAAAATCCCGCAAAGGGTCTGGCCGTTTGGCGGCGGAGTGGTTACATGGGCCGCCACAAATCCCCCAGAGATCCGGTCCGCCTTCGCCCGGTTCGCACAGAAGAAAGTGGCTTTTTCCATGGACATCCGCCTTGGCCTCACCTTTGACGACGTGCTGTTGCAGCCCGCCGAATCCGATGTGCTGCCCAGCCAGGCGGATACGTCGACCCATGTGACCAAGGCGATCAAGCTGAACATTCCGATCCTGTCGTCCGCCATGGATACGGTGACGGAAGCCGACATGGCGATCGTGATGGCGCAGCTGGGCGGGATCGGCGTGCTGCACCGGAACCTGACGGTCGAGGAACAGGCGGACGCGGTGCGCGCGGTCAAGCGTTTCGAAAGCGGCATGGTGGTCAACCCCATCACCATCCTGCCCACCGCCACGCTGGCCGACGCCCAGATGCTGATGCAGCGGCACAAGATCAGCGGCATTCCGGTCGTGGAAGCCAGCGGCAAGCTGGTCGGCATCCTGACCCATCGCGACACGCGCTTTGCCGAAAATCCCGCGCAGCCGGTCAGCGAGCTGATGACGAAGGAAAATCTGGCAACGGTGAAGGCCGGCGTGGGGCAGGAGGAAGCCCGCCGGCTGCTGCACGCACGCCGCATCGAAAAGCTGCTGGTGGTGGACGACGCCTATCATTGCGTCGGCCTGATCACCGTCAAGGATATTGAAAAGGCCGTCACCTATCCGCAGGCAACCAAGGATGCGTCGGGCCGCCTGCGCGTCGCCGCTGCCTCGACCGTCGGGGACAAGGGGCTGGAGCGCAGCAAGGCGCTGATCGATGCGGAATGCGACCTGATCGTCATCGACACCGCCCATGGCCATAGCAGGCAGGTGGCGGTCGCCGTGGAAGCGGTGAAGAAGCTGTCCAACCATGTGCAGGTGGTCGCGGGTAACGTTGCGACCGCCGAAGCGACCAAGGCGCTGATCGGCGCGGGTGCGGACTGCGTGAAGGTGGGCATCGGCCCCGGTTCGATCTGCACCACGCGCGTGGTTGCAGGCGTGGGCGTGCCGCAGCTGACCGCCGTCATGGATTCGGCCGAGGAAGCGCATAAGCATGGCGTGCCGGTGATCGCCGATGGTGGCCTGCGCACGTCGGGCGACGTGGCAAAGGCGCTGGCGGCGGGCGCGGGCTGCGTCATGGTCGGGTCGCTGCTGGCGGGGACGGCCGAAGCGCCGGGCGAGACGTTCCTGTATCAGGGCCGCGCCTATAAGAGCTATCGCGGCATGGGCAGCGTCGGCGCGATGGCGCGCGGCAGCGCCGACCGCTATTTCCAGGCGGACATCAAGGACCAGATGAAGCTGGTGCCCGAAGGGATCGAAGGGCAGGTGCCGTTCAAGGGACCGGCCAAGGATGTCATCCATCAGCTGGTCGGCGGCGTGAAGGCCGCGATGGGCTATACCGGCAGCGCCACGATCAGGGATTTGCAGGAACGCGCGCGTTTCGTGCAGATCACCAATGCGGGCCTGTCCGAAAGCCATGTCCATGACGTGACGATCACGCGGGAAGCGCCCAATTATCCGACGCGTTAAAGCTGTTGTTAACGCCCCTCCTTTTTAAGGGAGGGGTTAGGGGTGAGTGGCGAGCTTTGGCGCGCCGTACCGCCTCAAAAAGGTTGCAAGCGCCGTATGTGCGGCGCACCCACCCCCGTCCCCTCCCGTAAAAAAGGAGGGGGGAAGAATGGCATGACACCATCTGCCCGTATTCAGGCCGCCATCGACCTGCTGGACGCGATCATCGCGTCGGCGCGCGATGGCGGCCCAGCGGCCGACACGCTGATCGCGCGCTATTTCAAGGAACGGCGCTATGCCGGGTCGCGGGATCGGCGGGCCGTGCGGGATCATGTCTATGATGCGATCCGCAGGGCGGCCGAGCGGCCCGAAACCGGGCGCGCCGCGATGATCGGCGTCGCGCTGGAGCGGCCGGAGATCGCTGCCTTGTTCGACGGGTCGGCGCATGCGCCGCTGCCGATCGAGCCGGGCGAGGCGGGCGCGCAAGCGGAGGCTGTGCCGGGATGGTTGCAGCCGTTGCTGGCCGCGCCGGTGGAGCAGGATGCGCTGCTGGGCCGCGCGCCGGTGGATTTGCGGGTCAATCGGCTCAAGGGGGATCCGGCCCGCGTTGCGCCGATGCTGCGCGATGCCGTGGCGATCGCGGGCCTGCCCGATGGGTTGCGCCTGCCAGAGGGCTATCCGGTCGAGCAGCAGACCGCCTGGAAGGACGGGCTGGTCGAGGTGCAGGATGCCGGCAGCCAGTGGATTTCGGCCGCCTGTGGCGTGCAGCCGGGCATGACGGTGCTGGACCTGTGCGCGGGGGCGGGCGGCAAGACGCTGGCGCTGGCTGCGGCGATGGCTGGCAGGGGGACGTTGATCGCTGCCGACACGATCCGGTCGCGGCTGGCGCGGCTGGAGCCGCGGGCACAGCGGGCCGGGGCGACCTTCATCGAGACGCTGCTGCTGGACCAGAGCCATGAGGCGCGAGGGCTGGAGGCGTTGAACGGCCAGACCGACGTCGTGCTGGTCGATGCGCCCTGTTCGGGCACGGGCACATGGCGGCGCAATCCCGAAGCGCGGTGGCGGCTGACGCAGGCGCGGCTGGACCGGCTGGTGGGGGAGCAGGCGCGGATACTGGATTTCGCGGCACCGACGGTCGCGCCGGGCGGATTGCTGGTCTATGCGACCTGCGCGCTGACGGACCGGGAAGGACGCGGTCAGGTGGAGGCGTTTCTGCGCCGTCACGACGGCTGGAGCGCCGAGCCGGTGGACCTGCCCGTCGGGCGGGCGCATGGCGCGGGGCTGTTGTTGACACCGGGGCATGACGGCAGCGATGGTTTCTTCTTTGCGCGGCTGCGACGGGGGGCGTGAAACAGACGATGGACAAGCGCCCGCAAAATAGCGACACTTGTTCGGAATCAGCGCCTGAAACATGGCTGGAGATTATGATGCGTTTTACCCCTGCTTCCATCGGCCTGGCCGCCGCGCTGTCCACCGTGTCGAGCGTGGGGCTGAGCCAGAAGCCGGACAGCCAGATCAGCCCGAAATCGGTGGAATGGCAGCAGGCCGGGGAAACCGCGCGCAAGGCCGGTAATCTGGAAGGCGCGACCGATGCGCTGGAAAGCGCGCTGGCGATCGATCCGCGCAATCGCGCCGCCTTTGTCGAACTGGCCGAAGTCGCCCGCGCGCAGGGGCTTCAGGGCAAGGCGATCCGCCTGTACAAGGAAGCGTTGCTGCTGGACCCGACCGATGTCGTCGCGCTGGCCGGGCAGGGCGAGGCGATGGTCGAAAAGGGCGCCGTGGCCAAGGCCAAGGATGTGCTGGCGCAGGCGCAGTCCCTGTGCAAGGGCGATTGTGCGCCGGTGGGCAAGCTGGCCGCCGCGATCGAAAAGGGACCGCCCGCCGTGGCCATGACCACCGCGAAAGAAGCCGATCCCGCGGCCAAGAAGGTGCCGACCGAGACACAGTAAGCCTGATGGTCGCACGCACCGAATGGTGCGGGCGCAATTTCAGTGAACCCCGTTCGCCCTGCGCTGGTCGAAGGGCGCTACTGCGCGTAAGGGTGCGGGAAGAGGGGGCTTCGGTGGGATTAGAGCAGTTTTCGATCTGATTGGATCAGATCGCCGCTCTAACTTCTTTGTTTACTGCGATTTCTTAACCAGCGATCGATCCCGATCGCTTGGAAATCGCGTTAGCCCGAACGGAATGAGGTGCCGTGCTTTGACTTCCTGGCCTGCGCGCTGCAAGGGCGACAGGCGGGCGCATCGGGCGTGCCGTTACCCGTGCGAGATATTCCATGACCTTCACCGACTTCGACGTCGACCTGTTCCTGCGCGATTACTGGCAGAAGAAGCCGATGCTGATCCGCAATCCGTGGCAGGCATGGGCCAACCCGGTCGAGCCGGATGAGCTGGCGGGGCTGGCATGCGAGGAAGGCGTCGAATCCCGCCTGATCGGCCGGGCGGACGGGCGCTGGAGCGTCGAACATGGGCCGCTGGCCGAAGATCGCTTTGCACGGATGGGCGCGGCCCCATGGACGTTGCTGGTGCAAGCTGTGGACATGCATGTGCCCGGCGTCGCGGCGCTGATCGCGCCGTTCCGTTTCGTGCCCAACTGGCGGATCGACGATGTGATGGTCAGCTATGCCACGGACGGCGGCGGCGTGGGCGCGCATTATGACCAGTATGACGTGTTCCTGATTCAGGGGCTGGGGCGGCGGCGCTGGCGCTTGGGGCAGCATTGCGATGCGGATACGCCGTTGTTGGTGCAGGAGGATCTGCGTCTGTTGGCGCAGTTCGACGTGACGGACGAATGGGTGCTGGAACCGGGCGACATCCTCTACGTCCCGCCGGGCGTGGCGCATGACGGGATCGCGGTCGGCGACGATTGCATGACCTATTCGGTGGGGTTCCGGGCGCCGTCGCGCAGCGAACTGGTGGAACAGTTTTGCGCCCATATGGTGACCGACATGGTGGAGGATGACCGCTATGCCGATCCGGACCTGCGCGCGCAGGCCAATCCGGGCGAGATCGATGCGGCGGCGCTGGCGCGGTTGCAGGCGATGGTGATGGACGCGGTCGGCGATCCGGCGGCCTTTGCCCGCTGGTTCGGGACATATAATAGCGAGCGCAAATATCCGGAACTGGATTTCCGGCCGGATGAACAAATTGCGGCGGAGGATGTAAGGGAACTGGTGGCGGACGGCGTGGCATTGTGCCGCAATCCGGCCAGTCGCTTTGCATTCGTGGCGCAGGGCGGCGACGCGGTGACGCTGTTCGTGGACGGGCAGGCCCATGATTGCGATGGCGATGCGGCGTTGCTGGCGCGGCAACTGTGCGCGGCGGACGTGCTGACGCTCGATCCGGTTTTGATGGAAAAGGAAGCGGCGGTGAGCCTGATCGTGACGCTGTACAATGAAGGCAGCGTCAGCTTTGATCCTGAAGATGGGCCTCAAGATTGATCCATGCGCACGCGGCTCAGCATCTGTCGGAAGAAGACGCGCTTCGCGTCCGAAGCGGCGGCGCTGGTCGTGGCATTGGCGGCCGATGTGCCGTTGCGCCCCTATCGCTGTGACCGGTGCCGGCAATTCCACCTGACCAGCCGGACCAAGGGCAAGCGGGTGTTGCGGGGGATGGCTTCAGGCGCAGACTGAACGCGTCGTAGCGGTTCGTTTCGAGGAAGGCCGAGAAACGCCGGGTGGGCATGACCTGCTTTTCGACTTCGCCCGAAGCGAACGCAGGTTATGGCTATTCGAGATCAGCCGACCTGCACTTCGCGCCACTCGCCCGGTTGCAGGCCGTCCAGCGTCCAGTCGCCGATGCGCCAGCGCACAAGGCGCAGCGTCGGGTGGCCGACGGCGGCGGTCATGCGGCGGACCTGGCGGTTGCGCCCTTCGGTGATGGTCAGGCTGACCCAGCTGTCCGGGATGCTTTTGCGTACGCGGATGGGCGGGTTGCGGGGCCAGATGGCGGGGGCGTCGATCCGCTGTGCCTGCGCCGGGCGGGTCAGGCCGTCCTTCAGCTCCACGCCCTTGCGCAGCGCGGCCAGCGCCTCGTCCGACACATCGCCCTCCACCTGCGCCAGATAGGTTTTAGGCATTTTATGCCGCGGTTCGGCGATGCGCGATTGCAGGTGGCCGTCGTCCGTCAGCAGCAGCAGTCCTTCGCTGTCGCGGTCGAGTCGCCCGGCGGGATAGACGCCGGGGATGGCGATGCAGTCCGACAGGGTGGCGCGGGCGGTGTCCGTGCCGCGATCCGTAAATTGCGACAGCATGTCATAGGGTTTGTTGAACAGGATCAGGCGGGGCATGGGATCAATGCCTTCTCAATCAAGGTCCGTTCGTATCGCGCGTGGCCGAAATACGGGAGCAGCGTGCCGGCTGTTTCTCGACTGCGCGCGATGCGAGCGGATATATTAAATGCTCAATATCCGGGCGACGGCGACAAATTCTTCGACGCTCACCGTTTCAGCGCGGCGTTGCGGGTCGATGCCCAGTTGATCCAGCGCGTCGAGCGCGCCGGGCAGCCCCTTGAGGCTTTGGCGCAGCATCTTGCGGCGCTGGCCAAAGGCGGCGGCGGTCAGCCGTTCGAGGAATTTGAGCTGTACGCCTTCGGGTGCGGCTTTGGGCGTGATGTGGACCACGGCCGACATGACTTTGGGCGGCGGGGTGAAGGCGCTGCGGTGCACCTTCATGGCGATGCGCGCGTCGCTGCGCCACTGGGACAGGACGGCCAAGCGCCCATAATGGTCGGTATCAGGCTTTGCGACGATGCGTTCGGCGACTTCCATCTGGAACATCAGCGTCAGGCTGGACCACCATGGCAGCGGCGACCAGTCGGCCGAGAGCCAGCCGACCAGCAGCGGCGTACCGACATTATAGGGCAGGTTGGCGATGATATGTGCGCCCGCGCCCGCCTCCGTCAGCGCGTCGACCTGCATCGCGTCGCCGGAAATGACGCGCAGCTGACCGGGAAAGGCCTCCTCCAGCTCTGCCAGTGCGGGGAGGCAGCGACGGTCGCGCTCCACCGCGACGAGCCGGGCGCCCGCGCGCAATATGGCGCGGGTCAGGCCGCCGGGACCGGGGCCGACTTCGAACGCCGGGGCGTCCGTCAGCGGGCCGGGGACGGCGGCGATGCGATCCAGCAGCTGTTCGTCGAGCTGGATGTTCTGGCCGAGCGCCTTGCTGGCGGCGAGGCCGTGGCGCGCGATGACGTCCCTGAGCGGGGGGAGGGCGGGGCGGGTGTCAGCCATGAGAGATTTGGGGGGCGGCACGGGCGCGGGCGGCCTGATCCGCCATCTTGAGCGCGGCGATCATGGCGCCGGGATTGGCGCTGTCGGTGCCCGCGATCCCAAAGGCGGTGCCATGATCGGGCGATGTGCGCACGATCGGCAGGCCCAGCGTGATGTTGACGCCATCGTCGAAATTCAGCGTCTTGATGGGGATCAGCGCCTGATCATGGTACATGCACAGCGCCGCGTCATAGGTTTCGCGCGCGCGGGCGTGGAACATGCCGTCGGCGGCGAGCGGGCCGACAATGTCCAGACCGTCATTGCGCAGCAGTTCGATCGCGGGGCGGATGACGTCGATCTCTTCCCGACCCAGTGCGCCATTTTCCCCGGCATGGGGGTTGAGGCCAGCGACGGCGAGGCGGGGGCGGGCGATGCCGAAATTGCGCCGCAATCCCTTGGCCGTGGTCAGCGCGCGGGCGCGGATCAGGTCGATGGTGAGGACGGACGGCACATCGGCGATGGCGATATGGATGGTGACCGGCACGACCTTCAGCGAAGGTCCGGCGAGCATCATCACCGCATTATGGGGCGACACGCCGCACCGTTCGGCGACGAATTCCGTCTGGCCCGGATGGGTGAAGCCGACGCCGTAAAGCTGTTCCTTGCCCACCGGCGCGGTCACGATTCCGGCGGCCGAGCCGGACCGGGCAAGGCCCACCGCGACCTCCAGCGCCTGAAAGGCGGTGCGTGCGCCATCGATGCTGGGTTTGCCCGGCACGATGTCGCCCGCATCCGCGACCTGGAGGCAGGGCAGGGCGGAGCCGAAAACGGACGCGGCTTCCTCCGGCGATGCGATGGTCGCGACGGGGCCAAGCCAGACGGAGCGCAGCGACGCGGCGTCGCCCACCGCAAAGAAAGGGGGCAGGCCGCGCGCTTCGCGCATGACCCAGCTTTTGGCGACGATTTCCGGTCCGATCCCGGCGGGATCGCCCAGCGACACCGCAAAGGGCGAAAGAGGCACGGCGTCAGTTATATTCGATCACCGCGTCACGACGCAGGTC
>NZ_JBMDWL010000138.1:0-7072 GCF_048594625.1 Sphingobium sp.
CGTCGGCCGGGACATCCGCCTGCGCCATCGCCGCGCCATGCCCCGCCGATGCGATCAGGATGGCGCTGCCGCCCATCAACAGGTGCCGCGATGCGGCCTTGAAATTCGTCATGCTCAGTCCCCTTTTGTTTTTCGTAGATATCGGGCCGCTTCCCGGCGGCTCTGTTTGGAAAAGGATCAATCCGCCCGGCGGAACAGCAGGTCGTAGGCGCGGCCTTCGCCAAAGCGCATGGCGTTGATTGCCCCGCTGGCGTCACGCTGGAACTTGACCGTGGCGGGCGAGGAATCGGGCATCGCCTTGCCGCTGAACACATCGGCATAAGCGGGCTTGAGCGACTGGTTCGACCAGCGCGGGCCGTCATAGACGAGCGCTGCGCCATCCTGACGGAAGGTCAGGCAGGCATCGGCATCCACCGCGCAGAACTTGCCGAGATAGGGTTTGGCGTCGAAGACGGTGACCTGCTCCACCTTGCGATAGGGGATTTTTTCGCCTTCGCGGTTTTCGCGGATGAGGCCGGTCTTGCCGAAGGCAAAGATGTCTTCCCGCTGTGCCCAGCGGCCGGGGCCGACCGGGGTCAGCAGCTTGCCGTCGGCGCGCAGGCGGCCCTGTTCGTCGGCGTCGAAGGTGACCGCAAAGCCGTTCATGCTGTCGGCATAGAGGCCGACGGGCAGCGGCCCCCTGGGGGTGTAGGGCTTTTCGCTATAGGCGGGCAGGAAGATGTCGGCGACGTCGCGGCCCAGCACCGGCGTGTCGGCATTGCCGGTGTTGCACAGCAGGGACACGGCGAGCTTCTGTTTGGGATAGCGCGCCATCCATGCGCGATAGCCGCCGGTGGAACCCGAATGGCTGACTTCCTGCTGACCATGATGGTCGAGGTTGACCAGCGCCAGCGCATAGGCGATCGGCGTGCCGTCGTTCAGCTTCGTGGGTGTCTGCATCTGCGCGGTGAAGCCTGCGCCGAAGAAATCGCTGTCGAGCGCGGCCTGCCACTTCACAAGGTCGCCCACGGTGGTCAGCAGGCCGCCATTGCCATAGGCGTCCTCGATCACCTGATCATTGCGGTAGAGGCCGTCCTGAAAATCATAGGCGCCGGTGCGGCCCGCCACCACTTCGCCATGATCGTCGCGCCAGCTGGTGTGGGTCATGCCCAGCGGCTTGAAGATGCGGTCGGCGGTGAAATCGGCGAGCGACTGGCCGGACACGCGGGCGACGATGATCGCGGCGAGGTTATAATTGCTGTTGCTGTAGAGATAGTGCGCGCCGGGGGCGAAATTCAGCTCGCTCTGGCGCGACGCGATGGCGAGGACATCGTCGTTGGACGCGGTGCGGCTGTTGCGCGGCCAGCCCTCGATCGCGGCGACGCTGCCCCAGTCGCGCAGGCCGCTGGTGTGGTGCAGCATGTGGCCGATGGTGACCGGCGTCGCATAGACGGGCATTTCGGGCAGATATTTGCGGATGTCGTCGTCCAGCGACAGCTTGCCTTCGCGGGCCAGCATCAGGATGGCGGCGGCGGTGAACTGCTTGGAATCCGAACCGGCTTCATAGATGCTGTCGGGGGTGGCGGGGACCGCCTTTTCCAGATCGGCCATGCCATAGGCGCGGGTCGCGATCGCCCGACCATTGCGCGACACGGCGACCGAACAGCCGGGCGCGGTCTTGCTGTTCCATTTGGCGAACAGGGCGTCGAGCCGTGCCATCGACGCGGAATCGACCCGTGCTTCATTCTGCGCCATGGCACCGCCTGACAGCGAAACAGCCATGCAGAATATTACCCCCGCGAACGCGGAGCGACCCGTCGTCATAGTTCCGATTCCCCATTGGATTTTTGCGAAGCGCTTATGTGCGCTGCATTTTTTGCGACCCGAAGGCTGTGGATTTCGATCCCGCCATTCGTAATTCTGTTCGTGTCCTAACCGGAGTCGCTGTCACCAACCTGACATAATGGACCCGGAAGGGCCGGTCGTGTAATCAACGGCAAGATTGGCGGCGCCGTACTTCGCATTTGCGATTCCGTGCGGACGGGTTGTCGCAATTAAATGTCGATCCTTGGGTGGTCGCCCCGCAGGATAAAGGTTTGAAGATGCGTCTGTTGCTGGTGGAAGATGATGAGCGGCTGGCCCGCGGCATGGTCGCGTCGCTGGAGGCTGCCGGTTTCGCCGTCGACATATTGACCAGCGGCGAAGAGGCGCTGAACCTGGCCGATCAGGAACCCTATTGCGCGATCATCCTGGACCTTGGCCTGCCCGATATGGACGGGCTGGACGTGTTGAGCCAGCTGCGCGCGCGCGGCGCGGCGACACCGATCCTGATCCTGACGGCGCGCGACATGATGGACGACCGGATCAACGGTCTGGATCGCGGGGCCGACGATTACATGGCCAAGCCCTTCGATCCGCGCGAACTGGAATCGCGCATCCGGGCGCTGGTGCGGCGCAGTCAGGGGCAGCTGGACCCGACTTTGCGGATCGGCGCGCTGATGTTCGACCGGTCGAGCCGGACCGTCTATCTGGACGACAAGATGCTGGACCTGCGCCGCCGCGAACTGGCGGTGCTGGAAACGCTGATGGGGCGGCCGGGCAAGGTGATCGCCAAGGAAAGGCTGTCGGCCGAAATCTTCAATTTCGACGATGCCGTGACGCCCAATGCGCTGGAAGTCTATGTCGGCCGCCTGCGTCGCAAATTGCAGCCGTCCGGTCCCGCCATCCGCACCGTGCGGGGGCTGGGCTATATGATCGAGGCGGCATAACTTTTTATCTGCTAACAGCGTGATGATGCGGAACCTGCCCCCTTCGTTGCGGCTGCGGCTGACCGGCGCGGTGATGATGCCGCTGGCCGCGCTTGTCCTGCTGTTCGGGATCATCACCGCATGGGTGACCCATGATACGGAGGCCGACACGGTCGATCGCGTGCTGGCCGGATCGGTCAGGACGCTGAGCCTGGTCTATAACAGCCGGTCGCCGGAGCGGGAAACGCTGTTGCCGCTGGCGGTGCATCTGTTGCGGCGGCGGGCGCGGCCGGTGGTGCATTTCAGCGTCTATCGGGGCAGGGATCTGCTGGCCGGGGATCCCGACCTGACGCCGCCGTCCGATTATAGCATGACATGGGATGGGGTGACGGATCGCCATCCACCGGTGACGTTCGTCAATGCCTATCGCGCCAATCCGACGATCCGCGGCTACCTGAACGCCATCGATGCGCGCGATGTGACGCAGGCGGCCTATCTGCGCGACGGGACGTTGCACGGAAAACCGGTGCGGATCGCGACGGAGGTGCGGCGGCCGGTGGGCGAGCAGGCGCTGATCGTCATCCAGATCGCCGATTATGTCGACGATCGCATGGCCTATGAGCGGCAGTTCATGGGACGGGTGCTGATGGTCGGGTTGGCGGTGCTGCTGGTGACGGGCCTGCTGTTCTGGTGGGCGATCCGGTGGGGGTTGAGGCCGCTCATCGACCTGACGCAGCAGGTAGAGACGGCGCAGCAGGACGCGTCACCTGCCTTCCGGCTGGAAGCGTCTGAGGCGAACCCGGCGGAAATCCGGCCGTTCATCGCCGCGTTCAACGGGTTGATGGCGCGGCTGGAGCGGGCGAGCAATTCGCTGCGCCACTTTACGTCCGACGCATCGCACCAGATGCGCACCCCGCTGGCGGTGGCGCGGGTGCAGCTGGACGTGCTGGACCGTTATGGGCCGACGTCGCCGCAGGGCCGGGCGGCGCTGACCGATATTCCCCATGCCATCGGCACATTGGAACAGTTGCTGAAGCAGCTGATCGCGCTGGCGCGCAGCGAGGATCAGGGCGACATGCAGATGCGGCCGTTCGATCTGGCGGAACTGGCCGCCAGCGTCACCGCCGACCGGGCGGGACAGGCGCCGGTGGCGATGGACATCGGATATGACAATCGCATGGACGGGCCGGTGATGGCGCTGGGCCAGCCCGCACTGGCGGGGGAACTGCTGGGCAATCTGCTGGACAATGCCATCCGGTACAACCGGGCGGACGGGGCGGTGGCGGTCAGCCTGTGGATGGACGATCAGGACGCGGTGGTCGAAATCGACGATAACGGTCCCGGCATCCCCGCCGACCAGCGGGACAAGGTGTGGGAGCGCTTCTATCGCATCAACAGTCGGTCGGGCGCGCCCGGCACCGGGCTGGGCATGCCGATCGCGCGGGCGCTGGCCGACCGGCTGGGCGCGCGGATCGAATTGCGCGACGGACGGACGGGACAGGGGCTGTGCGTGCTGGTGCGGTTCCGGCTGCCGCAGGGATAAGGGCGCATGTGACAGGTTCATGTCAGTCGTCCGGGTTAAGCCTGTCGCATCAGCATCGATCCGGGGGACCATCTTCATGCCTGCCATTTTCCATCGTCGCGCGTTGCGCAGCCTGCTGTGCGCCGGGACCGCGATCCTGTTGTCGGCCAGCCCGATCGCCCGCGCGGCGGAAGAGGGCAAGCTGGAAACGACGCAGGTGCCCAGCACGCCGATCGCGGGCGATTTCAGCTTTGCCGCGGTGGGCGACCTTATCTACCTGCGCCCGATGCTGGCGACGATCGAGAAGCAGTCGCCCGACATGCTGCGCATCCTGCGCAGGGCGGACGTGACCTTCGGCAATTTCGAGACGACGGCGCTGGACCTCAACACCTTCAAGGGATCGCCGCAGGCCGAATCGGGCGGCACATGGATGCTGGCCGATCCGGGGGTGCCCGGCGACATCGCGAAAATGGGCTTCGACATTGTCGGCCATGCCAACAACCATACCACCGACTGGGGCGTGGAGGGCATGGCGGAGACGCTGGACCTGCTGGACGCCGCGCATCTGATCCATGCCGGGACCGGCAGTAGCATGACGGCGGCGCGTTCGCCCGAATATCTGGACGCGCCGCTGGGCCGGGTGGGTCTGGTATCCGCGACGACCAGCTTCACGCCGATGTCGCCCGCGTCCGACCCGCTGGGCAAGGTGC
Source organism: Sphingobium sp. (assembly GCF_048594625.1). Lineage (GTDB taxonomy): Bacteria > Pseudomonadota > Alphaproteobacteria > Sphingomonadales > Sphingomonadaceae > Sphingobium. The sequence goes on from NZ_JBMDWL010000138.1 coordinate 4,959, forward strand.
CGGGACGCGGCGGGGCGAACACCATCCGCAATAGCGAAATCGGGCTGGTGTCGGACGCAGACCTTGCCACCCTGGCGCGGATCACCGGGACCAAGGCAGGCGATGCGGTGAAGATCAAGGGGCGCGCGTTCCGCGCCACCGCCACCCCGGTCAGCCCGATGAAGATCGAATATGACCTGAACCAGAAGGATGTGAACGCGAACCTGCTGGCCATTCGGCAGGCCAAGCAGAACGGCAATTTCGTCGTCTTTTCGCTGCATAATCACGAACCGGGCAATGCCAGCCAGATCGTCGCCAATTTCGCCCAGCCGCTGGCGCATCAGGCGATCGATGCGGGCGCGGACGTCTATGTCGGCCATGGGCCGCACCAGTTGCGCGGCATCGAAATCTACAAGGGCAAGCCGATCTTCTATTCGCTGGGCAACTTCGCGATGATGAATAATTCGCTCGATGACCTGCCCGCCGATATGTACGACCAGTTCGGCATCGCGCCGGGCACGGTGACGCCGCCCGAACTGCTTCAGGCGCGCGGGGCCAAGACGTTCGGCGACCCCAACCTGTATGAAACGGTGATCGCGGTCAGCCGGTTCAGGGACGGCAGGCTGGCCGAAATCCGGCTGCACCCGATCGACCTGGGCGTCAACGCACAGGGCGCGGGCAAGGGCGTGCCGCACATGGCGGATGCGGCGACCGGCGCGCGCATTCTGGAACGGTTGCAGAGGCTGTCGCAGCCCTATGGCACGCAGATCGCCATCGAACGCGGCGTGGGTGTCATCCGGATCAGGTAACCGGCGGGCCGGCCCTTGTCCGCCGTCGGTGGACGAGGGCTGGCTGGATCAGGGCATCTCGGGGTGGGGCCTGGTCCAGTCGCCTTGACGCAATCAGGCCCCACCCAATCAAGGGAGCCGTTCGCCCAGCGATGCTTCCAGCACGGCATACCATTGTTCGCGGGTCCAGCCGACCTTGAGCGCGTCCACGCTGCGGGCGATGCGGGCGGGGGACTGGCTGCCGACGATGGGGATGGGGCGGGCCGGATGCACCATGATCCATGACAGCGCGGCGGCGGTGGCGTCCACATCATAGAGCGCGGCCTGTTCGCCCATCAGGATCGCGGCGGGGTGCAGCGGCTTGGCCAGACGGCCGCCACCCAGCGGCGACCATGCCAGCACCGCCAAGTCGCGCGCCATCGCCTGATCGAGCGTTCCGTCATACAGCGGGGCGGTGTGGAGCGCGGAAAATTCCGGCTGGGTGCTGACGATCGGCAGGTCGAGGAAGCGTTGCAGCGCATCCAGTTCGTGGATGCCGTAATTGGACACGCCGATGGCGCGGACCTTCCCCGCCTCCACCATTTTGGTGAGCGCGGCGGCGACTTCCTGCGGGTGGGTGAGGAAATCGCGGCGGTGAATCTGATACAGGTCGATCCGCTCCGTCTGGAGCCGGGCGAGCGAGGCGTCGATGGCATCGGCCAGATAGGGCGCGCCGCTGTTATAGGGGATGCCGGGACGGATGCCGCCTTTTGTCGCGAGGATCATGCGGTCGCGTAGCGCGGGCGCCTGCGCCAGAACGCGGCCCAGCAGCGTTTCGGCCGAACCGAAGCCGCCCGGCGTGTCGCAGCCATAGATGTCCGCCGTGTCGAGCAGGGTGATGCCCGCGTCCAGCGCGGATTCGACCCGCTGCTGCGCCTGTGTGACATCGTCGTCGGCAAAGCGCCACATGCCCCAGGCGATGGGAAAAACGGAGAGGCCGCTCTGACCAAGCGGGCGGGGTTCGCGGGACGGATACAGCATTGTCATGGACATCGTCATGACACAGGCGATGGCGGGGCGGTAGAGGGTGGCTCGACGGAATGAGACAGCGAAAGTGACAGAGTCGATAAGTAGGCCTATTTCATTAGTTGGCTAACTAATTAATTTATTTCGCGGTGTGGTTTTTTGGGTCGGGCCTTGGGGATGTGGGCTTTACGGCGCGGATCGGCGGGCACACGGATCGAAGGCGGGAAGGCGGGAAGGCGGGAAGGCGGGAAGGCGGGAAGGCGGGAAGGCGGGAAGGCGGGAAGGCGGGAAGGCGGGACGGCGGGAAGGCGGGAAGGCGGGAAGGCGGGAAGGCGGGAAGGC
>NZ_JBMDWL010000139.1:0-39590 GCF_048594625.1 Sphingobium sp.
CCATGGCGGGCCCGCACCCAAGGCCCGGCGGGCCCCCCCCCTCGGCCATGTGCGCGGCCGGTTACGCTCGGCTGGGGCATGATCCGATGGGATTGAACCGGGTCAGGCTCCAGCTGTCTTTCACTCGCCGCATTTTGCGAGCCGTCATCTGTTCCAGATGACTTCAAAATGCGCAGGTCTTTGGTTCCCCGCATTTTGCGAGCCGTCATCTGTTCCAGATGACTTCAAAATGCTCTAGACCGCGCCCATGTCCACGACCTTCACCATCGACACCGCGACCAGCCGCGCCAATCCCACGCCCGCACCGATGAAGCGCCTGACCGTGCCTGCCATCCAGCGGCGCAAGTTCGAAGGCAAAACCGCAGAGCCGCTGGTGATGCTAACCGCCTATACCGCGCGGCAAGCCCAGTTGCTGGACCCGCATTGCGACATGTTGCTGGTGGGCGATTCGCTGGGTCAGGTGATCTATGGCCTGCCATCCACCCTGCCCGTCACGCTGGACATGATGATTGCCCATGGCGCGGCGGTGGTGCGCGGCAGCTATCACAGCCTGGTCATCGTCGACATGCCGTTCGGCAGTTACGAAGCATCCCCGCAACAGGCCTTCGCCAGCGCCAGCCGTATCATGGCGGAAACCGGCGCGGCGGGCGTGAAGCTGGAGGGGGGAGAGGCCATGGCGGACACCATCGCCTTCCTCAGCCAGCGGGGCATTCCGGTCATGGCGCATATCGGCCTGACGCCGCAGGCGGTCAATGCGCTGGGCGGCTATGGCGCACGGGGCAAGAGCCAGGAAGAACATGCCAAGATATTGGGCGACGCCCGCGCCGTGGCGCAGGCAGGCGCCTTTTCGATGGTGGTCGAAGGGGTAATGGAGGAACTGGCGGACCTGATCACCGACGCGGTCGATATACCCGTCATCGGCATCGGCGCGTCGGCGCGCTGCGACGGACAGGTATTGGTGGCCGAAGACATGCTGGGCATGTTCGAACGCACCGCCCGTTTCGTGAAGCGCTATGCCAATATGGCCGAAACCATCAGCGCGGCCGCCGCCCAATATGCCGCCGACGTGCGCGACCGCAGCTTTCCCACCGACGATCAGGTCTATCGCCCTAAAAAATGATTGGCCCAGATTTTGATTTGCCTGTGGCACAAGCGTCGCTATTGATCGCGCCTTCTGCGCATAATTTCTGTTTCATTTCTCGGAGAACGTCGTGGCCCTGACGCCGCAAAACAGCGAAGCCTTCATGCGTGAGGTCGATGACGCGGTCCGGCAGGACCAGCTTGTGACCTTCTGGCAGCGTTTCGGACGCTGGATATTGGGCGCGGTCATCGTCGGCCTCGCCGCCTTTGGCGGATGGCTCTACTGGCAGCATTACAGCAAGACTCAGTCGCAGGCCGTATCCGAACGGATGGATGGCGTGCTGGTCGCCGCCATGGGCGGCGGGACGCCCGATGCCAAGGAACTGGAAACGCTGACCAAGGCGAGCCAGCCGGGTTATCGCGCATCCGCCCTGCTGGTGCAGGCGGGCGTCGCGTCGCGCAAGGGCGACACCAAGGGCGCGGCCAAGATGTTCGCCGCCATCGCCGCCGACACGTCGCTGGACCAGCCCTATCGCGACCTGGCGCTGATCCGTCAGACCGCGCTGGAATTTGAAAGCCTGAAACCCCAGCAGGTCGTGGACCGGCTGAAGCCGCTGGCGGTCGAGGGTGCGCCATGGTTCGGCAGCGCGGGCGAACTGGTCGCCATCGCCTATATGAAGATGAACAAGACCGATCTGGCCGGGCCGATGTTCGCCGCCATGGCGAAGGACGCCAACGTGCCCCAGTCGATCCGTTCACGTGCGCGACAGATGGCCGGGTTAATGGGTATCGATGCGGTCGAGATTCCGGCCGAAACCACCGAAGGATGATCGAGCGGATGGCAAGCATGAAGATGGGCCGGGCCTTGACGATGGCCGCGATGGTCGCGCTGCTGGCCGGCTGCGGCATCGTGGGCGGCAAGAAGGGCGGTCCCAAGACGCCGGTGCTGGGCAACCGCGTATCCATCCTGAGCAATGAGCAGGGTGTAGAGGTCGAACCGAGCCTGGCCGATGTCGCGGTCACCCTGCCCGCCCCCTATGTCAACGACGCATGGGCGCAGCCGGGCGGCGACCCGTCCAAGACGATGGGCCATGTGTCGCTGGGCGGTTCCCCTTCGCAGGTATGGAACGTGTCGATCGAGGGCAGCTCGCCACAGGCGCGCCTGGCCGCGTCGCCCGTCGTATCGGGCGGCAAGCTGTTCGTGACGGACGCGGGCGCGCATGTCATCGCCTATGACGCGGCGAGCGGCGGCAAGCTGTGGCAGACCAACCTGCCGTCGGAGGGCAAGGGTAATGGCCGCGCGCTGTTCGGCGGCGGCGTCAGCGTCGTGGGCGACCGCGTGTTCGCCAGCACCGGCTTGGGCGACGTGTTCGCGCTCAATGTCGCCGATGGCAAGATCCTGTGGAAAAAGCATCCGGGCGGGCCGCTGCGCGGTGCGCCGACGCTGGAAAACGGCCATGTCTATGTGATGGGTCAGGACAACCAGATCTTCGCGCTGAACCAGTCCGACGGCGAAACCCAGTGGACCGACAGCGGCACGTTGCAGGTGACGGGCATTTTCGGTGTCGCCGCCCCCGCTGCTGCGCAAGGCACGGTGATCGCGGGCTATAGCTCCGGTGAAATTTCCGCCTATCGTTATGAAAATGGCCGCACCCTGTGGGGCGACGCCCTGTCGCGCACCAGCATTTCCACGGCCGTGGCGACGCTGACCGACATCGATGCCGATCCGGTTATCGATCGTGGCCGTGTCTTCGCCATCGGTCAGGGTGGCCGCATGGCGAGCTATGAACTCACCAGCGGCCAGCGCCTGTGGGAAATCAATATTGCGGGCATCTCCACTCCCGCCGTGGTGGGCGAGTGGGTGTTCGCCGTGACCAGCGACGCGCGGCTGCTCTGCGTCGCCCGCGCGACCGGCAAGATCCGCTGGGTCAGCCAGCTGCGTCGCTGGCAGAAGGAAAAGAAGAAGGACAAGGCGATCCGCTGGACCGGCCCCGTTCTGGCAGGTGGTCGCCTGATCGTCGTGTCGACGCGCGGCGAAATGGTCTATGTCGACCCGGCCGATGGCAAGGTACAATCGACCGTGGACATGGACCGGTCCATGTCGCTGTCGCCGATCGTCGCCAATAACATGCTCTATGTGCTGGCGGACGATGGAAAATTGACGGCATTCCGCTAATTGCCGCAACTATGCTAGACGATGCTCCCGCGCAGGCCGACCGCCCGCGCGGGAGCATCGCGTTTTATCGATACGAATTTTTGGAAGGAATACGGGCATGCTGCCCACGGTAGCCATTGTCGGGCGTCCCAATGTGGGCAAATCCACCCTGTTCAACCGCCTGGTCGGCAAGAAGCTGGCGCTGGTCGACGATCAGCCCGGCGTGACCCGCGACCGGCGCGAAGGGGAAGCGCATCTGCTGGGCCTCGACTTCACCATCGTGGATACGGCGGGTTATGAGGATGAGGACGCCAATTCCCTACCCGGCCGCATGCGCATGCAGACGCAGGCCGCCGTGGACGATTGCGACGTCGCCCTGTTCATGATCGATGCGCGCGCGGGCATCACCCCGCTGGACGAGGAAATCGCCCGCTGGCTGCGCGCCAACGACACGCCCGTCATCCTGATGGCCAACAAGGCGGAGGGTAAGGCCGCTGACGATGGCGTCATGGAATCCTTCTCGCTCGGCCTTGGCGAACCCATTCCCTTTTCCGCCGAACATGGTCAGGGTCTGGCAGATCTGTTCCAGGCGCTGCTGCCCCATCTCGACCGCGAAGAATTTCAGGCCGAGGAAAAGGATTTTTACGAGGATGAGGAAGGTGCGCCGCTCAAGCTCGCCATTGTCGGCCGCCCCAACGCGGGCAAATCGACGCTCATCAACCGGCTGCTGGGCGAAAACCGCCTGCTGACCGGGCCGGAAGCGGGCATCACCCGCGACAGCATCGCCGTCGACTGGATGTGGACCAGCCGCGACGGGCTGGACCGCCCCGTCCGCCTGATCGATACGGCGGGCATGCGCAAGCGTGCCAAAGTACAGGACAAGCTGGAAAAGCTGGCGGTGTCCGATGGCCTGAACGCCGTGAACTTCGCCGAAGTCGTCGTCCTGCTGCTGGACGCGACCCGCGGGCTGGAGGCGCAGGATCTGCGCATCGCCGACCGCGTGCTGGAGGAAGGACGCGCCCTCGTCGTCGCGCTCAACAAATGGGATACGGTCGAAAACGGCTCTGCCCTGTATCAGGGCATCAAGCAGGCCCTGTCCGACGGTCTGGCGCAGGTGCGTGGCGTGCCGATCATGACCGTGTCGGCCGCCACGGGCAAGGGACTGGACGACCTGATCCATGTCGCCTTCGAAACCCGCACCGCATGGTCGCAACGCGTGTCGACCGGCATCCTCAACCGCTGGTTCGAAGCCGCGCTGGAGGCCAATCCGCCGCCGGCACCGGGCGGCAAGCGGATCAAGCTGCGCTACATCACCCAGAACAAGACGCGCCCGCCCACGTTCGTCCTGTTCGGCACGCGCCTGGACGAACTGCCCGAAAGCTATCGCCGTTATCTGGTGAACGGCATTCGCAGGGAATTGGGGTTCGGCGCAGTGCCGGTGCGTCTGACGCTGCGCAGCCAGAAAAATCCCTACGCCACCAAATGATGCGCGGCCGATGAGCGCGGATGGCCATGTCGTGACGATCAACGCCAGAGGCATGAAATGCCCCTGGCCGGCGCTGCGCGCCGCCCGCGCCCTGCGTGACGCTACGGCCATCGTCATCGAAGCGGACGACCCCATCGCCCATGCCGAGCTGAAGGCGCTGGCACGCGCGCAGAACTGGGCCTTTTCGGCGCTCGGCGACCATCGTTTCGCCCTGTCGCGCACCGCCTGAACATGGTCCGATCCGGTCACGACCGGCCGGCATTTTAACGTCCTGTTTACACGCTCCCTCTATTTTTAACCCGTTGGGGCGAAGGAGCAGCGCGGGTGGCGCATCAAGATACCGAACTGGTCAACTGGAGCGAATTTTCGCGGACCCGTGGCGAACTGGGCGCAGCTTTCCCGCGCATATTGGGCTATTTCCGTGAAGATGGCGTCAAATCGATCATCGCCGTGGAGGAAGCCTTTCGCGCCCGCAGCGCCGCTGACCTGATCCGCCCGGCCCATACGCTGAAGGGCGAATCGGCGCAATTTGGCGCATATCGGCTGAGCGTCATGGCCGAAGAGATAGAAATGGTCGCGCGCCGCTGCGTGGAAACACGCGAAAGCCCCGACGAACTGATCGAAGTGGTCGTCGCCATGCGCGCCTGTTTCAGCGAAACGATGGCCTTGTTGGATCGCGACGCCAATCCGCTGGCCGCGCGCCGCCCCGGCGGTTTTGGCCGCCGTGTCGAAACGCCGGTACAGGGCTTTGGCCGCGCCATCTGATTTTTCCGTCTTGAAATAAAACCGATCATGCGCCCATATGGTGTGCATGACCCGTATCTCCCTGCTTGACCTTGTCCCCGTCCGTGAAGGCGACAGCGTCGCGACCGCCTTCGCCAATGCGGCGGACCTTGCCGCTTATGCCGAACAGCTTGGCTATCACCGTTATTGGGTGGCCGAACATCATGGCATGCCGGGCATCGCTTCGGCGGCGACCGCCGTGGTGCTGGCCCATATCGGCCATGCGACATCGTCCATCCGCATCGGCGCGGGCGGCATCATGTTGCCCAATCACGCCCCGCTGCTGATCGCAGAACAGTTCGGCACGCTGGAGGCGCTGTTTCCCGGCCGCATCGACCTTGGCCTTGGCCGCGCGCCGGGGTCCGACCAGCGCGTGGCGCAGGCGATCCGCCGCAACCTGTCTGGCGGCGCGGACCAGTTCCCGCGCGACGTTATGGAATTGCAGGCCTATTTTGCCGATGACGACAGGCAGTCGGTGCAGGCGACGCCGGGCGCAGGGGCCGATATTCCAATCTGGATTCTGGGGTCCAGCCTCTATGGCGCGCAACTTGCCGCGGCGCTGGGCCTGCCCTACGCCTTCGCCTCGCACTTCGCGCCTGCCGCTCTGGATGAGGCCATCGCCATCTACCGCCGCGATTTCCGCCCGTCGGCGAAGCTGAAATATCCCTATGTCATGGCGGGCTATAATGTCTTTGCCGCCGACACGGTCGAGCAGGCACAGCTGATCGCCACATCGATGCAACAGGCCTTCGTGCGGTTGCGCACCGGCAATCCGGGCAAGCTGCAACCGCCGGTGCCGGGCTATTATGAAGAATTGCCGATGCAGGCGCAGGCAATGCTGGCCGATGTCCTGAGCGTATCCAGCATCGGAACGCAGGTGGACGTGGAGCGCGACATCGCGGCTTTCCTGCGCCGGACACAGGTGGACGAGCTGATCCTGACGGGTCAGATTTTCGATCCTGCCGCGCGCAAGCACAGCTTTGCCATCGCCATGGCGGCGGCAAAGCAGGCGATCGCTCAGCAGGCGGGCGCCAGCCGCGAAACCGCCTGACGTTCGACCTTCTTCAGCCTCCCGCCGCTCAGCACCGTCGCGGCGGCGGGCGCGATCCGGCGCAGCACCGCACCGACCAGCATCACCGCCCCCAGCACCATCAGCGGCTGCGTCACGAGGTAGAAGGGATAGAGGGGCGACCCCATTTTGCCGAACACCCCGCCCAGCATCGGCCCGAACAGCCAGATCAGGATCAGGTGGCTGCAAAACAGGAAGAAGGCATAGGGTTCGACCTTCAACAGGATATGGCGCGCCGGGCTGGCCGCCAACGCCCATGACAGCCGCCAGAAGGCCGCCGCCGCCGCGATGCGCAGGATCAGGTCCAGCGAACGCTGCGCCACTGGCCAGGCATCGTCACCGACCGTAACAGCGTGATAAAGCTGCATCCCCATCAACAGGATGAAAGGAAGGGCAACGATCGCCAGCGGGCGCGCCGCGACCCGATCCGCCCAGCCGCCGCGCTGTGCCAATATGCCGAGCGAGAAGAAGACGAGAATCGACGCACGCATCAGCACCGGCGGACCAAAGCCCGCCACATGACATGCCCCCGCCACCAGCGCGATCAGCACCAGCGCCCAGCCCGGCAGACGGACCAGCAGCGGCGCCGCAACCATGCACAGGAACAGGTCGCGCAGGAACGGCATCTGCACATTGATGTCCGGGTTGCGGGTCAGAATGAAAATCTCGTTGACCGTCCACCATAGGGACTGGGGCAGCGGCGCCGTCAGGTGCAGCTTCCACGCCGCGCCCGACACCAGCAATATCGCGATGACGTTCCACAATACCATCGGCACGACGATGGTCCGCGCCTTGCGCGTCACATGATCGCCCCAGTTGCGCGCGCGCATGGACCCGGCCACCAGCCATCCGGAAATCAGACCCAGCAACGGCACGGCGCTGCGCCCGAACAATTCCATCAGCAACCAGCGCAGATTGTCCTGCCCGCTGCCCCGAAGCGCTTTGAGCGCTTCGCCGTTGAGGCCAGTCCATGCATGGACGTAGACCACGCCCAATATGCACACCACGCGGGCAATGGCTATGGCAGCAGAGCGCCGAGCGCTGTCGATGGTACGGATTTCGGGCAAACGACTGTCCTGAAAGTTACGCTTTCAAAATGCCCCAACTCATCCGCATGTTCCTGCCCCATGCTCGACTGATCCATTATGGACCCCGGGTCAACGCCTCTTAACCTTTGGACGGCACAATGGCGCGGGTCGTTCGCAAAACCGCGCGCGGTCAGGATAAGCCAATTTTTACCTCTTTTGATTAGACGGGCCTGATGACCGGGACGCTTGCCGGTCGGAGGGATGACCGAGGCCATGACCCATATGCCGGGCGCACAACATTTCACCGCTGCCGCAACGGCCAGTCACATGGCACCCGTACAATCGCTGGGCATGGTGTTCCAGATCGCCGGGTCCAGTTCCAAGATCCTGATCGACGCGCAGAACCTGGCCCTGCTGATGCATGACGATGATCCGTGCATCGCCATGTCGGGACAGGTCGGCAGTCAGGTGAAGATGCGCGTGGGCCAGAGCTGGCTGATCGCCAGCGTGCGCGCCATGGCGCTGGATCAGGCCAGCAAGGGCATCGTCGCCGACATCGATTTTCTGGGCGAAGGCGATGAGGAAAAGCTGACCGGCCGCATCTATCGCTTCCGGCGCGGCGTCACCCGCTATCCCACGCCCGGCACGGACATCTATCCGGTGTCCAGCCATGACATGCGGCAAATCTATGCTGCGGACGACCGCGCCAATGTGGAAATCGGCACTGTCTATCCCACCGCCGATACGCGCGCGGCCCTGTATGTCGATTCCATGCTGGGCAAACATTTCGCGCTGCTGGGATCGACCGGCACCGGCAAATCGACCAGCGCCGCCCTGATCCTGCACCGCATCTGCGATCTTTCGCCGCAGGGGCATATCGTCATGATCGATCCGCACGGCGAATATGGCGCAGCCTTTGCCGATAATGGCGCGGTCTATGACGTCAACAATCTGGCGCTGCCCTATTGGCTGATGAATTTCGAGGAACATTGCGAAGTGTTCGTGACCTCCGAAGGGTCCGAACGCACGGTGGACAGCGACATCCTCGCCAAATGCCTGCTGGCGGCGCGGTCCAAGAACCGCCTTGCCGAAAATATCGGGCGGCTGACGGTGGACAGTCCCGTCCCCTATCTGTTGTCCGACCTGACGACGATCCTTCAGAATGAAATGGGCAAGCTGGACAAAGGCACCGGCGCCCTGCCCTATATGCGCCTGAAGACCAAGATCGACGAAATCCGCGCCGATCCGCGTTACAGCTTCATGTTTTCCGGCATGCTGGTCGCCGACACGATGCAGGCGTTCCTGGCCAAGATTTTCCGCCTGCCATCCGACGGCAAGCCGATTTCCATCATCGATGTGTCGGCCATGCCGTCCGACATCACATCCACCGTGGTGTCGGTGCTGTCGCGGCTGGTGTTCGATTATGCCATCTGGGCGCGTGACGAACCGCAACGCCCCATCCTGCTCGTCTGCGAAGAAGCGCACCGCTACATCCCCAGCAGCAAGACCGGATCGGGTCAGGCCGTGCGCAAGATACTGGAACGCATCGCCAAGGAAGGCCGCAAATATGGCGTGTCGCTGGGTCTGATCACGCAGCGCCCATCCGACCTTGCCGAAGGCGTGCTGTCGCAATGCGGCACCATCATTTCCATGCGCCTCAACAACGATCGGGACCAGGCATTTGTAAAGGCCGCCATGCCCGAAGGGGCGCGCGGTTTCCTCGATTCCATCCCGGCCCTGCGCAATCGGGAGGCGATCATCTGCGGCGAAGGCGTCGCCGTGCCGATCCGCGTCGCGCTCGACAATCTGGAGGAGCATCGCCGTCCCGCTTCGGGCGACCCCAGCTTCACCGATCTGTGGCGTCAGTCGGGCAGCGAGGCCGACATCCTGGAACGCACCATCACCCGCTGGCGCGCGCAGGGGCGCTGACGGCGCCTATCCCGCTGGCGCGATACGTCCGGCCGGTTCGGCTTCGCTATTCACCGTTTCGCGGCATTCCTCCGCATGGACCGGCACCATCAGCTTTGCCTTGCGCCAGCCGCCCCGCGCATAGACCGCCCATGCCAGCAATAGCGCCGTCGCCGATCCGGCCGGGAAGCTCAGCCATAATGCGTCGGCGCCCAGCGCCGGATAGGCCAGCTCGTAAAAGCCCAGCCGCACGCCGAACAGCGTGAATGTCAGGATGACCAGCGGCGCCACCACCACCCCATTGGCGCGCATGACGCCGAACAGGATCATGGTGCAGCCGAACAGCATGAAGCTCCAGCTGGCGAGCAGCTGCATGTTCCACGCCGCCGCGATCGCGGCCATATTGCTGCCCAGAAACAGCGACAGCAGCGCTTCGTGGAACAGCAGGATGATGACGATCATTGCGCCCGTCACCAGCAAGAGATAGCCGATGCCATAGCCGGTGATGCGGCTGATCCGGTCCCACCGGCCCGCCCCCATATTCTGCGCCGCCATGGCGCTAACCGCCGCACCCATCGCCATGGCGGGCATCTGGAGATAGGTCCATATCTGCTGCGCCGCGCCATAGGCCGCCGTCACCAGCAACCCTTCGCGGTTGACGAGACCGATCATGACGAGGCCGGACGCAGACATCACGATCATCTGCAACCCCATGGGCAGCCCCTTGCCCACCAGCACGCGCAGCTGATCGGCGGACGGCCAGAGGTAACGCAATTCCGGCCCGCGCAGCCGCAACGGCATATCCTTCGCATAGAGGAAGGCAATGACGCCGATCAGGCTGACGATCCCCGCCGCCGCGGTCGCCGCCGCCGATCCCGCAATGCCATAGGCAGGCACCGGCCCCAGCCCCAATATCAGCACCGGGTTCAGCACCAGATCGATCGCGACGCTGACGATCATGAAGATCAGCGGCGTCTTCGCGTCCCCCGCCCCGCGCAGGCCCATCATCACCATCACCACCAGCAGGGTCGCGGGCATGGCGAAGAAGATCACGCGCAGATAGATGAGCGCCATGGCATAGGCTTCGGGCGGGGTCGCCAGCATGTGCAGCAGCGCGGGCGCGCCGATCCACCCGGCGGTGGCGACGGCCAGCCCCAATATCGAACAGAAGCCGATGGCCGAACCAAAGGCGCGCCGGGCGGCGTCGATGTCCCGCGCGCCTACGGCCTGCGCGATCACCACGGTCGACGCCATGCCGAAACCGAAGACGACCGAAAACATCAGGAACATGATGATATTGGCATTGGCGGTCGCCGCCAGCGCCTGCGCGCCCAGAAACCGACCGACCCAGATGGCGTTGATCGATCCGTTCAGCGACTGGAGGATGTTGGACAGCAGCGTCGGAATGGCGAACAGCAACAGGGTCGATGCGATCGGTCCCTGCGTCAGGTCTCTGGTGCCTTGCCCCGGTCTGTTCACGATCGCCCCCATGCCCAGCTGAATGAGGACGCCACGCCCTCCCTCCGTTCGCCCTGAACCTGTCGAAGCCTGTCCTGAGCGACTGCTGCAAGCAGTCAGTCGAAGGGGGCCATTCTTCTTTTAAGGAAGAACGGGGCTTCGACAAGCTCAGCCCGAACGGAATTTTTGGTCAGGGTGTCAAATCCTCACCCCAGCCGGTCCAGCGCCGCCTTCAGCCGCTCGGCCTCGGCGGTCTTTTCGGCATGATCCTCGCGCGCCTTGGCGACGGCTTCCGGCTTCGCCTTCTCGACGAAGCTGGGGTTGGACAGGCGACCGCCCAGACCGTCCCGCTCCTTCTCCGCCGCGGCCAGCGCCTTGGCGAGGCGGGTCTTTTCCGCCGCGATGTCGATCACGCCTTCCAGCGGCAGGATGAAGGTCGCTTCGTCCACCACGATCTGCGCCGCGCCACCCGCAGGCGGCTCGCCGAAGGTCAGGCTTTCGACGCGGCCCAGACGCGCCAGCGCCACGCCCTGACGATCCAGACGGCGCTGCGTCCCTTCCGCCGCGTCGCGCACCACCATGGGCAGCTTCGCGCCGGGCGGCACATTGAGTTCGGTCCGCGCGGTGCGGATCGCGCTCACCAGCCGGATCAGCCAGTCGATCTCCGCCTGTGCGTCCGTATGAACGGCGGCCAGCGCCTGCGGCCATTGCGCGACGATCAGTTCGTTCGCACGCGCGCCGGTCAGGTGCCACAATTCTTCGGTGATGAACGGCATGAAGGGGTGGAGCATGACCAATATCTGGTCGAACGCCCATCCCGCGACGGCCTTCGTCTCGTCATCCATCGCGCCCTTGGTAAGTTCGATATACCAGTCGCAGAACTGGTCCCACACAAAGTGATAGATGGCGTTGGCGGCCGCGTCGAAACGCAGCTCGTGCATCGCCGTGTCGATCGCCTGCACGGTCGCGACCGTTTCCGCGATGATCCAGCGATTGACCGGCAGCGTGGCATGCGGCGCTTCATGACTGGTCGAAGCGGTGACGCCATTCGACTGGAGGAAACGCGCGGCGTTCCACAGCTTCGTCGCGAAGTTGCGATAACCTTCGACCCGCTTTTCATCCATTTTCACGTCGCGGCCCTGGCTTTCCATCGCCGCCATGAAGAAGCGCAGCGCATCCGCGCCGAATTTCTCGATCAGGCCCAGCGGATCGACCACATTGCCCTTGGACTTGGACATTTTCTGTCCATCGGCGGCGCGGACGAGGCCGTGAAGATACAGCTTCTTCCACGGGACTTGTCCCATGAACTCCATCCCCTGCATCGCCATGCGCGCGTCCCAGAAGAACAGGATGTCGAAGCCGGAAATCAGCAGGTCATTGGGATAATGGCGCGACAATTTCTCAGTCGGCTCCGGCCAGCCCAGCGTGCCGAACGGCCACAGCGCGGACGAGAACCATGTGTCGAGCACGTCGGGATCGCGCCAAATCGATAACCCAATCCGCTTTTCTGCCTCTTGTCGCCCGTCAACAACGCTTATCTGCTGCCCTTCCAAAAGGAACGGCCGATATGCTTCGGTCGCCAACCGAACAGCTTCCTCTTCGGTTTCAGCGACAAAAATATCTGGTTCGACATTCGGCCCCTTAGCGATATTGTGTTCACCTCGACGCCAGCCGAACCATGCCGGGATCTGATGCCCCCACCACAGTTGGCGCGACACGCACCATGGCTGGATATTTTCCATCCAGTTGAAGAAGGTCTTCTCCCACGTCTTGGGCACGATTTCGATCGCGCCGTCGCGCACCGCCTGCATCGGCGCGACCGCCAGCTTTTCAGCGTCGACATACCATTGATCGGTCAGCCAGGGTTCGATGACCACGTTCGACCGGTCGCCAAAGGGCGTCTGGATGGTGCGCGGCTCGAAATCGGCGGCGACGTCCTCGCCTTCCTTGTTCTTCGTGACATGGGGGACGAGGAAGCCGAGTTCCTTCATCTCCGCCACCACGGCTTCGCGCGCGCCGTCGACGCCATCCTTCTTGAAGCGATGCAGGCCGATGAAGCGATCGGGGATCAGGCCGTCGGCCGTCTGCACGACATTGGCGTCGGCGTCGAACATGTTGAGCATGTCGCCAGCCTTGAAGCCTGCGCGCTTGCCCACGTCGAAGTCGTTGAAATCATGCCCCGGCGTAATCTTCACCGCGCCGGTGCCCAACGCCGGGTCGGCATGTTCGTCAGCCACGATCCTGAACCGACGTCCGGTGATCGGTTGGAGAATCTCCTTGCCGATGACCGCCTTGTACCGTTCGTCGTCGGGATGCACGGCGATCGCCATATCGGCCAGCATGGTTTCGGGCCGCGTGGTGGCCACGACGATATGATCGCTGCCGTCGGCCAGCGTCACGCCATCGGCCAGCGGATAGCGGAAGCGCCAGAAGCCGCCCTTCGTTTCGACCGTCTCGACCTCAAGGTCCGAAATCGCCGACCGGAAATGCGGGTCCCAGTTCACCAGCCGCTTGTCGCGATACAGCAGGCCGCGCTTGTGCAGTTCCACGAAGGTCTTGATGACCGCCTTGGAAAAACCCTCATCCATGGTGAAGCGTTCGTTCGCCCAGTCCATGGAACAGCCCAGCCGCCGAAGCTGGCGCGTGATCGCGCCGCCGCTTTCGGCCTTCCATTCCCACACCTTGGCGACGAAATCTTCGCGGGTGAAATCGGTACGCTTTTGCTGCTGGGCATTGAGCTGCCGCTCCACGACCATCTGCGTCGCGATGCCCGCATGATCGGTACCGACCACCCACAGGGCGTCCTTGCCGCGCAACCGTTCGTACCGCACGACGATGTCCTGCAACGTATTGTCCAGCGCATGGCCGATATGCAGGCTGCCCGTCACGTTGGGCGGCGGGTTCACGATGGTGAAGGGCACGGCGTCCGGACGTTCGGGGCGGAACAGGCCCTTATCCTCCCAATGGGCGTACCAGCGGGATTCGATGTCGGCGGGGTCGAAGGTTTTGGGCAGCTCGGTCATGGTTGCGCTTTAGCGGCTGGGGCGCGACACGCAAGAGAGGGCGCGCGTCAGATCAGGCTATCCATCCGTCAAATTCCGCCACATCGCTGCGCCCATAGGCGGAACTCTTGCCGCAGCCATTCGGCCCCGCGACGATCGACAGGCGCGGGCGGGCATCCCCTTCCCTTTCCCGCTCAATCCTTGGCCTTGATGACGCGATTTTCTTCCCGCGCTTTGCGCACGCCTGCCTTGAAGGAGGCCGGACATTCCGCGCCGACTTTGGGGCTGTCGACATCGACCACCCGCAACTTCGCCATCTTCTCGTCCTTGTGGACGGTCCGGTATTGGGGCTTGCCCGGCTTGCCAATATCGATGGGGCCATCGACAATATCGACTTTCATCTTTGGCAAGGGGTCAATTTAGCAGGCCGGGCCAGTCGCTCAAAGGCTCATTTCCGCGTCCACTTGTCCAGCCAGCCCAGCGCCTCGCCATACCATTGCAGCGAGTTTTTGGGCTTCAGCACCCAGTGATTTTCGTCCGGAAACACCAGCAGCTTCGAGGGGATGTTACGCCGCTGGAGCGCGGTGAAGGCGGCCAGCCCCTGTGTATAGGGAATACGGAAATCCTTTTCGCCCGTCACCACCAGCATCGGCGTCTTCCACGCCGCGACATGGTTGACCGGGTTCCATTTCTCGAACTCTTCCGGCTTTTCATAATAGGGGCCGCCATGCTCCCATTCATCGAACCACAGCTCCTCGGTTTCATAGGCCATGGCGCGGGCGTCGAACACGCCGTCATGCTGGACGATGCACTTGAACCCGTCGGCCCACTGACCCTCGATCCAGTTCATCATATAGCCGCCATAGCTGGCGCCCAGCGCGCAGGCGTTGCCCGCATCGACCTGCGCATCCTTCGCGGCGGCGGCGGCGAGGCCGAGCTTGAGATCTTCCAGCGGCTTGCCACCCCAATCCTTGTTGATGGCGTCGGTAAAGGCCTGCCCGTAACCGGTCGAACCATGGAAATCGACGATCACCGCTGCATAGCCATGGGCCGCGAACGCCTTGGGATTCCAGCGATAGGACCATGAATCGTTGAAGCTGCCCTGCGGACCGCCATGGACCAGGAATGCGACCGGCAGCTTGCCCGTCGCACCTTTGGGCTTCACGATCTGGCCCCAGACGGTGTCGCCATTCGCGCCTTTGAAGCTGTAGCGTTCGACCGACACGTCATCGATACCTGCCAGCTTCGACGCGTTCACGGCGGTCAGGCGGATGGGCTTTCCGCTAGTCGGCACTTTCCAGAAATCGGCAGGCGACTGGATGCTGTCCTTCGCATAAACGAAACCGCCCTGCGGCAACGGCACGACGCTGCCCGCATGACCCCGCTCCGTCAGCCGCGTGACCTTGCCCGATCCTGCGTCCACGCGAAACACCGGATTATCCAGCACGTCATTGGCCGTAACCAGCAGCCCCTTGCCGTTCGCTTCCCACGCGATCGACGCCACCGATCGATCCCAGCCTTCCGTCAGCGCCTTCACCTGCCCGCTCGCAATGTTGCGCAGCATCAAGACCTGCCGGTCGGCTTCATAGCCCGGCCGTTTCATCGCCACATAGGCCAGCCACTGGCCACCGGGCGACACGGTGGGCAGCGTGTCGGTGGCGTCGTTGGCCTCGGTCAGATTGACCGGCGCCGCGCCGCCGTCCGCGGGCACGGAGAAAATGTCGAGATTGGTGGACAACGGTTCGATCGGCTTCTTTGGGCGCCCCGCCTCCCGCAGAGTGAAGAACAAGGTCTTCCCATCCCGGCTCCACGCAATTTCCTCCGCCCCGCCAAAGGGCTTTGACGGACTGTCGCCGACAAGGCCGCCCATCACCGACACGGCCGGGCCACCCGCGATCGGCATCACGAAGATCTGCGACCGCTGGCCGTCCGACCATGTGTCCCAATGGCGCGCGAACAGCTTATCATAGACGCGGCCGGAACCCGCCTCCTTCGGCGCGTCGGGCTTCACATCGTCGATGGTCTTCGCCCCGACCGGGCGATCGGCCCACAGCGCGACCTTCGTGCCGTCAGGGCTGAGCAGGAAGCCCGAAATGCCACCAGGCGCCTTGCTGATCTGCACGGGTTCACCACCGGACAACGCAACCCGCCACAGCTGATCGTCACCGCTGGCGTTGGACTGAAAATAGAGCGATGCACCATCGGGCGAGAAGACCGGCGCGGCTTCATTCCTGTCCGCCTTCGACGCGATCAGGCGCGGCGTCTGCCCCGCCTTGCCGATGTCCAGCAAATAAAGGTCGGTCCGCCCCCGGTTCCCGGCCAGATCGGTATTGCGCAGCTGATAGGCCAGCCATTTGCCATCGGGCGACACGGCGGGCGCGGCGACGCGGTCCAGCCCCACCATATCGGCGGGC
Organism: Sphingobium sp.; assembly: GCF_048594625.1. Taxonomy (GTDB): domain Bacteria; phylum Pseudomonadota; class Alphaproteobacteria; order Sphingomonadales; family Sphingomonadaceae; genus Sphingobium. Next base: position 16,384 of record NZ_JBMDWL010000139.1, read on the forward strand.
GTGAACGGACGCGCCAGTGCGGGCGCGGCGGCCAAAGCCATCGCGCCGACGGCTGCGAGCAGAAATGTCTTCATGGAAACAACCCCTGTATCACATAGGCGACGGGCTGCCGCTTCGGCGGCATGTCGTCATCATGTCAGGGGGTCTAGGCCGCCGCGACAGACGCGGCAAGCCTGCGACTCAGCGGCCGGTGATGCGCGCGATTTCCTTTGCCACCATGTCTTCGACCATGGCGGGCAGACGGGTGTCGAGCCATTCCTTGAGCATCGGCTTCAGCATGGATCGGACCAGTCCCTCCAGCGTATTGTCGCCGCCATCCTTGGGCGCGACCAGCATGGAAGACAGAGCCGACAGCGAATGGCGTGCGGCCACTTCGCTTTCCACCGACAGGATCGATTCGTCGGCCGATCCGGCGGCAGACACGGCCTTGGGCGCAGCTTTGGGGGCGGGCACGACTTCCTCCTCCGCAATCTCGTCGGTCAGTTCCAGCACTTCGTCGATGGCCGGAACAATCTGTTCGATGGCGATGGGCTTTACCGCCTCACCACGCATGCGGCGGGGCGCGGCCTGCACCGCTTCCTCGCCTTCTTCGGCGATGATCCGCTTGATGGAGGAGAGTATCTCTTCCATCGAGGGTTCCTTGGTCATGTCACCCATGGATAGTCCCCGTCCAAAATCCATTGCGCACCCTAACTAATGCTTAAGATTACCCAGCCGGGTTAACAAGCGGTTAAGGCTGCTTCGATGCGGGATCGACATTGGGCTTTTGCGTCGGCGTGTCAACGGTTCGCGTCGCGACCGGTTCCGGCTTGTGATCGAAGCTCCAGTCGAGCCACTTCCCCTTCACCCGGTTGTAATTGACCATCGGGTCGTACAGCGTGCCCGCGTCCAGTCCCAGATCGTCGGCTTCGGCATGGCCCATGGCGGCGATCACACTGAACCCGGCCACATAGGCATTGCGCTGCGCCGTCACCATCTGAACCTTTGCGCGCAGCGATTCCTGTTCGGCGTCGAGGATGTCGAGGATCGTGCGACTGCCCACGCTATTTTCCGCGCGCACCCCTTCAAGCGCCAGATCGGCGGCGTCGACCGCCTTCTGATTCGACTCGATGCTCTCCAGCGAAGCCTGCCAGCTGGCATAGGCGGCGCGGGTCTGGGAAATGACGCCACGCTCCACCTCGATCTCTCGCTCGATCGCCTGCGATTCGAGCGCCTGATTGCGGCGCACCTGCGCCGCGGGCTGACCACCCTGATAGAGGGGAATGCTCAGCTGCACCCCGGCGGCGGCCTGCTTGTTGACCTGCGGCCCTTCGATCGCATTGCCCTCGGCGTCCTGTGCGGTGCCGCCCAGCGTATGCAGATAGTTGGTGTAGCCCGCCTGCGTGAAGCCCGACAGGGTCGGCAGGCGCGCCGCCCGCGCGACCTTCACATCATAGCCCGCCGCGATCCGGCTCTTCTTGGCCGCCAATATGTCGGGATTGTCGTTCAGCGCCACCTGCACCGCGTCGTCGGCGGTCGCGGGAAGGCCCGGCAGCGGCGGCGGCGAATCGAGCGCTTCGGGCGCTTCGCCGACCAGCGCGATGTAATTTTCGCGGCTGGTGACCAGATTGGCCTGCGCCGTCTGAAGATCCGACCGGGCCAGCGCCAGCCGCGACTGCGACTGGGCCACGTCGGTGCGGGTCAGGTCGCCGACCTCGAACCGGTCATTGGTCGCCTGAAGATTGACCTCCAGCGCGCGCACGTTCGACTGATTGAGCGACAGCACCGCATTGTCGCGCAGCACGTCCATATAGGCGCCCACGACCTGGGAAAAGACGCTGGCTTCGGTGCCGCGCAGATTGGCCTGCCCGGCTTCCACGCGCACCTGCGCCGCCTTCACCCCGTTGCGCACCGCCCCGCCCTGATAAATCGGGACGTTCAGCTGCGCCTGCGCATTGATGGTGCGCTGGGGCGATGTGAAGCTGATCGTAGGTTTCAGGATGCTTTCCGAAAAACTGCCGGTCACATCCACGCCGGGGCGCCCCGACGCCTTCTGGATCGGCACATTTTCGTCGGTCGCCCGCTGTCCGGCGCGTGCACCGGTCAGCGTGGGGTTGCCGGCATAGGCCTTGGCCAGGGCGCCTTGCAGCGTTTCCGCCTGCACCTGCCCTGTGAAGGCGGGGGACAGAGACAACAGAGCGATGGCGGCGCAACGCCGATTATAAATACGCTTTGCCGTCATCTATCCCCGCCCATCATCTCTTTAGAACACGAAACCCTTGGTCGCGCCGAAACCGGGCAGCGTGACCATTTCCATATCGACAAGGCTGCTCATGCCCAGCACGCCGCCGACGACCCGGCCGCTGCACAGCCGCGTCACGGCGCGATCCACGATCCCGGTGACCACGCGGCCATTGTCGGCAAGCTGCTGAACGAGCGTCGCGGGGACTTCCTCCACCGCGCCGTCGATGAAAAGCACGTCATAGGGCGCGCCAGCGGCGGCGCCTGCATGGAGCGCACCGCGCACGACCGTGACGCCCGGCACCGCGAAGTCCGTACCGCCCTCTTCCTCGACAGCCGTCACCTGCGCACCCAGTTCGGCCAGCAGCGCCGCAGCATAGCCGGTGGCCGCGCCGATCAGCAGCACCTTGTCGCCAGCCTCGACCTGCGCTTCCTTCAACAGGCGGCCGGTCACCAGCGGCGGGTTCAGCGAACGGCCACCGTCCAGCGGGATCGGCCGGTCGATATAGGTCATGGCCCGGCGGTCGGCGGGAACGAATTCCTCGCGCGGCACCTTTGCCATCACGGCGATGACGCGCTGATCATCCACGTCGCTGGTACGCAACTGGCTTTCGACCATGGCGGTCCGCATCGAAGAATAATTCTGCTCGGTCACGATCATTTCTCGCTCGGTCCAGTGGGCTTGGCACAACTGTATTGGCAATGCAATACACTAAGGTAATCATCGGACCTCTAAATCAGCAGGACGCCCGCGCCAAGCGGCTTTGCGCGCTGCCGTACAAGATTCTTGGCATCATGATGTCATGACCCGCTTGACTTTGCATGCAAAGCCGCACATTTGCGGCCTCCCACGCCGAGGCCCGATGGCGGAGTGGTGACGCAGAGGACTGCAAATCCTTGCACGCCGGTTCGATTCCGGCTCGGGCCTCCATAAACCTGTCAGCCGAGGTGTGCTGACGGTTGAAAAAACCCCTGATTTCCGATAGTTTAAGACCATTCGCTGATTGCCAGTGATGGCCTCTGTTTGCCCGTAGTTGCGGATGTTGGGGGCCCAATCAGGGGGCTTCGCCAAGCCTCTATGAAAGCGAGGCCCCCACCGTGCTGACCGACACCGCAATTCGCAAAGCGAAACCCAAGGACAAGCCCTACAAGGTCTCAGATTCGCAGGGCTTGTATCTACTGGTCAATCCAAGGGGCAGCAAGCTGTGGCGCGTCAAATACCGCATAAACGGCGTAGAGCGAAAACTGGCGATTGGCTCCTACCCCGAAATCACCTTGGCGGAGGCGCGTAGTGCTCGCGATGCTGCGCGCAGACAATTGGCCCATTCGATCGATCCCAATTTTGTTAAGCGGCAAGCTCGCATCGAGGCGGGCATCCGAGCCAGCAACAGTTTTTCGAGTGTGGCGCAGGAATTGATCGAGAAGAAGATGCGGGAGGGCTTGGCGGAGCCGACTCTGGCAAAGATGCGCTGGTTCGTGAAACTGCTCGGAACCGATTTTGGAAAGCGTCCCGTGGCGGAAATCACGCCGCAGGAATTGTTGCACGAACTACGGAAGCATGAGCGGCGCGGCCGATTGGAAACGGCAAATCTCTTGCGGGCGTTCGCAAGTCGCGTGTTTCGCTATTCAGTCGCCACCGCCCGCGCGGAACGCGATCCGGCGCAATTATTAATTGGCGCGCTGACCACACCGAGGGTCAAACATTTCCCGGCTATCACCGATCCGGTCACGTTCGGGGCGTTGCTTCGCGCGATCGAAGATTATCAGGGCGACCCCGCAGTGATGCACGCGCTAAGGTTGACGCCCCATGTTTTTCAGCGTCCCGGCGAAGTCCGTCATATGGAATGGACGGAGGTAGATTTTGGCAAGGCGGTCTGGATCATTCCAGAAGGGAAGATGAAGATGCGCCAACCTCATTCGGTCCCCTTGTCGCGGCAGTCTCTCGCGATCCTCACCAATATGCGATCACTGTCCGGTTCTGGCCGCTATGTGTTCCCGTCAATCAGATCGCGGGCGCGGCCGATCAGTGAGAATACGATCAATGCAGCGCTCCGCCGGATGGGTTATCCAAAGGACCAGATGACTGCGCACGGCTTTCGCACGTCGGCATCCTCGCTCTTGAACGAGTGCGGCAAATGGAACCCCGACGCGATCGAGCGGGCGCTGGCGCACATGGTCGCGGGCAGCGTTCGGCGCATCTACAATCAGTCAGCTTATTGGGCTGAGCGTGTTGAAATGGCGCAGTGGTGGAGCAACTATCTGGACGAACTGCGCGAAGGAGGGAACAGATGACAGGTCGCCCCGGAGAAGGTTGGAGAATCTTCGCAGACGGGGATGAAGCCGACAACGTGCCGCTCTGGAAGGTGCTGGCCCAATTCAGGTCGGACGATCTGGACGAAGGCTTGAGCTTGAACGCGGCGATTATCAATCAGGCCAAGCCGTCGCCGGTTCGATATTATAATCTCGCCTTCGTCATCAGCTTTGCCTTCGGATTCCTGTCTGTCCTCCTCTTGATCGGCCTCCTTGTCTCAGGCCATTCGACAGCGACGGACCTTTTCTTCTACCTCACATTGGCCGCGTTGGCCGCCACGATCGCGCCGCACCTTTGGCGGCAGGCATATCAATACGGCCTCAAAATCCCCGACGCGCCGTTGAAACTTCCCCATGCGCCGGACAGGCTCTTTGACGAGGTGCTGGGCTATTTGCAGAAGGTAGACGGCCCGAAAGCCTATTATCTTTCCCGCTTCCGCAAGCAGCGGGTTCCTCTCAAACGCAGGCAGTTTTTCGGCAGGCTGCGCTATTTCCTATTCTCCGAACACAGCAAGGACCGGGGGATGGTCATGCGTTACCCGACGGCGATGTCGCTGCCCGCTGACCTTTATCTTCATCGCGAAGATGTCGAGACGATGCTCGCAATGAACAGGCCGAAGCGCAGGGGCGGACCCGGCCGGAACACCAAATACCGTTATGACGAGGCGATTATCGCCCTGATCGGCGATCCACGGTTGGCCGCATTGGACATGAAGGATCGGGCGGCTGCGATCAGCACCGTCAAAAATTGGCTGTCCGAATGGTTCGAAACCAACGCCGACGAATCCGGTGACGTGCCGCGCCGCGATCAATTGACGCGATACGCGGAAAAAATCTGCACGCATGTGGAAATGATCGCGTCCGCCAAAGACCGCTGACCAGCGCCATCGTTTTTCGAACGCTGCGAAGGGATTTTCGGACCCCCTCCCTGCATTTCTGTAATCCGCGTCATCGGCAGACTCTTACGGCTTTCCCATTGCTGGACGACACACCGGCAACCATGTGCAATTTGGCCTGTCTCTCGCCGCGAATCGGCAACAAGGAGACAAGCAAATGGAACCCATTGCCATATCGATCAATGACACCGCCAAAGCGCTCGGCGTTGGACGGTCGTCGGTTTACGCCCTCATTAAATCCGGTGGCCTCGACGCCATCAAGATCGGCAGGCGAACCCTGCTGACCACCGAATCCATCCGGCGCTTGGTGCAATCCCGCACCGCCATCTGACCCGCAGGCGTTCCACGGCCCCAGCCTTTTGAATTGGCGGGCCGCTCCGCGCCTGCTCCCCGAAGCACCCGAAAGCTCTGCATCGTGATTTCACGAAAGGATTTCTCATGTCCATTTTTCGCCGCGCCATGGATCGGCTCGCCAATCGCTTATGGGCGGGCCGTAAGGTCACGCTCCGTTTCACCGCCGACTATCGCATCGCCGGTTTCACCTTGCCGCTCATCGAGCGGCTGCTCTTGGACAACGACGATGGCGAAACCTATCGCAGTTCCATCGCGGACTGGACGCTCAACGAGCGCCCGTCTCTCCATATCTACCGGGGCGAGCTTTCCAGTCTGCGTATCGACGGCCCGTTACAGAAGGCGGGCGTGAGCTATCTTCCGCTTGGCGGGCTGATCGAGTCTCCCGGCGTCACCGCGCACCTCGATCCGGTTGAAGCCCACCGGCTCGACGCGCGCGTGCAGGAAGCTATCGAGAAAACGATTCTCCACTGGATCATCGAGCATCGTCTTTACGATCAGCCGCGCCAGCGCCGTGAGATCGACCGTCGCAAGGCCGACCGCGAAGCCCGCGCCGTCATCGCCCGATGGGTGGCGGAGCATTTCGCCAAGCCGGTATCGGACTCTTTATCGGACGACAGCGATCGACCTGCCGGGTGCTGTTGCGGCAAGCCCGATGGCTCCTTGTGCGATGCTTGCCAGAAAGGTTCGGACCATGACTGATCCGGCCGCCCTTATGGCAAGGTCGCAGGGCTGCGATGCTACGCATCGAGCCAGTAATTTTGATACACACCTCACGCACGGGTGCATCCAGCTTTTCCGCCACTTTTGGAGGCGGCGATCCGACGGCGGCTTTTACCGCGATCTTGGAAAGCGCGGATTTCCGCCTTTGGAAGAGACAGCGGATCGCTGTCGCATGGGAGGTGGCCAATGAAACTCGTCCGCCACACCATCCGCGTGCCGGTATCGCTCGACAAAGCGCTTCGCGCGCTCGCCGAGCGCCGAGGCATCAGCGTCTATGCGATGCTCCAGCGCAGCGTGAAGACGGGCGTTGCGACGCTCGCCGATCCCGCCGGGCGCGATGCCATATCGGGCGAACTGGTCTCGGAATTGGCGTCGATCAGCAACCGCATTGTCGATGTCGAACACATGCTGGACCGGGCGCTGTTCACGGCTTGCGCCGCTTATTGCTACGCCCGCAGCGCGGGGCTGGGCGAGCGCACCACCGATGAGATCGCTGTCGCCGAGATCAACGAGGCCTATGATCGCCAGCGGCGGCTTTCGCAGGGGAAGCGGCCATGACCCAATCCAATGATCGCCGCATCCATGCTGACGCGTTGCGCCGGCACCATCGGCTTAGCCACTGGCAGCGGTTGAAGCGACAGGCTGGCATCATGCTCGCATCACTCTCCCTGGGGTCGATCGGCGCGCCCTACGCGATGCTCGACAAGGACGAGCAATGGGCGATTGGCGTCTATGCCTATGCGCGCGGAGCACTTTGGGTCGCCTTCAGTCCCGATCCGGCAATCACCGTCACATACGAGGGAAGGCAATATCGCGTCCCGGCCCGCGCGGTCGTTGCTGATCGCTATTATCGCGGATCAGTATCACGCCTCTTATCGCTATCGGTAAAAGGCGGTCTGCTCGGCTTCGTCGGCTGGCTGTCTGGCCTGTTCCTCTTGCGCCGTGTCAGGGCGCGGCGGCGCGAGCGCGCTTTGCGCGATCGTGTCATCGCCGGAACCCTCGTCACGAGCGAGAAGCAGCTTGCGGCGCTGACCGCCGCCGAAGCCGGTGTCCGCGCACTCGCCATCGGCGCGGTGCCGATCCCGGCGCGGCTCGAGACGCGGCATATGGCGATGATCGGCACGACCGGCAGCGGCAAGACCACGGCGCTGCGCCAGATGCTCGATGGGATCGAGGCGCGCGGCGAAGCCGCGCTGGTCTATGACACCAGCGGCGAGTTCATCGCGCATTATTATGATCCAGCGCGCGGCGACATCATCCTGAACCCGTTCGATGCCCGCTGCGCTTTCTGGACGCCCTTCGCCGAGATCGCGCACCCGGCCGACGCCGACCGCATCGCGCAACAGCTTATCACCGAGACCGGCCAGCACGATCGCGATGTCTGGCTCGAAACCAGCCGCATCCTCGTCGCCAACATGATCCGGGAATTGTGGAAGGAGAAGAAATGCACGCTGCCGGACCTGCTCGACGCGCTGCAAAAGTGGGACAAGGACAAGCTTAAGAGCTGGCTGAAAGACACATCGTCGGCCCGGACATTCTCCGACGATGCCGACCGCGCGACGGGCAGCGTCTTGTTCATGCTCGCCAAGGCCGCGAACCTGATCCAGTTCCTTCGGATGCCGAAGGATGGCGAGATAGCCTTCGCCTTCCGCGATTTTATCGCAGGGCTAGACAAGCGCACCGGCGCCCGCCCGTGGATATTCGTGCCGCGCAAGGAGGATTATTTCGAAGCGTCGAAGCCGCTGCTCGCCTGTTGGCTCGAATGCGCGGCGAGCGCCGTGCTGGGTCTTTCGCCATCGCCCGACCGACGCATCTGGTTCGTGCTCGACGAGCTGGCCGACCTGCCGCGCGTCGATAACCTTGCCCGGCTCCTGCCCGAGGGACGCAAGTTCGGCGCGGCGGTAGTGCTGACCTTTCAGGCGCTCGGCCAGATGCGGCACCGCTATGGACCGCAGATCGCGGAATCGCTGTTGGGGTGCTGCAACACCAAGCTGTTCCTCCAGACCATCGACAGCGAGACCCGCGTATGGGCGAGCCAGACAATCGGCGAATGTGAAGTCGAGATCCAGACCATGACCGACGCGCTCGCCGAGGGCGACGATGCGGCGCGCACGACCTTGGGCCGGATGCGGAAGATGCGGCCCGCCATTCTCGAAAGCGAACTCCGCCTGCCGAAATATGAGGGCTATTTGCTATTCCCCGATGGCTTGCCGGTTGCCCGGATCAAGCTCACGGCCGATCATCTCGCACGGCGCGGCAAGGCCTGCCAGCCGGGATTCCTCGCGGGCGATCCGAAAACCACGCTTTGGCAGCAGGTGGTGCAGACCGCGCCATCGTCTCCGTCTCCGCCTCCATCCGCGCGGTTGTCGCCGCCACCACCCAAGAGCCGGGGGCCGGTCTGATGGTCGCGTCGGTGTCGGCGCTGATCAGTTCGACGCAGGCCAGCAGCTATTATGAGGCCGATGACTATTATGCCGAGGGCGGCTTGTCGCCGTCCGAGTGGCAGGGCGCTGGCGCGGAGGCGCTGGGCCTGTCCGGCGAGGTCGATCGCGACCAATTCCGCGAGTTGCTGGACGGCCGGATCTGCGATCAGCAGCTTGGGACGTATCGCGGCGGTCAGTTGGAGCATCGTCCCGGCTGGGACGTGACCTTGAGCGCGCCCAAGTCGGTGTCGATCATGGCCGAGGTCGCGGGCGACCGGCGGCTGATCGCGGCGCACGGGCAAGCCGTCAAAACCGCGATGGCGCATGTCGAGCAGCATATGGCCGCCACCCGCATCCGCGACGACGGCACCGTGACCCGCAAGGCGACCGGCAATCTCGTCGTCGCCAGCTTCCAGCATGGCACCAGCCGCGCCCAAGACCCGCAGCTTCACACCCACAATGTCATTATGAATGCGACGCGGGGTGAGGACGGCACATGGCGCAGCCTTGAACCCCGCGCCATCTACCAGCTTCAAAAGCAGATTGGCGCGATCTACCGGCAGGAACTGGCACTGAAGGTCCGCGAACTCGGTTATGAGATCGAGACGGGCAAGGACTCGCTGTTCGAGATCAAGGGCGTGTCCGCCGATGTTATCGGTGCGTTCAGCACCCGCAGCGCCGAAATCGAGGCGGCGCTTGGCGAGCGCGGCACATCGCGCGTTGCCGCCAGCGCCGCCGAAAAGCAGATCGCCGCGCTCGACACCCGGCAAGCGAAGGTCGCAACAGATTATGCCAGCCTTGTTGCCGACTGGCGGGGGACGGCGAGCGCAGCCGGGTTCGGAATCGACGCGCGGCTGGCGATGGTCAGGCAGGCCGAAGCCCATGCCGCCAGCCCCGCGCACCGCGCCGACATGGCCGAGCAGGCGACAATGGCGGATCGCGCCGTTGCCTATGCCGCCGACAAGCTCGGCGAACGGCAATCGGTCTTTTCCGCTGCCGCCTTGCAGGAGGAAGCCGGACGGATCGGGCTGGCCAAGGTCAGTTATGCCGAGATCGGTGCCGCAATTGACACCGCTGCGAAACAGGGTGAATTGATCGGCCGAACCTATCTCGACCGGCGCGGCGCGGAGTTCGCCGGATTCACCACCCGCCAGAATGTCGAGACCGAGACCAAGATGTTGCGGATCGAGGCCGAGGGGCGCGTCGCGCTCGCGCCCATCGCGTCGCCGCTCGCCGCCGCTAAGGCCGTCGCCAGCGCCGCGACACAAGCCGAGCGTGCAGGCTTTGGCTGGAACGCCGACCAGCGCGCCGCCACCGAGCAGCTTCTGACCAGCCGCAACCGCATCACCGCCGTTCAGGGTTATGCGGGCACCGCCAAGACCACGACCGTTCTCGCGACCTTCGCCCGCGAGGTCGAGGCACGGGGCGTATCGGTTGTCGCGCTTGCTCCCACCGCATCGGCGGCGATGGTGCTGGGTGAGGCGCTGGGCGCGCGCAGCGATACGGTAGCGCGCCATTTGTTATCACCCGAGCGGTCTCATCTGGGCCAGTCCGCCGCGTGGATCGTGGACGAGGCATCGCTTCTATCCGCCCGCGACACCGCGCGGCTGTTCGACCTGGCCGATAAGCATAACGCCCGCATCATCCTTGTCGGCGACGTGAAGCAGCTTGGTTCGGTCGAGGCGGGCGCGGCGTTCGCGCAGTTGCAGAGTGCAGGCATGGAGACCGCCAAGCTCGGCGAGATCGTCCGGCAGACCAATGCGGCGACCAAGGAGGCCGTGCTGGCGTCGATCGAGGGCGATGCCAAGAACGCGCTCGCCGCGCTGGATCGTGGCGGCGGCCAGATCATCGAGAGCGCCGATCGTGCGGAAAGGTTCGCCGCTATCGCCGAGCGATATGCAGGGCTGGCCAAGGCCAGCCGCGCTCGCACCCTTGTTATCGAGCCGTCACGCGAGGGGCGCGATGCGTTGACGGCTGATATTCGCGCTGCGCTCACCCGGAGGGAGGCGCTCACCGGCCCCGCCGTGACCATGCAGAGCCTTGCCAACAAGGGGCTGACCCGCGCCGAGGCGCGCGATCCATTGAGCTATGACAAAGGCGATGTGGTTCGGTTCGCCCGCGACTATGCCGACAAGGGCGTGAAGCGCGGCGAAGCCTATCGCGTCGAATCCATCGACCCAGCCAAGGCCGCCGTCGCGCTCAAATCGGAGGATGGGCGCGAGGTCGATTGGCGGTTACGACAATGGGGTGCGGGCAAAAGCCAAGCGTTTGCACCGCAGCCGCTGGACCTGAAATCCGGTGAAAGCATCCGGTTCACCCGCAACGACCGCGAGGCGGGCCGCGTCAACGGTGGGCGCGGTGAGGTGATCGCCGTGGATGAGCAGACCCGCACCGCCATCATCCAGACCCCGGACGGCAAGACCGAGACGCTCAATCTCGATTCCGCCTGCGACCGGCATATCGCCCATGCCTATGTTGACACCGCCTTTGCCGCCCAAGGCCGCACCGCCGATCATGTGATAATCCACGCCGACAGCAAGGCGACCAACCTTGTCGATCAGAAATCCTTTTACGTGGGCATATCTCGCGCAAAGGAATCCGCCACCATCTTCACCAATGATCGCGGCAAGTTGGTGTCCGCCATCAACGAGCGCGCCGGTCAGTTGCAGACCGCCATTGCGCAGGCCGCCATGCCAACGCCAGTTGCCGAAAAGGCGATGGGGGCCGGAATAGGGTAAAGCCGGGAAATATGTCGCGACCCCCCATGGTTTGGGATGACATTCGTAGTCCGTCCCTCTAGTTCTCCATTAGGGGAACGCATCTTGGCATTCGCCACGCGCCGCACGCCCACCTAAATAAAACTGGAATATGGTTGAGTAATGAACGCCGTTGAGATTGAAGAAGCTGTTTCCGCTCTGGCGGAACGCCCGTTCGATGCGGCGGAATTTCCGTTTCAGTTCCTTGAAGCCTTTGGGAACAAGGCGACAACAATTAAGCGCTTGCGCGCCGTCAAAGGCTCGACCAACGCCTCTGAACTTCCCGGCGCGGTATTGCAGCGCAACAATATCCATATTGCCGTTGCCGCGCCCGGCGAGGTTTCTGCCGCCTTCGCCGCGCTCAAGGCCAGTCCCGCGACCGCCAAGGCAAAGGCCAAGTTCATCCTCGCCACGGACGGCGACACCTTTGAAGCCGAGGACACCGATTCCGGCGAAACCGTCGCCTGCACCTTCGCCGAGTTTCCTGACCATTTCGGGTTTTTCCTGCCGCTTGCTGGCATCACTACCGTCCGGCAAGTCCGCGAAAGCAGTTTCGACATCCGTGCGACCAGCCGCCTCAATCGGCTGTATGTGGAACTGCTGAAAGACAACCCCGAATGGGGCAGCGCCGAGCGCCGCCCCGACATGAATCATTTTATGGCCCGTCTGATCTTCTGCTTTTTCGCGGAGGATACGGACATCTTTCATCGCAGCTATCCTTTCACCGGCACCATCGAGAAGATGAGTGATCGGGATAGTTCCAACACCCATGAGGTGATCGGTGAGCTGTTCCGCGCGATGAACACGCGCAAGGAGGATCACGAAGCCTCGAATATCCGCAACTGGGCGCGTCCCTTCCCTTACGTTAACGGCGGACTGTTTTCCGGCAGTCTCGACGTGCCGCGATTCAGCCGCATCGCGCGATCCTATCTGCTGCATATCGGCAGTCTCGATTGGACCAAGATCAACCCCGACATCTTCGGGTCGATGATTCAGGCCGTCGCTGATGATGAAGAGCGCGGCGCGCTAGGAATGCACTACACCAGCGTTCCCAACATCCTGAAAGTCCTGAACCCACTCTTTCTGGACGACCTGCGCGCGCATCTGGCCGAGGCTGACGACAACCCGCGCAAGCTGTTGAACCTGCGCAACCGCATGGCGAAAATCCGCGTGTTCGACCCCGCGTGCGGCAGCGGGAATTTCCTTGTCATCGCCTACAAGGAAATGCGGGCCATCGAGGCCGAGATCAACCGGCGGCGCAATGAGGACGGCCGCGTGTCCGATATTCCGCTCACCAATTTTCGGGGGATCGAGCTTCGCGATTTTCCCGCCGAGATCGCGCGCCTCGCGCTTATCATCGCGGAGTTCCAGTGCGACGTGATGTATCGCGGAGAGCGGCTCGCCTTGGCCGAGTTTCTGCCGCTCAACGCGCAGAACTGGATTACCTGCGGCAACGCGCTGCGGCTCGACTGGTTGAGCATCTGCCCGCCGACCGGAACTGGCGTGAAGCTGACAGGGGATGACCTATTTGCGACGCCGCTCGATCAGGCGCAGATCGACTTCGAGAACGAAGGCGGCGAAACATACATCTGCGGCAATCCGCCGTATCTCGGCTCTACATGGCAGGATAGTGAACAGAAGGCCGAATTGCAGGCCATCTTCGGTTCCAGAACGAAAAACTGGAAATCTCTCGACTATGTGGCGGGCTGGTTCATGAAGGCGGCCGATTACGCCACAGCGACCAAGGCTGCCACGGCCTTCGTGTCTACGAACTCAGTCTGTCAAGGTGAGCAAGTGCCGGTCCTTTGGCCGCTGATATTTGGGACCGAGAATAAAATAGCCTTTGCACACACCTCATTCAAATGGGCCAATCTAGCGAGTCACAATGCTGGCGTGACTGTGGCAATTATCGGCTTAGAAATCGCACCTAGCCCTACCCGAAAATTATATTCCATTGGCGATGATCGCGCAGCCATCGTCAAGGAGGTTTCCAATATTAACGCCTACCTTGTCCCTGGCCCAGACTTAATCGTGGAGAAGGTAAACCGAACATCGCTGGACCGGGCACTTATGCTGTGGGGGAACAAGCCCACCGATGACGGCAATTTCTTCATGGACCACGATACAGCCAACCGCTTGATTGGCGAATATCCAGAAGCCCGCGAATTTATCAGACCTTACTATGGCTCAGCGGAATTTATCCGAGGCATACAACGGTATTGCCTTTGGATTGACGACCGCGACGCGGACAGGGCCGCGCAGATACCGGAGATCGCGCGCCGGTTGGAGAATATCAGAGAGTTTCGTGCGAATAGCATCGCAGCCGAAACGCGACCTGCCGCCGATTTTCCGCACCGCTTCCGGCAGATTCAGGGTGTCGGTGAACGCATGTCACTGATTGTTCCCCGCGTAAGTTCTGAGAGAAGGCCATATCTACCCATCGGTTTGCTACCAGAGCGTTCCATCGTCGCCGATAGCTCATTTGCTCTCTATGATTCCCCCCTTTGGAACATGGCTCTGATAGCCTCACGACTCCACCTTGTCTGGGTCGCCACCGTGTGCGGCAAGTTGAAAACCGACTTTCGCTATTCCAACACGCTCGGCTGGAACACCTTTCCGGTGCCGACGCTCACCGAGAAGAACAGGGATGACCTGACCCGCTGCGCGGAGGACATTCTGTTGGCGCGGGAGGTGCATTTCCCCGCCACAATCGCCGATCTTTATGATCCCGAAGCGATGCCCGACGAATTGCGTGAAGCGCACGAGCGCAACGACGAGGTATTGGAGCGCATCTATATCGGGCGGCGATTCAGGAATGACACCGAACGGCTCGAAAAGCTGTTCGAGCTATATACCAAGATGACCGCAGGCGCGGGAGCGGCGCGGAAGTGGAAGACGGGGGCAAGCGCGTGACCACTAATATGAAATCAGTTCCATCCGTTTCGGTTTCCTATGCCCGCAACGGCGGCTCCACCAAGGCCAACGCTCTAGGCATGAGGCCAATGCAGGAGCGCGCCTATGAGAAGCGCGGCGAGCAATACCTGCTCATCAAGTCGCCGCCCGCGTCCGGCAAGAGCCGCGCCCTCATGTTCATCGCGCTCGACAAGCTCGCCAATCAGGGATTGAAGCAGGCGATCATTGTCGTGCCGGAAAAGACCATCGGATCATCCTTCGCCGATGAGCCGCTGTCCAAGTTCGGCTTTTGGGGCGACTGGCAGGTGCAGCCGAATTGGAACCTCTGCAACGCGCCCGGTGCTGACAACGGCGGCAAGGTCAATTCCGTTGGCGCGTTTCTGAGAAGCGATGACACGGTGTTGGTCTGCACCCATGCCACCTTCCGCTTCGCCGTGGACAAGTTCGGCGTGGAGGCGTTCGATGATCGCCTGATCGCGGTGGACGAGTTCCACCACGTCTCCGCCAACCCCGACAACAAGCTGGGCCAGCATCTGGGCCAGTTCATCGCCCGCGACAAGGTGCACATCGTCGCCATGACCGGATCGTATTTTCGGGGCGACGCCGAGGCCGTCCTTGCACCGCAGGACGAGTCCAAATTCGATAGCGTCACCTATACCTATTACGAGCAGCTCAACGGCTACGAATATCTGAAACAGCTCGACATCGGCTATTTTTTCTATTCCGGCGCTTATGCCGACGACATCCTCGCCGTGCTCGATCCCGCCGAAAAAACCATCATCCATATTCCCAACGTCAATTCGCGTGAAAGCACGAAGGACAAGATCAGGGAGGTGGAGCATATCATCGAGGCACTAGGCGACTGGGAGGGGACCGACTCCGCGACCGGCTTCCAGTTGATTAAGACTGCCGATGGCCGCACCTTGCGCGTCGCCGACCTTGTGGACGACGATCCCGGCAAGCGGGACAAGGTTGCCGCCGCACTCAAAGACCCCGCGCATAAGAACAACCGCGATCATGTGGACATCATCATCGCCCTAGGCATGGCCAAGGAGGGCTTTGACTGGATTTGGTGCGAACACGCGCTGACCGTCGGCTATCGCGCCAGCCTGACGGAGATCGTGCAGATTATCGGGCGCGCGACCCGCGACGCGCCGGGCAAGAGCCGCGCGCGCTTCACCAACCTGATCGCGGAGCCGGACGCGGCGGAATCCGCCGTTACTGAGGCCGTCAACGACACTCTCAAAGCCATCGCCGCCAGCCTGCTGATGGAACAGGTGCTTGCCCCGCGCTTCGAGTTCAAGCCCAAGAACCCCGCCACCAGCACCGCTCAGCCGGGCTTCGACTATGGCGAAGGCGGCTACGATCCCGACAAGTGCAATGTCGGTTTTCACGAGGAACGCGGGGTATTCCAGATCGAGATTAAGGGCTTGGCGGAACCCAAGTCCCCCGAGGCCGCGCGCATCTGCCGCGAGGATTTGAACGAGGTGATCGCCACCTTCGTTCAGGACAAGCCGAGCATCGAGCGCGGGCTATTTGATGAGGAGCTGATCCCCGAGGAGTTGACGCAGGTGCGCCTTGGCAAGATCATCAAGGACAAATACCCCGAACTGGACGAGGAAGATCAAGAGGCGGTGCGTCAGCACGCCATCGCCGCCATCAATCTCACCCAGCAGGCCAAGAAGGTCGCACTTGGCGATGACGGCGGGGAGCCAAGCGCGAACACCGCGCTGATCGACGGCGTGCGCCGGTTTGCGATGGACGTACGTGAACTCGACATCGACCTGATCGACCGCATCAACCCCTTTGGCGAGGCTTATGCTATCCTTGCTAAGACCATGAGCGAGGACAGCCTGAAAACCGTTGCCGCCGCCATCGCCGCCAAGCGCACCAGCTTGACACCGGAGGAAGCGCGCGATCTGGCCAAGCGCGCTCTGAAATTCAAACAGGAGCGTGGACGCTTGCCGTCCATCACGTCGCCGGACGCATGGGAAAAGCGCATGGCCGAAGGCGTTGCCTTCCTTGCCCGCATGAAGGCGGAGACCACGCGTGGCTAGCGGCTTCACCGATGACGACGACGCCTTGCTGGCTGAGCTTGGCGTTGAGGTCGAGGCCAAGAAGGAGTCCGCCCGGACGCCGCGTGAGGAACGCATCATCGCGGGTTTCGAGGAGATTCAGCGATTTGTCGAGCAACACGGCCACAGCCCCCGCCACGGCGAGGGTCTCGACATCTTCGAGCGCCTATATGCCGTGAGACTCGACCGGCTGCGCGCCCAGCCGGAAAGCCGCGCCCTTCTGGAACCCCTCGATCATCAGGAACTGCTGAACGGCGCGGCTCCGGTCATCGCCGATGCCCCAGATGACATCAGCGATGACGAGCTGCTGGCGCAGCTTGGCGTGGACGCCGAGGCGGATGACATCACCGCGCTGCGGCACGTCCGCTCCGCCGCCGAAAAACGCGCCGCCGAGGACATCGCCAACCGCGAACGGTGCGAGGACTTCGACCGCTTCAAGCCGCTGTTCGATGCAGTGCAGACGGACATCGACAGCGGCGCGCGCATCACCCAGCCCATCCGCAAGGATGCCGGATTCCTGAAAACCGACATCAGGGCGGGGGAGTTTTTCATCCTCGGCGGCCAGATCGCCTATGTCGCCGAAGTCGGCGAACCTTTCAAAGCGCCTAATGGCGAAAGCGACGCCCGCCTGCGTGTCATCTATTCCAACGGCACCGAGAGCAACTTGTTGCTCCGCTCCCTGCAGCGCGCGCTGTATAAGGACGACACTAGCCGTGCCGTATCGGAGCAGAGCGCCGGTCCCCTATTTGCAGGTGAGAGCGACGATGGCGACCTAGCCAGCGGCACCATCTATGTCCTGCGTAGCAAGTCGGACAACCCCGCCGTCGCGGCCAACCGTGAGGTGCTGCACAAGATCGGCGTTACGGGGGGCAACGTGGGGCGGCGCATCGCCAATGCCAAGCTGGACGCCACCTTCCTGCTGGCGGACGTGGAGATCGTCGCCACCTACACGCTCTACAACGTAAACCGCACCAAGCTCGAAAACCTGATCCACCGTATCTTCGATCCGGCGCGTCTCGACATCGAGATCAAGGATCGCTTTGGCAATCCTGTCATCCCGCGCGAATGGTTTCTTGTGCCGGTGTTTGTGATTGACGACGCTGTGGAGAAGATCAGAGACGGCACGATCACGCATTATATATACGACCCGAAAGCGGCCCGGCTGGTGCGACGCGCCAGCGATTTGGCGGGCGGCGCGTAATGCGCATCAGTCGCCTCACCATTGAGAACTTCCGGTCGATCAAGGCGCTCGACCTCGACCTCAATGAAACGACTGTTTTGATCGGGCCCAACAATGCCGGTAAGACCGCTATCCTCGATGCCATCAGGATTGTGCTGACCCGCCGCTGGGGACAGCGCGGTACCGGCTTTACCGAATACGATGTTCACCTTGCCGACGAAAATGCGGACCCCAAGGCTCCCCCGGGTGTCTCAATCGAAATCCGTGTCGAGGAACAGGCCGCAGGCGAATGGCCTGACGCGCTCCAGCAAGACCTTGATGAAATCGCCCAGACCGATCCGACGACGGGCAAGACATTCATCATCCTGCGCGCGAGCTGCGCGTGGAATGAAGCGGAGGGCAATTTCGAGCCATCTTGGGTTTTCCTGAACGCTGGCCGGGCACCGCTGGTTGGCGGCTCTGCGCGCCGCATGAATCTCGAACGGTTTTGGCAGTATCTACCGGTTTTCTATCTCGGGGCCTTGCGGGACGTGGACGACGAATTTTCGCCGCGTTCGCAGTTTTGGGGCCGTCTACTGAAAGCGATGGAGATACCATCGGCGCTGGAAGCCAAGGTTCAGCGCGTCCTTGACCTTTTGAATCGCAAGCTCTTGCAAGCCGATCCGCGCCTAGGTCAAATCGCGGGCACCTTGTCGGGCGCAACACGGGTCGCGGCCCGTGATCGGGATGGCGGGGCCGATTTGCGCCTCGTCCCTCTCAAATCGTGGGATTTGCTATCCAAGGCCGAAATCATCTTGCGCAACGAACCAGATTGGCCGTGGCTACCGTTGCAACGGCACGGCCAAGGTATGCAGAGTCTGTCTGTCATTTTCTTGTTTCAGGCGTTCGTCGAACACTTGCTTACCGAGCTGTATGAGGCCGACAGCGCGCCTGTGTTGGCGCTCGAAGAACCGGAAACCCATTTGCACCCTCAGGCTGCGCGCACTCTGTGGACGCATATACAAGCTCTGCCGGGTCAGAAGATCATTACCACGCACTCACCCTATTTCGTTCAGCATGTGCCATTCCGTGACTTGCGCCTTGTCCGCCTGACCGAGAACGGCACTGAGGTTTGCTCACTGCCGCCGAGTTTTTTCGCACGCATTCCGCACGTCGCTGCTTTGGATGCTGTAGTCGCGGCCGGCGGCGGAACAATGGAATACGACCGCGCAGCGGAACTTCTGACTGTTCATGGCAAGCTCGAACAAGCCCCCTACAGGGGGTTGCTGACCTGCTATGGCACCCATGCCGACCGGGCAGTGATCCATGGCGTGTTGCGCGATCTGCACGACCGCGCCTTGCTTTACATCAGCGATGATGAGTTGAGATCGCTTGAAACCTTCGCGCGTCGGATTCGCGGCGAAATCTTCTTTGCCCGCCGCTGGTTCATCGTGGAGGGACAAGCCGAGTATCTGCTCGTTCACGCGATGGCGCGTGAACTTGGCTATGACTTGGACGAGCACGGCGTTGCGGTGATTGACGCCCAGAACAACGGCAATCCTGCCATCTTTGCAGCGCTCGCGCGTGCCCTTTCTATTCCGTGGTTGGCTGTTTTCGACGGCGACGGAGCGGGGCAGGGTTATAGCGACAGCATCGCTGCGCGTGATTTTGCCCCTGCTTTCGTGACTGCCCGATGCCGCACCCACGCTGCCGACGACATTGAAGCGCAGATGATCGCCGATGGACTTGAGGCTGAACTGAGGGCTGCGTTGACGCAAGCAGGTGTGGCCGCAGCGGCGGCCGCAGATGCAGCGGCGTTGCTCGACCTCATGCGCCACCACAAGACCGGATATGCAGCGGCGCTTGTAGATATGATGCGAGGGAATGCAGCGCTCGCGGCTCGCATGCCGCAAGCCTTCCGCGACTCCATCGCTGACCTGCGAGGGCTGACATGATCGAAACTCCTCTCGAAACCGCACTTGCCAAATTAACCGAAATCCAACGCGAAGCCGTCGGCTGGGATAACGGCGCGATGTTGGTCCTAGCAGGACCGGGATCGGGCAAAACGCAGGTGTTAACGTGCCGCATTGCGCGCTTGCTGAATGAGGGGCGGGACCAGTCTTTCCGCGTTCTCGCGCTTACGTTCACCAACAAGGCCGCGGACGAAATGAAAGAGCGCGTGGCGACCTTCGTCCCCGGCCTTGAGGAACGCGCCAACATTGGCACCTTCCATAGCTTCTGCGGACAGGTGCTGCGCCAGCACGGCATCCATCTCGGCATCAACCCGGATTTCGCAATCTACTCGCAGGACGACGACCGCAAGGCGGTGCTTGAGGACGCGCTGAAACGGACAGGCATGGATGCGGACTGCGTTCGCTATCTCGGCCTGATTGACCGCATGAAAACCCTGCTGATCGAACCCAAGGACGCTCTGTCGCGCCTTTCGCGCACCACAAATCCCCAGATCATCGCCCAAGCCTATGAGGCTTATGAAAGCGAATTGCGCCGGTTGAACGTGCTCGACTTCAACTCTCTCATATTCGAGGCGTTTCGCCTGCTGTCGACATTCCCGGCCATCGCGGCTCGATATCGCCGGTCCTACCCATATTGGCTTCTGGACGAGTTTCAGGACACGAACGACGGCCAATACCGGCTCATTCGCACGATGGCGGGCGACGATTTCAAAAATGTGTTCGCGGTCGCGGACGACGACCAGATCATCTATCAATGGAACGGTGCGAGCTTCCGACAAATCCAACGCTTTCGCGCCGACTACCAGCCAGAACTGATTCAGCTCCCGACGAACTACCGTTGCCCGCCCGCGATTGTCGCCGCAGCGAACCGGCTTGTCGCTTACAACGTCCAGAGGACTGAAGCGAAGAAGCCGCTGGTTGCTGGCAAGACGGACCTCAAACTCCCCGAGCAGGACCACATCCAGCTTCGCATCTTTGAAACCGACGAGATCGAGGCCGAGAAAATCGCCGAGGAGATCGCCGCGCGCGGTAAGGAGCAATGGAGCCAGACTACTGTTCTGGCCAGAACTCGCGCTTCGCTCGAAAAGATGCTGAAAGCGCTGAAAGCCGCACATGTGCCTGCGGTCATCGCGCAGCGCCGCGATGATTTTCTGTCTGCCGAAATGCGGTGGATGGTCGCCTGCCTTGTTCAGACCGTGCGCCCGCTGGACCGGCGAAACCTTGCTGTGCTGATTGACGCCTTTAATCGCTTTGCCGAGGTGCAAACCGCCGTTGGACAGGTGTTGTCACATGCGGAAGCCAGCGGTGCGGGCTATTTCAGCACATGGGTTGCAGCCGCCAATGCAGAGGTCGGCGCTGCTTCGCCACACGCCAAATTGTTGGAGGCCGCAGGCCGTCTTGATGCAGCTTCCGCCAAGAGCGTGATCGGCGAAATGTTGTCGGAACTGGACGCCCGGGCGTCAGGTGACGTTCCTGACCCTGATTTGGTGGAAGATCTCGCCGCATGGCGCGAAATTTCGGCCGACATCAGACGGCACTTCGGCAGCAGCATCACCCTCGACGAGTTTCTGCAGCAACTTCAACTGCGCTCGAAAGCGCCATCGCCGCAGGCGCACACTGTCACGTTGATGACCGTGCATGGCGCGAAGGGGCGCGAGTTCGATTTTGTCTATCTGGTCGGCTTGGCCGAAGACATATTGCCTTCGTTCCAGAGCCGCCAGAAAGACGACAATAGCCCCGAGATGGAGGAAGAACGCCGCAACTGTTTTGTTGCCATCACACGTGCAAAGGAATGCCTAATCCTCAGCCGGGCGAAGAGCTACCGCGGATGGGCCAAGCAGCCGTCACGGTTCCTTATTGAAATGGGCCTTGCCGATCCAAGCGACTGACCTTCCTACTCTGCTGGGGGGCGAAATCCGCGTTGTCCGATTGCTCGTTCATGATGCGCACGCATCGTCTGAGAGACAATTTAGCCGCGATAGCGCTTGCCAATGGGTAGGTATTGCTCGAAGAATCATAGCGATGCGTACGGACATCGATCACCTTCCTGCCGCCAAACAGCGCGAGCTTGAGCGTATCGTCGCGATCATCTTCGACGAATTCGGTGCGGCGACGGAAAATGCGACCGGCGCGCGCAAGGGCGCGCGCATTCTCAAGATTATCCTGTTCGGCAGCTATGCGCGCGGCGATTGGGTCGATGCGCCGACGTCGGCGAACCAGTACAAATCCGACTATGATATTCTCGTCATCGTCAGTCAGAAGGAGTTGACAGACCGCGCTGCCTATTGGGCGAAGGCCGAGGAGCGGCTGATCCGCGCCTACACGATCGAAAAGACGCTCCAAACGCCGGTCAACTTCATCGTCCATTCGCTGCATGAGGTGAACGACGGACTCGCGCATGGCCGCGTTTTCTTCATGGAGGTCGCGAAGGACGGGATTGCGCTTTACGAGGCCGATGACCGCGAGTTGGCGACGCCTAAGCCCAAGACACCGGAACAAGCGCTATCCGCAGCCAAAGAGTATTTCGAGGAACACGTCGCGAGCGCCGCTGAATTCCTTGAGGGATACAAATTCTACATGGGGCGGGAAAGCTGGAAGAAAGCTGCCTTCCTATTGCATCAGGCAACGGAGAATATTTACGCCTGCGCGCTTCTAACGCTGACATACTACTCGCCATATAACCACAATATCGCCTTCCTGCGTTCCCTCGCCGAAGGTCAGGATCGACGTCTTTTCGGCATCTGGCCAGAAGCGACACATCGCGAGCGGGCGATGTTCCAGAAGCTCAAGGAAGCTTACACCAAGGCTCGCTATTCCAAGCACTACCGGATCAGCGAAGAAGAGCTGACCTGGCTCGGCGAACGGGTCGAAGAACTCGGCCGCGTCGTTCATCAGGTCTGCACCGATCGCATCGCCGAACTCGAAAAGGCGACGGCGTCCGCATAGCGCGCCGCCCACTGGCTTGCCGGGAGTCCCCGATTCTGACATAATCCCGCCCACGGGATGGAGTGACTGGCGGCCATCCCGAGGATTATCCTGCCAGCATCACGCAGGTCCGGCCGAGGTCGGACAGTTGCTGTAGACCGCTTTAGCGGCGTACAGCGGACACCGCTTGCACATTCGCGCGCGATTGCGCGGACCGCCGCTGTGCGAGCTGCAAATGACTACCCCGACACCAAAAGACTTCTACGCGCGCGAAGTCGTGATGGCGCGCGTCGACCATCTCGTCCGCCGCAAGCAGGGCGAGATTGAGCGGATCACGCGCATCCTGCGCGCTTTCTTCGATCCCGATCAGGTGCAGGCCCCCGAGCTGGGTCAGATCAGGCGGATCATCCTGATCGGCCCCTATGCGCGGCGGTCGTGGTATGAAGACGACCAGACGATCAAGTTTTCCGATTACGAACTGTG
>NZ_JBMDWL010000014.1:0-16199 GCF_048594625.1 Sphingobium sp.
AAAAGCCCCGGTAGAAATACCGGGGCTTTTTGCGTCCGATCAACACCAAATCACAGACAAAAATACCGCGCCCGACGCCGCAAACCCAAATCGCCAGTCCCAGCAATACCCCGCAACCCAAAAATCAGCGCGCCAACATAATTTGAGGTTTTGTCCGGTCGTCGACTTTTCAGTTACTGACGCCGGAAAAATCGCGCCGCGTCTTGGTGTGGGAACGGGCTTGCGCACTGTAGCCTGCACCGCTTGTCGCCTCTAGCTTGACGCTATATGGCGTGGACCATATCTCTGCCATAGAGCTCGACAGTCGGAGAACCCCCTGCATGACAGACATGGCCGTAGAGCGCGCGCCCGGTTATCGTTATTCGCGACGCGGCTTGCTGCCTTTGATTCGGCAATTGTCCGTGGTCGATAATCGTCGCAATGCCATGCTGCTGACTCTGCAATGGGTCATTATCATTGCTTCTGTCACAATCGCGATCCGGATCAACTCCGTCCCTGTCTATCTGTTGGCTGGATTCACAATAGGTACGCGAATTCAATGTCTTGCGGTGATGATGCATGATGCGTGTCATGGGCTGTTGTTCAGCAACCGCCGCATCAACGATCTGGTTGGCGATTTCTTCGTATCCTATCCGCTGATGATGAGCGTTCACCTTTATCGCGCAAATCATATGGTACATCATCGCTATACCAATACGATGCGGGATTATGATTATCGGGTGCAACGCAAAGATCCAGACCAGCATTTCCCGAAATCACCGGCAGGCATGATGCGGTTATTGGCCCGCAGCATATTGGGTCTAAACTATTATCGGATTGCCCGCGCGGGTCGCATATGGGCGCCCATCGCCAATTTTCATAATCCCGGTCGGTTCGGTTTCGATTATCGTTTGGGTTTGCGGTTGCGATATGTGGTGTGGGCCATACTGGTTTATGGCCTGATCCTATGGTCGCCTTGGCGCTGGCAGATACTCGGCCTTTTCATGATTCCGCTTCTCGTCTGGGCGAATGTATTCAACCGGATACGGGCAACGGCCGAACATAACGGCGTCGCCGACGAGCAGGAACTCAATGGCACGCGCACCGTCATTCCTACATGGCTCGATCGCTTTCTCATCGCGCCGTTCAATGTCAGCTATCATCTGGAACATCATCTGTTCCCTTCGGTGCCGTGGCATAATTTGCGGCGGTTGCACGTGCATCTGATGAATGATCCCGACTATGCTGCCAATGCGCATGTGACACGGGGATATTGGGGAGTCGTCAAGGAGTTGACGTCATCACCGGGGTCATCGCCTGATGACAACGCACATGTTCTGCGTTCCGAGCTGAAACTCTGATATCGCAGAGGTCAGGACTGGCAATAAGGCGGATTATTCGCATCGGGTTCGAATGCGGACACATGGTTCAGGGCGATGAGCCAGCGTCCTTTCACCTTTCGCATCAGCCGGGTGTTGATACCCGATTGACCTGGCTTTGCGGCCAGATGGAAACGGCTGATCAATTGCGCTACATCTGGACCGAGTATTTCGATCCGGATGTCGCAGAAATGTAATTGGCCGCGGCTTTCCGAAGATGCGCCATAGTCCGCGACATAATGGTCCAAAGTGCCCTGCCAGTCTCGCTGAAAGCGACCCCGCGACACGAACACGATGTCAGGATTGCGAAAGCCGGCCATATAGCCGCGAAAGTCACCCCGGTTCCAAGCGGCCTCCATGTCGGCGATAACCTGTCGGATTGCGGCTTTGTCCTTCGTTTCCGATGCCTGAACCGGCGTGGCATTCATAGCGAATGCCACGCCGATCAACGACAGAAATAGCGGGTTATTGCGCAACACCGCTCGCAGCCTTCGCTTTTTCCGCCTGAATGAACGCATCCAGTTCCGCCTCCATCACCGGCAGCGGTACCGACCCCATGGTCAGCAGCGTGTCGTGGAACGGTCGCTGGTCGAATTTGTCGCCCAGCTCGATTTCAGCCTTGGTCCGCATCTTGCGGATCGACAATTCGCCGAGCTTATAGGCCAGCGCCTGCGCGGGCCATGCGATATAGCGGTCTACTTCGTTCCTGATGTCCAGCTGCGCCAGCGCAGTATGGCTTGCCATATAGTCGATCGCCTTCTGGCGGCTCCACCCCATGGAGTGCATACCGGTATCGATCACCAGTCGCACCGCGCGCCACATCTCGAACGTCTCGCGGCCGAACTCCTCATAGGGCGTCTCATACATGCCGAGCTTCGTCCCCAGCCATTCGGTGTACAACCCCCAGCCTTCGCCATAGCCGGAAAAATAGGTCTGCCCGCGGAAGGCAGGCCGGTTCGGCGCCTCCAGCGCATAGGCCGCCTGGAAGCTGTGACCCGGATTGCATTCATGCAGCGTCAGCGCCGTCAGATTATAAAGCGGCCGGGACGGCAGATCATATGTGTTCATCAGGCAGGAATCCAGACCCCCGCGACCAGAGGTATAGATAGGCGCAATCTCGTCCGGCACCGGCAGAATGGTGAAGCGGTAACGCGGCAGATGGTTGAACGTGTCCTTCAACCGCCCGTCCATCTTCTTGGTCACATAGGCGGAATAGGACAGCAATTCGCGCGGCGTCTTGGCGTAGAATTGCGGGTCGGTGCGCATGAATTCCAGAAACGCGGAAAAGCTGCCCTGGAATTTCGCGTCGGCCATCGTCTTCTTCATGTCGGAGTCGATGCGCGCGACTTCTTTCAAGCCGATCTCGTGGATCTGCTGTGGCGTCAGGTCCAGCGTCGTATATTCGCGGATCTGGTCCTGATAGAAGGCCTTGCCGTCGGGCAGCGAATAAGCGTCGATCGTCTTGCGCGCCTTGGGCATATATTCGCCGCGCATGAAGCTAAGCAATTTGGTGTAGGCGGGCGCGATGGCGTCGTGGATCAACGCCAGCGCCTCGGCCTGCATCGCCTGCCGCTGCGCTGCCGGGATGCTCTCAGGCATGGCCGCGAACGCCTTATAGAAAGGGCTGTTCGTGTCCGCCGCCAGAAACGGCTCGATCGTCTTGTCGCGCCCTTCGATCGACACGCGCGGCACGGTGTAACCGCGCTTCAGACCCGCCTGCATGTTCGCAATCTGCTCATCGAAGTAGCGCGGAATATCCTTCATCCGGCCAAGGTAACGGCGATAATTGTCGAGCGTGGAGAATGGCGTGCGCGGGTTGAGGCCGGTCCAGAAAAACGTGTCGCTGTTGAACGGCGCTTCATAGGTCTTGTATTTGATCTTGGTGGCGTTTTCCCACACCGACTGTCTGAACACCGCCTTGTTGATCATTTCCTCATGCGACAATTGCGCATCGGGAATCTGTTCCAGCTGCTTCAATATGTCGGTCCAATAGGCATAGCGGCGCTGATAGGTTGCGGGCGTCACGCTGGGCAGGTGATCGTCCGCACCACCCTCGGTCCGGCCGCCGCCGGGCAGACGGGCAAATTCCTTCTGCCGCCATGTCCATTCCGCGTCATACAGCGCCTTCAGCTTCAGGTCGGCGGCGGTGGGCTGAGCGGCGGCAGTCGTTGTCGCGGCCGGTTCAGCTTGCGCCAGCGCGGCAGGGGCAGCGCCCGCGAGCGCGATGGCGATCAAGGATGCGGCATGGGGCAGTTTCATGATTGTCTATCTTCCCTGTTCGGCGACGCGACCACGCGCCCCTCCTTTTCTGTAAAGTATACGATATACCTTGAACCGGTCGGGTCAAGCCCGCCCGTTGGTGGGCGGAGTGAATATGCGCGCGCCGAATATCGGCCCCGCGCGCGTCATGCCCGGCGACGGCTGGACGCGCACCGTCACGTCACTCTTCCCCCGCGTCAGTGCTTCGGGAATGGGATAGGTCACATCGAAAAATTCGCCAGGCCTGTCCGCGTCAAGCCTCTGCGTCGCGATCTTCTGCCCGTCGACCAATATATCGAACAGGCGATTGCGTTCTTCGCCCCAATAGGTCGCCTGCAATATCAGCGGTCCCGGCTTCACCTTCATGCGGAACTGGAAATGGCCGTCCGTCCGCGCATCGCGCCCATGCCGCCCGCGATAGGTGGTGGTGTAGGACAGCTTCGCCTCCAACCCATGGTCGCGTTCGGGTTGCATCTCGCCCAGATGCATGATGTCCACAGACCGCTGCTCCAGATCGCGCAGCCGCGCCTGCTCGACGGCGAATGCCTTCTGCTCGACCGCCCATTCATCCTGCGTGAAGCGCTGGAAATAGACCGCCGTGCGCCGGTCGCGCTGCTGGAAGAAGGGCGCGAAGGCGAGGTCAACGGGCTTGCCCACGCCGCTGGTGCGATATGCCGGGAAGGCAGCCGGGGTGGGCGCGAAACCTTGCGTCACATCGGCCGCGACCAGTGCCGGGGCAGGGCCGTCGAACGGTTGGTCTGACGGCCCCAGGTCCGCCGCCATCACCACCGGCCCATGCAGCAATGCGATGGTGCGCGGATCGTCCGGCGTCGCCTCCACCCGCAGCGCCATGGGCAGGTCCAGCGTCACGCTGTCCCCCGCCTTCCACTTGCGATCGATCAGCGCATAGCCCTCCGCAATGCGCACATCGGGCATCGCCGCGCCATTCACCGCGACCCGCGCGCCCTGCGACCAGCCCGGAATCCGCAGCGCCAGCGTGAACCGCCCGCTACGCGCCAACACCGGCAGCGATATCCCGACCTTACCGTCGAACGGATAGCCCGTCTCGATCCGCAGCTTCGCGCCCCGCGCCGCCCAGTCGGCAACGCTCGGAATATAGAGGTTCGCGATCAGCATGTCGGCGGGCCGCTCGGCATCCTCCCACCAGATGGATTCGCCATGCTTGGCATGGCTTTCCATCCCGCTGCCGACGCAGCACCAGAAATGGTCGAAGGGCTTCGACCACACCCGGTGCGACCCGGACATTAGCGGCACCATATAGGCGAACATGCCCGTCGCCGGATTCTGGTGCGCCAATATGTGATTGATATGCGCCCGCTCATAATAGTCGAACAGCCGCGCCTCCGGCTTCCACGCATAGAGATGCCGGGTCAGCTTCAACATGTTGTAACTGTTGCAGCTTTCGCATGTCTGCTCGGTTATATGTTTGGAAATGGTGCCCGGCGCGGGGAAATATTCGCGATCCGCATTGCCGCCGATGACATAGCTATACTGGTTGACCACCGTCTCCCAGAAGAAGTTGGCAGCGATCGCGTCGGCGGCATTGCCGGTAATCTCATGCAGCCGCGCCAGCCCGATCAGCTTGGGAATCTGCGTGTTCGCGTGAATCCATGGCAGGCTGTTTTGTCGCTCCGCCAGCGGGTCCAGCACCTTGCGATGCCGCAACCGCTGCGCCAGCTTCAGCCAGCGCGGATCGCCGGTACGGGCATGGAGTTCGGCGAAACTTTCATTGATGCCACCATGTTCGCAATCCAGCACCTGCTGCACCTGCGCGTCGTCCAGCTTCGCGAACACCCCGTCGATATAGGTGGCCAGCGCCAGCGCCACGCCGCGCGCCTGCCGATTGCCAAGATGCGTCTCCGCGTCGAACAGCCCCGCAAACAGCTTATGCCAGTTATAGAAAGGCACCCAGCAGCCATTGAGGTCGAACCCGGCAGAACGAATGTCCCCGCGCATGATTTCGGGGAAGATCAGCTTCCCGTCCTCGATCACATCGTCGCGCCGCCGCGTGAAGCCCGCGACATAGCCATCCCCGGCGGCGGCCTGACAGGCGGCCAGTTCTTCGATGATATAGCTCGCCCGCCGCGCACATTCCGCGTCTCCGGTCTGCGCATGCATCAGCGCCAGCGCGGTCAGATAATGGCCCAGCGTATGGCCCGCGATGGTGTCATTCTCCCACCCGCCATAGATCGCGCCCTTGGGGGGAAGGTCCGCATGTTTGCGAAAATTATGCAGCAGCCGGTTCGGCTCCAGTCGCAACAGATAGCCGCGATTCCCTTCCACAGCATCGGCGAAGGGCGACGGCAGCAACCGGGTCGCCTGCAACGGCAAGGCCCGGGCCGACTTGGGCAGCGCACCGCCTGTTACGCGGGCGCTCGCCGCCAATCCTTCCCAGGCGGGCACGGTGATGGCGGCGGTGGCGGCCAGCAGCATGGCCCTGCGATTGAGGGTCATGGGACGGTGCGGCATGTCAGGCTCCCGACTTGTCTAAATTTCGTTATACCGTATACGATATGACCATATTGCTTTGGGATCAAGACGGAGGACGCATGTCTATCTTCATCAACATGGCGCAGGCAACCCACCGATGAGCGCCACGGATACGGTGACCCTGACGCTGGCGCAGGTCGAAGAGCTGTGTCACTCGGTGTTGCGCCGCCACGGTCTGGGCGAAGCGCATATCGCCCCGGTCACCGCGACGATCATTGCGGGGGAACGCGACGAATGCGCCTCGCACGGCGTCTATCGCCTGCTCAACTGCGTCCATACGTTGAAGAGCGGGAAGGTGGTTCCCGACGCCGTGCCGGTGGTCGATCATATGTCCATGTCGCTGTTGCGCGTCGATGCGGCGGGCGGCTTTGCGCAACTCGCCTTCGCCACCGGCCTGCCGCATCTGGTGGAAAAGGCGCAGGCGACCGGCATCGCCGCCATGGGCATCAACCGATGCGTCCATTTCGCCGCGCTCTGGCCGGAAATCGAGGCGCTGACCGGCCGGGGCCTCGTCGCCTTCGCCTGCACCCCCAGCCACGCCTGGGTCGCACCAGCGGGCGGCACATCGCCGCTGTTCGGCACCAACCCCATCGCCTTTGGCTGGCCACGCCCCGATGGCGATCCCTTCGTTTTCGACTTCGCGACCAGCGCCGTGGCGCGGGGGGAGATCGAACTGCACCGCCGCGCAGGCAAGCCCATTCCGCTCGGCTGGACCATCGACGCGCAGGGCAACCCGACCACCGATGCGGAGGCTGGCCTCGCCGGCGCGCTGCTCACCTTTGGCGGGCATAAGGGGTCGGCGCTGTCGGCGATGGTCGAACTGATCGCGGGGCCGCTGATCGGGGACATGACCAGCGCCGAATCGCTGGCGCATGACGATGGCGCGAAGGCGTCACCCTATGGCGGCGAACTCATCATTGCCATCGATCCGATCGGTTTTCTGGGCGGCGCAGCGGCCGAGCATGTGCAGCGCGCCGAAAGCCTGTTCGACGGCATTACGGGGCAGGGCGCGCGCCTGCCGTCACGGCGCCGCTTCGCTGCGCGCCGCCGCACCCCTGAAGCCGGATGCCGCATCCCCCGCACGCTTTATGAGGAACTGGCGGCGCTCGCATAAATGCCGCCAGCGCCGGTCAGGCCAGCCAAGGATCAGGCGAAGGGCCGGTCGATCGCGACGGAAGGCGGCGTGAACCAAGCCGCCCCCGTTTCGGTGACGTAAAAATGATCCTCCAGCCGTACGCCGAACCGATCGGGCACGACGATCATCGGCTCGTTGGAAAAGCACATACCTGGTTCCAGCGGGGTCATGTCGCCGCGCACCAGATAGGGCGCTTCATGGATCGACAGACCGATGCCATGGCCGGTACGGTGGGGCAGGCCGGGGAGGCTGTAATCCGGGCCTAACCCCGCCCCCTCCAGCACCCGCCGCGCCGCCGCGTCGATCGCGCCGCACGGCACGCCCGGCTTTACCGCGTCGAACGCCGCCTGCTGCGCCTCCTTCTCCAGCGCCCAGATGCGCCGTTGTTCCGGGTCGGCTTCGCCATAGACATAGGATCTTGTGATGTCGGAATGGTATCCACCTATGGTGCATCCGGTATCGATCAGCACCATATCGCCCTCGGCCAGCACGCTTTCTCCCGGCAGCCCGTGGGGATAGGCGGTGGAACGGCCGAACTGTACGATGCAGAAACTGCTGCCCGATGCGCCCAGCGCCCGGTGCGCGGCTTCGATAAAGCGGCGCACTTGCGTTGCGGTGATGCCGGGGTGCAAGATGCGCGCCGCGCGGCGATGCACTTCCAGCGTCATCGATTTGGCCTGCTGCATCAACGCCAGTTCGGCGGCCGACTTTCGCGTGCGGCACCCGTCGATCACCGCCGACGCCGCGACCAGCGCAACATCGGGCGCAGCCTGCCGGATACGCTCGACAAAGACGAATGCCATTGCCGGATCGATCCCCAGCCGCCGAACGCCCAGCGCCTGCAAGGCATCGGCGACCAGCGCCGAAGGACTTTCATCCTCCTCCCACAAGCGCAGGTCGCCCGCCTCGATCTTCAGGTCCGCCTCCAGCGACCCGCGCTCGAAGCGGGGGCAAATCAGGATCGGCTTGCCCACGGCCGGCAGCAACATCGCCACCAGCCGCTCGCTCGCCCCCCATGGTACCCCAGCGAAATAGGCAAGGCTGGTCCCCGCATCGATCAGCAGCGCGTCCAGCCCCTCCTGCGCCATCAGGCTGCGCGCTTTGGCAATGCGGGCCTGATATTCGGCGGCGGTGATGGCGGGCGCGCGGTCGGTCCAGGGCTTCAGCCCGGCCAGTTCGGTTGCGGCGTCCGATCCGCCAATCTGCTGTTGTGTCATGTCTTTATCCTTCGAAACGGCGGAGCGAAAAGGGCGTGATATCGACTGGCAACGCGCTGTTGGTGGCGATCGCCGCGATGATCTCCCCGGTCAGCGGTCCCAATGTCAGCCCCAGATGCTGATGCCCGAATGCATAGAGCAGGTTCGCCGCTCGGTCACTCCGTCCGATGGCGGGCAGATAGTCGGGCAAAGTGGGGCGGGCGCCGATCCATGGTTTCGCGTCGCCATCGATCGGCAGGCCCAGCGCCGCGCTATGCTGTCGCAGCCGCTTCCATTTGCGCGGGTCGGGGGGGGAAGCAAGGCTTGAAAACTCCACGAAACTCGCGGCGCGTATCCCACTTTCGAAGCGGGTGACGATCATCGAACGATCCTCGAACACCACAGGCGGCATATCCATCGGCCAGTCTGTTGGTGCCTTGGGAGTCTGCACATGATAGCCGCGTTCCGCGATGATCGGCACCTTGTGCCCCAGCGGCTCCATCAGCGCATCGGACGCCGCGCCCGTCGCCACGACGATATGGTCCGCCGCCATCCGCCGCCCGTCGCCCAGCAGGACAAAAGCCTGCCCGTCGACCAGTGGCAGGGCGGTCACATCCCCTTGCATCACCGTGCCGCCCGCCGCCATGAAGGCCGCTTGCAGGTCCGCTGCCAGACGGCTGGGATCGGCGATCCGTCCGCTCCCCTCGCACCGAATCGCCCCGCCGATCGGATGGCGGAACAGCGTTTCCAGCCGCGCCAGTTCCTCTGCCGTCGCATCGCTGAACCGCGCCGTACCGCAATCGCCCTCCATCCACGCCGCGCGTCCGGCCCGCGCCGTGGCGGCGCTTTCCCACACGATGAAGTGTCCGTCTTCGATCAGCAGCGCGTCGCCTGCACAGGCCGCATCCATCCGCCGCCATGCCGGCATCGCCTGCGCCAGCAACGCACGCAACGCATCGCGCCCCGCCGCAAAGCGCCCCGGCCGCGCCGCGCCCAGCAGCCGCAGCGAAAAAGGCAGCCACCGCCCAATGTCCCGCAATGGCAGCCCCAGCGCACCGCCGCGCCAGAACAGCCTCCGGGGAAAGCTGCGCACCGTCTCCATGGAGGCAAGAGGGTCGATCTGCTCCACCGCAATATGGCCAGCATTGCCCCATGACGCGCCACGCAAAGGATGGTCGCGCTCGATCAGCAGAACGGAAATCCCGCGCTCTTGCAGGCGGATGGCGCAGGACAGGCCGACGATGCCGCCGCCGATGATAATGGCTTGTTGGGTCAATTGATTTCTTTTCACTTGGCGTTCACGATTAGATACCGTATACGATCCTCACTTTCAACGGAGGCTTATGTGAATTCGTCAAAATTG
The DNA here is from genome assembly GCF_048594625.1 of Sphingobium sp. Classification (GTDB taxonomy): domain Bacteria; phylum Pseudomonadota; class Alphaproteobacteria; order Sphingomonadales; family Sphingomonadaceae; genus Sphingobium. The sequence continues at coordinate 9,823 of NZ_JBMDWL010000014.1, forward strand.
ACGTGGCGTGGTGTCTATCCCGCCGCAACCACCCAATTCACCCCTGGTCTGGATGTCGATATTGCGGCGACCCAGGGGGTTCTGGACGCTCTGGTCAAGGATGGCGTCGACGGCCTCATCATCGCTGGCACCTGCGGCGAAAACAACTCGCTGGAACCGGAAGAAAAGCGCGCCATCGTCAAGGCTGCGGTTGAAGTCGTGGACGGCCGCGTGCCCATTCTGGTCGGCGTGTCGGAACTCACCACGCGCCGCGCCGTCAATTTCGCGCAGGACGCTGAAAAGCTGGGCGTCGATGGCCTGATGGTGCTCCCCGCCATGGTCTATGTGCCGACCGTGGGCGAACTCTGCACCCATTTCGAAACGGTGGCGCGGGCGACCTCGCTCCCGATCATGCTCTACAACAACCCGCCTGCCTATCGCGTGAATATCGGCATCGAAGCGCTCACCCGCCTTGCCGACACGCCGAACATTGTCGCGGTCAAGGAAAGCGCGCCCGATCCGCGTCGCTTCACCGACCTCATCAACGCCTTTGGCGACCGCTACATCCTGATGGCGGGTCTGGACGATGTCGCGTTCGAAGGTCTGATGCTGGGCGCCCATGGCTGGATTTCGGGCCTGACCAGCGCATTCCCGCGCGAATCGGTGGCGCTGGTCGCCGCGATCAACCGGGGCGATCTGGAAGAAGCGCTGCGCATCTATCGCTGGTTCATGCCGCTACTGCACCTCGACGCCGACCATGATCTGGTCCAGTCGATCAAGCTGGCCGAAGCCATCATGGGTCGCGGCACCGAACATGTGCGCCTTCCGCGTATGCCGCTGGAAGGACAGCGTCGCGCCGACGTGATCCGCTGGGTCGAACAGTGCGCCGCGACGCAGCCGAGCCTGGCGACGGCCTGATGATGGACGCGGTGCGCCACACATTCTTTTGTATAGATGGCCATACGGCGGGCAATCCCGTCCGTCTGGTCGCGGGCGGCGCGCCGCTGCTGAAGGGGAAGTCCATGGCGCAGCGCCGCCTGGACTTTCTCGACCGCTTCGACTGGATACGCACCAGTCTTTGCTTCGAACCGCGCGGTCACGACATGATGTCGGGCGGCTTTCTCTATCCGCCGACGCGCGACGATGCCGATATCGGGATCCTCTTCATCGAAACCAGCGGATGCCTGCCCATGTGCGGCCATGGCACGATCGGCATGGTGACGTTCGGCCTTGAAAATGGCCTCATCCAGCCCGCTATGCCGGGCAGGCTGCGGGTCGAAGTGCCTGCGGGCGTCATCGACATCGTCTATGCGACGCAGGGCAAGCGCGTCACATCGGTCAAGATTCGCAACGTCCCCGCCTATCTGGCGGCGGAAGGGATTGAAATCGATGTACCGGGCTTCGGCCCGCTCAGCATCGATGTGTCCTATGGCGGCAATTATTACGCCATCGTCGAACCGCAGGGCGCCTATACCGGTCTCGACGACCTTGGCGCGTTGCGCATTGTGGAACTCAGCCGCACGATCCGCGAACTGGTGCGGGAGAAATATCAACCCGTCCACCCGCTGGAACCCAGCATCAAAGGCGTCAGCCATGTCCTGTGGGCGGACAAGCCCAAGGGCGATGGCGCCGATGGCCGCAACGCCGTCTTCTACGGCGAACGCGCCATCGACCGCAGCCCCTGCGGCACCGGCACATCTGCGCGACTGGCGCATCTGGCGGCAAAGGGTCTGCTGAAGGTCGGTGACCGCTTCGTCCATGAAAGCTATATTTGCAGCCGCTTCATCGGCCGGGTCGAGGAAGACACGATGATCGGCGATCGACAAGCGATCATCCCCTCGATCGAGGGATCGGCCATCGCCACCGGATTCAACACCATCTGGGTGGATCGCGACGATCCATTCTGGGCCGGGTTCACGGTGGTATGACGCATAAACCCAGCGGTTCGGCGGGATCGTCCATCATATACGAAGTTGTATTCCGCCTTCCGCTGTGCGTTATGATTGTGTCATGAGCCTCATCATCCGAAATCTGTCCGACCAGCTGGTCGATCTCGTCCGCGAACGCATCTTGTCCGGTCGTGTACCCGCCGATGGTCCCATCCGGCAGGATGCGCTGGCCGCCGAACTGGGGATCAGCAAAATCCCGTTGCGGGAGGCATTGGCGCGACTGGAACAGGAAGGGTTGCTGAAATCGCAGGCCAATCGTGGCTTCTTCGTTCGCAGCCTCAACAGTGTGGAGGCGCATGAAGTTTACGAACTGCGCCTGAAGCTGGAGCCGGACGTGATGGCGCTGGCCGCCGAACGGGCAGAGGCGGCGGACCATGACATCGCGGTCAAGACGCTCGACACCCTCTATCAGGTGACGGACAAGCATGGCGAGGGCGTGGGCGCCTTCAACCGCGCCTTCCACATGGCACTGCTGCGCCCCAGCGCGCAGCCCCTGTCGGTCAATATTCTCGAACGGCTCCATATCCTGTCGGAACGCTATGTCCGTAAGCATCTGGAGCCGCTGGGTCGCGACGACCGGGCGAATGATGAGCATCGCGAGATGCTGGACGCCTGGCTGGCCCGCGACGGCAAACTCATCCGCGAACTGACGGTCGCACATATCCGTAAAACCATGGACGATCTCATGGTTCAGCTCGACGCCGACGACTGAACCGATCCCGTACAACCGGAACGTCCAGAAGAATAAAGGGAAGGAAATTTCGGTTGAGCACTGGATTTTGGGGACCGATCAAGCCGATCGGGGCCAGCCATCACGCGCAGCATCAGCAATTGCGCAAGACTTTGTCCTGGCCGCATCTGATTGCGCTGGGCGTGGGGGCCATCGTGGGCACCGGCATCTATACGCTGACCGGCGTGGGCGCGGATCGCGCCGGGCCTGCGGTCATTCTGGCCTTTGCCATTGCAGGCGCGGTCTGCGCCTGTGCGGCACTGGCCTATGCCGAACTGGCGACGCTGATCCCGACGGCGGGCAGCGCCTATACCTATACCTATTCGGTCCTGGGTGAAACGCTGGCCTGGGTCGTGGGGTGGAGCCTGATCCTGGAATATTCACTGGCGTGCAGCACCGTCGCGGTCGGCTGGTCGGGCTATCTGGTCGGCTGGATACAGCAGGCGGGGATTACATTGCCGCCCATGCTGCTCGCCGGGCCGCATGGCGGTGGCATCGTCAATCTACCCGCCGTGCTGGTGGCGCTCGGCATCGCAGGCATGCTGATCGCGGGCACGCGCGAAAGCGCGACGCTCAATATCGTGCTGGTGATCATCAAACTGACCGCGCTCAGCGCGTTCGTTGCGCTGGCCTTGCCCGCCTTTCAGGCGGATAATCTTCAGCCCTTCATGCCCTATGGCTTTGCCAGCCATGTCGAAGGCGGTATGACGCGCGGCGTGATGGCCGCCGCCGCCATCGTGTTCTTCGCCTTCTACGGGTTCGACGCGGTGGCGACTTCGGCGGAAGAAGCGCGCAATCCGGGCCGCGACCTCACCATCGGCATCATCGGGTCGATGGCGGTCTGCACGCTCATCTATATGGCGGTCGCCGTCGCGGCGATCGGCGCGCTCGACTTCCGCGCGCTCGCCGGTTCGTCGGAGCCGCTGGCACTGGTGCTGCGCACGCTGGACCATCCGCTGGCCGCATGGCTGGTTGCGGGCGCTGCGCTGGTCGCGCTGCCGTCGGTCATCCTTGTGATGATGTATGGCCAGAGCCGCATCTTCTTCGTCATGGCGCGCGACGGCCTGTTGCCCCAATCGCTGAGCAAGGTGTCGCAAAAGACCGGATCGCCCGCGCGTATCACCGCCATCACCGGCGTGTTCGTTGCGGCGGTCGCTGGCTTCTTCCGCCTGGACGAGATCGCCGAACTCGCCAATGCAGGCACGCTGATCGCCTTCATCGCGGTTGCAGGGTGCATGATGGCGCTGCGCCGCAAGGCCCCGGAACTGCAGCGCGTCTTCCGTTGCCCGCAACCCTATCTGGTGGGGACACTGGCGATCGTTGGCTGCATCTATCTGCTGGTCAGCCTGCCGAACCAGACGCTGGTGCGGTTCGGGCTTTGGAACCTGGCCGGTCTGGCGCTCTATTTCGCCTATAGCCGGGGTCGCAGTCTGCTGCGCACTACGGGCCGGGCTGCGAGCGAGGACGGCATACCGGGATAAGGGCAACGTCCTTATCTGGAACGGGGGACCGGAGGAGCGATCTGCCGGTCCCTTTTTATGTCCCGGAAACAGGGAAGGATGGGGCTTCGACAGCGGTCGGACGGGGGAATGACCGACCCTTAACTTCACACATTTCCCGCTTATTCTGAAATTGCGTAACAAGAGTAGGAAATTTTATGTCCTTCCGCTGAACCGTGCCGTTGATCAGAAGATGGTATTGCAACGGGCAGATGTAGGACAGGCGGGCAAGGGCGGAACTGGTTTCCCGCCTGCGCGGGAACACCGAACACTCATAAAAAGGCACCCGTAACTGTCGCCGACAGGGGTCGGGCGACAGTTACGGGTGCCGGATCGACCGGGGCTGTGCCGACGCCTGAAAGGCCGCTTCACCCCTGCCGCTGCGGAAGCCTCATGGTAGCGTAGAGGCTTCCGCATTCTCGATAGTCATGATGCCGGGCTGCATACCCCGTTCGGCCTTTTGCCGGGCGACCATGTCGCGCACTTCGGCACGCAGCGCCTTTGCGTCATAGATGATGCCGTCCTTGATCGTGTAGTCGACGCCGCCGACCCGTTCCACCTTGCCTGTGGCATCGTTCAGTTTGATGGAGCCGGTGCCGAAAAGCAGCTTCGTATTGGCCAGCGGGTTGCCCCTGATCACCACCAGATCCGCCTTACGCCCGACGCGGATCGTGCCGATCTGATCCTCATGACCCAGCAGCCGCGCGCCTTCCTGCGTGGCGGCGTGGATGACCTCCAGCGGGCTGAACCCGGCCTCGCGCAGCAGCTCCATTTCCTGAATATAGCCAAAGCCATAGAGGTTGTAGATATAGCCGCTATCGCTGCCCACGGTGACGCGGCCGCCGCGGTTCTTGTAATCGTTCACGAACCGCATCCAGCGGCGATAATTGTCCTTCCACGCCATTTCATGTTCCGTGGTCCAGTCGAACCAGTAGGCGCCATGGTTGGTGCGGCTGGGGCGATAATAGTCCCACAGCGCGGGCATGGTATAATCGGCATGCCATTGCGCCCGGCTCATCCGCATGAAGTCGCGGCTGGTGAGGTAAGCGGTAAAGGTCGGGTCCAGCACGAAGCCGCGTTCCAGCAGCGTGTCCATCACCTTGTTCCACTGGTCCGATCCCGGATCGGCGGCCTGGGCCCACAGGCGCCCCGCTTCGCCAAAGCGCATCTGTTCGTCATTATTGATGAAGTCGGTGGGGAAGGACTGGATGCGCTTATCCGTGAACATGGCTTCGGGCAGACCATACCAATGTTCCATGCTTTCCAGCCCCGCGCCCGACGTGCCCAGCACATTGGCATAGGCGACCAGTTGCTGGGCATGGTGCATGGTGCTGTGCAGGCCCAGCTTCTTCGTTTCGTCGATGGCGGCGTAGAGCACATCCTCCGGCGCGCCGCCGATGAACTTGATGCCGTCCGCGCCGCGCCTTTTCGCTTCCTGAATGACGGCGCGGGCGGTGGCAGCATCGTTCACGGCCCCGCGGATCTGATGAAACATCGGGTAGATGTCGATGCGCGGCGCGACGATTTCGTTGCGGGCGCTGCGCGCCTTGATGTCCGCCAGCCATTCGATGGGATGGCCGCTGCCCAGATCGCGGACCGACGTGATGCCATGCGCCATCCAGAGCTTGAGGATATAGTCCGACGGCACTTTCTGCGCGTCGCTCAACGAATGAAGATGAACATGGGCGTCCACGAAGCCGGGCATGACATAGGCGCCGCTGAGGTCGATATCATGATCGCCCTTGGGCGGGCGGAGCGCCTCATTGATAGCGCCGGGCGCACCGATGGATTTGATTTCCGCGATGCGATCACCCGACAGGACGATGTCGACCGGACCCTGCGCCGGTGCGCCGGTGCCGTCGATCATGTAAACGCCGCGCAGAACCGTGCGGGCGAACGGGCCGACGCCCTGCGTGCGGGCAGGAATGGGATCGGCGATCTTCGCCATGGGCGTGGGGGACGAAGCGGGCGCGGCAAGCGCGGCAATTGGCGCGCTGGCGCTCATCAACAGCGCCGCAAGGGCGACAAGGGGACGGGTGGCCATGCGGCGCTCTCCTCCAGAGCATTCTGAAGTCGGCTGGAACAGCTGACGGTTCGCAGAATGCGGAAAATAAAAGATTATGTGGAAAAAGGGGGGCCCGGGGGGGCAAAAGCCCCCGCCCCCCCCACGTATTTGTTCAGAACATAAAGACAGCGCCCAACACAAAACCACCGCCCACC
>NZ_JBMDWL010000140.1:0-2183 GCF_048594625.1 Sphingobium sp.
GCCGTATGGCAGCGGACGTCCGGCGCGGTCTGCGTCGCCGCCAGCACATCGGCAATGGTGCCATCGGCAAAGACGCGTCCCTTGCCCACATTACGCGGCCCCGTCTCGCCCGCATCGCCCCACAGGGCCGCAACATCGGCATCGAACTGCGCCTGCGATCCCGCCATGGCCAGCGACCGGGTAGGGCGCGGCGCCAGCAGCACCATCCCCTGTTCGACCAGCGACCGCAGCTTGCCCAGCAATGCGCCCGTCAGCCCGGTCATCCCCCTAGGGAAAGCCAGCATGGCATAGCTGGCTCCATCGGGCAGCACGACCTTGCCATCCGCGACGCTGGCACGGGTCAGCAGCACTTCGGCATTCACCAGATCATAGGCATGGCCTGCCGGGATCAGTGGATCGAAATATTGGCCGATCTTCGGATTGGCATCGGCCGATACGTCGGGCCGCACATTTTCCGACTGGTTGGGACTGTCTTCGCCCACGAAGAACAATATGTCCGCGACCCCATGGCCCTGCCGCAGCATATACTGGTTGCGCGCCAGATAATCCATCCACGGCTTCGCCTGCCCGAACCATGTGTTCGTGCGGTCCAGATTGATGCCCCATGGCCCCATCACCATGCCCGGCGTGGCCTGCACATTGGGCTGATGCGCGTAACGGTGGAAGAATATCTGGTTGAATCCCTGCGCGAACATCTGATCGCCCAGCGTCTTCATGGAATAGGGATAGTCCATCCACCGGCTGGTCTGGGATTCGCCGGTAAAGGCTTCGGCCGCGACCACGCTCTTGCCGTACACATGGGCGGCGGACGACACCATCTTGACCGAACGATTGTCGGTCCATGGCGTCCGGCTCCAGAATTCCGTCATCGGCACCTGCGCCCGGCCGCTCACCTGCAACGCGTCGAACGGTCCCGGCCCATAGCCTTCGGTATAGAAATTCAGGCCCGCCTTGTGCGCATGGTCCTGCATCCGCCCATAATAATTGTCGGCCATCAAGTCGGCCAGCGTCCGGCGAAAATCGAACAGCACTTTGTCGGATTTCCCCGCATCGCCCACGATCCGCCCGGTCAGCGTCGGCAGATATGGCAACAGATCATATCCGTTGCGCTTGCGAAAATCGGCCAGCATCGTGGGCGTCCAGTTCTGCAACCCCGCCTCATAACTGTCGATTTCCAGATTGGCGAAGGCCTTGCCCGCCAATGGCCCTGCGGCTTTCACCACCCGCCCGACGCTGCTGTCGAACTGATGGTCGACCGCCGCGACGTTCAGCTTGTCGACCTCCAGCCCGCGCCCGGCATCGGACGCCGCAACGTTCAGCTTGCCCGTCGGCGTATGCCCCATCCGCAATATCGTCCAGCGGCCCTTGGGCGCTACCCAGTCGATCCGTCCCTGCGGGTCGACCTTGCCCGACAGGTCGATGACCTTGCCCGGATCGATGGCGTTGGGGAATGGGGCCTCGCCCGGCCCCTTGGTCACCGCGCCCATGCGGAACCCATGTTCGCCCTTCACGTCCCAATCCTCGATGCGCGGCGTGGCATAGAGCAAAGCCTCAGCCAGCTTCACTCTGGTCGAAGGCGTCACCCGGAAATATCGGGCGGTGACGGCGGGGAAGTTGATCGACCCCGGCGCCTCGATACCCCGCTCGACCGCCACCGTCACCTTGCCCACCGGCGACCAGCGTTGCCCGTCATCGGACGATTCAAGGCTGGCGGAAAAGCCCGGCACTTCCTTTTCGGCATAGAGCGTCACCGCCTGCGCACTGAACGGCGCCTTCATCTCCACGACCAGCGGCGCATCGGGCGACACGTCAACGCTGCTGTGCAGGTCGCGGTCGGTCAGTGTCGCTGCATCCACCGCGCCACCTGTTCGCATGGACGCGATGGCGTCGCGATAATGTCCTTCATCCCCGTCCGAAGCGGGGAAGGCGACGATCGCCGCATCCTTATAATAGTCCAGCTTCGTATAGGGCCGGGGCAGCGCCATCCGCACCCGTCGGCCGCCCGTAAAGGTGGTTTCGTTCCACACGATCTGCTGCATCGCCTGATCGGGCGCGATCCACGGCCCCCCGCTGGACGACCAGCCCGGCGCATTGTGCATCCCCACCTGCAACCCCAGATCGCCCGCCTTGCCCATCATATGGGTCATCAGCCCCAGCCATTGGGGGCTGAGATAATCGACCGG
>NZ_JBMDWL010000141.1:0-23869 GCF_048594625.1 Sphingobium sp.
GGGACGCGGTGCGGGCCGGTGCGGGCTGTGCGCTGTTGGATCGACCTGCGCTTAACTTCGCACATTTCCCGCTTATTCGGACATGATATGTCAGGCGGCGGACATTATATGTCGAGCGCCATCGGCAGGCCGGACGATGCGATGGGACCGGGCGGGCCGATCATCGCATGAACATATGGCTATAGGACAGAGAGCGAGGCCATGATGCGATTGGCCTCCAATCGGATCATGCGCCAAATGGATTCCGCTCGCCGCATCCTGCGCACCATCATCTGTTCCGGATGACTTGGAACAAGCTGCATTCAATCTGACGCAGGACCGCGCTCTGGTCGTTTGTCATCGCATCGTGGTTGCGCACGATGCTTCAATCGTCCCAGTCGCGCAGCTTTTCGCGCAGCTTGTCCAGCGCGGCCTTCTTGATCTGACATACGCGCGCGGCGCCGATGTCCAGCGTATGGCCGATTTCCTCCAGGTTCATTTCCTCGACGAAATAGAGTTGCAGCACCATCGCTTCACGCTGGGGCAGTTCGCTGATGCAGGCGGCCAGCGCCTTTTTCAGCGATTCCTTCTCCATAATGTCGTCGGCGCGGTCCTCCACATCGGCGAACCACATGGACTGGTCGGAATAGACTTCATCCATGCTGGTATGTTGGACCATTTCCACGCCGTCCGCGATTTCGCGATAGGCGGCCGGGTCCAGCCCCATGTCGGCGGACATTTCCGCTTCGGTCGGCAGGCGGCCCAGCTTCTGTTCGAGGCGGTTGCGCACCCCGGCAAGTTCTTTCCGCTTAGCCATTGCCGACCGGCACAAAGTTGCCTGCCGCCGCAGATGGTCGATCATCGCGCCGCGCACGCGCAACTGCGCATAGGATGCGAAGCCAAGGCCGCGATCCTCGAAACTATTGGCGGCCTCCACCAGCGCGACCATGCCGATCTGAAGCAGATCCTCCACCTCGATCGCGGTCGATACGCGGCCATGGACATGCCAGGCGATTTTCCGCACCAGCGGCATATATTGGCGCGCCAGCCGTTCCGGGCTGTTTTCGCCCGGCTTGGCATAGGTATGGGCGCCAGCCGAAATCTTGTTCATATACATGGCTCAACCCTCCTTTCAGGCGACCCGTTCGCGCATCTGGTCCTGACGCGGCAGCGGATCGTGGCGGGGCGTGGGACGCGGTTCGTTGCCGACGACGGCGACCACTTCCACGCCCTTGCCATCGGGGATTTCGAGGAAGGACAGCACCGGCGTTTCGGGCATGTGCGGTTTGAACAGACGCGACAGCGCGCGACGCGCCACCGGCGATGTGACGATGGCAAAGGGCCGCGCCTGCGCCATCAGCGGACGGGCGGCGTTGACCACCGCTTCGACGATGCGGTTGGCGAGTGCGGGTTCGATCGGATGCTTGGCATCGCCCGCGACGCGCATCGCCTGCGCCAGCAATCCTTCCAGATCGCCGTCGAGGGTGATGACCGGCAACGGCATCTTGACCGGGACCAGCCCCTGAATGATGAGCGCGCCGATCCGCTGACGCACCGCTTCGACCAGCTGTTCGTGGCTCATGTCGGGGCGCGCGGCGTCGACCATCGCTTCGCAGATGCGACGGAAATCCTTGAGCGCGATGCCTTCGGCCAGCAGCGCACGGCACAGCGCGCTGATCTGCGTCAGGCTGAGCGTGCCGGGCGTCAGGCCATCGACCAGCTGGGGCGCCGCATCCTTGAGATTGTCGAGCAGCTTGCGCGCTTCGTCGAGGCCGAACATTTCCGACGCGTTCATGGCGATCAGCTGATTGAGGTGGGTGGCGACGACCGTCGGCGGATCGACCACGGTATAGCCCGCGACCACCGCTTCGCTGCGGCGCGCCTGCGTGATCCAGACGGCGTCGAGGCCGAAGGTCGGGTCTTTCGCAGGGCGCCCCGTCACCGTGCCTTCCAGCGCGCCGCTGTCCAACGCCAGCAGATCGTCGGGCCAGATTTCATCTTCGCCGACCACGACGCCGGCAATGGTGATGCGATACTGGTTGGGTTCCAGCGCCAGATTGTCCTTCACGCGAACCATCGGCACGACGAAGCCCAGTTCCTTCGACAACTGGCGACGGATGCCGGTAATGCGGGCCATGAGCGGCGCGCCCTTGCGTTCGTCCACCAGAGAGATGAGGCCATAGCCGATTTCGAGGCCCAGGATCGCGCCGTCCGACACATCATCCCATTCGATGATGGCGGGATTGGGCGCGGGTTCGACCGGCGCGGGTTCGGCGGCTTTTTTCTGTCCCGACTTGCGCAACTGCCATGCGATGCCACCGGCGATGGCCGCCGCGGTCAGGATGATGATGTGCGGCATGCCCGGCAGAATGCCAAGGAAGCCCAGAATCGCGGCGACCGGCACCCATGCCTTGCCCGAACCGAACTGATTGGCGACCTGCCCCGACAGATCCTGCTCGCTTTTCACGCGGGTCACGATGGACGCGGCGGCGATCGACAGGAGCAGCGCGGGAATCTGCGCCACCAGCGCGTCGCCGATGGCAAGGATGATATAGGTCTGCGCGGCTTCGCCGATCGCCAGCTTGTGGCTGACCACGCCCAGGATGATGCCGCCGACGATGTTGATGACCAGAATGAGGATGCCCGCGACAGCGTCACCCTTCACGAACTTGCTGGCACCGTCCATCGAACCGTAAAAGTCGGCTTCCGTCGCGACTTCGGCGCGGCGCAGCTTGGCTTCTTCGGGCGTCATCAGACCGGCGTTCAAGTCGGCGTCGATCGCCATCTGCTTGCCCGGCAGGGCGTCCAGCGTGAAGCGGGCCGACACTTCGGACACGCGGCCCGCGCCCTTGGTGATGACGACCAGGTTGATGATCATCAAAATGGCGAAGACGAAGATGCCGACGACATAGTCGCCGCCGATCAGGAAGTGGCCGAAAGCCTCGATCACCTGCCCCGCCGCGTCCGATCCTTCATGCCCCGACACCAGCACGACGCGGGTGGACGCGACGTTGAGCGCAAGACGCAGCAGCGTGGCGAACAGAAGCACGGTCGGAAAGCTGGAAAAATCGAGCGGCTTGGCAGCGTTCAGCGCCACCATCAGCACGGCCAGCGAAATCATGATGTTGGTGATGAAACCGATGTCCAGCATCACCGCCGGGACCGGCACCATCATGAACAGCACGACCATCAGCGTCGCGAACGGCAGCACGGCGCCCTTTGCAGCGCTCATCCAGATCTTCGCTTTGACTTGGGCAGGGGACATTGCGGCCGGTTACCTTCCGAGGGTGGCAAGCATGAGATAGGCGAGACGCGCCGTCTGCGGTTGCGGCTTGACCATGATGTCAGGCTGCTCGGCGAGGCGCTGGGTTTCGATCCGCACATAATCGGCGGGCTGCACCGTCTTTGCGCCTTGCGGCAGCGAAGCGGAGGCATATTGGATGTCGCCGCCAAGGCTGTCGGCGCCCTTTTGCAGCTTGGATGCGAAGCGATCGCGGATTTCGGCGAAGCTGCGCGCATTGCCGGACCGGTCGTAGAAGATCGAGCGGTTGGCGCGCGCGGCCGACGGGAACAGCGATGCGGCGTCCGCGGCCGGCGCGCGATCATGAACCGACAGGAATTTCGCAGCGCCACCCACGCCCAGAAAATGGGCGAGGTAGAGATCGACCGGCTCGGCCTCGCGGCCCAGCTTCGATTCCAGATAGGCCTTGTTGTCGGCGGCATGTTCCGCCGCCATGACCGACGCGGTTTCGGGATGCTTGCGCAGGTCGAGTATCTGCTGACGCAGGTCCGGATCGGCGACATAATAGCGGCCGCCACTCTGCTGGATCGCGTCGGACGCCCAGCCAAGGCCATATTCGCTGCCATGTTTGTCGATGACGGCGAGCCAGCTCTGGTCGATGAACTGATAGAGGCCAGTCGCGGACGATGTCGACGCGCGGGCCGTGGGGTTCAGGCTGGATTCGATCTTCGCCTGACCCAGCAGATAGGAAAAGTCCACGCCGGTACGGCGGCTCGCCATCGCAATCGCGTTGGTCACGCGGTTGCCGGTCGAACTTCCGGTGGCTGATATGTCTGCGAAAGCGGACATCGACTCTTGAAACCCTCACTAGCTAGCAAGGGCATTAGAGCAATGTTTGTGCCAAGATTTGGTTAACGGGGGTAAGGATTTCACGCCATACAATCAAAAACGGCGCCGATTGGCGCCGCTTTAGTCGAAAACCGAAATATTTTTGGGGAAGCCGGATTTACCGGCCGTAGGTCAGCGGCGCGGCCTGCGCACCGTGCGCGGCCAGGATCGAGAGGCGCTGCTGCGCATGATCGGCGAGCAGCTTCACCCGGATGCGCGCGCTGTCGATCAGCGGCATCACATCCTTCAGCCGGTCCTTCACCGCCGGGTCGGATCGCCAGGCACCGATTGCGCGGACGGACGCAGCGGCCATGGCGATACGATGACTGGCCGCTTCGATGGCGGCCGCGTCATTGCCGTCGAGAACGTCGCGCAGTTCTTCGAACGCATTGAACAATTCATCCAGTGCAGCGAGACCGAGCGGCATGTCCTGTATGTCCTATCAGGCCGCCGACAGGTCGAGCGCGATCATGCGTTCGGCGATGGCGGATGGGTTGACCGGGTAATTGCCCGAAGCGATGGCCGATTTGATGGCGGCGATACGATCCATGTCGATCGGCGCACCTTCGGCGGCCATGCGCGCGGCCGGGCTGCTCGACGCAGCGGACGCCGACGTTATGGTCGATCCGGTGGTGGCCGCCGCGCGCGTCTTGCCCCCTTCCCGCAGGCGGGAAGCCTCGATGGCGGCGCTGATATTCTGGCCCACTGACTTGATCATTGGATAATCCTTCACTCGTCCCTACTGACTATAACGGACAAGTTCAAAAATCATTAAATCCCGGAACGCGCACAACCCCCATTTCCACAACCTGCGCAAAAATAGGGGCGCTGCGCTTGTCTTCGCGGACGCGGATGGTTTCGCCCATGGCACCGTCTTCGTCGGCCACCATCATGCGAGACACGCTGAAAACCGCGTTTCCGGCCATCAGCTGAACGGGATCGCCCTTGCGCACGACGGCTTCTTTGGCGACGGCGGGCGCAGGGCGGCTGAAACGGTTCGCGCCATAGGCCGACGCGTTGCGCGGCACCGGGCCGGATGCGGCGGCAGCGCCGCCCGCGACCAGCGGCACGCGGATGCGCCAGCCAAGCGATTCGCATTTCACCATGGCCGCGCCGAAAATCGGCCCTTCGACGCTGGGCGTGGTCGGGCAGGCCGCCAGACGCAGGCGCCGGTCGACCGGTGCGGCGGGACCGCCCGGCTCGCCCAGATTGGCGCCCACGGTCATCGCCACCAGCGAATCGATGCGGTCGAGATTCTCGAATTTCTGCTGGGCCTGCGCGGGCTGCGCACCGATCACGGCGACAGCGGCGACAAGGAGGGGCGAAAATCGGAACACGGCATAGTCTCCTGACGGAAGAACATTCGTCAGGATTTCAGCAATTTTCGTGCCAATTATCGTTAACGCCCCGGCGCGATGGTGATGACCTGCCCCTGTCCGACCCGGCCGTCCCTCTGATCGAGACCGCGGATCAGCAGGCGATCCTGCGCGATTCCGTCCATGCGCAGCGCGCGCGCAACGGCGCCCAGACGGGCGGCGGCGAGATCCCAGTCGTCGAAACGCTGGCGTCCCCGGTCCGATCCTTCGCTGCGGATTTCCAGACGCCCGACGGACGCGGCGCCGGCCCCGGTGAAGCGTTTCGCCACGGCGGACAGGCGCATGCGTCCCGCCGGCGTCATCAGCGCCTCGCCCGGCTGGAACAGGTCCGCCGCACGCAGTTCCACGCCCCGCTGCATCGCGCGACCGCCAAATTGCTGGCTGACCTGCGACAGCATCGTGTCGCGGCGCGTGCCGCTGGCCTGCAACAGCACGAAGAAGGCAAGCAACAGCAGGAGGAGATCAGCAAAGCTGACCGCCCAGCGATTGCGCCGGGCGGCAGCGGCAGAAGCAGGAGGCGATGTGCCGGTCATGCGACCTCGCGGATCGCGGCGCGGCGCAGCGGCGCATTTTCGCGCCGCGCGATGGCCAGCATCCGGTCGGCGGCTTCGCGTTGCCAGGCCAGTTCGCGTTCGGACAGGTCGGTAAGGCGCGCGGCGACGGGCGCGGCGACGATATTGGCGATCACGACGCCGTAAAAGGTGGTGAGCAGGGCCAGCGCCATCGACGGACCCAGCTTTGCAGGATCATCCATCGCCGCGAACATGCCGACAAGGCCGATGATCGTACCCGCCATGCCAAGCGCCGGTGCGGCGTCGGCGATGGACAGCCATGCGCGGTGCACGGCGCCATGGCGCTGGGCGCGGTCGGCGATCGACTGCGCGGCCCATAGTTCGAAACCGTCGGCCCGGTCGCTGTTGGCGAGCTTGCGCGCGGCATCGGTCAGGAACGGATCGGCGGTCTTCACCCGATCGGTGCAGGACAGGCCGCGCAATTGCGCCACCTGATCGATTTTCAGCATCGCCGCGCGGGCGGCATCGCGGTCTCGTGCCGGATCGGCGGTGAACAGCGGACGCAGCGCCGCCATGGCGCGCCCCATCGCCCCGACGCCGTTCTGGAACAGCGCCACAACCGCGATGCCCGCCAGCATGGCCGCCAGCGTCAGTGGATCGAACAAATGGCTGATAATCGCGATCATGACCGTCCAGTCCCCGTCACTTCATCGGCATTTCATCCCGGCGCGGCAACGCCCTGCCGCCAACCGGCAAAAATTTGCCGCCCTTGCCGCCCCACCCCTGAAGCGGCCCGTTTCCCGAAGATTTGCGTCCCTGCCCTGCGTCACCCACGCAAATTGGCACGGCTCTTGCTGATCTTCCGGCTGGATCACCCGAAGGAGACGCCATCAGGTGTCAGAACGACGGGTGGAGGAAAACTTTTAGAGCGAATTTTGCCATGACGGTGGAAGACAATCTGTTCGGGATACATGGAAAGGCGCTGGCGCTTCGTTCGCAGCGCCTGTCCCTGCTCGCGTCCAACATCGCCAATGCCTCCACGCCGGGCTACAAGGCGCGCGACATCGATTTCGAAGCCGCGCTGAAGGAAGCCACGGCGCGGTCGGGCAGCAGCGCCACCGACGTGTCGCAGGCCGTGGACGACAGCATGGGGTATCGCACCCCGTTGCAGCCCAGCCTGGATGGCAACACCGTCGAACTAAGCACCGAACAGACGCTGTTCGCCGAAAATGCGGTCAAATACCGCACGACCCTGTCCTTTCTGGAAGGGCGCATCAACACCATCAACCGCGCGCTGAAGGGTGAATGAGCATGAGCAATAATCCGCCCATGAATGTGTTCGACATCGCCGGCCGCGCCATGAGCGCGCAGCTGGTGCGCCTGAATGCCACCGCATCCAACATGGCGAACGCCGGGAACGTCACCGGTAGCGCCGCGGAAGCCTATCGCGCGATCAAGCCGGTGTTCGAAAGCGTGACCGAAACGCCCGGCGTATCGACCGTGAAGGTCAAGAATGTCGTGACCACCAATGCCGAACCGACCAAGCGGCACGACCCCAACCACCCGCTGGCCGATGCCAATGGCGATGTGTGGGAAGCCGCCGTCGACGGCAATGCCGAACTGATCGACATGATCGAAACGGCACGCATGTACCAGAATAACGTCCAGGTCTTGAACACCGCCAAGTCCCTGATGATGGAAACCATAAGGATCGGGAAATGACGACGACCTCCACCGTCACCGACAGCGCGGGCCTGCCGGTCTATAATCCCCATGCCAATATCGGCACGGGCAGCGGCACTCTGGACCAGTCGAGCTTTCTAACGCTGCTGACCGCGCAGATGCAGTATCAGGACCCGTTCGAACCGGTCGATAACGCACAGATGGTCGCGCAGATGGCGACGATCACCCAGTCCACCGGCATCGCCGAAATGAACCAGTCGCTGAAGAATCTGGCAAGCGAGCTGACCGGCACCCGGTTGGGCGACGCCGCCAGCTGGATCGGCAAATCGATGCTGGTCCAGAGCAACATCGCGGTGCCCGATGCCGCCGGCACCTACGCCGGTCAGATCACCATGCCCGCCGCCAGCGAAGGCGGCATTGTCGAACTGGTCGACGCGGCAGGCAATGTCGTGAAATCCATCGATATGGGTTCTCAGCCCGCGGGCGACATGACCTTTTACTGGGATGGCAAGGATGCGGACGGCAAGACCGTCACCACCGACGCCCTGCAGGTAAAGGTCAGGAATGTGACGCCCAGCCGCGTCGCGACATGGGCCACCATCGCCGCCGTTCAGTCACCCGCTGACGGTTCGTCGTCCAAACTGATCACCGCGCTGGGCAGCTACAGCCCGTCCGACGCGATCAGCCTGATGTAATTTCACCCCCCACCCACTCCCCCCATCCCATTTTCACCCAAGGAGCAACGCCATGTCCTTCTACATCTCGCTGTCCGGCCTGAAGGCCGCCCAGACCGACCTGTCGACCATTTCGAACAACGTCGCCAACGTCAGCAGCACCGGTTTCAAGAAGAGCCGGACCGAATTTGGCGACATCTTCGCCGCCGCGCCGATGCAGACCACCAATCAGGTCGCAGGGCAAGGCGTACGCGTGCAGGGCGTGTCGCAGCAGTTCACGCAGGGCACGCTGGAAGGCACCGCCAAGACGCTGGACCTGGCCATCGCGGGTGAAGGCTATTTCACCGTGAAGGGCGAAGACGGCACCATCAGCTATACCCGCAACGGCGCCTTTTCGGTCGATGAAGACCGTTTCGCCGTGGACACCACCGGTTCGCGCATTCAGGTGTTCGCGGTCGATCCCAACACCGGCGTGCCCACGACCCCGGTCAACGGCGCCACGACCGCCAATCTGATCGACCTGCAAATCCCGACCACGCTGAACAACGACCCCGCCGGTGCGCAGCTGACCAGCGTGGGCGTGTCGAAGGAAGGTCTGGTTTCGGCGGTCTATGCCGATGGCAGCACCGTGCGCCTGGGTCAGGTCGCCATGGCATCGTTCAACAGCCAGGAAGGCCTGCGTCAGGAAGGCGATGCGCACTGGACCGCCACTGTCGCCAGCGGTGCGCCGACGCTGGGCACCGCCAATGCGGGCCTGTTCGGGTCGGTCAATTCGGGCATGCTGGAACGGTCGAACGTCGACATCACCGACGAACTGGTCGCGCTGATCGCGGCGCAGCGCAATTTCCAGGCGAACAGCAAGGCGATCGAGGCCGCGAACACGCTGACGACCACCGTCGTCAACATGCGCACCTGATCATTTCATCCGGCACGTTATAGAAGGTTCGGCCCATGGATCGGCTCGTCAACACGGCACTTACGGCAATGCGCGGCGCCATGGCGCGGCAGGCGGCGGTCGCGAACAACCTCGCGAACGTCAACACTGTCGGCTTTCGCGCCGAAATCGCCAATGCCGAAACGCGCTGGATCAAGGGCGATACCTTCGACACCCGTGCCCAGGCATCGGAACAGGTCATTGCCGCCGACATGGCGCAAGGCGCGATGACCGAAACCGGCAATCCGCTGGACGTGGCCCTGAATGGCGATGCTCTGCTCGCCGTTCAGGGCGCGGATGGCGAGGAAGCCTATACGCGCCGCGGTGACCTGCGCATCACCGACAGCGGCCTGCTGACGACCGGCGACGGCATGGCCGTCATGGGCGAAGGCGGCCCGATCATCCTGCCGCAGATGGACAGCGTGTCCATCGCCAAGGATGGCAGCATCTGGGGCGTGCCGCAGGGCGGCGACCCCGCCAATCCCGCGCAGGTCGACAGGCTGAAACTGGTCAATGCCGCCGGATCGAGCATCGCCAAGGGTACGGACGGCCTGTTCCGCGAAGTCAATGGCGGCACATTGCCCGCCGACCCGCTGGGCAGCGTGACCGCCGGATCGCTGGAAGGGTCCAACGTCAACGCGACGCAGGCGCTGATCCAGATGATCGAAGCCAGCCGCGCCTGGGAAACGCAGGTCAAGATGATCGATACCGCCAAACAGCTGGACGATGGCGGCGCTTCGCTGATGCGCCTCGACAGCTGAGGCAAATGGGTTGGTCTTTGATGCCGCATTTTCCGAGCCGTCGACCGTAAAAGGTCAACTTGAAAATGCTTAATTCTGGCACGCATCTTGCTGTGATGAGCGCATGAGCATCCCCCTGGGGAACCGCACGGAGATTGTACGATGAGCAACGCCGCCCTTCATGTCGCCCGCACCGGCCTCGACGCGCAGAACACGAAGATGCGCGTGATCGCCAACAACCTGGCGAACGTCAACACGACCGGCTTCAAGAAGGACCGCGCCGATTTCGAGACGCTGGCCTATCAGCAGATCATTCAGGCAGGCGCCAATTCGGACAGCGAGAATAAATTCGCCAACGGCCTCAATCTGGGTTCGGGCGTCGCGTTGCAGGGCACCAGCAAGATCAACACGCAGGGTACGCTGAACCAGACCGGCAACGTGCTGGACATCGCGATCGAGGGCGCTGGCTATTTTCAGGTCCAGCAGCCCGACGGGTCCATCGCCTATACCCGCGCGGGCAATTTCACCGTCACCGCCGAAGGCACCGTCGTCACCAGCGACGGCATGCCGCTGATCCCACAGATCACCGTGCCGCAGGGCGCGACCGCCGTTTCCATCGGCAATGACGGCACGGTCACCGCGACGCTGCAGGGCGAAAGCGAACCGAGCAACCTTGGCCAGATCGAAATCGCCACCTTCATGAACCCGGCGGGCCTGACGTCCGTGGGCGGCAACCTGCTGACCGAAAGCGCCGCCAGCGGCGTGCCGCAGGTCGGCGTCGCCGGGCTGGAAGGCCGTGGCCTCATGCGGTCGGGCTTTCTGGAAACGTCCAACGTCAACATCGTCGAAGAACTGGTCGACATGATCGAAACCCAGCGTGGTTACGAGGTCAATTCCAAGATGATCAAGGCGACCGACGAAATGCTCCAGTATATCAACCAGAATATCTAAGGCTGGACGATGCGTTTCACCCTCGCCACGCTCGCTGCTCTGTCGACGCTGGCCGTCGCGGTTTCCCCCGCCGACGCCGCCAAGCAGAAGAAGCGCGACATCGAACGCGAATATTATACCCCGACGATCGCGCAGCCCGCTGCGCCGAGCGCGAACGGATCGATATTCCAGTCGTCGGTGGGCTATACCCCGCTGACCAGCGGCGCGCGCGCCACCACCGTGGGCGACATCATCACCATCGTGCTGGTCGAACGGACGCAGGCGAGCAAGAGCACCAGCGCCGACACCGCCCGCAACGGATCGATCGGGCTGACCCCGCCGACGTCGGGCATATTGTCGAAACTGATTTCGCCCAGCGATATCGCTTCGGGCGGCCAGAACACCTTCACCGGCAAGGGCGCCGCCAGCCAGTCCAACGCGCTGTCGGGTGAAATCACCGTGACGATCGCGGCCGTCTATCCCAACGGCACGATGCTGGTGAAGGGCGAAAAGGCGCTGACGCTCAATCGCGGCGACGAATTCATCCAGATCAGCGGTCTGGTGCGTCAGGCCGACATCGCGCCCGACAACCGCATCGCATCGACCCGCGTCGCCGACGCCAAGATTATCTACAAGGGCAAGGGCGAAATCGCAAATGCCAGCCGTCAGGGCTGGTTGCAGCGCTTCTTCTCCGCGATCAGCCCCTTCTGATGGAAACCGTGACCGCCATGCGCCCTTCCCTCACCCGCCTGTTCCGCCTGTTGGCACCGGTCCTTGCCCTGATGTCGGGCCTTGCCGCCGTTCCGGCCCATGCCGAACGGGTCAAGGATCTGGGCACGTTTCAGGGCGTGCGCCCCAACCAGCTGACCGGTTACGGCATCGTCGTGGGTCTGGCCGGGACCGGCGACGACAGCATCCAATATGCGACCGAAGGCATGAAGGGCGTGGTGTCGCGGTTTGGCCTGACGCTGCCGTCGAACATCAATCCCGCGCTGAAGAACGCCGCCGCCGTGCTGGTGACGGCCGATCTGCCCGCCTTTGCCAAGCCCGGCCAGCGGCTGGACGTCACCGTGTCCGCCCTCGGCAAGGCGAAGTCGCTGCGCGGCGGCACGCTGATCATGACGCCGCTGCGCGGTGCCGACAATGAAATCTATGCCATGTCGCAGGGCAATCTGGCCGTCGGCGGCCTCGGCGTGTCCGGCGCGGACGGCAGCCAGGTGTCGGTCAACGTGCCGTCGGCCGGACGCATTCCGGGCGGCGCGACGGTGGAACGTGCGGTCGCGACCGGTTTCGATACCGCGCCCACGCTGACCTTCAACCTTGCCGAAGCGGATCTGACGACCGCGCTGCGTGTCGCCGACGGCATCAACCGCGCCTTTGGCGACAGCCGTGCCCGCGCCACCGACGCCGTGTCGATCGCCATCGACGCCGCACCGGGCGCCGAACAGCGCATGATGATGATGGGCATGATCGAAAATATCGAGGTTTCGCCCGCCGATGCCCCGGCAAAGGTGATCGTCAACGCCCGCACCGGCACCGTCGTCATCAACGGCGCGGTCAAGATCCATCCGGCCGCCGTCGCGCATGGCAAATTGACCGTCAGCGTCAATGAATCGCCCCGCATCGTACAGCCCGCCCCCTTCAGTCAGGGCCAGACCGCGCTGGAGCAGTCGAGCAACATCAGCATCGACGAACAGAAAAAACCTATGGTTAATTTTAAAGGTGGGGCGTCGCTGGCCGATATAGTCAAGGCGGTCAATGCGATCGGGGCATCCCCGGCGGATATGGTCGCGATTTTGGAA
Organism: Sphingobium sp.; assembly: GCF_048594625.1. Lineage (GTDB taxonomy): Bacteria > Pseudomonadota > Alphaproteobacteria > Sphingomonadales > Sphingomonadaceae > Sphingobium. The sequence goes on from NZ_JBMDWL010000141.1 coordinate 12,760, forward strand.
GCCCTGAAACAGGCGGGCGCGATGAAAGCCGAACTGGTGGTGCTGTGATGAAGATTACGACGTCGACCTCCCCCGCCGCAACGGGCGCCGCCGCTTCGCAGAAAGCTGCGCTGACGAAGGTTGCGCAGCAGTTCGAAGCGGTGTTCATGCGTCAGATGATCGGCGCCATGCGATCGGCCAGCCTGGCGGAAGGCATCGGCGATTCGAGCGCGACCGAGCAGTTTCGCGACATGGCCGACGCGCGCACCGCCGACGCGATGGCCAGCAAGGGCGCGATGGGCATCGCCGAACTGCTGCTGAAACAATTTGGCGACCGGATCGGCGATACGCCTGCCACCGGCACGACTGGCACGGGCACGGGCACTGAAGCCACGATGGACAAGGGGACCGGCGCATGAGCGATCTGTTCATCATCGGCGCATCGGGCACCAAGGCGTATCGCACCGCCATGGCGGCCATCGCCGAAAATATCGCCAACGCCGGGACCGACGGCTATTCGCGCCGGTCGGTGCGCACGATGGAAGCCGGATCGTCGACCGCGACCATGGCGGTCTATCTCGACCGCGCGAATTTTGGCGGTACGCAGGTCGCGGGCGTCAACCGCGCGGCCGACCCCTATCTGGACGCGGCAGTCCGCAACAGCAGCATGGCGCTGGGCAGCGCGACCGCGCGGCTGCGCTGGTTGCAGGATGCGGAAACCGCGATGAACGACACCGGCACCGGCGTCGGCCAGTTGATGACCGGCATGTTCCAGAATATGGAAAAGCTGGCCGCCAGCCCAACCGACACGTCGCTGCGCGTCACGACGCTGGACAGCATCAAGCGGGTCGCCGAATCCTTCGCGCAGACCGATGCGGACCTGAAAAATGTGTCCGCCGGTATCGCGACCGAGGGTCAGGCGTCCGTCACCACGATCAACCAGTCGCTGAAATCGCTGGCCGAAATCAACAACAGCCTGCTGCGCGCCCAGCCGGGTACGTCGGCTTATGCCCAGCTGCTCGACAGCCGGGACGCGGCATTGCAGACCCTGTCCGAAAATATGAACGTGTCGATCAGCTTCGGCGCGCATGACAGCGCGCAGGTCAGCTTCGGCGGCCAGACGCTGGTCAGCGGCGACAGCGCCGCCAGTCTGGCGATGACCGCCAATGCCGACGGCACGCTGGCGCTTTCCATGGCGGACGGCACGGCGCTGAGCGCGCCTGCCAGCGGCAAGCTGGGCGGGCTGTTTTCGGCGGCCGGGACGGTGGCCGAACGGCGCGAAAGCCTGGACACGCTGGCCGAACAGTTCGTCACCAAGATGAACGAATGGCATAATGAAGGCCGGACCGACGCGGGCGATCCCGGCGCGCCGCTGCTATCCTATGGCGGCAGTGCGGCGACCGTGACCGCGTTGATCACCAAGCCGGAAGATCTGGCCACGCAGTCGCAGGACGGCAAGCTGAACGGCAATCTGCTGAACGTCACCACCATGTTGCGCGGCACCGGCAGCGTCGAACAGAGCTGGACCACGCTGATCGCCAGCCAGGCCAATCTGTTGTCGTCGACCAAGGCGGAATATGAAACCGCCTATAGCCGCAACGACCAGTCTGTCGCCGCGCGCGAAGCGGTGAGCGGCGTCGATCTGGACATGGAAGCCGCCGACCTGCTGCGTATCCAGCAGGCCTATTCGGCGTCCGCCAAAATCATTCAGGTCGCCAAGGAAACGATCGATTCGATCATGAACATCATCTGACGGGCTAGGACGGGACATGGTAGGCATCACCAACAAGATCATGCTCGCCGAAATGCGCCGGCAGCAGGCATTGTCGCAGGAACTGGTCAAGGGCACGACCGCCATTTCGACCGGCATCACCCTGACCAAGCCGTCCGACGATTCGCTGGCATGGGTGCAGGTGTCCGAAATCGGCCGCGCCCAGTCGCAGCAGGCCGCGTGGCAGGCCAATATCAGCTATGGTACGACCCGTTCGGGCAATGCCGAAGCCAATCTGAAAGAAATCGACAATCTGCTGACCCGCACGCAGGAACTGGTGACGTCGGCCCGCAACGGATCGATGAGCGACGCCAACCGTGCCGCCATTCTGGAGGAAATGAACACCATCCAGAAAACGATCGGCGAACTGCTGGACCAGAAGGATTATCAGGGCGTTTCCGTGTTCGACGACGGACAGAGCGTGCTGGTGCCGGTCAGCCGCGGCCTCAATCTGGACGTCGTGGGCACGAAACAGGATGTGTCGGGCGGCATCATGGTCAACGGCACGGCCATGACCATCGACCAGATCATGAACCAGAGCATCGCCGCCATCCAGAGTGGCGACGACACCGCCATCGCCGCGTCGCTGGACGGGGTGAAGGCGGCCCAGACCCACATCACCGTCGAACAGGCGCGACAGGGCGTGCGCAGCGACCGGCTGGAAGTCATCGGCGACCGGCTGACCGACATTGGCCTGGACCTGTCCGATCGCCGCGCCGACCTGGAATCCGCCGATCTTCAGGAAGTGATCGTCACCGTGAAGGCGCAACTGCTGCAACTGGAAGCGGCACAGACGACCTTTGCCCGGATCAATCAGCAGACCCTGTTCGACCTTATCAAATAATCGGTTGAAAACAGGCGCGGACGGCGGGGTAAAAAAATCCGCCGTCCTAAACCGGACGCTAACCAGTCCGTATTAACCTTAAAGACCGGCATCGCGAAGGATGCCGTCGGGTTACCGCCTACGGGGCGTTTCAATCGGGGATAATCATGTTCGCAGCCATCGGCCTTGTCATTTTGCTCGTCATGGTGTTCGGCGGTTTCGCCTTCACCGGGGGCGACCTTGGTCCGGTGCTGCACGCATTGCCCCACGAAATGCTGATCATCGGCGGCGCGGCCGTCGGCGCTCTCGTCATCGGCAATAGCGGCGCGGACCTGAAGGCGCTGGGCGGCGGCCTGGGCAAGGTGTTCAAGGGCGCGACCTACAAGAAGCAGGATTTTCTCGACTGCATCTTCCTCGTCAGCAAGCTGATGAAGACGCTGCGCGTCGAAGGGCCGGTCGCGCTGGAACCGCATATCGAAGATCCCGCCAGTTCCACCATCTTCACGGAATATCCCAAGCTGATGAAGGACAAGGCACTGGTTCACCTGATCAGCGACACGCTGCGCCTGGTCGTCATTTCGTCCGGCACGCTTGACCCTCATGCGGTCGAGGATGTCATGGACAATGCACTCAAGACCCATCATCACGAAGCGATCAAGCCCGCCGACAACCTGCAGGGGCTGGCCGACGCGCTGCCCGCGCTGGGCATCGTCGCGGCGGTTCTGGGCGTGGTGAAGACCATGGGATCGATCGACCAGCCGCCCGCGATATTGGGCGCGATGATCGGTTCGGCGCTGGTCGGCACCTTCCTTGGCATTCTGCTCGCCTATGGCATGGTCAACCCCTTCGCCAATCGTTGCCGGTCGGTGATCGAGGCGGACGGCGCCATCTATCAGGTGGTCAAGCAGATCATCATCGCGTCGCTGCACGGCCATCCGCAGCCGCTGGTCATCGAAGCGGCCCGTTCGGGCCTGACCCATGCCAACCAGCCCGGCTTTGCCGAGGTGTTCGACGGCATGCGGGGCAAATAAGCCATGGCGGAAAAGAAGCGCGGCGCGAACGAGCCGGAACCCCGTCCGATCATCGTCAAGAAGATCATCGTCGATGGCCATGGCGGCCATCATGGCGGTGCGTGGAAAGTGGCCTATGCCGACTTCGTGACGGCGATGATGGCGTTCTTCCTGCTGATGTGGCTGCTGGGCGCGACCACGGAAAAGCAGCGCAAGGGGCTGGCCGACTATTTCACGCCGACGCTGGTCCAGACAAAGGAAAATTCGGCCGGGTCGAACGGCATGTTCGGCGGCGACAGCCTGATGGCGAAGGAAAATTACCCGACCACCGGCGGTCAGGGCAATCTGGCCATCACCATCCCGCGCGACGCCAGCGGCACCAAGGATCAGGGCGGCAAGGCCACCCGCGCGCAGGACCGGCAGAAGTTCGAGGCGATCAAGAAATCGCTGGAAGAACGCATGATGCGTAAGGGGCTGGGCAAGCTGCGCAAGAATGTGCGCTTCACCGAAACCCGCGAAGGGTTGCGCATCGACCTGATCGACGAAGCCGATTTCGCGATGTTCGCCATGGGCACAGAACGCCTGCTGCCACAGGCCCGTGCGCTGATCGGCGAAGTGTCGAGCGTGTTGCAGACCATGCCCAACCCGCTGATCGTGCGCGGCCATACCGATGGCCTGCCCTATGCATCGGGTCGGAACATGAACAACTGGATGCTGTCGTCGGGTCGGGCCGAAGCCACGCGCAAGGCATTGGCGGACAGCGGCATCGGCAACGATCGCTTTGCCCGGATCGAAGGCGTCGCCGACCGCGAACCCTTCGTCAAGGACGACGCCTATGACCCGCGCAACCGGCGCATGTCGATCGTCCTGGCCTGGACCCGCGGCGGCAACAAGGTCGATGACGAGGATCTGGACCCCGAAACGCAGGCCGCGATCAAGGAACGGGACGACCCGCAAAATGTCGCGAAGGCGCAGGCGCGCAAGCTCGACATGGGCGGCACGGGCCTTCCCAACGGCGCGACGCTGATCAACCCGGCCGCGCCGGGCACATCGAGCAAGCCGGGCAAACATTGACCCGATGAACGGGCGGCGGTGCGGGGCATCGCCGCCCCTTCCGCTTTTATCGTCCGCCTGTTGCGATGGCGATGGCGGTTCCAGGACGGCCTGACGATGGCCTTAACTTCGCACATTTCCCGCTTGATTGGACATATCGTTACCGTGGCGGGACATTTCATGTCCTGCATCCCCCGCCGCGATCCCCGCTTCCGTCAAAGTGCCACGGGTATGCCGGAGCCTATCGCATCGCATTGCGGTAGGACAGGGCGGCGCAGCCTGCCCCTATGAGGCCACGGCCCGTCCCTTTGTTGCACCTTTTCATGGATAATATCCCTATGTGCAGCGCTCCTCGCTGGATGCCATTGCGGCGTCGCACCATTTTCAGGGCCGCTTTGCGCCCAAAATCGCCTTTCCGATGCATGATGGCGCGCCTTTCGTGCCCGCTGGGACGGGCCGGGAGAATAATATGTCATCATTGCACGCGCAGTCCGCGCGCCATGCCCATTTCGGCTGGTTCAAACGCCGTCGTGACATGCGGGTCGACGACGTCACGCTGGTCGACCGGTCGCTGCTGAACCGGGCCGTCGGCGCCGCCGCGCTGGGCAACGCCATGGAATGGTTCGATTTCGGGGTCTATGGCTATATCGCCGTGACGCTGGGCCATGTCTTTTTCCCGTCCAGCGACCCGGCGGTCCAGCTGATCGCGACCTTTGCCACATTCACCGTCGCCTTTCTGGTGCGTCCGCTGGGCGGCCTTGTCTTCGGGCCGCTGGGCGACCGTTATGGCCGGCACAAGATATTGGCGATGACGATGATCCTGATGGCCGCGGGCACATTCGCCATCGGCCTGATCCCATCCTATGCGAAGATCGGCCTGTGGGCGCCGCTGCTGTTGCTGCTGGCGCGACTGGTGCAGGGATTTTCCACCGGCGGCGAATATGGCGGGGCGGCGACCTTCATCGCGGAATATTCGACCGATCGCAAACGCGGCCTGATGGGCAGCTGGCTGGAATTCGGCACGCTGGGCGGATATATTGCGGGCGCGGGCACGGTGACGGCGTTGCAGATGAGCCTGACCGATGCGCAGATGATCGAATGGGGATGGCGCATTCCGTTTCTGGTGGCCGGGCCGCTGGGCCTGCTCGGCCTCTATATGCGGTTGAAGCTGGAAGAAACGCCTGCCTTTCAGGCCTATAGCGAACAGGTCGATGCGCGCGAAAGCGAACGGCCCAGCCTTGGCACGTTATTCAGCATGCACTGGCGCCAGTTGCTCAAATGCGTCGGGCTGGTGTTGGTGTTCAACGTCACCGACTATATGCTGCTGACCTACATGCCCAATTATCTGAGCGTGACCATGGGTTATGCCGAAACCAAGGGGCTGTTGCTGATCATCATCGTCATGCTGGTGATGATGCCGCTCAATATCGCGGGCGGGCTGTTCAGCGACCGGCTGGGGCGGCGACCGATGATCATCGGGGCCTGCGTGGCGCTGGTGCTGTTGTCCGTGCCCTGCATGCTGATGATCGGCACGGGGAACGACGCGCTGATCTTTCTGGGGCTGATGGTGCTGGGGATCGTGCTGGTGTGCTTCACCAGTTCCATGCCGTCCACCCTGCCCGCCTTATTCTATACCCCGGTGCGGTACAGCGGCCTGTCGATCGCGTTCAACCTGTCGGTGTCGCTGTTCGGGGGCACGACGCCGCTGATCACCGCATGGCTGGTGCAGAAGACCGGCGATCCGCTGGTCCCGGCCTATTATCTGATGGGTGCCGGGCTGATCGGCATCGTCACCATGCTGACGGTACGCGAAACGGCGGGCATGCCGCTGCGCGGATCGCCCCCTGCGGTGGAAACGCGGGCGGAGGCGATCGCCCTGATGAAGGGCGATGATCCGGTAACGGTGGACAAGGCGCTGCCCGACGTGCCGATCCCGACGGCATCGGAGCGGGCGCTGACGGCCTGACCGGGTTTTGCGGACGCGGACCGGGATGATGGGCCTGACGGCTTTTCATCCCGGCCCGCCATGATGATGGCGGGCGCCCCTGCAATCAGGCGTCGGCCCAGCGGCGCAGCAGGTTGTGATAGACGCCGGTCAGGCGGATCACCTCATCATGGCTCGCCCCCATGGCTGCGGCCACGCCCTGAACGCTACGGTCGAGATCGAACAGCATCTGTCGCGCGCCATCGTCGCGGATCATCGACTGGAGCCAGAAGAAGCTGGCCACCCGCCGTCCACGCGTCACCGGCTCCACCCGGTGGAGCGAGGAAGAGGGATAGAGCACCGCATGGCCCGCAGGCAGTTTTACCTGCTGCACGCCGAAATTGGTTTCGATGGTCAGTTCCCCGCCATCATAGGCGTCCGGTTCTTCCAGAAACACGGTGATGGACAGGTCCGACCGCACGCGGAAACCGGTTCCGGCCTGAATGCGCACGGCATTGTCGACATGCACGCCGAAATTCTGCCCGCCCGCATAGCTGTTGAAAAGTGGCGGAAAGATTTTGAGCGGCAACGCCGCCGCGATGAACAGGGGCGATCGGCCCAGCGCATCGAGCACCATCTGCCCTGCCCGCTTCGCCGCGTCGCTATCTTCCGGCAGTTGCAGGTTGCGCTTTGCCAGCGCGGACTGATGACCGGACGTTACATTGCCGTCCACCCAGTCGGCGGGATCGATGATGGCACGGATCGCGGCGAGACCATCGGCTTCGATCAGGTCGGGTATGGCAATCAACATGGAAGAAGGCTGTCCGTCAGGCGGCTTGCGTCCGCAATATGAAAGGAATTTCGACGACGCCCGTGACCCGCACCGGCTGTCCGCCACGGATGGTCGGTTTCCAGCGCCAGCCCTTCACGGCATCGCGCGCCGCATTGTCGAGCCGCGATGAACCGCTGCTCTGGCTGACGACGATATTTTCGACGCCGCCATCGGTGCCCAGCGTGATGGTCAGAACCACCGTGCCCTGTTCATGCTTGCGGCGGCTTTCGATGGGGTAGCGCGGCGGTTTGCCCGAAACCATCTGGGTGCCAAGGTCGCCCGCCTGCACGATGCTGGGCGGCGCGGGTGGGGCTGGCGGCGCCGGGGGACCGGGCACCGCGACGGCGACCGGCATGGGGGTCGGCACGGGGGCGGGATCGGGCGTGGTCTGAACCGTCTGGACGGGCGGCACCGGTGTCTGCACGATCGGCGGCGGGGCCACGATTTCGGGTCTGGTCGGCGGGGGTGGCGGCGCTTCGGCGGCAGGCGGCGGCGTTGGGGGCGACAGGTTGACCACGGTCAGCTTGGCGACTTCCGCCTTTTTCACATGATGGCGCACCTGGATGAGCGCGCCGATCAGCAGCGCATGAACCATCACGATACCGATGATCGCAGGCAGGTTGGGGCGGGAACGCGCGCCATAGCGGCTGGCGGCGGGCGGTGCGGCGTGAACCGGACCCGGCCATGCAACGGCCGATGTTTCCCGGTCAGGCGTGAAGTCATAGTCTTCCGTCGGCTGGCGGCTGGCCGCTTGCAGCATGACAGTGCCTCCCTTTCCATGATCCGGTACGATTCGCCGATAGCGCGAAGCCTAATGCGAATCAATTGCGATGTTTACGGAGCAACATGCAGCAATGATGCGGACAGACGAGGATGCGGGGAGTCTGATCCGCAAATCAGGCGTGATCGCCGCCCGCCCGGCCGGCTTCAATTAGCCCGCCACGATTATGACATGCCGGGGTTATCGATAAGGATGGTCGGGACGACCTCTATTCAGGCGCCCCGACCATGAAGCATCAGAAGGCGTAGTTCAGGCTGAACACTGCCGAACGGGTCGGTGCGGGCTGCGCCCAGCTGCCGTTGACGTTGTTGCGTACCGTGGTCACATATTTCTCGTTCGTGAAGTTCTGCACATTCACCTGCGCCTTCAGATTTTCCGTAATTGGATAGGAGGCCATGAAGCGGTGAATGGTGTAGCTGGGCACATGATAGGCGACATAATTGCCCGCCGTCAGCTGGGCCAGCGTGGGCTGGTTCAGCAGGAAGCGACCCTGATAGGTAATGCCATAGCCCAGCTCCAGACCGAAGTTGAAGCGATAGGTCGTGAACAGGCTGCCCGAATGTTTCGGCGTGTTGGTGAGCGCATAGCCACGGGTCGGGTCCGGGAAGGCCGGGCTGTTGCCGCAATTGACCGCGCCCGGATTGTCGAAGCAGAAGTCGGACACGCCCTGTTTGATGTCGCTCTTAAGGTACATATAGTTGGCGGACACGGTCCAGTTGCTCGTGATGTTACCCGACGCGCCGAAGGAAATGCCTTCCACCCGCTGGAAACCGTCAAGACGCTGATCCGGCAGCGTCGGATCGTTGGAATTGACGCGGATGCTGTCGCGGTCGTTGCGGAACGCCGCCAGAGTCAGCAGCAACCTGGCATCGAACAGATCCGCCTTGGCGCCGATTTCGTAATTCTTCGTCGTTTCCGGCTTTACGTTGCAATTGGCCGCAGCGCAGCTGCCATCGACGGACGTCTGCGAAGGCAGTTTCGAATTGCCGTAGGCCACATAGAGGCTGGTGTTGGCGGTCGGCTTGAACACGGCGCCGACGCGATAGGAGAAGAGGTTGTCGTCGTTGCGGAACGGGCCGGTCGTGGTGGTGGGCTGGCCGATGGTCGCACCGCTGGTCGAATAGCTGATCGTGCGGTTGAAACCCTTCGACTTTTCGTAGCGCAGGCCGCCGTTGATTTCGAAGAAGTCGGAAAATTTCAGCGTGTCGAACAGATAGGCGGCATAGGTTTCACGCTCGCCAAGGTTGCGGCTGCCCAGAATGAAATTGACCGGACCGGTGTAGACATTGCTGCCATAGACAAACCCGGCACCCGCCGGTCCCTGCACGATTTCACCCGGATTGGAAATCGACACCAGCGGGAAGGCCGGGGTGGTGCCATCGGGGTTGCGCGGCAGGTTGCCCTGCGTCTGCTGATATTTTTCCCACATCGCCGACGCGCCCAGAACCAGCGTGTGTTGGATGCCGCCGGTCGAAAAATCGGCGGACAGGTCGATCTGGTTATAGGCGGTGTCGTTGTTGATGAACCGCTGCACGCCGCGGCCGCCGGTGGGCAGGTAGAAACCGGCCGGGACGGTCGCCGGGCAAGCCGCCGATACGCCGTTGATGTCCATCGGCTGAAGACCGGTCGACGCCAGGCAGAAGGTGCCGTTGGGCTGGCTGGTCACCGTATTCTGTTCGATCCGTTCGTAACGGGTCAGGTTGCGGATCTTGACCGCATCGCTGAACGCATGGCTGAAAATCGCCTGAAGCGACTTGGTCTTGCTGTTCTGCTGGTCCAGATTGGCGAAGCCATAATAGCCCGAACGGTCGAAATCCTTTAGGAAACCGCCATTATTGGCGTAATAGCGCAGGCCATATTGCGGCATCGCCTTGTCATCCAGATATTCGCCCTGAATGGTCAGGCTGGTCGGGCTGTCGATGCCGATCGTGACGGCGGGCGCAAAGCCCCAGCGCTTGTAATCTTCCACATCGCGGCCGGGCACGTCATTTTCATGATAGACGGCGTTCAGGCGGATGGCGATCAGGTCGCTGACGCGCTGGTTGATGTCGGCGGTGGCACGATAATAATTATCGGTGCCGATGCCCGCGCTCAGCACGGTCTGATCGTCGGCCAGCGGGCGCTTGGTGACCAGATTGATCGTCCCAGCCACCGAACCGCCGCCGTTCATGACCGAATTGGCGCCATTGCTGACTTCGACCTGTTCGATATTATAGACTTCGTTGCGGTTCAGGAACGCGCCGGACCGTACGCCGTCGATGGTGACGTCGTTCTTCGCATCCTGACCGCGCAGGATGATGCGATCGCCATAGCCAAAGCCACCTTCGCCAGCGCCGAAGGTGATGCCGGGCACCGTCGACAGGACATCACGCAGGGTCAGCAGATTTTGCTGCTGGATCGTTGCCTTACCGATAACGGTGATGGTCTGGGGGGTATCAAGCAGCGGGCGGGTATATTTCGGCGATTCCGCCCGTTCCACCTTCACTTCCGATTCGTCGATGGCCGTGTCGGTCACGGTCATGCCGCCAAGGCGCGTGCCCTGCCGGTTATCCTGCGCTGTTGCGGAGGTCGCGAACGCCATCGCACCGACACATCCCAGGGCGAGAAAGGACGGAATACTGCCTGATTTGGACATATGATGATTTCCCCTTCATGACTGGGGAGCGCAGCTATTGCGAATCGTTCTTACTGTCAACGCTAATGCGAATAATTCTTATTCAGCTGCCGAATATCGTTCGAACAACCAGCATCTGACGGCGCTGGTCAGGTTGGGCATCGGGTCGGCGGACAGGCGCGCGACATCGATGCGCGCGATCAGGGCATTGATCGGCACATTGTCCTGCGCCGCGGCCCGGCGCAGCGCATCCCAGAATATCGGTTCAAGGCTGATCGCGGTCTGATGCCCCGCGATGGTGACGCTCCGCTTGACCGGAGGAG
>NZ_JBMDWL010000142.1:0-13876 GCF_048594625.1 Sphingobium sp.
GCGACAAGGGCACGCGGGTCGCATTCGACCTGTCGCCCGCCGGATCGACCTTCGTCAGCTTCCGCGAAGCGGCAGGCGCGGCAAAGCCGGTCAGCTGGGTGGCGAAGGACGGGAAGCGCTTTGCCGATGTGACGCTAGACACCCCCAACGTCGCCGCACCTTCCGACAGTTTCACCCTGTCGCTATGGGCCAAGCCCGACCTTGACCTGCGCCTGATGCCGCAGGAAAGCGTGAAGGGGCGCATCAACGAGACAGGGAAAAATTACCTGATCAACGCCCGGTCGGGCCGCGACATGCATGGCGACGGCAGCGCGGTGGCGGGGCTGGCCGTGGGACGCAATGGCGCTTTCGTGATCGAGCGCGGATCGCCGGACGATGTGCCCGCCGTGCTGGTATCGCACCAGCCGATCGCGGGGTGGAGCCATTTCGCGCTGGTCTATGACAAGGGGGTGCCGAGCCTCTATATCAACGGCAAGCTGGCGAAGACGGGCATGAAGAGCGGGCGCAAGGTTTTTGCGGGCGGCTCCGATCCCGCCGCGCCCAATGGCGCGACCTATTTCTTCGAAGGCAATTTCACGCCGCTGCGCACCGATGCGCGAGTGTTGAGCGCTGCCGACATCGCCAAGATCGCCGCTGCGGGTCCGCCGCGTCCCCAGGTCAACGCCAGCCCCGCAGACATCATGCGCGACGCCGACGGCGCGGTGCAGATGCGGCTGTGGGAAAGCGGGCGCTATACGACCAGCAACGGGCAGAGCGTGACGGCGACATTGCCCACGCCACAGGTCATCGACGGGCCGTGGACGGTGGCGTTGCAGGCGGGACGCGGCGCGCCTGCGTCCATCACCCTGCCCAGGCTGGATTCGCTCAGCCATCATGCCGATGCCGGCGTGCGACATTTTTCGGGCACCGCCACCTATGAACGGCAAATCGACGTGCCTGCCAGCGCGTTGAAGCAGGGGCTGCGCATCTGGCTGGACCTTGGCCGGGTGGAAGTGCTGTCGGGCGTGACGGTCAATGGCAAGGATCTGGGCGTGGTGTGGAAGGAACCCTATCGCGTCGACATTACCGATGTCGTCCATGCAGGCGCCAACACCGTATCGCTGGCCGTCACCAACCTGTGGGCCAATCGGATGATCGGCGACGCCGCGATGCCCGAAGAAGGGACTTTCGTCGACAATGCCGACTGGATGATCGGGGAAAAGCCCGGCCCGGACGGCAAGATGAAGCCGGTGATGGCGCGCAAGATTACCGCCCTGCCCGACTGGTACAGGAAGGGCGAGGCGAAACCCGCAGGCGGGCGCGTGACCTTTACGCCATGGACATTCTATCAGGCGGGCGAGCCGCTGCTGGATTCCGGGCTGCTGGGGCCGGTGCGGCTGGTCTATACCCGCGACATCACGCTGAAATGAAGAGGCGGACGACCGGGGCGTGCAATCCCCGGTCGTCCGGTTCGATGGAGGGGCACGGCGCAGCGTCGCTGGCGCATGATCCGAGTCCAGCAGATGATGCCATCTGCTTCGAAAATGCCCTAACTGCGCTTATTCTCCATCGAGGAGCAGAACCCAGTCATTGCCGGGGCGAGGCCTGCCCGGCGGGGTGAAGAGGCGGTCGCCGCTGTTGGGAAAGCGACCGATGGGTCGTTGCGCGCCGGTGCGCGGATCGAACCATGCGGCGCGGACCTGTTTCCCATCGATCCGGCCGAGGTGGATGCGGAAGGGACGACCGGTATAGCTGTAGGCCATAGCATAGGCGCGGCCTCTGGTGGCGATGACGCGTTCGTAACGCGCGCCGTTGCGACCCGCGATCAGGCTCTGATCGGGAACGCGTTCAAAGAAAGGACGCGACAGGATCAGGTCGCGCAGATGGTGCATCTGGGTCGCGCCTGCCGCGTCGAGCGCCTTGTCCCAGCGCAGATTGGCGGTGTAGGCGGGCTTGTCGCGACCCGGCACGAACATCTGCATTACGTCATTGTCGCCATATGTATGGCCAAAGGCACCGGCGAACACCGCCCACCAGGCATAGCGTCGCACATCGGCCGCCTGCCAGCGCGGCGCTTTGGCGTCATGCAGGCCGTGCGGAATATTTTCGTAACTGGGTTCGCCATCGATGCTGGGTTTGAGCGGCGTGCGGGCCAGATCTTCGGTGACGTAGCGCCAGTTATCCTCTGCGCGGGCGTCCTTTTCCTCCTGCGCGTAACTTTGGTGGCCGGACTGGAACATGTTGAAATCCAGCCATGGCGCACGGTGATAATCCCAGGAGGAATCGGTGCGGCCGAACGGGTGGAAAGTCATCAGCTGGGTCGGGGCGGCGGCCTTGATCGCGTTGCCCAGCGCATGCCATGTCGCGACATTCTGTTCGCCATGGGTGTCGCCACCGTTCAGCCAGATGATATTCGGCCGATCGCCATAGCGTTCGCCCAGAAACCGGCCATAGGCGGCGGCATCGGCGGGCGGCAATTTGCTGTTCACGACCACCGTGCCCCAGACCGGGACCAGCGCGACATAAAGGCCGTGAGCGGCCGCGCGGTCCACCACCCAGTCGAGATGGTCCCAATAATCATATTCGCCCGCCTTTGAAACATCCTTGCCCGGCGTCGTGCGGGGCCGGGCGGGATTGCCGTCGATGATCGCGGGCGCATCATAGCGGTTGGTCTGCTGTGCGGTGTGGAGGACCATCACCTGAATGACGGTGAAGCCCTGCTGCGCGCGCTTTGCGAAATAGCGTTCGGTTTCGTCGCGGTCGAGGCGGCCCAGCAGCAGCCAGCCGGTGTCGCCCAGCCAGAAAAAGGGGCGGTCGTCGGTCGTGGCGAGATAGCGGTGATTGTCGGCGACCTTCAGCGGCAATGGGACGGGCGCGGCATGCGCCGCATTTGCCAGCGCCAGCATTACCATGGCGACCCATCCCTTGCGTAGCATCGACCGACCTTTCAAAAGAAAAATGTCCCCGCGGTGTGCAGCCGCGGGGACAAGGGGAGGAAGGGTTCAGAAGGTGACGCGGACGCCGCCGAGTACCTGAATGTCGTCCTGTTCCAGATTGCCGACCAGTGTTTCGCGCCCATAATAGGTGTGCGTCTTGCTGCGGGTCAGGTTGCTGCCTTCCAGCGACAGGGTGACATTCTTCGTCACGTCGAGGTTGATCGACGCGTCCAGCCAGCCATAAGCCTTGCGATAGACAGGCAGGCCGGTGACGATGTTGTTGGTGAACAGGCCCGTCAGGAACTTGTCGCGCCAGTTATAGGCGAGACGCGCGGACAGCGGCCCCTTTTCATAGATGGCGCTGACGTTGAAGCTGTGCTTCGACAAGTCGGTCAGCGGCGTGCTGAGGCCAGCGATCGAGGTGCCGGTCGAGCTGTCCACGAAGGTATAGTTGGCCTGTACGCCAAAACCGCTGAGCAGGCCCGGCAGGAAGTCGAAGAAGGTCTGGCCGCCGACTTCGACACCCTTGATCTTGCCCTGATTGCTGTTGGTGGGCGCGGAAATGCTATATTCGATGCCATCGATATTGCGCAGGACCGTCCCGGTCAGGATGAAATTCTGCACATTGCGGTAGAAACCGGCCAGATAGACCGACCCCGTTGGCGAGAAATAATATTCGAGGCTGGCGTCGAGCTGGTCCGCCTTGAGCGGGCGCAGATCCGGGTTGCCCGACGACCCGGTATTCTGCGCCGGGACCAGCGTGAGCGTGGGCGCCAGCTGACCGAAGCCCGGACGGGTCAGCACCTGCGACGCGGACAGGCGCAGTTGCAGTTCGTCGCTCAGCTTGAAACGGATGTTCGCGCTGGGCAGGACGCTCAGATAGTTGCTGCTCATGTCGATCGGCGTCGGCACGGTCTGCCCCGCGTTGAGGCGATTGCCCGTCACGTTGAGGCCGGTGCGAATGACGCGAACGCCGAAATTGCCATCAACCGGTATGCTGCCCAGGTCGAAGCCATATTTCGCCATGGCATAGCCCGCAAAGGTGGTTTCATTGATGCTGTAGATGCCAGGCTGGCTGACCGAAACCGGCGTCGTGATGCCCAGTTGCTGACGGATGGCATTGAAATTGTCCATCGAACGCAGCGCGTCAGGATCGGCAACCAGAAAGTCCTGATTGATGTTGGTCGAACCGCTGAACATGCTGTTGAGCGGATTGGCCATGAACAGGTCCGCATAGGGAGCCGCGTTCAGGCGCGCGGCGGCGGTGCCGGGCGTCTGGAAGAAGCGGACGGGCGTGAAGTCCATGCCGCGCTTCGCCCAGCGGACGCCGAAGTTCAGCGACTTCAGGAACTGGCTTTCAACGTCAAAGGAGGAGTCGGCCTTGATCGCCCACATATCGCCCTTGAAGTAATTTTCGTTCCGGGTCATCGCGCCGATGGTGTAGCTGGCAATATTGTTGAGATCGATGCCGCTGAGCAGCATCGTCGGCACCGCGCCGGTCACATTCTGATCCGCGCGCGGGGCAACCCCGGCCAGATCGAGTTCGGAATAATAGAGCGTATTCTTCGACGTCGAATAGCTGGCGTCGACATTCAGGCGAACGCCGTCGGAATCATAGGTGACGCCGCCCGAATATTGGAAATTTTCGTCATAAGTGTCGCGCGCCACGCCAAAGGTGCTGAAGGCGACATTGTTGTACGACACCGACTGGATGTCGTTGGTGCCTTCGAACAGGGTCGCGCTGCCCGGTACGGCGGCACGGCCGTTGGTCGGGATGTTGAGGCCGAACTGCGTCTGGATCGAACTGAAGTCCTGATAGCTGACCTGGCCATAGACTTCCCATTCGGGCGACGGCTTCCACTGGACAATCCCGTCGATACCGATGCGACGGCGATTGCCCTTGATCGCGGGCTGATAGGAACCGTTGGGCGCACTGAGCGTGCGGCCGGCGATGATGTCGCTGCGGCCATTGGGCGCGCCGACGTTGATGATGTCGGTGGCGAAGGCGCGTTCCTGATAGGCGGCGCTGACGAGGATGCCGAATTCACCGGCGTCCGTGTCCCAGCTGTTGCTGACCAGCATGGAGGCCATCGGCTTTACGTCGTCGGCAAGATCGGAATAGCGGCCCCGCGCGCTGGCGCTGAAGGTGAAGCCTTTCTTGTCGAGCGGCTTGCGGGTGCGCAGGTCGATGACGCCGCCGATGCCGCCTTCGATCAGGTCGGCCGAAGGGGTCTTGTAGACGTCGATGCCCGACAGCAGTTCGGACGGCACGTCCTGAAGGTTGAAGGAGCGGCCACCACCGGCGGTGAAGACTTCGCGGCCGTTCATCGTGGTCAGCACCTGAGACAGGCCGCGAATGGCGACGCCGCCGCCTTCGCCGCGGTCACGGCTGACCTGGATGCCGGACACGCGCTGGAGCGCTTCGGCCACGTTGATGTCGGGCAGCTTGCCGATGTCTTCGGCCACGATCGAATCGACGATCTTGTCGGAGTTACGCTTGATATTCTGCGCCGACTGAAGGCTGGCGCGGATACCGGTGACGACGATGTCGGCGACTTCGCCATTGGCGGCATCCTGCGCATAGGCAGCGGTCGGCACGAAACCGATGACGCCGCATGCGGCAACGCCTGCAAGAATATGGTGAACGATACGCATATTTCCCCTCCTGGACTGACTTTATATGGGTATAGTTATATAATAATATTATATGCGTTCAAGCCATTTGTTGGAGTAATCCCGGCAGGCGGATTTTCTGGCGATTCAGCGTGATATTCGTACAACATAGGAGGTGGCGGCCGGGTCGCCGACCGGGATTTCCCAGCCATCCTCCATCATGCGCCCCTTGATCGCGGGGCCGATGGGTTTGCCCGCGCCATCCAGCGGAGTCGCCGTCACCGCCAGCGCCCCGTCCAGATCGCGCAGCATCAGCCAGCCCTTGACCGGTTCGATCCATGTCGGCGCCGTGCCCCAGACGTCGAGCATCGCATGGCGATCGTCCCAGACCTGACCGCTGTTGCCCGCCTTTGCCGTGGCGGTGAGCAGCAGATGATCGGATGTCCGCACCGGCTTTCCGTCGAGCGACGACAGGCTGATGGCCGCAAAGTCATTGGCGATGTCGGCGGACAAATGCGTGGTCGCGACCTTCGCCGCGCGCACGAAGCCGACCAGCGCCTGACTGCGGGCCGCATCGATGCTGATCGTGCCGCCCGACGCATCGGTCCGCCAGCGCAGTTCGCCCGTATCCGACAGGATCGGGTTGGCGGGCGGCAGCGGCGGCACGGCGATGGGCGCGCAGTCGAGGCAGGCAACCCGCGAACCATGGGTCAGCGGCAGCGCCTTTGGAAAGCCGGGGGTGAAATAGGGTTGTTCGACGCGCGGCATGCGGGCGGATTCGTCGATCTGATCGGTCGAATAGCTGCGCGTCACGACGGTCTTTGCCGGGGACACGTCACCGCGCAGGAAGAGCATGGCGCCCAGCGGAAGCTGCGCGATCTTCACCGGATCCTGCGTGATGTCGAAATGGTCGCCGATGACCGCCGTCGATTGCCCCGGCAGTTTGACCTCGAAAGTATAGAAGAAGATGCCGTCCCAATCCTGAAGGGCGGCATAGGCGGCCAGCGTCGGGATCATTTCCGCGCCATAGTCCGATGGATAGGGATGGTTCACCTCACTGACGGTGAAGGCCTTCCCCGACATGGCGGTGCGGGCGAGCTTGACCGGAATGGACAGGTCCGGCCGGTTTACCATGGGATCGCCGCGATGGCCGTAAATGGCCGGATGCTGCCAATAGACATGGCTGTCCATGACATCGAATTTGGCGGATGAGCGCATCATCGGCTGGCCCGCGATGAAATAGGTGTGGTCGGCGGTCGGCATGATGATCGATTTGACGCCGACCTCATCGCGCAGGAAACGGGCCATATCCTGTTGGAAATCGACCTCCACGCTGGTCAGAAATTCGATTTCGGCGCGGAAACGCGACTTTGGCGCATCGCGGAAATCGCCGCGACGCAGGAAAGGGATGGAGGCGCCCGGCCCTACCCCGGCCAGCCTTCGCAACTCTGCCAGTTCGGTGGCTTTGCGATTGCGCGCCAGCCATGCATTATAGCGGTCCGTCAGCAACCTTGCATAATGCGGCGTCAGGTCGAGCTGGAGATTTTCGCCGCCCGGCACACGCTCACCGCGCAGCCAGCCCCGCTGCCAGAATTCCAGCAGCGAGTTTTCATTGACGATTTCCACGATCGCGACCGCCGGATCGTCCGCATAACGCAGGCCGGTATAAGGGTTGCGCATGTCGAGCAGCATGCGCGCATAGTCCTTTTGACGCGCGATGAGTTCAGGGCCGAAATAGGTGACGCCCTTTGCCACACCGATCAGGTCATGATCGGGCACGCCATCCCCCGCGCGCCATGTCCGCCCGACATTGAGGTTGAAGTCGATATAGATGCCGCGCTGCTTGAACTGGGCGAAGAGATAATGGAGCCGGTCGACCTGATCGGGGTCGAAATGGCGACTGTCGTCGAAACGCGCGTCGATCAGCCCGGACGGGGTGTGGGTGATGGGCGGCTTCTGCCCGCCGCGCGCCACGGGAACGCCGTCGCCATCGATCACCCGCTGATCGGTGCGCATGTCCAGGAAATGAAGGCGCACGCAATTGACGCCGAGCCGGGCGAGGGATTCGGCATAGATTTCCGCTTCGCGATGCGGAGGCAGCAGCGCCGATCCCATTTCCCAGCCGGTGATGTTGACGCCCCAGCATCTGAAACGGCGACCGTCCGCAAAACGGAAATGGCCGTCCTTCACCGTCACGAAGCCATGGTTGCCCGCAGGCCCATCCAGCAGAAAACGCAGGTCGATCAGCCCGTTGGCACGGCCGGGATGGTCTATCGTATAGGGGACCGCACCGGGCGGCATGGTGTAGGATGGATCGGAAGCCGCCTTCACACCCGCGCTAAAGGAGAGCGAAGCGATCATCAGCGCAGCAAAATAATTGTTTTTCATGGTCCCCTCTTTTCTTTTCTTTGATTAATCATATGATATTACCTAGATGAAACGGGTCAAGATAGAGCGTGAAAGATGGACGACCGTCCCGATGCAGGGCGGCGGGGGTATTCAGGGGGTGCGATGAAGGGGGAGGAACCGGCGACATTGCTGGCCAGCCTGCGGGCCATCGTCGGCACGTCGCACGTCCTGACGCATGATCGACAGACGCGGCGGTTCCGCACCGGCTATCGGTTCGGATCGGGGCAGGTGGCGGCGGTGGTGCGCCCCGGCACGCTGGTCGAACAATGGCGCGCGCTGACGGCCTGTGTCGATGCAGGGGCCGCCATCATCATGCAGGCGGCCAATACCGGGCTGACCGGCGGATCGACGCCCCATGGCGAGACCTATGACCGGCCCGTCGTGATCATTAGCACGACGCGGATCAAGGCGATCCACCTGATCGACGGCGGGCGGCAGGTCATCTGCCTGCCCGGTGCGACATTGCATGCGCTGGAGCGGCGGTTGCGGCCATTGGGGCGCGAACCGCACAGCGTGATCGGATCATCCTGCCTAGGCGCCAGCGTGATGGGCGGCGTCTGCAACAATAGCGGCGGATCGCTGGTGCGGCGCGGCCCGGCCTATACCGAACTGGCGCTTTATGCCCGGCTGGACGGGAACGGGCGGCTGGCATTGGTCAACCATCTGGGCGTGGCGTTGGGCGACGATCCGGAAGATGTGCTGGATCGGCTGGACCGGGGCGCCTTTACCGACGCGGATGTGCTGCATGAACCGGAGCGCCATGCGTCCGACCCCGACTATGCCGCCCATGTGCGCGACATCGACGCCGATACCCCGGCGCGGTTCAATGCCGACCCCCGCAAATTGCACGAAGCATCGGGCAGCGCAGGTAAACTGGCGCTGTTCGCCGTCCGGCTTGACAGTTTTGCCAAGGAGGAAGGCACCGGCGTCTTCTATATCGGCACCAATGACGCCGATCTGCTGACGACGTTGCGCCGCGATATGCTGCGCGAATTTGCGGGCCTGCCGATCGCGGCGGAATATGTGCATCGCACCGCGTTCGACATCGCCGCCCGCTATGGCAAGGACACATTCCTGGCCATCCGCATGCTGGGGACCGACAGGCTGCCCGCCCTGTTCGCTTTCAAGGCACGGGTGGAAGGATGGCTGGACACCGTCGGCCTTGGCAAGCGCGGGCTGGTCGATCGCTGGCTGAACCGGATGGCGCAGCTGTTTCCGCAGCATCTGCCCGAACGGATGCGGCTGTGGCGCGACCGGTATGAACATCATCTGATGCTGCGCATGGCGGCGGAGGATCTGGCGGCCATGCGCGCCTATCTGCGCCGCGCCTTTGCCGACCGGGACGGCGACTATTTCGAATGTTCGCCAGACGAAGCCGACAAGGCGTTCCTGCACCGTTTCGCGGTTGCCGGAGCGGCGGTGCGTTATCGCGAAGTGCATCGCGACAGGGTGGAGGACATCGTGGCGCTGGACATCGCCCTGCCCCGCAATGCGCAGATATGGACCGAAACTCTGCCCCCGGATATGGAGGCGGCGACCATCGCCAAGCTATATTATGGCCATTTCTTCTGCCACGTATTCCATCAGGATTATGTCGTGCGCAAGGGAACCGACATCGACCGGTTCGATGCGCAGTTGCTGCGCGTTCTGAACGAACGGGGCGCGGAATATCCGGCCGAACATAATGTCGGGCACCTGTACCCCGCCAAACCGGCACTGGCGGAATTTTACCGCAATCTGGACCCGTCCAATCGCATGAACCCGGGCATCGGCCAGATGTCCATGCAATCCTATTATGATGATCAGCCGAAAGTTTGATGTGTACGATCTGGTTTCGGACGCACGAATAGCCTAACAGCGGTAATGATCGTGAGGGGGAATACGATCGGATAAGGGACAACTTTTGGCAAAACAGCAGACTTCCGGCTTCGAAGCCTATCTGAAACCGACGACTTCGACCCATAATCAGGTGGCGAAGGTATTGGGGGCGGAAATATTGGCGGGCACATACCCGCCGGGCAGCAAATTGCCGTCGGAACAGGAAATTATCGACCGGTTCGGCATTTCCCGCACGGTGTTGCGCGAAGTGTTCAAGACCCTGACCGCCAAGGGCATGATCGTGTCGAAGACAAGGGTCGGCACCAGCGTGCGCGACCAGCATTACTGGAATTTCTTCGACGCAGAGGTGCTGGCTTGGCGCGTGAGCCTGGGCATGGACAGCGAATTTCGCCGTGGCATCGCCGAAGCACGGGTCGCGGTGGAATCGCGCGCCGCCGAACTGGCCGCACATCGCGCCACGCCCGAAGACATCGCACTGTTGCGGGAGGCGGTTGCCGGCATGCGCAACGCCGTTGGATCACGCCAGAAATTCGCGGAAGCCGACCTTGCCTTTCATCAGGCGATCGGCGCGGCGTCGGGCAATTTCCTGTTGAACGCCTTTTCCACCGTGACCGAAGTCGCGCTGGTCGCATCCTTCCTGATGCTGCCGCTGGAGGAAGACGACATGCATGAGGAAACCGTGCTGCGCCATGAGCGTGTCGTTGACGCCATAGAAGCAGGCGCGGCCGAGGAAGCCGCGCGCCTGATGGGGGAAATCATCGATTTCGGCGCGATCAAGGTGTCGCGCAGCCTGTCGCGGACGCAGCAGGGATAATCGCGTCGGGTTTTACCGGAAGCAGGAAGGGAGCGCCGTTACCGCGGCGCTCCCTTGCCCTTACGCCTTCGTCAGGCGGACCGCGATCCACGGCTTGCCCGGCAGGGCCACGGTGGGCCGCGCGGGGTCGTGGAAATCATAGTCGCCGTGCCGCTGCATGCGGAACAGGCCGTCGACCGGCGTGACCGTCATGTTCCATGTGTCGATGATGTCGAGCCGGTAGGCGTTCATCGGCTGCCCCTTCTTGCCGGGCAGGATGACCGGCCATTCCGTCGGCTGATCCGACCCGAAATAATGGAGATAATATTCGAACGGCTTGCCCGCGATCGAATAATTCCACCATGTCTGGATCGGTTCGATGCCCGGTTGCGGCCCTTCCTCCATGATGCGGCGCAGGAAAGCGAGGCGCGGGGGACTGGTGCCGGTCAGCCTGCCGCCCTGCCCCAGCCAGGAATAATCGGCATTCTGATTGGGTTCATATGTTTCGCTATGGCCGACATAGGTGCCGCCCATCAGCCCCCACCAGAAACGTTCGACCAGCTGTTCGCCGGTCAGATTGCCCCAGCGCAGCTTCGAATTGCCTTCATAGCAGACCTCATCGAAGATGACGGGTTTCAGGCCAAAGCTGCGATGCAGTTCGGCGCGGACATCGTCCAGCACGGCGGCGCCATTCTGGATGCTGCTATGGGTGATCCACGGTTTGCGATTGTCATAATAGACGTTGATCTGATGGATCGAACGCAGCCGGTCATGCGGATCTTCGTGCTGGACCAGTTGCAGCAGATGATCCCAGTCATCCACCGTCTTGGTCTTCACATCATCATATTCGTTCGCCATCGACCACCAGAGGTTGCGATAGGCGCCGAAGCGGGCGACGACATAACGGACGTAACGCTCATCATCGGCGCGTTTCATGTCGTTATAGCCGCGCTTTTCATCATAGGGGTGATAGAGGATGACGTCCGCCTCTATGCCAAGATCGCCCAGTTTCTTGATGCGATCTTCGAACCGGCGGAAATAGGCAGGGTCGATGCGCGTGGCGTCCCAGTCCTTCAGGCCTGGTCCGGTCTTCACGAAAGGATTGGTCGCGACCGATTCCACATTGGGAAAGACCAGCATGCGCATCTTGTTGAAGGGTGACGCCTTCAGCGTCGCCAGCGTCTGCGCGCATTTTTCCTCGCTTTGCAGCGCCCAGCTGTAGCAGGTGGTGCCGATCTGACGATAGGGCGTGCCGTCGGCATAGGCGAAGTGATAGCCATCCTTCGTCACCCGAACCGGGCCATGATTGCCCTTTGACGGGGCGGTGCAGGTGAAACTGCCGCTCTTGCCGTTCAGCGCGGGCGCGTTGCTGTTGCTGCTCCAGGTCCAGCTGCCCGTGTCGGGCGGACTGAAGCGGACGCGATAGACGCCGTCGCCATCGTAAAATCCGGGCACGCGGGTGGTCCTGCCATTGCTGGCGAAGCTGGCCGACAGTTGCACGTCGTCGAAGGGATTGCCGTCCTTCGGGCCATCCAGCGCCAGTTCAAAAATGCCCCAGCGTTCAACTGGCGCGGCGGCAGCATTGCGGGCGCCGAGCGGCCCGGTCATGGCCACGGCCCCCATGGTCGCAGCCCTTGTCAGCATGGTCCGTCGCGAAACCGTCACCGTCATCTTCTCCCTTTATAATTTTCATCGGAATCGGCTGTGCCAGGGCTGGCATCATAAATCATGTTATTATATGATCAATGCCATGGGAGAATTTCAAGGCCAATAAAGCCTGATGCGGAGAGGAGATGACGTCCGTGACGACTGTCGCAATTGCCCATCCAGACGAACAACATCAGGATGATGCGTGGAAGAATAGCATATTGGCAGGTCTTGCCAACTATATTGATGCAGGATCCATTGTTGCAGGGTCGGCCGCGCTGGCGCTGTGGGTCGAAACCTATCGCCTGAGCAACGATCTGGTCGGGATGATCGGCGCCTTTGGTCCCAATGCCATTTCGGCGGGCGTCGGCGCCTTCATCGGCGGACGATTGTGCGACATGTTCGGGCGCAAGAAGATCTACCAATATGACATGCTGTTCTACGCATTTGGCATGTTGTGGCTGATATTCGCCATGAACGCATGGATGATCGTGCTGGGGTTTTTCCTCGTCGGGCTGGCGGTGGGGGCGGATATTCCCGCGTCCTGGTCGCTGATCGCGGAAATGGCGCCCAAGGGCGCGCGCGGCAAGCATAGCGGCGTGGCGCAGGTGCTCTGGTATCTGGGGCCGGTCGTCGTGTTGCTGATGTTCCTGGCATTGTCGCCGCTGGGATTGCTGGGCGCGCGGATCGTGTTCGCGCACCTCGCCATATTAGCAGTGGCGCTGACTTTCCTGCGGTCGAAAATGCAGGAATCGCAGCGCTGGCTGGACGCGCAGATGGTGAGCCAGCGCAAGGTCGGACTACGCGACCTGTTCAGCCGTCAGCATATCCGGTCGATGGCGTTTCTGGCCGGCATGTATGTGTTCTGGAACCTGTGGGCGGGGACCAACGGATTCTTCTTCCCCTATATCCTGCGCACGGTCGGCGACCAGAGTCAGGCCATGTCCGTCGCCATTCAGGCGGGCAGCTTCCTGATCGGCATGCTGTCCATCTGGCTGGTGTTCATGCGCTGGTCCGACCGGGTGAACCAGCGGATCATGTTCCTGATTTCCGCCATCATTCAGGTGATTGGCATGTCGTTGCTGGCGCTGTTCCCGCTGACGCTGACGGTGGCGATCGTGCATGTGGTGCTGATGGCGTTCGGTCAGGGGTTTGGCGCGCAATGTTTCTTTCAGCTGTGGAGTTCGGAAATGTTCCCGACCCTGCTGCGCAGCACCGCGCAGGGCGTGATGTTCGCCATCGTACGCATATTGCTGGGCATCTGGAGCTTCTTCGTGCCGGTGCTGACGGCGACGGGCTTTACCAATCTGGCCTGGATATTGACCGGGTTCCTGGTGGTGAGCGGCATCATCGGCTTCTGGGGCGCACCGCGTAACGAAGGCAAGTCGCTGGAGGAGCTGGAAGCGGGACTGAGCTGAGCCTCCGGCACTAAAGCATGATCCGGTCATACTGAATCGGATCATGCTCCGTCTCTCCTTTGTTCTCCGCATATTGCGGGCCTGCAGAGCTTTGAAAATGTTCTAGGCGGCGTGGACAAATTGGTTAGAAGCGAGCTTTCCAAGTGTCGTCTGGATACTTGATGATCTGCCGCCGCCATATCCAGATGGCGAAGGCAAACATCAGCACGCCGGAAGTGATGCCCGCAGCCCATCCCCTCTGA
>NZ_JBMDWL010000143.1:0-27745 GCF_048594625.1 Sphingobium sp.
GGGCGATCGCCCTGCTGGAACATCAGCAGGCCCAGATTATCCTCCGCCCGCAAATGCCCCTGAACCGCAGCCTTGCGATACCAGTCGATGGCGGTGGCAAGGTCGGGCTGAACGCCGCGACCCAGCTTATAGGCCTGCCCCAGATTGAACTGCGCATCGGGGTCGCCCGATTGCGCCAGCGGTCGCCATTCGGCGATGGCCCTGGCGTAATCGCCCTGTTGCCAGGCGTCGACACCGGTTTTGACATCCGCCATTGCAGGAAGCGTCATGACCAGCATCGTGGCCAGCGCCGCCATTCCCAAGATGTGCTTCATGTCGAAAAGCTCCGGTCCGTAAGATATGATCAGCAACCGCAATGATGAAACAAGGTTAAAGTCATGTTAGCGCAGCAGCGGAAAAGTGGATAGCGGCTTAACCATGGGAAGCGGCTCATTGCGGAACTTTGTGGCGAAGTTAACCAAATTTTAGCGCCGGTCATGGCAATCCGTCCCGGAACTGGATTTTCCTGGGGGACTGCGTGCGGATTTTGGCATTGGCATCGCAAAAGGGTGGATCGGGCAAGACGACCTTGTCCGGGCATCTGGCCGTGCAGGCGGAGCGTGCCGGGGCTGGTCCCGTCGTGCTGATCGACATCGATCCGCAAGGATCTCTGTCCGACTGGTGGAACGAACGCGAAGCCGACGCGCCCGCCTTTGCCCAGACGACGGTGGCCCGACTGGCCGCCGATCTGGAGATTTTGCGCCAGCAGGGTTTCAAGCTGGCCGTCATCGATACGCCGCCAGCCATCACGATGGCGATCCAGAGCGTGATTTCCGTCGCCGAACTGATCGTCGTGCCGACCCGGCCCAGCCCGCATGACCTGCGCGCCGTGGGCGCGACGGTGGACCTGTGCGAACGTGCGGGCAAGCCGCTGATCTTCGTGGTCAACGCCGCCACGCCCAAGGCGCGGATCACCACCGAAGCGGCGGTGGCCCTGTCGCAACATGGCACCGTCGCGCCGGTGACGCTGCATCACCGCACCGATTTCGCCGCATCGATGATCGATGGGCGCACGGTGATGGAGGTCGATCCCAGAGGGCGTTCCGCCGCAGAGGTCGAAGCGCTGTGGACCTATGTCGCGGATCGTCTGGAAAAGAATTTCCGTCGCACGGTATTCGCCGTGCCCCAGCCCACGATCGGAACGATCGCAGCCCGTCCGGCGGGTGGCGGCTTTGGCCGCCGCGTGATCGGTCAATAAGGGACGCAGATGATGGCAGATCCCAAGCCTATCGCATCGCTGACATCCGGATTGCTGGCACGCAAAGGCATGGCCCAGCCGGCGATGCGGCGGCCGATGCCGGGCTTTGGCCGTCCGACGACGGCGGGCGCGGACTTTGACGATCTGGGGTGGAACGACATGGGTTTCGATGGCGAGCCGGAGATCGGCCTGCCCGATACGGACGCCTTCTCCATCGGGCTGACGCCGATGGCGACGGTTGTGCCGATCCCGCCCGTGGTGCTGGAGCGCGAGCTTCTGGCCAGTCGAATGGCGCGCAAGGTCGAAATGGCGAGCGGGCGCAAGGCGGCCTTTACATTGCGGCTGGACGCCGACCGCCACCTGAAATTGCGGCTGGCCTGCGCCGTTACCGGGCGTTCCGCCCAACAGATCGTCATCCAGGCACTGGACGATCTGATCAACGACCTGCCGGATATTGATCGGCTGGCCGTGCAGCTGCTGAACGAAGGGTAATTAGAGACATGAAACGCACGGCATTTAAAAAGGCGGCGATTTCGTCACTTTTCGTCGCCACGACCATGGTGGGCTGCACCGGCGCGGCTTTCCGCCCGTCGGCTTCGGCCGTCCAGCAGAAGGGCAATCCCGGCAAGATGGCCATCGCAGCGGAAAAGGCGCTGGCCGACCGCAACGCCGACAAGGCGGTGGAAGCCGCCGAAGCCGCCGTTCAGGCTGCGCCGCAAAATGCCGCCTATCGCCAGATATTGGGCCGCGCCTATGTGATGGCGGGCCGCTTTGCCTCCGCGCAGACTGCGCTGAGCGATGCGATGGATCTGGGCAACAGCGACCCCGGCACGATCGTCAATCTGGCGCTGGTGCAGGTGGCGCAGGGGCAGTCGGATGCCGCGCGCAGCCTGCTGGTTGCCAATGCGGGCACCGTTCCGGCCGCCGATTACGGGCTGGCCATGGCGATGGCCGGAGATAGCGAGGAAGGCGTGCGCATCCTGTCGCAGGCCATCCACGATCCGTCGGCCACGGCGCGCACGCGGCAGAATCTGGCCTATGCCTATGCTCTGGCCGGGCGCTGGAAGGATGCACGCATGATTGCGGGCATGGATATGGAACCGCTGGCCGCCAACAAGCGCATCACCGAATGGGCGCAGATGGCCGAACCTTCGCTGGCGCCGATGCGTGTCGCCGCGCTGATGGGCGTGACGTTGAACCAAGCCGATGCCGGACAGCCGGTGGCGCTGGCGCTCGCGCCTGCAAACGCCATGCCGGAACCTGCCGCTGCGCCGGTCAAAATGGCGCAGGCCGTCGCGCTCGAAGCTGCCCCGGTGCCGCAGGCGCAACTGACTGCGCCGATCCGGATGGTGCAGGCCTTGCCTGCATCCACCGCGCCCCGCAAGGCTGCGCCGATGATCAAGGCTTCGGCAAAGCCGGTGCAGGTTGCCGCGCGCGATTTCGTGATCGAAGACCGCAATGGCAAGGCAAAGGTGCAGCCCACCGGGCAGGCGCGCATGCAGAAGGTTGCCTATATCAAGCCGGTCGCCAGCGGCGCCAGCAACTGGGTGGTGCAGCTGGGCGCCTATGACAGCGCGGCGATCGCCAAGGAAAAATGGATGGGCATGGCAGGGCGCAGCGACAGGCTGGCGGCTTTCCCGGTGCTGACCAGTCAGGCGACAGTCAAGGGGCGCGCCTATCACCGGCTCGCCATCAGCGGCTTTGGCAGCCGGGCTGACGCCATGTCTGCATGCCGGACCATCCGCGCCGAACGTGGCCAGTGTTTTGTGCGGGAAAGCGCCGAAGGCGCGACGCCGCAGCGCTGGGCGGTCGCGGCCAAAGGACGTCAATACGCGTCGAAATAGAGGATTTTTAGAGTATCGTGTGCAAGCGGGAACCGGTTTTGCACACGATGCGATACCAAATAACTGGAGCACGCATCCTGCGTCAGATTTAGCGCAGCGTACTTCAAAATCATCCGGAACAGATGATGTCTCGCAACACGCGGGTCGCAAAGAACATTGAGAGCTTGGTCCGGTTCAGGTCCATCGGATCAGGCTCCAGACCTTCCCCCCATCCCAAGCGAACTGAACGCGCGATGCTCCCCGGAGCGTCGCGCGCTTTTTTCATGGCATGGGCATGCGGACGTGCACTATCGGGTCGTGCCGGATGTCGTTTGGGATGATGGAAGAAGAAAGTGGCTCCCCGAGTAGGATTCGAACCTACGGCCATTCGATTAACAGTCGAATGCTCTACCGCTGAGCTATCGGGGAACGACCGGCTTTCGCCGGGCAGGCCGCGCCTATGCATCGGGCCGGGTGAAATGGCAAGGGGCTAATCGCGCCGCCAGCACAAAAAATCGGTTAATCCAATGTCATGCATGACGTGCGCGACCATGCGTTGCCGATGGCGGCATTGCGGATGACGATGAGGAGAGGGTGGCCCGATCAGCCTGGAAAATGTGGCTCCCCGAGTAGGATTCGAACCTACGGCCATTCGATTAACAGTCGAATGCTCTACCGCTGAGCTATCGGGGAGCGACCCGCTTTCGCTGGGCAGGCCGCGCCTATAGCAGCGGATTTTGGAAGATGGCAAGCGCCAAATGACGGATTTTTTACGCGATGAACTGTTCGGCGGCGATCCGGTCGTCCAGCGTATGTTCGGGATCGAACAGCAGCGTCAGCGGGGTCGCGCGGTCGATGCCCACTTCTACCTGCGCCACGTCGCGCACTTCGCGCTGGTCGGCAACGGCGCTGACCGGGCGCTTGACCGGGTCCAGCACGGAAAAGCGGATGCTGGTCGTTTCGGGCAGGATCGCGCCGCGCCAGCGCCGGGGACGAAAGGGGCTGATTGGCGTCAGGGCGACCAGCGCCGACCCCAGCGGCAGGATGGGGCCATGGGCGGACAGATTATAGGCGGTGGAGCCGGCAGGCGTCGCCACCAGCACGCCGTCGCACACCAGTTCGGGCAGGACGGGGCGGCCGTTCACCTGCACTTCCAGCTTGGCGGTCTGGCGCGTTTCGCGCAGCAGCGACACTTCGTTGATGGCGGGGATGGAAAAACGTTCGCCATCGACGGTATCCACCGTCATGCGCAGCGGATTGACCTTGAAGCTCTTCGCCTTTTCCAGGCGCTGGTCCAGCCGTTCGAGCCGCCATTCGTTCATCAGAAAGCCGACGGTGCCAAGGTTCATGCCAAAGACGGGCAGGATACGGCGCGCCTCCAGCATGGAATGGAGCGTCTGAAGCATGAAGCCGTCGCCGCCCAGCGCGATAACCATATCGGCCTGATCCACGGGCACGAAATCATAGGCGGCGCGCAGCCTTTCTTCCGCCGCGCGAGCCGCCTGAGTGGGAGACGCGACCAGCGCGCGCCGTGGCTCGTTCGTCATCCGCCGGTCACGCTCATATGCCGCCGGGTGGCGGGGGGCGTTCCGGCGCTGATACGGAAATCATGTGCCGCAGGCTTCAGCCGCAAGGCCCGGTTGATCAGCGGATGGACCGCAGCCAGTCCCTGATCGCGCAGGGCGCTTTTGAAATCGACATGGTCTTCATGCCCCAGGCACATGAAGATTTTTCCTTCGCAGGTCATGCGGATGCGGTTGCAGTCGGCACAGAAATTTGCGGTGAGTGGCGTGATGAGGCCCAGTCTGATCCCCATGCCGCCCACCGCATGATAGCGGGCCGGGCCGCCGGTGCGGTGGAGCAGGGGCGTCAGGGCATGATGCGCGCGAATCATTTCGGCCACCTGCGTCATCGGAAGATAGTGATCGGTGCGATCTTCCCCCGTTTCGCCCAGCGGCATGGTTTCGATCAGTGTCAAGTCGTGCCCCTGTTCGCCGCACCAGCGCAGCATCGGCAGAATTTCGTCTTCATTGATGCCCTTTAGGGCGACCATGTTGATCTTGACGGCAAGCCCGGCGGCGCGCGCGGCGTCCAGCCCGGCCATCACCTGATCGATGCGGCCGCCACGGGTGATGTGGGCGAACCGATCGGCATCGCGGGTGTCGAGGCTGACATTGATTCGCCGCACGCCCGCATCGGCCAGCATGCCGGCATGATCGGCAAGGCGCGTGCCGTTGGTGGTGAGCGTCAGTTCATCCAGTCCCGCACCCAGATGGCGGCCGATGCGATGGACAAGATCGGCAATGTCGCGCCGGACCAGCGGTTCGCCGCCGGTCAGCCTGATTTTGCGGATGCCGCGCGCGACGAAGAGATCCGCCAGCAGCGCGATTTCTTCCAGCGTCAGCACCTGATCCCTTGGCAAAAACTGCATGCGTTCCGCCATGCAGTAACGGCAGCGCAGGTCGCAGCGGTCGGTCACCGATATGCGCAGATAGTCGATCCGCCGGCCATGGCCGTCGGTCATCTGCGCTTGCGAGGGATCGGCCGCGACCATGGGCAATTAGCTAGGCGATGGACATGCTGTGCGCAAGCGGCACAGTCGAACGCAGTTGCGCCGTTGCAGCGGAGGCGAAGGGCCGGTAACGCCTGTTGCATATGGCGTCGCGTGCGCGGCGCCGGGGAAGGCATGCATGTGAACGGGGACAAGGTCGGGGAAAGTCAGCGCAGCCTGTTCATCCTGTCGCCGGGGGATCGCGACGGGCTGAGCGAGGTAGCGCAGCGCATCGGGTGGCGCACCATCGCGGCGCGCCGGGCGAAGGATGCGCCGCAACGGTATCTGCACAGCGAAGCGCAGATCGCGCTGGTCGATCTGCGTGGCGGGGGTGATGTCAGCATTCTGCTGGCGCGGGTGGTCCCGCCGTTGGAGGCGGGGGGCGGCGCGATACTCGTGCTGGTCGATGCCGAGCATCTGCGCCATGTGCCCGCATTGCTGGCCGCGGGCGCGACCCATTTTCTGGCAGGGCCGGTGACCGAAAGCAGCCTGCGCGCGGCGCTGATGTCCGCGCATCGTCTGGTCGAACGGCTGGGCGGGGGCGTCACCCATAATCAGCGGGCGCAGCGGATCAGGCGCGGTGACGCGCTTTACTGGGCGCTGGGGCCGGACGGGATGCTGCGCCTGAGCGAAAGTCTGGCGCAGCATCTGGGGCTTGACCGGTTGCGGATCGGGCCGTCGGCGCTGGTGCGGCGATTGCCACGGGTGGAACGGCGCAACGTGTTGACGGCGTTGAAGGCGATGCGGCGGGCAGGGCGGCCGGCTGTGCTGGCCCACGCCATTCCGGGGCGACCGGGGCAGCGACTGGTCCACCATCTGCGACAGGTGGACGGCGCGATCGCCGCCGATGTCGAGTGGCTGTCCGACGGGCAGGCGCAGGACGGCGGGAGTCGCGATTACCTGACGGGATTGCGGTCACGGCAGGCGGCAATGGACTGGCTGGAACGGCGGACGGGATTGCCGACCACCATATTGCTGTTGTCGATCAGCCAGTTCGACCGCATGAACGCGGCCTATGGGCAGGTGGTGGGCGACGCGTTGCTGGGCCGGATCGCGAGAAGGGTCGAGCGGATGGTGGACGATGTCGCGCCCGGCACGATGGTGGCGCGGATTGCAGGTACCGAATTTCTGGTCGGCCTGACCGGCGAAGTGGCGGGCAGCGACCGGGCGACGTTCCTGGCGCGGCAGCTGATCGGCGCGGTGGGCCAGCCGTTCAGCGCGGGGGACCATCTGATCCGCCTGATCGCGCGATGCGGCATCGCGCAGGCGCGGGCGGAGGATGATGCGACCGCCCTGCTGCGGCGGGCGGGCACCGCCCTGTCCGACGCGCGGCAGGCGGGGGGCGAGGGCATTCGCATCCTGTCCGCTGAAAAACATAGCCGTCAGGTCGATGCGGACCGGCTGGAAACCGACCTGCGGCTGGCGCTGGACCGGGGCGAAATCAGCATCGTGTTCCAGCCGCAATATCCGGTGAGCAGCGACAGGATCAGCGGGGTCGAGGCGCTGGCGCGGTGGAACCACCCCCATTATGGCCCGCTGGGCGCGGGCATCCTGTTCGCGACGGCGGAACGATCCGACTATATGTTGCCGCTGTCGGCGCATATTCAGGGCGAAGCGTTGCGGCAGGCGGCGGCATGGCCGGGCGCATTGTCCGACCTGCGCCTGTCGATCAACGTCACGGCGGCGGATATTGCCCAGCCGGGGTTCATGCCCAACCTGCTGAACCTTGTCGATCGCAGCGGATTTCCGCGATCGCGGTTGACGGTGGAGATTACCGAAAGCGGGCTGATCGAGGATGTCGATGCTGCCGCCGCGTTGCTGACGGCGTTGCGGGCCGAAGGGCTGGGCGTGGCGATCGACGATTTCGGGACGGGCTATTCCAGCCTTGCCTATCTCAAGAACCTGCCGCTCGATTACCTCAAGATCGATAGCGGGCTGGCGCAGGATATTGCGGGCACGGCGCGGGACCGTATCATCGTGCGCGGGGTCATCCATATGGCCAAGTCGCTGGGGCTGCGCGTCATCGCCGAAGGGGTGGAGACGGAAGAGCAGCTGGACCTGCTGACGCGGGAAGGGTGCGATTATTATCAGGGGTTCCTGCGGTCGGCGGGGGTATCGTCCGCCGACCTCATCAACCTGGTGCTGGCGCGTTAGAAAGGCAGAAGCGGCCAGAGCGCGATCAGAAGGCCTGCGATGCTGGCAAGGAAGATGATGCTGCGCACCACCGGCACGCCCAGCGCATAGAGCGGCAGATAGGCGACCCGCGCCGACAGCCAGATCCAGCCGCCCAGCGCCGTCCATTCGCTGGCGCGCCCGGCCACCACCACGCCGATCAGCGCGACGATGGCGATGGGCAGGGTTTCCCTGAAATTGGCCTCTGCGCGGGACAGGCGACCGGCCAGCGCGTTCATGGGCGGCAGGCTTTCGTCGCGCGCGCCCATATTCCATTTCGTGCCATATTGTTTCGTCTTCACATGCGCCGCGGCGAAGATGTGGACGAGGAGCAGAACCATGCCCCAGGCGAGAATCGTCAGTTCAACCGGCATGATGCTGTCCTTTGTCGGCCCGCTTATATCAAAGCGGATATGGGTAGGACAGAGGGAAGTTCCCGTTCCACGCCGTTCGCTCTTCGACAGGCGCAGGGCGAACGGCGCGGAACGGGAGAGTATAAGTCAGGTCAGAAGCTGAAACCCACCCGTGACACCAGCGTCGCGCCGGCGTGGAGGCTGTCGGGCGCGTCGATGTCCGTATCGGCGTAGCGGACGCCCGCCGACCAGCGGCCCCGATACCAGTCGATCGCCACGCCATAGTCCCAATAGCCGCCGCCGGGGCGCAGGCGCCGGGCGACGAGGGGATCGCGCACATCGCCCGATGAGCGGCCGACATGGCTCGACAGGGTGAGCGGCGTGCCGGGAATGGCGAAGGCGCCGCCCGCCGACAAATAGAGATTGTCGCCGCCGATGGCGGATTGGCGCGGCGCATAGCGGGCGGCGAGATCGATGCTGGCAGGGCCGATGGCGAAACCGGCAATCGCGCCGACCTCTCCATAGCCCTGATGCGATGCGCCGGGGAACAGGTGATAGCGGCCTTCCCCGGTCAGGCGGAAACCGCCCAGCTGCTTTGCATAGTTGGCGCCAAGATCGACGACCGCGTCTGCGCCGCCATGGCGGGGGCTGCCCCACAGGCTGGTCGCCGCGCCGTCGAGGCTGAGGCCGTCGGCGACAGGCACGGAGGCGGTGGCGCGGACGACGGGATCGCCGTCGCTCCAGCTGAGGCCCCGACGGCGTTCGTCACTGGAAGCCTCTACGGTGAAGGTCGGGCCGGACGCATATTGGGCGGCGGCCGGAAGGGCATGGCCGGTGAGCAGGATCGCCCCCAGCCATGCCATGCGGGTCATGCGGTCAGTTGGATGCAAGATTGCGCACCGCATCCAGTTCGGCCAGCAAGGGCGCGCGGTCCCGATCGGCGACGGCCATCAGTTGCGTATGGATTTTATCCTGATGTAGGGCCAGCACGCGCTGTTCCAGCTTTGCGCCATTGGCGCAGGCACCCGCTTCGCTGCCGGTGAAGCTGGCGTCGCTGGCGATGGTGCGGGCGAGTGCAGGGCCATGATCCAGCTTGCGGTCGATGACCACCTTTGCCGTCCAGTTGCACCGTTGCATGTCCATGCGATTGGGCGTTTTCGCGCCGACCGTGCGCGTGGTGACATCCGCCCGCGCCGTGTAGATCGCGTTCAGCGCAGTGCCATGATGATCGATCGGAACGCTATGCGTCGCGGCGGCCGCCGCAAGTGCGATGAGGGTGATGCTCATGCTTGTTCTCCTGCTGTGACGCCTGACTTTAGTGCCCGGTCGTCACAATCAGATTTAGGATTATGCTGTTGCTGATCGATTGCTGAACGATGATGAATGGCGTCGTGAAGGTCGGACGCGGGGGCTTCGACCCTTGATGGCCCCCTGGGGGCGAAGTTCACACCATGGCCGGCCATTGGGGGATGGAAGCGCCCGCGACGCGCCCATGAAGCGTTCGCGACGCGTCCCTTCCAACACTGATATGTTTGCCGACGGGGCGGGTTGGAGCGGATGAAGGCCATGGCCGATATTGCGCATGGATGGCCGCTGTAGGACAGGCGTCATCCCGCCGCCTTCATCAACCCCTTCGCCAGTTGCAATGCGCCGTTGAGGCGCGCCTGCGGATCGGCCCAGGCGCGTTCCACCACGATCTTGCTGTCGGGGCGCAGGCGGGCGACGCCGTTCAGTTTCTGGATATAGGCGACCAGGTTGGCGGGTTTGGGGAAGCGATCCTCGAAGAAGCTGACCAGTGCGCCGCGCGGGCCGACATCGATTTTCGCGATATTGGCCATGAGGCAGTTCTGCTTGATCTCTATGATCTTAAGCAGGTTCTGGGTCGGCAGCGGGAGCTTGCCGAAACGGTCGATCAGTTCGGCTGCGAAGGCCTCCAGACCGTTGCGGTCCTCCAGTTCGTTGATGCGGCGATAGAGACCCATGCGCAGGTCAAGGTCAGGCACATAATCGTCGGGAATGAGGATCGGCGCGTCGACCGTGATCTGGGGCGAAAAGCTGTCGCTGCGCCGTTCAGCCGCTATGCCGCCAGCCTTGGCATCCATGATCGCGTCTTCCAGCATCGACTGGTAAAGTTCGAAGCCCACTTCCTTGATATGGCCCGACTGTTCGTCGCCCACGAGGTTGCCCGCGCCGCGAATGTCGAGGTCGTGGGAGGCGAGCTGGAACCCGGCGCCCAGCGTGTCGAGGTCGGACAAGACCTTGAGCCGCTTTTCCGCCGTTTCGGTGATGATGCGGTTGGCAGGCGTGGTGAAATAGGCATAGGCGCGCGTTTTGGAGCGGCCCACGCGCCCGCGTAGCTGATAGAGCTGAGCAAGGCCGAAACGGTCGGCGCGGTGGATGATCAGCGTGTTGGCGCTGGGGATGTCGAGGCCGGATTCCACGATGGTCGTGGAGAGCAGCACATCGTAGCGCTTGTCGTAGAAGGCGGACATGCGTTCTTCGACATCGGTGGCCGACATCTGACCATGGGCGACGATGGGTTTGATTTCCGGCACTTCGGTGCGCAGAAATTCCTCGACCTCGGTAAGGTCGGAGATGCGTGGCACGACGAAGAAGCTCTGGCCGCCGCGATAATGTTCGCGCAGCAAAGCCTCCCGGATCACCACGCCGTCCCATGGCATGATATAGGTGCGCACGGCGAGGCGATCGACCGGGGGCGTCTGGATGACCGACAGTTCGCGCAGGCCCGACATCGCCATTTGCAGCGTGCGCGGGATGGGCGTGGCGGTCAGCGTCAGGACGTGGACGTCGGTCTTCAGGGACTTCAGCCGTTCCTTGTGGGTGACACCGAACCGCTGTTCTTCATCCACGATGACAAGGCCGAGGCGTTTGAATTCAAGCCCCTTCGCGAGCAGGGCGTGGGTGCCGACAACAATGTCGATGGTGCCATCGGCCAGACCCGCCTTGGTCGCTTTCGCTTCCTTGTCGGGTACGAGGCGGGACAGGCGGCCGATATTGACGGGGAAGCCACGGAAGCGTTCCTCGAAATTCATGTGATGCTGGCGCGCGAGGAGGGTGGTGGGGCAGATGACCACGACCTGCATGCCCGCCATGGCGGCCACGAAGGCGGCGCGAAGGGCGACTTCGGTCTTGCCGAAGCCGACGTCGCCGCAGACGAGGCGGTCCATCGGGCGGCCTGCGCCCAGATCCTCCACCACATCGCTGATCGCGCGGTCCTGATCATCCGTTTCCTGATAGGGGAAGCGGTCGACGAAGGCGGGATAGCCGGCATGATCGGGTTCCGCGACGGTGGCCGGACGCAGGGCGCGTTCGGCGGCGGTCTTGAGCAGCTCGCCCGCGATTTCGCGGATGCGCTCCTTCATCTTCGCCTTGCGCCGCTGCCAGGCTTCGCCGCCCAGCTTGTCGAGCGCTACGCCCTCATTCTCGCTGCCATAGCGGGAGAGGACTTCGAGATTTTCGACGGGAACATAGAGCTTGTCGCCGCCCGCATAGGTGAGCGCGACGCAATCATGCGGGGCCTTTGCCACCGGGATTTGCGTCAGCCCTTCATAGCGGCCGATACCGTGATCCATATGGACGACGAGGTCGCCGGGGGAGAGGGTGGCGAGTTCCTGAAGGAAGGCGTCGGCGCTTTTCTTGCGCCGGGCGCGGCGGACGAGGCGGTCGCCCAGCATATCCTGTTCGGTCAGCACTGCAACGTCGGGCGCGGTGAAGCCATGGTCGAGGCCGAGGACGGTCAGCGTGACGCTGCCCCCCGCCGCGATGCCCAGCGCCTCCTGCCAGTTGTCGGCGGCGGCGAGGCGGGACACGCCATGGTCGGCGAGCAGGCCGGACAGGCGTTCGCGCGCGCCGCCGGAATAGCTGGCGATGACGACTTTCTTTTTCTGGCGGCGCAGGTCGGCGATATGCTTGCCGACGGCTTCATAGATGTTCGTGTTCTGCGCGCGTTCGGGGGCGAAGTCGCGGGGGCCATCGACAGAGAAATCGAGGACGGTCGCGCTTTCCGGCTCATGGAAGGGCGTGGTGCCGTGCATCGGCAGCGTGGCGATGGCGGCGTCCCATTGGGCGGCATCGAGATAGAGGGCGTCGGGCTTGAGCGGGCGATAGGCGCCGGGGTCGGACGATTTCGCCTGAACGCGGTTGGCGTGATAGTCGCGGATCGCCTCGAACCGGCTTTCCGCCGCGCCCGCGACGCCATGGTCGCGGATCAGCACGGCGCCTTCGCCCAGATGATCGGCGAGCGGGACCAGCTTATCCTCCAACAAAGGCAGCCAATGTTCCATGCCCGCCAGGCGGCGCCCGTCGCTGACCGCCTGATAGAGCGGGTCGCCGGTCGCGGTCGCGCCGAATATTTCGCGGTAACGGCTGCGGAAACGCTTGATCGTGTCTTCGTCCAGCAGGGCTTCGGACGCGGGGAGCAGGGTGAAGCCGTCTACGCTGCCGGTCGTACGCTGATCGGACGGGTCGAAGCGGCGGACGGTTTCGATTTCGTCGCCGAAGAAGTCGAGGCGAAGCGGCTGTTCTTCGCCACCGGGGAAGAGGTCGACGATGCCGCCGCGAATGGCAAATTCGCCGCGATCATGCACCGTGTCGGTGCGGACATAGCCGTTGGCCTGCAACATCTCCGCCAGTTTCTGGATGGCGATCCGTTCCTTGGGAGCGAGTTTGGCGACCAGCTGGCGGACGCGGAACGGGGTGAGCGTGCGCTGGGTCATCGCCGCCAGCGTGGTGACGACCAGTTGCGGGCCTTTGGGTTTTGCCTGCAAGGCGTAGAGGCCCGCGAGTCGTGCTGATGCCGCGCGTAGCGAGGGACTGGCCCGGTCATAGGGCAGGCAATCCCATGCCGGGATTTCAATGATCTCGATCTCTGGCGCGAAATAATGGGCGGTATCGGCGACCGCGCGCATCAGCTGTTCGTCCGACGCGATGAAGACGGCGCGGCTGTCCGCTGCGCCCGCCGCGCGGGCGATGTCGGCCAGCAACCATGGCTGAAAACCGGCGGGCACGCCCGACAGGGTGAGGGGTGCCTTTGCCTTCAGGATTTTCTGGAGATCGGTCATCTTGCTACTCGTCCCCCTCCCGCTTGCGGGAAGGGTTAGGGGTGGGTCTTATGCAACGGAGGTGGCACAGGCCGACC
Organism: Sphingobium sp.; assembly: GCF_048594625.1. Classification (GTDB taxonomy): domain Bacteria; phylum Pseudomonadota; class Alphaproteobacteria; order Sphingomonadales; family Sphingomonadaceae; genus Sphingobium. Next base: position 13,295 of record NZ_JBMDWL010000143.1, read on the forward strand.
CCCGGACCCTACCGCACGCGGGAGGGGAGAAAATCAGTTCTCGATCTTCACGAAATCGAGTTTCAGGAACTTGTCCATCATCGGGCCTTTCCATTTATCGGGAACGACAATGGTGCCCAGCGCCCAGCCGATGATGTCGGCATCCTGTTCATCCATGAATTTTTCGAACCATGCGATTTCCTCTTCATTCCATTCGGCATGATAGCGTTCGAAGAAACCGCCGACGGTATAGTCCGCTTCCCGCGTGCCGCGATGCCAGGCCCGGAATTTGATGCGGCGCATCTGGGGATTGTCGTTCACAATTTGTTCCTTTAACGGGCGCGACGAAGAGGCCGATCGGGTGTTTGTATGACCGTCCCGGCTGCGTTACAGCCCGTCAGATAGCCATGCGACCCGATATTCTCAATCCGCTCTTTGCCGAAATATCCCTGTTCAAGGGGATCGGCCCCGCGCTCGCCCGTCCGCTGGAGCGGCTGGGGCTGGCGCGCGCGGTCGATGTTGCCTTCCATATTCCGGTCAGTTGGGTGGACCGGCACCTGACCGACGCATTGGACATGGCCGATGCGGGGCGGATCATCGGCACGATGCTGACGCCGGTGGATTATCGCGCGAGCGGCAGCGCACGCGCCCCTTTCCGGGTGCAGGCGGTGGACGGGCAGGGCAATGCCGTATCCCTCGTCTATTTCGGGAAGAACAGCGCATGGCCGCGCAAGCTGTTGCCGCTCAACGAACCCAAATTCGTGTCGGGCAAGCTGGAGGCCTATGGCGACAATCTTCAGATGGTGCATCCCGATTATGTCCTGCCGCCGGAGGAAGCCGCGACCGTTCCATCACGCGAATCGGTCTATGGCCTGTCCGAAGGGCTGACCAACAACCGGATGCGCGACATCGCGGCGCAGGCGCTGGCCCGCGCGCCGGAACTGCCCGAATGGATCGAGCCGAGCCTGCTGGCGCGCAGGGAATGGCCTGCGTGGCGTGAGGCGCTGGCGCGGGTCCATGCCGATCCGTCGGACGGGAGAGCGCGCGAGCGGCTGGCCTATGACGAGATTTTCGCGGGGCAGCTGGCGCTGATGCTGGTGCGGCAATCGTCGCGGCGGCGGCGGGGCGTGTCGATACAGGGCGACGGGCGGTTGCGTGACATGCTGAAATTGCCCTTTGCGCCGACGGGCGCGCAGCGGCGGGCCATCGGTGAGATTGAGGGCGACATGGCGCAGGCGACGCCGATGCTGCGCCTGCTGCAGGGCGATGTCGGGTCGGGCAAGACTTTGGTGGCGCTGATGGCGCTGCTGAACGCGGTGGAAGCGGGCATGCAGGGGGCGATGCTGGCGCCGACCGAAATCCTGGCGCGGCAGCATTATGAAACGCTGCGGAAAATGGCGTCGGGGCTGCCGATCGAGATCGCGATCCTGACGGGGCGTGAAAAGGGCAAAGTGCGCGAGGCCACGCTGATGGGGCTGGCCGATGGCAGCATCGACATCCTTGTCGGCACGCATGCGATTTTTCAGGAAGCGGTGCAGTATAAGGCGCTGGGGCTGGCGGTGATCGATGAACAGCATCGGTTCGGCGTGGCGCAGCGGATGATGCTGGCGAGCAAGGCGGAGCGGTCCCCGCATCTGTTGGTGATGACGGCGACGCCGATTCCGCGCACGCTGACGCTGACCTATTATGGCGAAATGGATGTGTCGCGGCTGGATGAGATGCCACCGGGGCGGCAGCCGATCCAGACTCTGGTGATGTCGGCCAACCGGCTGGACGAGGTGGTTGACGCGCTGGCCCGCCATGTCGAGGGCGGCGGGCAGGCCTATTGGGTATGCCCGCTGGTCGAGGAAAGCGAGACGAGCGATCAGGCGGCGGCCGAGGCGCGGGCGGAATCGCTGCGCGAACGGTTCGGGGACCGGGTGGGGCTGGTCCACGGACGCATGAAGGGACCGGAAAAGGATGCGGCGATGGAGGCCTTCGCCGCCAACCGGACGCAGATATTGGTGGCGACGACCGTGATCGAGGTGGGCGTGGACGTGCCCAACAGCAGCCTGATCATCATCGAAGGGGCGGAGCGGTTCGGCCTTGCCCAGCTGCACCAGCTGCGCGGGCGCGTGGGGCGTGGGGACAAGCCATCGGTGTGCCTGCTGATCCGGGGCAATGCGCTGGGCGAAACGTCGCGGGCGCGGCTGGCGTTGATGCGGGAGACGAATGACGGGTTCCGCATTGCCGAAGAGGATCTGAAACTGCGCGGCGCGGGGGAAGTGCTGGGCACGCGGCAGTCGGGCGAGGCGGAGCTGAAGGTCGCGACGCCCGAACATGTCGCGGCGTTGGTGGACAGCGCGCGCGACGACGCGAACCTGCTGATCGAACGCGACGGCGGGCTGGACAGTGCGCGGGGGCAGGCGGCGCGGATATGCCTGTACCTGTTCGAAAAGGATGCGGCGGTGGGATTGCTGCGCGGCGGATGAGGGGTGATAACGGTCAGAAGCAGACGTTATTCTCTGTCACCCTGAATTTGTTTCAGGGTCCATTTCCCCGAATTAAGCGATGCTTTCGGCGGCATGATGGATGATGAAGCAGGTTCAGCATAACGGGTAGGGAAAAGCTGCTTCCCATTCAAGACAGCGGTCGAATGATCGCGATTATCGTACGACCCGGCGCGGCGCCTTAATTCCTTGCTGCACCTGCGAAACAAAAAAGCATCTGGCGGCGTTGCCCCGGCATGTCCGACATCAGCCTGAATCATATCACGCCGATGGCCGCGCTTTCGATCGCGCTGTCGGTGGCCGTCGCCTTCGTCATTCACTGGGCGCTTTATTGGGTCGCCCTGCGCGTGGTGAAGCGCGCGAAGATGGAACCGGTGCTGTTGCCCGCGATATTCCAGCCGACGCGGTGGCTGGTCGTATTGCTGTCGCTGGGCGCGGGGCTGAAGTCCATCGAGATGGGGCCACGGATCGAGGATGTGTGGTCCATCGGCGCGCGCATGGCGTTCGCGCTGCTGGTCGGATGGCTGATTTTCCGGGTGATGCGCGCGGGCAAGGCCATGCTGGAGGCGCGGGCCGACATCAGTGTCGAGGATAATCTGAAGGCCCGGCGGCAACGGACCAAGATCAGCATCCTGTATCGCATATGCCAATGCATCGTCGGATTCCTGGTAATCGCCATGATGCTGATCGCCATTCCGGGCGTGCGCACGATCGGCGTGTCGCTGATGGCGTCGGCGGGGCTGGCGGCGCTGGCGGTGGGTGCTGCGGCGCAACCGGCGCTCAAGAACCTGATCGCGGGCGTGCAGATGGCCTTTTCCGAACCGATCCGGCTGGACGATGTCGTGATCATCGAAGGGGAATGGGGGCGGATCGAGGAAATCCGCCTGACCTATGTCATCGTGCGCATATGGGACGACCGGCGGATGGTGGTGCCGGTATCCTATTTTCTGGAAAAGCCGTTCCAGAACTGGACCACGAAGACGTCGGACCTGCTGGGCACGGTGTTCCTCTATGTCGATCCGACGACGGACATAGAGCGTATCCGCGCGCGCTTTGTCGAGGCGGTGAAGGCCAATGTCCGCTGGGACGGGCGGGTCGCGATATTGCAGGTGACCGACCATCGCGCCGATGCGCTGGAACTGCGCGGGCTGCTGTCGGCGCGCAATGCGGGGATCGCGTTCGACCTGCGGTGCGAGGTGCGCGAAGCGATGCTGACATTCCTGCGCAATGACATGCCCGAAGCACTGGTGCGCGGGCGGCAGCGGGTGGAGGCGGGCGATGGTTTCGCCCGGATCGATCCTACCAGGCTGTCTGGCGTGGCGGAATGAGCGAAAGCATCGCGTCGTAGATTTTGGGGGTGATGGGTTCCAGAAACTCCATCCCGGCGCGGCCATCCTGCGACCAGCGGATTTCGGCCGGATAATCCTTTATGATGGGAAGCCAGACCGTCAGATGCTCACCCACCAGCAGCGTTTCCTTCGTACGGCACATCAGGCCGAGCGCGGAGATGTTGATCACGCGGAGGGGCAATGTCGCATCGCGAACCTTGGCATGGGTGGCGAGATCGACGAGATCGCGCTGCACCCGGCGCTGTTCGACCGACGGGTCGCGCGAGCCGATGACATGGCCGAGTTGTTCGAAGACCGAGGACGACATGGTGCCGAATCTAGGTCTTCCAACATGGACGCATGATTAGGAAACGGCGTTAACGACGGCGTAACGCCGTTTCCCGATGCGGCAGGTCGTCAGGCGACGATCAGGCCGTGCTTCTTTGCGCCGAAGCTGAGCTTGTCGCCCGGTCGCAGCGTGACGGCGGGGTCGGTGACGACTTCGCCATTCACCCTGATCGCGCCTTCGGTCAGTTTGCGGCGCACTTCCTTGTTGGACGTGGCAAAGCCAAGGCCGGTGGTGGCCTGCACCACGGTCAGCGCTTCCGCGCCGATGCTGACGGTCGGCAGGTTGGCGTCCGATGCGCCTTCCTCGAACGTCCGGCGCGCGGTTTCGGCCGAACCCTGCGCAGCGTCGAGACCACGGCAAAGCGCGGTCGCTTCGTTGGCGAGGATCTTTTTCGCTTCGTTGATTTCCGCGCCTTCCAGCGCGGCGAGGCGGTTCACTTCGTCCATCGGCAGATCGGTGAACAGGCGCAGACGGTTGGCGACGTCGGCGTCAGCGGTGTTCCGCCAGAATTGCCAATAGTCGTAATGCGACAGCTGATCTTCGTTCAGCCACACGGCGCCGCCCACCGTCTTGCCCATTTTCGTGCCGTCGGCATTGGTGAGCAGCGGCGTGGTGAGGCCGAATACCTGCGTGCTGTCCACGCGGCGGGCGAGTTCGACGCCGTTGACGATATTGCCCCACTGGTCGGAACCGCCCATTTGCAGGCGACAGGCGCTGCGACGCGACAGTTCGAGGAAGTCGTAGGCCTGAAGGATCATGTAGTTGAATTCGAGGAAGGATAGCGACTGTTCGCGGTCGAGGCGCAGCTTCACCGAATCGAAGCTGAGCATCCGGTTCACCGAGAAATGCTGGCCGATGTCGCGCAGGAAAGGGATATATTCGAGGCGGTCGAGCCATTCGGCATTGTCGAGCATGATCGCGTCGGTCGGGCCGTCGCCAAAGGTCAGGAAGCGTTCGAACACGCGCTTGATGCTCGCGACATTCTGCGCGATCAGATCGGTCGTCAGCAGCTTGCGCGCTTCGTCCTTGAAACTGGGGTCGCCGATCTTGCCGGTGCCGCCGCCCATCAGGACGATGGGCTTGTGCCCCGCCTTCTGAAGCTGGCGCAGCATCATGATCGACACGAGATGCCCGACGTGCAGCGAGGGCGCCGTCGGGTCGAAGCCGATATAGCCCGGCACCACCTGCCTGGCGGCGAGGGCGTCCAGCCCCTCCGCATCGGTCAACTGGTGGATGTAGCCGCGCGCTTCGAGCAGGCGCAGGAGATCGGACTGATAGTTGCTCATGGGGCGCGCCTGTAGCATTGCGGAAAGAAGTGTAAAAGAGGCGGAGTTTTCGATCATGTTAGCAATCGGCCTGATGTCCGGCACGTCGCGCGATGGAATCGACGCCGCCCTGATCGAAACGGACGGCGAAGGGCAGAGCCGGGCGGTGGCGTTCCACGCCATGCCCTATGACGATGGGTTTCGCGTGCGGCTGGCCGAAACATGCAGCCGGGCGATGGCGATGGAGCGGCCGGGGTTCGAACCGCTGATCGCATCGGTCGAAGGCGAACTGACCGAATTGCATGTGCAGGCGGTCGCCGACCTGCTGGGGCGCAGCGGATATGTGGCGCAGGATGTGGGCGTGATCGGGTTTCACGGGCACACCGTCGCGCACCGGCCAGAACGGGGATGGACGTGGCAGATCGGCGACGGCGCCGCATTGGCCGGGGCGTTCGGGATTGCGGTGGTGGGCGACCTGCGCAGCGCCGATGTGGCGGTGGGCGGGCAGGGCGCGCCGTTGCTGCCGGTCTATCACCGGGCGCTGGCGGACGGGCTGGCGAAACCGGCGGCGGTGCTGAACCTGGGCGGGGTGGCGAACATCACCTTCATCGGCGCGGACGGGACGCTGATCGCGTTCGATACCGGGATGGCGAGCGGCCTGATCGACAACTGGATGCAGATGGAGGGCGGCGTGCCCTATGATGCCGGGGGCGCCTGCGGGGCGCGGGGCGTGGTGGATGAAGCGCGGCTGGCGGCGATGATGGCCGATCCATGGTTCGCCGCGCCGCCGCCCAAGAGCATCGATCGCGAACAGTTCACGATCGCGGCGGTGCAGGGGCTGACGCTGGAAGATGGCGCGGCGACGCTGAGCGCCTTTACCGCGGCGTCGGTGGCGCGGGCGGTGGAGCATCTGCCGCAGCGCCCCGTCCATATCCATGTCGCGGGCGGCGGGCGGCATAACGACACGTTGATGGCGATGCTGGCGGCGCGGACCGGGATCGCGGTGTCCAGCGTCGATGCGCTGGGGTGGGATGGCGATGCGCTGGAGGCGCAGGGCTTTGCCTATATGGCGGTGCGGCACCTGAAGGCTTTGCCGATCAGCTTTCCGGGGACCACCGGGGCGCCCGAAGCGATGACGGGCGGGGTCCTGTTTACCCCCTGAACATGATCCGATCGACCTGCATCGGGTCATGTTCAGGCCGTTTTTCGCTGACCGCACTATGCGAGCCGTCCTCTGTTCCAAATGCCTTCGTAACGCTTTAACTTCGCACATTTCCCGCTGATTTCGACATTTTGTTGCGGGCCATTGATCCTATCGGAAAGGGGCGGGGCCATTATAGCCCGCCCGGTCCGAATAGGACATCGGTCAGTGTTTGGGGTCAGCGTTTGCGGGTGAGTGTTTGGGGTCAGCGTTTGCGGGTGAGTTCGCGCATGGCGGCGTCGATCCCGTTGATCGTCAGCGGGTACATGCGGTCGTTCATCAGTTCGCGGATCATCGTCGTCGAATGGCTGTAGCCCCAATGCGCCTGCGCCGCCGGGTTGAGCCAGACGCAGACGGGATAGGTGTGGGCCACGCGGCCGAGCCAGACGGCGCCCGCTTCATCGTTCATATGTTCGACCGACCCGCCCGGATGGCTGATTTCATAGGGACTCATTGCCGCGTCGCCGACGAATATGACCTTATAATCATGGCCATATTTATGGAGTATGTCCCATGTCGGAATGCGTTCGGCAAAGCGGCGGCGATTATCCTTCCACACCCCTTCATACAGGCAGTTGTGAAAATAGAAGAACTCCAGATTCTTGAATTCGCCGGTCGCGGCGGAAAACAGTTCCTCGCACAGGCGGATATAGGGATCCATGGAGCCGCCGACATCGAGGAAAAGCAGCAGCTTCACCGCATTATGCCGTTCCGGGCGCATGCGGATGTCGAGCCAGCCCTGCCGCGCGGTGCCGCGAATGGTTTCATCCAGGTCCAGTTCGTCCGCCGCTCCTTCCCGCGCGAAGCGGCGCAGCCGGCGCAGCGCCACCTTGATATTGCGGGTGCCCAGTTCCCGACTATTGTCGAGATTGGCAAATTCGCGCTTTTCCCAGACCTTGATCGCGCGCTGGTGACGGCCTTCCCCGCCGATGCGGACCCCGGCCGGATTATAACCGCCATGGCCGAAGGGCGACGTCCCGCCGGTGCCGATCCATTTACTGCCGCCCTGATGCCGTTCCTTCTGTTCCTCCAGCCGCTGTTTGAGCGCATCCATGATCGCGTCCCAATCGCCCAGCGCCCTGATCTTTTCCATGTCTTCCGGGCTGAGATATTTTTCCGCGACCAACCGAAGCCATTCTTCGGGAATGTCGGTTTGCAGGTCGTCCGCGCCCATCGCCCCTTTGAACACGCTGGCAAAGACCCGATCGAAACGGTCGAGCAGTCCTTCATCCTTCACATAGGTGGCGCGGGCGAGATAATAGAAATCCTCCGGCCGCCGGGCGATGACGTCGCGGTCCAGCGCCTCCAGCAGCAACAGATGTTCCTTGATGCTGGCCGGAATGCCGGCGGCGCGCAGCGCGTCGAGGAAGTTGAGCAGCATGGGACGATATTCGGCCAGCCGGAAATCCGCCGCAACCATTATATTCCAAATATTAAGTGTTGCAGCGCATGGTTAATGCGTCATCATCCAGTAACAATCCAAATGGTGGGGCGCAGTTGGAAAACGGGGATTTGTTGGCCGATCTGGGGGAAAGATCGGGCGACATTGCATTGCAGTGCAGCGAAACGGCTGGCTATCTGAGCGAATTGAACAGGCGCATTCAGGGCGATTCGGCGCATCTGGCCGATTTGCAGGCGAATATGGACACACTGGCTGCCAGTCAGGGCGAAAGCGTGGCCGCCGCGCAGGAATTGAGCCTGACCGCGCGCCGGGCGGGGCGGATCATTGCCGAAGGGCATGATGTGATCGGCCTGTCGCTGGGCGAGGTGGCGGGGCTGGTCGACCATGTCACCGGGCTGGAAAGCCATTTGCGTCAGTTCCTGACCGTGATCGAGGCGGTGGGCGACATCAGCGAGGAATTGAGCGGCATAGCGCGGCAGACGCGCCTGCTGGGCGTCAACGCCGCGATCGAGGCCGCGCGGGGCGGCGCCGCGACGCAGGGCTTTGCGGTGGTGGCCGACGAGATCCGGCGGCTGGCGGGGCAGGCGGGGGAGTCATCGGCGACGGTGGGCGACAAGCTGAGCCAGCTGGACCGCGATGCGCGCAGGCTGATCGGCGGGGTGGAGGCCAATATCGTGCGCGGGCGGGAAGTCGGCACGCATATCGACCGGCTGCGCATGAGCATGGCGGAAATCGCGTCGCTGGTGACGCAATTTGGCGAGCGGTCGGACACGATCGTCGCCTGTACCGATGCGGCCGATGGCGATGTCGGCGCGCTGCGCCATGGGCTGGCGACGTTCAGCCGGTCCGCCAGCGACAGCGCGCGGCGGGTGGACATGGCCCGCGACCAGCTGGAAGGGCTGGAGGGCATGGCCAATGCGATGCTGAACCGGGCAGCGCATGGGCCGCAAAAGACGCGCAACAGCCGCTATATCGCGATGGCCGAGGATGGCGCGGACGAAGTGAGCGGCCTCATCGAACGGGGATTGCGGGACGGGCAGATCAGCCTGTCGCAGCTGTTCGATACCGATTACCGGCCGGTTCCGGGATCGGCGCCGGTGCAATATCTGAATGGCTTTACCCCGTTTGCCGACAGCGTGCTGCGCCCCGTGCTGGACCGGCATACGGGGGCGGATGGATCGATCATCGGATGCTGTCTGCTGGACATGAACGGGTATCTGCCCACGCATATCAGCGCGCGGTGCCAGACGCAGAAGGTCGGCGACATCGACTGGAACATGGAGCATGCCCGCAACCGGCAGATTTTCATGGACAGCCAAACCCGGCGGGCATTGGAGGAGGAGGGCGACTTCTTCCTCTATACCTATCGGCAGGATCTGGGCGAGGGGCGTTACCGGGCGCTGCGCAGCGTGTTCGTGCCGTTGGTCTTTGCCGGGCGGCGATGGGGGCTGTACGAACTGGGTTACCTGATCTGATCCCGATGGCCGCCGGTGCGATGGAGCATGGCGACCAGCACGAAGGAAATGATCATCAGCAGATACCAGCTGCCTAGCTTTCCGACGCCCACCATCTGCCAGCCATGGCGTTGATCGGGATAGGTCCAGGCATTGGCGAAGGTTGCGATATTTTCCGCAAACCAGATGAACAGCGCGACCAGGAAAAAGCCGAGCAGCAGCGGCATCCGGCGCGCCTGACGCCATGGCGTGAAGATGATCCGGCAGCGCCCGAACAGCAGGATCGCCGCGATGAACAGGGCGATGCGCATGTCGGGCAGCCAGTGGTGCGCGAAGAAATTCACATAGATGGCGACGGCCAGCAGTACGGTCGTCCATGCGGGCGGATAATGGGTGAAGCGAAAGTCGAAGATGCGCCAGATGCGCGCGATGTAGCTGCCCACCGCCGCATACATGAAGCCTGAAAAGAGCGGGACGGGGCCGATATGGAGCAGGCTGTTTTCGGGATAGGTCCATGACCCGGCCTGCGTCTTGAACAATTCCATCACCGTGCCGATCAGGTGAAAGGCGAAGATCACTTTTGCCTCCCCCCAGCTTTCCAGGCGAAAGGTTAGCATCGCGATCTGAATGCCAAGCGCCGCGATGGTCAGGAAATCATAGCGGTGCAGCGCCGCGCCCGGCGGGTAGAAAAGATGCGTCGCGAGCAACAGCGCCAGCATCAGCCCGCCGAACAGGCAGGCCCAGCCCTGTTTGAAGCCGAACAGCAGAAATTCGAAAGCCCATGCCTGCGGGCCGGGAGCGATGCGGATCGATTCCAGCCGGGAGCGGACGCGGGCGAAGCGCGTCGCGCCCGAAGCCTTGGTCATGACGATGCTTTAATGGCGTTGTCGATCGGACGGAAGGCCGGATCAGCGGCTGAGGGTGATGTCGCCATTGGCGGCATAGGTCGCGATGGCGGCGGCCTGCGCCGTCTGCGGGTCTTTGCCGTCGATGATCGCCGCGATCTGATGCGGGTTGGGTACGCGGTCGTAGCGGCCGTAAAGATCCGTCTGGCCCACCATGTGGATCGACAGCTTATATCCCTGCGCATCGGTGGCGGGGTCGAAGGCGAGCACGGTGCCGCTGTCGTCGACCGGCACGATGATCGCGCCGTCAGTGCGCCCGGCCTGTTGCAGCATGTCGTAGCTGCCCTCCGCCGTTTTCACGGTGCCGCGCACGCACAGCGCATCCCGGCCATCGCGAGGAATGCGGACGTCCTGTGGGACCAGCTTTTCGGACGGCTGGGCCGGGGTCAGCGTGGCATCGCCGGTGGGTGCGGCGGGGCAGGCGGCGAAACTGGCGGGGCGGGCGGCGTGCAGCGATGCGGGGTCATCGACCGACAGGCTGGCGAGCATGCCGTCCAGCCCCTTCAGCACTTCGCCGCGGCGTTCGGTCGGGCCGGTGACGCGCACCTTGACGATCCAGCGCCCGGCATGGACGAAGCCCGCCGCAGTCGTCAACGCGCCGTCGGCGGCATCGTCATAGACTGCGCGGATTGCGCTGTCCGCCCGGCCAGCGGCAGGGGCGCTGGCATAGGCGGTGCGGCGGGTTTTGGCGCCAAACCTTTCCATCACGGCCTTGTCCGTCATATAGGCGGCCAGCGATGCGTCGGCATAGGTCGGAAGATAGACGTAGAGGGTCGCCTGAATGGCGCCATCCTCCGAAAGATATTGCGCATAATTGTCCACGGCGCGGCCGCCGTTGGACGCTTCGCCGCTTTTGGCGAGCGAAAGGCCAGCGACGGTCTGGGGCATGGCGATGCCGGCGGCGGTGGCGCGAATGGCGGTGTCGGTCGGCGTCCAGGCTTCGGCATCGCTGCCCTGCGCGAACACGGGCGCCGCGACGCACAGCGCGGCGGCGGAAATCATGGCGGCAATGAGACTCTGAGCGCATTTCGGCATCGTCATCACTCTCCAGAACAGGCCGTCTTTGCGCGGTCTTGAACTATGACAGTGAGGCTACAGACTATACCGGGTGGCGCAAGGGCATAATGCCGGGTTCTGGCCCTTTTATTCAGGCGACAGGCGGGATTTGTGCCGCATGATGGGGCAATTGCGGGTCGTGATACGCCCATGTCGGCGCGGCGCCGGTCCAGATCACCGCCTGAGGCCCGATCAGCGAGGGATCGTCCAGCGCGCCTGCACGGATGAAGGTGAGGTGCGGGCGCGATTCGGCCATGCTGAACAGGGGTGTGCCGCAGGTCGGGCAGAAGCCGCGCTTCATGGCGTTGCCGCTGTCGGCCACGCTGTCATGCCAGCGGACTTCGCCCGTTGTCCTGACCTGATCGCTGGGGAAGCAGACATTCACCGTGCCCGATCCGCCGCCCAGATATTGGCACAGGCGGCACCAGCACATGCGCGCGGCGAGCGGCTCCGCCGAGATCGCGATGCGGACCGCGCCGCAGAGGCATCCTGCATGGTGGGTGTCGGCGTGGGGCATGGATGGTTCCTGTGCATAAGCGGAAGCGGATGGCCCACCCCGCTGCGACTAAGGCCCGTTTTGCGGACCTGAGTGTCGCTGCCCGTCCCGCAAGCGGGGGGGCGGGGAAGATTGTCAGCGTCCCTGTCGCCGGGCCATGAAGGCTAGGCGTTCGAACATCATCACGTCCTGCTCATTCTTGAGCAAAGCGCCGTGGAGGGGCGGGATCGCCTTGGCAGGGTCGCTGTTCTGGAGGATGTCGAGCGGCATATCCTCGTTCAGCAGCAGTTTGAGCCAATCGAGCAGTTCCGATGTGCTGGGTTTTTTCTTGAGACCCGGCACGTCGCGGATTTCGTAGAATATGTCCATCGCCCGGTTGACCAGAACCCGCTGAATGCCGGGGAAATGAACATCGACGATCGCCTGCATCGTGTCGCGATCCGGGAATTTGATATAGTGGAAGAAGCAGCGGCGCAGGAAGGCGTCGGGCAGTTCCTTTTCATTGTTGGAGGTGATGACCACCACCGGACGTTCCGCCGCCGCGATCGTTTCCCCCGTTTCATAGACATGGAAGGCCATGGCATCGAGTTCCTGCAACAGATCGTTGGGAAATTCGATGTCGGCCTTGTCGATCTCATCGATCAGCAGCACGGGCAGGCGGGGCGACGTAAATGCCTCCCACAGCTTGCCCTTGCGGATGTAATTGCCAATGTCGTGGACGCGTGGATCGCCCAGCTGACCGTCGCGCAGGCGGGCGACGGCGTCATATTCATACAGGCCCTGATGCGCCTTCGTCGTGGACTTGACGTTCCATTCGATGAGGGGCGCGTCCAGCGCCTTCGCGATTTCCTGCGCCAGCACGGTCTTGCCGGTGCCCGGTTCCCCCTTCACCAGCAGCGGGCGGCGCAGCAGCACGGCGGCGTTCACGGCGACCTTCAGATCGTCGGTGGCGACATAATCCTGTGTGCCTTCAAAACGCATCGGTCCATCCCGTATCGTTACTGATCGCAACAGGGGTAGGGCAAAGATGCGCGTGGGCGCAAATGCAAAAGAAAAGGGTCAGCCCGCCTTTGCGCGGACGTCGGCGCGCGCGGCGAGAAGATCCCACAGGCCGCGATGCTGGTTGAGAAGCTGGCGCGCGCCGAACTGAATAGCGCGATCGATGCCTTCGTCGCCGCCGATGGCGCGGGCGACGTCCAGCGTGGCGTTGCGTTCCGGCAGGGCGCAGGCATGGGGTTCAAGGCCCACGCGCAACGCCGCCTGATCCAGCACATGGCGCACGGCACGCCAGTCGAGCACCAGCGCCATCGCCGCGCCCATGGCGCAGCCGCGTCGGTCGGACTGGGCCAGCATGTCGAGCGCGTGCCGCTGTTGCCCCACGACGGTTTCGCAATCGGCCTGACCCGCGGTGCTGGGGGCGGGGCCAACCGCGACCGTAACCTGTGTCAGATAGGCGCGTTCGCGGGCAAAGGCGTCGCCCGCCTCGATCAGCCACTGGCGCGCGGCATTATCGGCCGAACGGGTGGCGGCGTGATCGATGACGCCGGGATGGCGACCATGGAGCATGCAGAGATAATAGGCGCCGTCGGCCAGATCCGACAGCGACAGCAGCGCGTCGCGCGATACGCCGGTGGCGGCGCGGTTGGCATAGGGATGGGCGGCCGTACCGTCGGCGGCGACCAGCGCTTCCAGGATGCGCGCTATATCGCCAAATTGGTATCGCGGTGCCGCTTCGCTCATGCTCTTGAAACCCCTGTGATGCCCCGCATGCGCAGGCTGTGGCCACAGACATAGTCGGCTGGAGTAAACGTCCGGTTTACGGAATCAGAAAGGGCGACCCTGAAAGCCGCCCTTTTCCGTCAAGGATGGTTAATATCTGTTTACCGATCCACATTAATTTTAAGATTTAACCGGTCGGGACCGAAAATCATCGATCCCGACGGGAATCACCCGAAGCTTACTGATCGAGGAAGGAGCGCATCTTGCGGCTGCGCGATGGGTGCTTGAGCTTGCGCAGCGCCTTCGCTTCGATCTGACGGATGCGTTCGCGGGTCACGCTGAACTGCTGGCCGACTTCCTCAAGGGTGTGGTCGGTGTTCATGCCGATGCCGAAACGCATCCGCAGCACACGTTCTTCGCGCGGGGTGAGCGAGGCGAGAACGCGGGTCACCGTTTCCTTCAGGTTCGCCTGAATGGCGGCGTCCACCGGGATGATCGCATTCTTGTCTTCGATGAAGTCGCCCAGATGCGAATCCTCCTCGTCGCCGATCGGCGTTTCGAGGGAGATCGGCTCCTTGGCGATCTTCATCACCTTGCGCACCTTTTCCAGCGGCATGGAAAGGCGTTCGGCCATTTCCTCAGGCGTCGGTTCGCGACCCTGTTCATGCAGGAACTGGCGGCTGGTGCGGACCAGCTTGTTGATCGTTTCGATCATGTGGACCGGGATGCGGATGGTCCGCGCCTGATCCGCGATCGAACGGGTGATCGCCTGCCTGATCCACCAGGTGGCATAGGTGCTGAACTTGTA
>NZ_JBMDWL010000144.1:0-38575 GCF_048594625.1 Sphingobium sp.
AAAAGCCCCGGTAGAAATACCGGGGCTTTTTGCGTCCGATCAACACCAAATCACAGACAAAAATACCGCGCCCGACGCCGCAAACCCAAATCGCCAGTCCCAGCAATACCCCGCAACCCAAAAATCAGCGCGCCAACATAACCAGAGGCTGATGGCGCGCCCAAATACACGGATGGCGGTCAGGCCGCCATGGTGATGCTGTTCTGGATTTCCGCGCTCTCAGGCCCGATTGCCATCGGACATGTGATATCAGGCATCGCCGTGACGTCGAAAAGTTCGGTGACATGGCCTTCGAGACGGATCCAGTGAACGATGTCACCAGTCAACAGGTTGACGATCATGATCCCGCACCATGGTTCCGCATCCCGTCGCTGCATTTCGTCATCGAGCAGCAGGCCCGAAAAACTCCCATGACGCGGCTTCGAGACCGTCACTATTCCATAGCCCCGATGGATAGCCAGTCCGCGCAGGAAGCCGGGGCAGAAGGCGATGTCCGTTTTTGCGCCGGATTCTCGATCGATCTCCACAATCTGTCCGCGGCCGCTATCCAGCACGAAAATCCGATCGCCAACGATACGCGGGGAATGGGGCATCGAAAGCTGATCGGTGAGGATGTCGTTGGTCTGCACGTCGATCAGGACCCCGCCTTCATGACGACGTTCACGCCAACCACCCACGATGTCCGAACGACTGACTGCCGTTACCAGCTTTGCGGCACCATCATGCATCGCAAGGCCGTTCAGGTGGCACCGATCTTCAGGCGCCAGCCGCGAAATGAACGGCGGTTTCCAGACCGGACGAAAACTATGGATGAGATCGAGCGTCGCCAGGCAGCTATATTTCGTGTTTACGAAGATCACCTGTCCCGCACTGTTCACGCCCACTTCGTGAATATCGACCGCGCCTGTCGTCTGGGCGTTGCGCGGAATGAGCGCGGTATCAAACGCGTCATTCGCCAATTCGCCGGGGCGCAGCATATTTTCCAACCGCCAAAGCTGAAACAGTGAACCGAGGTAGAGACGCCCCGGTTGCCAGCACAGCCCCATGGCTCGCACAAAATTCTGTTGATTGAACGATATGCTTCCATTGGGATGCGCGCCCACAAGGAACAGCTGACCAGTCTGATAGGACGTGAAAGCCAGGCTTAACCGCTGCGCCATGAGCCAGTCGCGCAGGCCCGGCGAAACGGAAATATTGGTGCTCCCCGGCGCAAGGATAACGTCTTTCGCACCCGGCGCGTTGGGTGCACCAGTGAAGGGCTTGGTATCTGTTGAATCATGCTCGTTATGGGCCATTGCGTCGTTATTTCCCGATAATGCATGCCTAGGTGGATATTGCCATTTCCGGCCTGGATCATGCGAAAAACAAAAAGAAATGGGAGCATGGTTCGCCCTGTCATGATCGCCCCCTGCTCCAGACTGACTGCGTAAAAAGAGGGGGCGTAACCATGTTACGCCCCCTCTTAATTTCAGAAGCGGACGCGGACGCCCGCGCGGCCACCGCCACCTTTCGCACCGCCGAAGTCGGCATTGCCTTCTATGAACCCGCTGATCGGTCCGCCGCTGGCGAAGTTCACACCGACGGCCGCCTGACCGAAATCGCGCAGTTTCTGGTCCAGCACCCGCTGTGATGCCCCACCGCTTTCGAACAAGAGGTCCGCATTGCCGCTGAAGGCGTGAATATAGGAACCCCGCAAATAGAAGGTGGTTTTGGTTGCGCCCAATTCCGTGGTGCCGCCGATCCGTCCGCCGACCTTGCCGATCAGGCTGTCTTGGGTTCCTATGTCGATCGTCTGCCCCAGCACATGCATGTCATCCACGTTCGTCTGTTGCCACGACAGGCTGACCAGCGGTTCCACAAAGACGGCGCCATTGTCGAACCGGGCGCCCGCTTCACCGGCAAGTCCCCAGTTGTTGGCCTGGAACTTGCTGCTCCATCCCTGCGCTCTGTCTTTTGCTTGAGCCCAGCTATGGCCATATTGGGCGCGCAGGTTGAAGAAGCCCATGCCCCGATGCAGCCCGGCATAGAGCGCGGCATTGATCGTATCGAAATCGAAGCGTTGGCTGCCCGCGGTGAAATGCACCGTGGAATTGCCATATCCGCCACTCACGCCATAGCTGAAGCCGCTGTCATTTTCGGCATCATAGCCCATTTCATAGCCATAATGCGCCTGCCGACTGGTCAGGTCGAAATCAGCCGAACCGTTGCCAGTCTGCACGGAGTGCATCCCTTCGCGCTTCACCGAATTGCCATAGCCCTGCGCCCACAGCCCGCCATCGCTGACGCCCGCATCACGACGTTCCGCCATATGCGCAGACCATGTATTATTTGCCTCCATCGTACCATTCAGGATCGAACGACCCACCTGACCAAGGCGATAGACGGGCGCCCCCGCCTGTGCCGTCAGGTCGAACGTCCCTGCGGCGGCATTGAATGCGAGGCCATATTGGATCAGCCCGATGGCGTCATTTTCCAGCTGGAAGGCGTCGGATGCGCTGCCGGACCCGACGCGCACCAGCGTCTGTGCCTGCGCCAATGTCCCATTGTCCATTGTCAGGCCGCGCAGCAGCAATGTCGTCTTGCCCGTAGCTGCGCCATTGACGATCAACATGTCGCTGGCCGTCGGCGACAGGTCGAGGCCAAGGCGGGCGCCCTTCGATCCGACATATCCGCCGTCAAGGACCAGCCTGTCTCCTGCCACGCCATTTCGCAGGTCGATGAGACCGCCTTCATTGCGGAACTCTTCCAGTCCCTTGAAGCGCACGGTGCCCGCAACGGTTACGGATGGTGCATTGGCGGCAAGGCTCTGGCCAGGCCGCACCATCAGAGCGCCCGTATTGACGAACCGGTCGCTGCCTGCGCCAAAGTCGCTGTCCTTGGTGGCCAGCATGGTTCCGCCATTGTTCACGACGTCATCGACGGCGGTCAGCTTGATCGCGCCTTCCAGACGGCCGCGATTGTTGATCGTCGCGCCAGCCTGCGTCACCACCTGTCCATAGGCGAAGGCATCGGCGACATAAACGGTCCACTGGTCGCCGGTGTTGGAAATCAGCCCGTCGTTGTTGATCATCGCGCCGCCATATTGCGCGCTGAATACGACCGCATTGCCCGGCCCGACATAATCGCCGTCCGCGGGGTTGCGTTTTCCGCCGCCGATGACGGACGCACCTGTTGCGACGTTCAGGGTCGCCTTGCCAACGCCAGAACCCATTTCAACCGCGACATGGTTGGCTGACCGGACCTGGCCCGTCACGGTGACGCTATTGTCGCCGTTGGCAATCGACAGCACGCCGCGTTCTTCCGCGTCGATCGATCCGACCTTGATGGTCGCATTGCCGGCGGCCTGCGCCACCACCGCACGGGACATCGCCCCGCGGGAGGCTGCATTGCCGACATCGATGTTCACGTCGCCGCGATAGTTGATCGCCAGCACGCCGTTGGCGAGCGCCCCCGACACCGATACCGATTTGGCGGATACGTTCACGCTGGGTTGTGGGCCTTCCAGCGCGGCAACCGCTTCTCCCTCGCTACGCGTACCGCGCCCGCCACGTTCGATCACCGCGAGTATGCCGGTCGAAATATCGCCCGACGCGGCGATCGTGCCGGTCGAGTTGATCGAAACATTACCGCCATTGCTGATCGCGCGAATGGCATTGGCGACGTTGCCGCTGCTCGAAATCGATCCGCTGTCGGTGATGGTGATGTCGTTTGTCGTATTGCGGGCGAGGGCATAGATGCCACTGGAGAAATCGCCCGTCGTTTCGATGGACCCGCGATTGTCGACCGTCAGCGCGCCATGGCCGAAGGCAAGGACGCCGTAGCTATATTCGCCGGTCGTGCGCACCGCGCCGGTCGTGGTGATGTTGAGGTCGCCGCCCAGCGTATAGCCTCGCACGGCCGTAGCACGTGCGCCCGTGGTCGATACATTTTTGGCGGTGATCGCCACCGTGCCGCCAAGGCCCGCGCCATAGATGCCGATCGCCTGATCGCCCACCGTCGATACCGATCCGGTGGCGGTGATGTTCACGCTGTCGCCAAGGGCATAGATGGCGAACGGACGACGCGGATTACCATAAGGGTCCACATCCGGGTCGGGGATGAAGGTTTCGCCGCTGGTGCTGACATCGCCCGCCACGATCGTGGCGTTGCCGGTCGCGATGGCGACGATGCCGCTGGCGCCTGCGCCTGACGTGCTGACCGTTCCGGCCCTGACCGACACATTGCCATCCGAATTGGTCGCGACAATGCCGTCCGAAAGGGTGCCTTTGGTGGTGACGGTGCCAATATCGACGGTCACGTCGCCGGGAATATCGAACCCGTAAGCGCCCGCATGGGCGCGCACGCCTGCCGAATAATCGCCCGCCGTGCTGACGGCATTCTGCGTAATCGACACCGCGCCGTTGGACAGCGCCAGGATGCCGATCGCCTCGTCGCCGGTCGTGGTCACGCTGCCCGTGCCGTCGATAGTGACGTTGTTCAGACCCTGCGCCAATATGCCATAGCTTCTGGAGCCTGATGTCGACACCGTGCCATTGTTGTGGATGGTCAGATCGCCGCCGGACAGAGCGTAGATGCCGACGGCCTGGGTGCCGCTCGTCGTGATCCCGCCGGTGAGGTTGATGGTGGTGCCATGGGTTCGCCCGACGCTATAGCTCGCGATACCGATCGCATCGTCCCCCGTCGTCGTGATGGTTCCCACACTGATGTCCAGATCACGCCCCTCGGCCACGATCCCGGCGGAGGTTCCACCGCTGGTGGAGATCGTTGCAGCGGTGACCTTTATCGTTTCCGTGCCGCGCGCCACGATCGCTGACGAACTGTTGCCAGCCGTGGTGACGTTGCCTGCCGTGATGACGACATTGCGCCCGCCCGCCTGTATACCGGCCGAATCCTTGCCCGATGTGCTGACCGTATCGGCCTGAATATCGGCCAGTCCGAACGTTGCCTCCGCCTGTATCCCGGCAGAAGTATCGCCACGGGTCGTGACCGAACCGGCATTGATCTTGATATTGCCGGCATAGGTTGCGGCCAGAATGCCTGCCGATTCCTGTCCGCTGGTGCTGACCGTGCCTGCCGCGATCTTAATGTCCGCGCCCACGCCATATTGCTGGGCGACGATGCCCAGTGCCTGATTGCCGGTGGTGGTGACGCTATCGGCCTGAATATCGATCTGGCTGGCGCGTCCGGCCGCCAGTGCAACGATGCCGTGCGCCTGATCACCCGCCGTCGACACCTTGCCGATGTTGAGCGTCGCAAAATCCTGTTGCCCCTCGCTCAGAAGCACGACGCCAATCGATCCGTCACCTGTCGTTTCGACATTCCTGACGTCGACATAGCTGTGGACGTTGCGCGAATTGGCGGCGCCGCCGGTGCGCACGAACACGCCATAGGCGCCCGCGCCATGGGTGGTGACGCTGTCACCGGTCACAACGACATATTCATTGCCCACACGGTCCGTCGCATGGACCACGCCGTATCCCGGCTCCGCTGGATTTTCAAAACGCCCCGACCCATAGATGGATTGGGCGTAGATGCCATGCGCACCATCGCCCGATGTGGTGACCGAACCGACATTCACATTGACCCCCGCCAGCACCGAAATGCCGACGACGCCCCATGCATTGTCACCCTGCGTCGTCACGCTGTCCGCCGTGATCGCCACATTGCCGCGCGAATTGGTGTTGATGGCGACGATGCCGTCCGACCCATAACCGCTGGTTGCGACCGATCCGGCCGTTACATTGATGTCATGGCCCAGCGTCTGGCCATTATCGACGATGAAATTGCTGTGGGCATAGATGCCCTGTGACATGTCGCCGCTGGTGGTGACATTCCCGGTCGTGACATTCACTTCGCTGCCTATGGCGAGCAGGCCTGCGCCGTCGCTGGCGATGTCGCCGGTGTGGACCGTGGTCGATCCGCCCGAAATGCCGATGACGCCCACAGCGCCCTTACCCTGAACATTGACCGAACCGACATCGATGCTCGTGTTGCCCAGATAGCTGGATGCATAGATGCCATCGCCGCCTTCACCCGTCGTCAGGACGGAACCGACCTTCACATCGACATTGCCCATGTAGGCGGATGCGCGCAGCGCTGCGGAAAAGTCCCCGGTCGTCGTGATCGTACCGGCGTTGATCGTGATGTTTCCGGTCGATCCATCGATATTGCTGTTGGCGTCGATCGCCGGGACGCCGGGCGTGTCTATTTCGATCGATCCGACATCGATCGAAATGTCATCCGGGCTGTAGACATGGGTGGAGTCGGCCAGTTTCGCATATCCGCCCGATGCCTTGCCCGGTTCCACGATGGTGGGGTCGCGCACGATCGCCGTCGAAATGGCCTGCGATGCCAGCGGTGTCGCCTTGCGCGGCGGCAGGGCGCTGACCGGGGTCATCTGGGCCTTCCCGTCGCAGGCGATCGCACACAAGGTCGGATCCCACACCCTGTGCCCGGCCGAGCGGGCCAGGACCGACAGAGACGGCGTTGCCAGCGTCAGGCGCGTATTGGCGGATGCGGTTTGCGCGGACGCCTGAACTGCGGGAAGCATCAATCCTGCGGCGGCCCCCGCAAGGCAGGTGGTCAGCCGTAACAGGGCGCGGCGATGCGAAGGGCGGGTGGAATGATCTGGCGACAGGAATGACGGCACGCGATGCTCCCTTTTTACAGCGAATAAGGAGCGCGCACCCGTCCGGGCGCGCCTGCGCTTGCAGGCACGACAGTGCGATTACGGGTTTGGAACGCCCCTTTTCACCGCGATGACGCCGCAAGGGATGGTCCACCTTACGGTTCCGTGAAAAAATAATTTCAGCCTTGTTTCAGAACTTGTGTTCGAAACCGATCCTGATGCTGCGCGGCTCCTGCGGTGTCCTGACCGCATCGAATATGCGGTAGGGGGACGCGAAGGCATATCGGTTCGCAGCGCTATCCAGCAGATTGGTCGCCGTCAGGCTGATCCGCCTCCGGTCGTTGCCGATCCACACGGACAGATAGCTGTCCCAATAATCGCCCTGCCGTACGTCCAGTTCAGGACCGGCGCCCAACCGGGCCGCCCCATGATAGCGGATGTTGAAAATGCCGGACAGGCGCTGGCCACCGGGCAGGGCAATGCTGTCCTCGATCGCGGCCTGTCCGCCGGCGACGGGCACATTGGGCAGCCGGTTGTCCTTCAGGGCGACGGACTGCGACAATGGCCGATGCAATTGTGCATCATTGACATAGGCGGCGGCAGACAGCCGCAGCCCGTCACTGGGTCGCCACGCAATCTGTCCTTCCAATGTGCGGATGCGCCCGTCGCCGATATTGCGGGTGACGGGGTCGCCACCCTCCGTCACGACCTCGGCCAGAACGTCACGCCATATGGCGTGCGAAGCGCTCAGTTGCAGTTCCAGCCGGTCGTCTGTCGTCGTCATCCGCGCGCCTGCTTCGATGCTGGCCATGCGGTCGCCGCGATATTCGCTGCCTATGATGCCGCTGACGCCAAAACCGCCGGGTCGGAAACCCTGCTGATAGCGCAGGTACAACAATCCCTCCTTGCCGATCCGCCGGGACAGTGCCCCGCTGGGCATGGCGCGGAAATGTGTCCGGGCGCCTCGCGCTTCGACCGGATGGCCCATGATCGGGACGTTGCTGGCTTCTATCGACGACCATGCCATGCCGCTCACCCGCATGGTGGTCAACCGACCCCCGGCGGTCAGCATGATGTGCAGAGGCAGGGGGCGGCTCACCTCTCCGAACAGGGTTTCTTCCTGCACATTGGTACGGGCGCTCTGGCGCGGGGTGGTCGTGCCGTCCGGCTCATGCCCCTGCCGCATCATATGGCTGCGTGAATATATGATAGAGATGCCCGCCAGCCATCCTGCCTGCCCCGCCTCTCCCCGCGACAATCGTGTTTCATGGGCGATCATCCGGCTGTCCAGCGCCTGTGTCACCACACGCGGCTTCAGAAAGCTGGCGTCGTAACGCTCGGTCAGATCCTGCCGTCCTGCCGATGTGGCCGATACCAGCGCTATGTCGCCAAACTGTCTGGCAAATGTCAGCCCGCCCTGCGCAAAGCGGCTGTCAAACGGCAGGTCGACCGGGGACGAACGCACCAACCCCCGGCCAGCATCGGTCCATTGGCTTCCTCCCGCATCGATGCGCTGCCCGATCACCTGTGCATCGATGGTCCAGTCGTCGGCCAGCAGGCGAATGGCGGCCCGGCCGCCTGCTATCCGCACATCGTTGACATTGCTTCGTCCTGCTGCCGGTGCATCGACATAACCGGGAATATGCGTGGCATAACCGACCACTCTCAATGCCGCTGCATCCGCGCGAAGGGGCAGGTTGATCATGCCTGAAACGTCGCCGCCCCAACTGCCATGCATGGTGGTCGCCACACCGGCCGACATGGCTGCGCCCATCGCATGCGGATCGGGCCGCACGCTGCTCACACGTATGACGCCGCCCAGCGACCCCGCTCCGTAAAGCGTCGCCTGCGGTCCCGATAGCAACTCTACCCGCTCCACATCGTAAATGCGCAAATCCGGGTCCGGGGCGTTATAATTCACCCGGTTTTCATCCAGATATTGGCCAGTGGTCGACTGGCTGGGGCCTACGAAACCCGAATCGATGACCCCGCGCAGGAATAATTTGTTCCGGCCCGGCCCCAAATTGGTCGATTCCAGCCCAACCAGTCTTGCGATCAGCGCATCCGTGGCGCTGACCCCGGCGATATTTTCCAATGTTTCGCGGTCCAGTCGCGATACGCTTCCTGGGAAATCGCGTAACGTCGCTGCACGCTTCGCGCCGATAACGACGATGGTTGCCGGTTCTACCGGTGGCGGTGGCGCTGCAATGGGTACCGGGCGGGGCAGCGCGCGGAGCCGATCCTGACGCATCGCAACCGTCCATACGCCGCCTGTCCGCCGTGCGATGAATGGCGTGCCGTCCAGCATATGTCGCAATGCGTCCGCCGGACGGTATCGACCGCGGATGGCGCGCACCATGGTGCGCCGGGCCGCGGGTTCCGTGCTGCCGACATCGATCCCCGCCTGACGGGAAAGCAGCGCCAGCGACCGGGCAAGCGGCCCTGTCGGCACATTTATCGATTGCATCGCGTCAGACGCCGCCGCGGGAGCAGATAGCCCGGCAGCACCGATTATGACTAAAACGTAGCGACCAACATTATCGATCAAGGTGCGCGACTGCCCTGCGCGATCAGCGTCCAGCGGCCCTTATCCTGCACCGCTTCCACGCCAAACAGGAGCGCCGCGCGACGCAGCGTATCGACCCTGTCCGAATTGTCCGTGCTCAACCCGCCACTAACCCGCCGGTCCCCAATGGCGGGGGCAACCGCCACCGCCAGGCCGGTGACGCGGCTCAGTTGCTCCGCCACGACCGACAATCGATCATCCTCGAAACTCAACCGCCCTTCCGACCAGCCATCGATCGCAGCCGGATCGACCCGGCGGACGACCGGCGTGGTTCCGGCGCGCGCCTCCAATATGTCACCGGCGCCCAGCTCGAATATATGGTTGGCGGCGCTGTATCGAACGCGTCCCTCGACAACCGCCAACCGCATATCGGCGCCCAACCGGCTGACATCGAAACGGGTGCCAAGGTCGGTTATCGTGGTGTCGCCAGCCCTGACCGTGAACGGGTGCGTGGGATCATGGCGCACGGTGAACAGCGCCTGCCCCCGGTCCAGCCTTATGCTGCGGGGATCACCCATATCGTAGCTGACAGCGCTCCCGCCGTTCAACGTCACGCTGCTGCCGTCCGGCAAGCTCGCCACGCGGATCTGACCGCCGGGCGTGGCGATAGACTGCATGTCGGGACCGTTCTGGAACCAGAATATCGATGCGGCGACGGCCAGCCCGGCGGCACACAGCACGCCTGCCATCACCCGCCGCCACGGGCGGACGGAGGGGGAGGGCATACTGACGGCATGAACCGCATAATCGGCCGCCAGCGCTTCGCCCGCATTCGCGTCCGCTTGCGCAACCTGCCAATATATGTCGTGACGCCGGGCATCGCCCGCCATCCATTCGGAAAACCGGTCCCAATCGGTATCGCTTGCGCTTTTCAACCGGATGACCCAGTCGATCGCCTCGTCCCGCATATGGGCTTCGTCAGCACCCCCCACGCCCTGTCCTCTATGCCTTTCGCGCCGGATCGATAGTGTCGGATTGCGTCCGCATGTCGATCAATTGCGCATATACACGGCGCAGATGCTTTTCGACGGTGCTCAACCCCATGCCAAGCTGGTCGGCAATCTGCCGCTGACTATGACCTTCCAGCCTGTGTAAACGGAATATCAGTGCGGCCGGATCGCCTACCTCTTCCAGCAACCGGTGCACGGCGGCGATCTGCTCGATGGCCAGCACGCGCCTTTCGCTATCGGGCATCTGATGGAAAACATCCATATGCGTGGTCGTGGCGGCCCAGTCGCCATCACGCTGCGACCGGCGGCTGGCGGCGCGATGATCGTCCAGCAGGATATTGTGGAGCGTCCGGAACAGAAAGCTCATCGGCTGGTCGGGGGCAGGGCGTCCTTCCCGCGCGCGGATTTTCAGCCAGGCGTCCTGCAATATGTCGTCCGCTTTGGCCGCAGCGCCAAGGCGCGCGATGAAAGCGACCAGACGCGGCCGTTCGCGAACCAGCAACTCTTCCAGAGACACCGTCGTCCTAGAATCCGTCATGCCCGTGTCGTCGTTCCCAAAGACTGCTTTGGCTGTCGCATCCGCCAATGTTGCTACATGACATCTTTGTGAAGATGAGGATGGGACATTTCAACGAAATTATCGGGGTGGTTGCTTCGTAACGCCATCTTCCCCGTATCCAGCGGTATCGCGGTAGCGGCTTGACGAAACACGCAAATGGCCGCGGATCATTTCATATACCGGGATGATATGAATCCAGTTCCACATGGTTCTGTTCTGCACAGGCCGAAAGTTTCACAGGCACGGATCGCATCGCGCAGGTATGGCGATTCACGCAATGTCCCTGCGCTGTGGGCGCACCGGATGACCGAAGATGATTTCCAGCCAGAACAGCGTCGATTGCAGCATCGCAATGCCCGATCATGGGCAGCCATATCATTTGGGTGATGCGCTGTGACGGGCGCCGGGGCCATGATCCGGCGTCCAGTCATGCGTCTGAATGACCCGCCGGGCCATCTTACCAGCGAGCCTTTATGGGCCGGGCTGCTCGACGCCTGCTTCTCGATCAAGACCTATATCGCCGCGATGCTGGCCTATTATATAGCTCTCAGGATCGGTCTGCACCGCCCCTATTGGTCGATCATCACCTGCTATATCGTTGCACAGCCATTGGCTGGCGCCATGATTTCGAAAGCGGCTTTTCGCATGATGGGCACCATATTGGGTGCCGCCGTCGCGGTATTTGCGGTCCCCGTCTTCGTCAATCTGCCGGAATTGCTGTCCTTCATATTGGGGCTTTGGCTTGCCCTGTGCACCTATATGGCCATGCTGGACCGGACGCCCCGATCCTATGTTTTCCTGCTCGCTGGCTATACCGCCGGGATCGTCGGCTTCGCTTCGGTGAACCAGCCCGATACCGTGTTCGACATCGCCAGCGTCCGGTTACAGGAAATATTGATCGGCATCGCGACCAGCGCCGTCGTGCACGCGCTCATCCTGCCCAGATCGGTCAGCGTCAAACTGGCCGAGCGCGTCGGCGACATCCTTCGCGATGCGGAACGATGGTCGCGCGACGCTCTGATGGCCAACGACGTCGGCACCCTTGACCGCGACCGCCGTCGTCTTGCGCTGGATCTCCACGAACTGCATCATTTCGCCGTGCAGCTGCCGTTCGACATGTCGCGGCTGACGATCCGCACCGCGGTCCTGCGCGTGTTGCAGGATCGCCTTTCGATGCTGTTGCCCCTGGCCAGTGGTATCGAAGATCGATTGAGCCAGTTGACGCAGGGCAATGCCGCGCTCCCCGGCATAACCGCTCTCATGACGGACATCGCCGCATGGTTGGAAAGCGATCCTGGCAATCCGGCATTTCTGATGACAGCAGAAGCGCTGACGACGCGGGCGATAGGGCTGGAGCCGCATGTCGACATGCCGTGGAACTGGCAGAACGCCTTATGCCTCAGCCTGCTGGACCGGGTTCAGGATCTGATCCGCATCCATCGCGATGCCCGCGAGCTTCACGCCATGATCCTCTCGCGCAAGGTCAGGCCGTCCGCGTCGGTCGCGGACGCGATTGCCAAGGCGCGGGCGCAGCCTTTGCATCGCGATCATGGTCTTGCACTGCGCGCGGCTCTGGCCACCCTTGGCACATTGGCTGTCACCACCATCATGTGGATCGCAACGGCATGGCCCGACGGCAGCAGCGCCGTCATCATCGCCTGCATCGTTTCGGCCTTGTACAGCCATCTCGACAATCCCGGCCCGACGGCGGTGCGCGTGTTATACGGAACCGTGGCCGCCGTTCCGATCGCCGCCTTCTATGCTTTCGTGCTTCTTCCGCAGGTTAGCGAATTTGCCGTTATGGCAACGGCGTTGGCGCCCATCCTGTTGATGATGGGCAGTCTTCAGGCACGGCCCGCGACACTGCCTTTCGCAATCGGCCTGATGCTTACGCTGCCCGGCCTGCTGGGCCTGAACGATGCCTATGACGCGGATTTCAGAACATTCGCCAATTCGGCCATCGCTCAGGTCGTGGGCGTCGGCATCGCCATATTCATATTGAACATCGCCAGTTCGATCGGCACTCGCGCCAGCGCGACGCGACTGGTGCGGTCCGGATGGCGTGAACTGGCGGCGATGGCGCGTGTCAGGGGCGCGTTCGATCCCGCCACCTGGATCAGCCGCATGATAGATCGGGTCGGCATGCTGACTCCGCGCCTGAAATATATCGCGGCCGACCCGACGCAGCCTCTGCTCGACATTCTGGTCGATACGCGCGTGGGCATGGCCATTGCCGATCTGCGGAAATTTCAGACCGGCGCTGCCCCCGGCCATGCGCGCCAGATTGCGATCGTCCTGCGTCATGTCGAACAACATTATACCCGCCTGCGCGACGACAGGCCGATCGATCCCGATCCGGCGCTCGTCCGGGCGGTCGATCTGGTGCTCATCAGAATAGCTGCGCTGGAAAATCCGGAACAGCGGCGGCTTGGCGTGCTCGCCCTGACCAGCCTCAGGCGCAATCTGGCATCCTATGCTCCACCGCCAGCCCGGCTGGCCGCATGATGATGGGGAATGCACGCCTTCCGTCGTGAAGGCCGCTTATTAAAGCCGGGCGATATTCCGACCTGACCCATGCGCAAAAAAATCTCCGTTGGCAAAGACATGGCCTTTGCCAACGGGGATGCCTGAATATGAACGCGTTACTTTGCTTCGCGGGCCGCCGTTTCGATAACGGCGGCTACCTCGCGGGGATGCGACAGGAACACCGCATGGCTGGCCGCGATGCGGGTCACTGTGGAGCCGGCACGGGTATACATGCTTTCCTGCAGGTCCGGGCTAAGAGCATGGTCGCTGGTGGTCAGGATGGCGTGGCTGGGCTTGTTTTCCCATGCTGCAGACTGGAGTGGTTCGGCAAAGGCGCTTGCCGCGATCGGCTTTTGCGCATGCGCCATGAAATCGCTCTGCATTTTGGGCAGGTCGGCCGCGAAATCCTGTGCAAAGCGGTCCGTCTTCAACGACAGGAAGCCGTCAACCGCGACGACATCATCATTGGGCGCGGGCTTTTGCGATACCAGCGATGCGATATTCTCGCCCACCTTGGGCTGGAAGGCGGCGATATATACCAGACCGCGAACATGGGGATCGTCGCCAGCTTCGCTGATGACCGCCCCGGCATAGCTGTGGCCGACCAATATCGCAGGGCCATCGAGCGCGCTCAACACGCGGCGCGTCGCTGCGACATCGTCTTTCAGGCTGGTCAGCGGCTGCTGGACGACCGTGACCCGAAAACCTTTGGCCGTCAGCAGATCATAGACCGGCTTCCACCCCGAACCATCGGCAAAGGCGCCGTGGACCAGAACGATATTGCGGACGGGCAACTGGCTCACCGAAACCGATCGGGCGGCGTCGGATGATGCCGGACGGGCGATTGCGGGCATAGCGGCCACGGAACCCGCCAGGATCAGCAGGGGGGCGACGAACAGGGATTTGACCATGATAGTGAGTCCTTTTCCGAATGTCGGGAGGCGGACGGTGGGGAACAGAACGCCCCACCGTCCATCAGGCGAAAATTCAGCCGCGCAGGAACGTCAGAAGGTCGCGGTTCAGCTGCGCCTTGTGCGTGTCGGTCAGGCCATGGGGCGCCCCGTCATAAACCTTCAGATCCGCATGCGGGACCAGTTGCTTGGACGCGCGCCCGGCGGCATCGATTGGCACGATCTGATCGTCGCTGCCATGCACGATCAGCGTGGGGCGATCGAATTTCTTCAGGTCGGCGCGGAAATCGGTTTCGGAAAATGCCTTGATGGAATCATAGGTATTTTTGAAGCCGCCCTGCATGCCTTGCGCCCACCAGGACTGAATCATGCCTTCATCCGGGGTCACGCCGGGACGGTTGAAGCCGTAAAATGGTCCCGCCGGAATATCGCGGAACAGCTTGGCGCGGTTGGCGACCATGCCCGCCCGAATGCCGTCGAAAACGCTGATGGGCAGGCCGCCGGGATTGTCCGACGTCTTCAGCATCAGCGGCGGCACGGCCGATATGAGGCCAAGCCGCGCAACGCGACCAGTGCCGTGGCGCCCGACATAGCGCGCGACTTCGCCGCCGCCGGTGGAAAATCCGAACATGGAAACATCACGCAGATTCAGCGTGTCGATCACCGTCGCCAGATCGTCTGCATAATGATCCATGTCGTTGCCGTCCCACGGCTGGCTGGACCGGCCATGACCGCGCCGGTCATGCGCCACGACGCGGAACCCGTTGGAAGCCAGGAAGAAGGCCTGATTTTCCCAGCTATCGGAATTAAGCGGCCAGCCATGGCTGAAGGTGACGACCGGTCCGTTTTTCGGACCCCAATCCTTGTAGAACAGGCTGACGCCGTCGGGCGTGGTCAGATAGCCGCCGCCCATATTGGCGTTACCGCTGCTTGCTGGCGACGCCGCTTTGCCGCGCGCGATGGCGGGCGACGTCATCAGCGTGGCGGCTGTGGCTGCGCTCGCACCGGCGGCGGCGGTCAACAGGCCGCGACGACCGACTTGCGAATGAATAATGTCCTTGAACATGGCAAATTTCCTTCTCGAAAGGGGCAGGTCGGGGGTCAGGCGACGTTGATCGTGACGTCGATGTTGCCGCGGGTGGCGTGGCTGTAGGGGCAGATGGTGTCGGCTTCGTCGACCAGTGCGCGGGCCGCGCCTTCTTCCACGCCGGGCAGGTGGATCGTCAGCGCCACGCGCAGCCCGAAACCCTTGTCGGCGCGCGGGCCGATGCCCACAGTCGCGGTAACGCTTGCATCGGCGGGGACGCGGGGCAGGGCCTTGTCCTGCGATGCTGCAAATTTCATCGCGCCCAGGAAACAGGCGCTGTAACCGGCGGCGAACAGCTGTTCGGGGTTGTTGCCATCGCCATTGCCGCCCAGCGCCTTCGGCGTCGCGAGTCGAATGTCCAGATTGCCATCCTTCACGCTGGCTTTCCCGTCGCGACCGCCGGTTGCGGTGGCCTGTGCTTCATAGGCTATCGAAATGCTCATATCGTCCTCCATATTAATCGCGATCGATTTGATCGTGTGCGATATAAATACGCGCATAAATGCGAATTGCAACCCTTGCGATTATATCGTGTGCGAATTAAATATGCGGCATGACATACTCGCACGCCAAGACCCAAGCTGACGGGAATGCCGCGACCGCTGACGCGCTCGACCCTTTTCTATGCTTCACGGTCTATTCCACCGGACTGGCATTCAATCGCGCCTACAAACCGATGCTGGACAGGCTGGGCCTGACATATCCGCAATATCTGGCGATGGTGACCCTATGGCATCGTGATGGCCGGACGGTTTCCGAACTGGGTGAAGAGCTATTTCTGGAATCCAATACGCTGACGCCATTGCTGAAGCGTCTGGAAAGCAGCGGATATATATCGCGGCGACGCGATGCCGCCGATGAACGCGTCGTGCGCATATCGCTGACCGACAGCGGTCGGGCGCTGGCGCAGGACGCCGCCTGCGTGCCGGAACAGATATTTCGCGCCAGCAAATTGACATCCGATGATGTCGAACATCTCAATCGCATGCTCGGCACATTGCGGGACAATCTGCGCGGCTGACCGGCTCTGTGGCTATAGCCTCTCGACTGCCAGTGCCAACCCCATGCCGACGCCGATACAGGCCGTCGCCAGGCCGCGTTTGCCCCCCGTCCTTTCAAGCTGATGCACCAGGGTCATCGCGATGCGCGCGCCGGACATGCCGAGCGGATGGCCCAGCGCGATCGCGCCGCCATTGGCGTTGACATGGGCGGCATCGTCTTCCAGGCCAAGGCCGCGCAGCACGGCAAGGCTCTGGCTGGCAAAGGCTTCGTTCAGTTCGATGGCATCGAAATCCGCGATCGTCAGTTTCAGCCGCGCCATCAGTTTCTGCGTCGCCGGCAGGGGACCGATCCCCATGACGCGCGGCTCCACTCCGGCCGACGCCATGCCCAATATCCTTGCCCGTGGGGTCAGGCCATATTCTCTGGCGGCAGCTTCGCTGGCGATGATCATCGCTGCCGCGCCGTCGTTGATGCCCGATGCATTGCCTGCCGTCACGGTGCCGTCCGGGCCGAACAGCGGCTTCAGCTTCGCCAGTGTCGCCACGGTCGTATCGGCGCGCGGATGCTCGTCGACATCCACATCCACCCATTCTCCCCGCTTTTTACCGGGCACTGTGACCGCAATGATTTCATCGGCAAAAAATCCGTTCGACTGGGCTGCCGCCGCGCGTTGCTGACTGCGGCAGGCAAAGGCATCCTGATCCGCCCGGCTGACGCCATAATCGGTTGCGACATTTTCTCCCGTCCGCGGCATCGTTTCGGTGCCATAGGCGGCCGACAGCGCAGGATTGACGAAACGCCATCCCATCGTGCTGTCTTCCATCGTCTGTCCACGGCCAAAATCGCTGTCGGCCTTGCCGATGACGAATGGCGCGCGGGTCATGCTTTCCACCCCGCCCGCAATGGCCATCCGCATTTCGCCCAGACCGATGGCCCGCGCCGCCGCGCCCACCGCTTCAAGCCCGGAAGCGCACAGGCGATTGACGGTGACGCCGGGTACGGAGCAAGGCAATCCTGCGAGTAACAGGCTCATCCGGGCCACATTGCGATTGTCTTCGCCGGACTGGTTTGCGCAGCCATAGAATATCTCTTCCACGGCCGAAGGGTCCATGGTCGGATTGCGGCGCAGCAACGCGCGTAACGGCGCCGCGCCCAGATCGTCGGCGCGGACCTTGGACAATATGCCGCCATAACGGCCGATGGGTGTACGGACGGCGTCGCAGATGAAGGCGTCTGTCATCGCGGGACTCCTCAGGCGATTGCCGGATGATGGGTGGTCAGCGGCAGGCCGGTCATCCGCCGCAGATCGTCGATCGACACGCCGTCCGCCATATCGATGACGCTGGCGCCGTCCGGCCCCACCTTGAAAACGGCCAGATCGGTATAAACGCGCGAAACGCAGGCAAGGCCGGTCAGCGGGTAAGTGCAGGACGGGACCAGCTTTGGTTCGCCCTGTTTCGTCATCAATTCCATCATGACGAATGTCTGCTTCGCGCCGATTGCCAGATCCATGGCGCCGCCGACGGCCGGTATTGCGCCCGGCTCCCCGGTATGCCAGTTCGCCAGATCGCCATGCACCGAAACCTGAAATGCGCCCAGAACGCATATGTCGATATGGCCCCCGCGCATCATCGCGAAACTGTCGGCATGGTGGAAATAGCAGCCGCCCTTGAGCAGAGTAACCGCCTGCTTCCCGGCATTGATCAGTTCCCAATCCTCTTCGCCGGGCGATGGCGCCGGACCCATGCCCAGCAGGCCATTTTCGCTTTGCAGGAAAATATCCTTTTCGCGTGGCAGATAGTTGGCGACCTTCGTCGGCAACCCGATGCCCAGATTGACATAGGCGCCTTCGGGAATGTCGATGGCGACGCGCGCCGCCATCTGATCGCGGGTCATATATGTCATGATGCCATCCTCGGTTTCAGGCTGCCGTCGCATGCTGCGTTTCGGACCGGACCTGCACGACGCGCTGGACAAAGATGCCGGGCGTGATCACCACTTCGGGATCGATCGCGCCCAACGGCACGATTTCGGCGACCTGCGCTATGGTGGTGCGGGCGGCCATCGCCATGATCGGGCCGAAATTCCTGGCGGTCTTGCGATAGGTCAGGTTCCCCCACCGGTCGGCCCGATGTGCCTTGATCAGCGCGACGTCCGCATGGATCGGATATTCCAGCACATGATCGACATCGCCGATCTTTCGCGTTTCCTTGCCCTCGGCCAACAATGTGCCATAGCCGGTGGGCGTGAAGATTGCCCCCAGTCCCGCACCTGCGGCCTGAATGCGCGCGGCCAGATTGCCCTGCGGCACCAGTTCCAGCTCGATCCTGCCCGCGCGATATGCCGCGTCGAAATGATGCGAGTCCGATTGTCGCGGAAAGGAACAGATGATCTTGCGGACCCGGCCTGCCTTGATCAACGCGGCAACGCCCGCTTCGCCATTGCCTGCATTGTTGTTGATGATGGTCAGGTCGCCGACGCCGCGCGCGATCAGGGCGTCGATCAGCTGATCGGGCATGCCTGCCGTCCCGAACCCGCCGATCATCACGCTTGCGCCATCCATGATGTCCGCGACCGCTTCGGTGATCGAACCCATGACCTTATCCACCATGATCGTCGCCTCTCCTGCTTCAATCCGTCCGGCTGCATGCGTCCTTGCGAAGAGGAGAGTCAATCGATAAACGATCATATGTCCGATAATCGGTTATATGGGATATGGTGATGGAAGTTGAAGCTCAGGGCGATCCCGAATTCATGACCTCGCTCGCACGCGGGCTTTCGGTGCTGCGCTGCTTCGCCGATCAACAACGACCCATGACGATTGCGCAGGCCAGCCGACTGACGGGGCTCAGCCGCCCGTCCGTGCGCCGGTGTCTGCATACTCTGGTGCGACTGGGTTATGCGACGCAGGATGGCAGCAGCTATGCGTTGCGACCCAAGACATTATCCTTGGGCTTCGCCTATCTGTCCTCCAGCTCCCTTGCCATGCGCGCGCAACCGATGCTGGACAGTCTGCGGGACAGGCTGGGCGAATCCTGTTCGCTGGGCGTGCTTGATGAAGCGGAAGTCTATTATGTCGCGCGGGCCGAAACCACGCGGATCATGTCCATCAGCCTGCGGGTGGGAAGTCGGCTGCCCCTTTATGCGACGTCGATGGGACGGGTGCTGCTGGCGGCGATGCCCGGCGCGGAGCGAAAGACATATCTTCACAGCGTAAACATGCAGAAGTTTACCGACCGAACGGAAACAAGCCCCGCCACCCTGATGGCATATATCGACAAGGTTCAGGAGGATGGCTTTGCCATTGTCGATCAGGAACTGGAACTCGGCCTTCGCTCGCTCGCTGTGCCGGTCCGGGGCGCGCAGGGGCAGGTGATTGCGGCGCTCAATATCGGCACCCATGCGCAACGAGTCCCAGCGGCGAAGTTGCGATCGCAATATCTCCCCGAACTGCGCCGCGTCGCGCAGGATATTTCGCTTCTTGGGCTTGATCGATGATGAGTGCGGAACGCCTTCTCATTGAAACGGGTCGCAGCTGCCATCGTGAGTCTCCCGACCATTTTCATGACCAGATGAACGGCAATGGTAATAATATTACCATTCAGAGAAACATTATTCTTTTAAGCATTTGTTCCGTCACGATTAAAAAAATTTTCTTTTATTATTAGAGCGTGCGTCTGCGAATGAGCCGTTCCAAGCAAAAATTAAAAATAATCTTCTTTTTCCAGTATATTATCGATCAAACTCGATAATTGTTTCTCAAACGTTCAATGTGGCAATAGTGAGACACATTGCGATAAAGGACCGGTTTTCAATCAGAACGGGTTTGCATCCGCGGCGTGTAGGCGTCACGCATGCGGCGTTGCCACACCGCATCCGGTGTTATCGTTTTCAACGGTCGGCACATCCATATCTCCAGATAAGGGACTGGAAATCTTGAAGAAGTTTGGATTTATCGCATTGCTGCGAGGCGGAGTCGCGCCTGCAATTCTTGCCACGATGATCAGCCATGGTTCCGCTTTCGCACAGGATGCCGCGCCGCAGGCTGCTGCCGAACCTGAAGACACGATCGTCGTGACCGGCTCGTTGCTGCGTCAGACCGACAAGCTGACCATGTCGCCCATCACCACCGTATCGGCCGAAGATCTGGCCGTACGCGGCATCACCACGGTTCAACAGGGCATTCAGAGCCTGTCGGCCAATAATGGCCCGGCACTGACCAACGGTTTCTCGGCCAACGGCGCCTTTGCGGGCGGCGCGTCGGCGGTATCGCTGCGTGGCCTGACCACGTCCTCGACGCTGGTGCTGTTCGATGGCCTGCGTTCGGCCTATTATCCGCTGGCGGATGACGGCACGCGCAACTTCGTCGATCTGAACACCATTCCCGACGCGATTGTCGAACGGGTTCAGGTGCTCAAGGACGGCGCATCGGCCACCTATGGCGCGGACGCCGTGGCAGGCGTGGTGAACATCATCACGAAGCGCGAAGTGAAGGGCCTGCACCTTCAGGCCGAAGCCGGGGTCAGCGAAAAGGGCTATGGCGCCAACCAGCGCCTGTCCGCCACCTATGGCTATGGCGACCTGTCCGAAGACGGTTTCAACGCCTATATCAGCGGCCATTATCTCAAGAGCAACGCGGTCTATAACCGCGACCTTGGCTATCCCTACAATAGCGACAACCAGTCCGGCATCTGCCATGATGGCGTGTGCGGTCCCAACAATATCGCCAACGGCGTGGACCCCGCAATCGGTTTTACCGGCCTTTCGACCGCGACCAACGTGTTCATGGTCCGGCCGTTCGACCCGGCGACCAATCTGGGCACCGGCCGTTATCAGCTGCTCAATGCCGCCGCAGGTTGCGGCAGCCTGACGCCCTACACGCTGACCGACGCCGAATATAATAGCGAAGATAACGCCATCGCGCCGCGGACCGTGTGTCAGCAGGACATCACCCATGATTATGGGCAGGTGCTGCCGGAACAGCAGCGCTGGGGCATTTCGGGCCGCTTCACCAAGATGATCGGTGACAGTGCCGAAGCCTATCTCGAACTCAATTATGAAAACAGCAAGTCGTCCTACACCGGCCTTGCATCGACCATCCGTGCGAATGCTCCGGCCGGTATCGAAAATCCCGCTTATTCCACTTCGTCGGGTTCGACCCTGCTGCGTCTGCCGGTCTATGTCTGCGCCCGTGGCACGACCGCCTGCGATGCGACCAATGGCACACTGAACCCCAACAATCCCTTTGCAGCGCAGGGACAGGAAGCGGCCATCATCGGCCGCCTGCCGACCAGCACCGAATATAATGAATCGGTCAGCCAGGTCTTCCGTGGCGCGGCCGGCATCAAGGGCGATTTTGGCGAAGGCTGGCATTATCAGGCCGATGCCACCGCCATGGTTTCCAAGCTGAAGACCAAGGCTGACGGCTATGTCTACATCCAGCATCTGCTGGATGTGATTGCGGACGGTTCCTATAATTTCATGAACCCTTCGGCGACGTCGCAGGAAACGCTGGACTATCTGACGCCGACCTTCATCAACCACAGCAAGACCCAGCTTTATCAGGGTCAGGCGAGCCTGTCGAAGGACGTGTTCGACCTGCCCGGTGGCCCGCTTCAGGTCGCCGTCGGCGTGGCGGCACGCTATGAATCGCTCAATAATCCCAGCGGCAACCCCGACTATAATGGTCCCACGGAACGCTATTTCCGTCTGAACGCCTTCGGCGCCAAGGGGCATCGTGACGTTGAATCGGCCTATTTCGAAGTCAACGCGCCGATCGTCGATCAGCTGGAACTCAATGCGGCGGGCCGTTACGATCATTATTCCACCGGACAGGATAATTTCGCCCCCAAATTCGGCGCGAAGTTCAAGCCTTTCCGTCAGTTGATGATCCGCAGCACCTATTCGCGCGGTTTCCGCGTACCCAGCTTCGCTGAAATGGGCGCTCTGCCCACCACCGGCTATGTCACCCAGTCGCTGGGTACGATGCCGGACTCCTATCTCAACCAGCATCTGAACGCCGACGGGTCGTATAATAATTATGTGACCACCTATTCGATCGGGCAGACGACGGTCGGCAATCCGGAACTCAAGGCGGAAAAGTCGCGCAACATCACGCTGGGCGCGGTCTTCACCCCGACGAACAATCTGTCGTTCAGCGTCGATTATTATAACATCCGGAAAACCGGGGCGATCACCTCGGTCGATTTCTCCGGCGCCATCGCAAATTATTATGCGACGGGCGAAACCAGTTATGACGGCGTGACCGTGATCACCGACGAAGTCGACCAGAACCATCCCGATGCGCAGCGCCGCATCGCGTTCGTCCAGGGCAGCTTCATCAACGCGAACACGATCAAGACGTCGGGTCTGGACTTCAATGCCACCGGCAAATTCCGTCTGAACGACAACATCACCTTCTCGTCGTCGATCGATGCGACCTATATCATCAAGCTGAACACCGAATATCCCGGCGGCCGCGTCGAACATTATGTCGACACGCTGGGCAACTTCAACCTGACCGCAGGGTCCGGCACGCAGCAATGGCGTGGCAGCTGGCAGAACACGCTCGATTTCGGGCGT
The DNA here is from genome assembly GCF_048594625.1 of Sphingobium sp. GTDB lineage: Bacteria > Pseudomonadota > Alphaproteobacteria > Sphingomonadales > Sphingomonadaceae > Sphingobium. The sequence continues at coordinate 22,812 of NZ_JBMDWL010000144.1, forward strand.
GGTTCGATCAGCGCGACGGCCTATTATACCGGCGGCTATGATTATTCGGCGGAAGATCAGGGCAGCGTGGCCGGTGACTGCAGTCTGGTGCCGACCAACTATAACGGCGACGCCTATCAGGGTTGCCGTGTGAAATCGTTCATCAGCGTCGACATGACCGGTACGATCAAGGTCAATGACCAGTTCGAACTTTATGCCAACGTCATGAACGTCTTCAACAACAAGCCGCCGATCGATGCCGCCACTTATGGCGCCTATCTTTACAATCCGATCGTCGGTGAATCCGCGATTCTGGGCCGCTCCTTCCGGGTCGGCGCAAAGGCGTCCTTCTAAAGCCTGATCGGAAAAGGCCGGGCCATTCTCCCTTGCGGAATGGCCCGGCCTTTTTTGTGGGACGGCGCGTCGTCTTCAGCCGACACTGTATGTCGGCGCGCCGCCAACCTTATGGGCATATCAGCCCGCCACATCTCGGCCACCCCATGCGGGAACCCGATAAAGCGGCCGATCTGCGCCTCATCATGATGACTGGCTTCCTGCCACGCCTGCCGGATCAAGCAATCGGGAGGAGAGGAAGCGACATTGCCATTTCCTTCGCCGGCGCGTTCTGACAGGATATAGCCGACATGCGGAGCCAAGGCGCGACGCCGTGGGATGGAATGGCGACACCCGTATCAGCCGACGGGGTATCGCCCATTCTGCCAATTGCGCGGCGGAACGGAGATTGGCAGCATCAGAAAATGGGGAGGAGGACAGCTTGAGGATAGGTGCACCAAAAGAGGTTGCTGATGGCGAAGCGCGCGTCGCGCTGACGCCCGACAGCGCGCTGCAATTGCAGAAACTCGGTCATGAATGCCTGATCGAAAGCGGGGCAGGGGACAAGGCCGGTTTTGCGGACGATGCCTATCGCGCCGCAGGGGTAACCATCGTGCCGACCGCGCAGGATCTGTGGTCCAATGCAGATGTCGTCGTAAAGGTCCGGCCGCCCGAATCCGCCGAAACCGCGCAGCTGAAATCCGGCAAGACGCTGATCTCCTTCTTCTATCCCGGCCAACGTGCGGATGCGTTGAACGATGTCGTCGCCACCGGCGCCAATGCGCTGGCGATGGACATGGTGCCGCGCATATCGCGCGCACAGAAAATGGATGCCCTGTCGTCCATGGCGAACATCGCCGGTTATCGCGCGGTGATAGAAGCGGGCGCGAATTTCGGGCGCTTCTTCACGGGACAGGTGACTGCGGCGGGCAAGGTGCCCCCGGCGCGCGTATTGGTGATCGGCGCGGGCGTCGCGGGGCTGGCGGCCATTGGCGCGGCGACGTCGCTGGGTGCCATCACGCTCGCCTTCGACGTTCGGCCAGAAGTTGCCGAACAGATCGAATCCATGGGCGCGGAATTCGTCTATCTCGATTTTTCGGAGGAGCAGCAGGACGGCGCGGCCACCGGTGGCTATGCGGCCCCGTCCAGCCCGGAATTTCGCGAAGCGCAGCTCAGGAAATTCCGCGAACTCGCGCCCAATGTCGACATCGTCATTTCCACCGCGCTTATCCCTGGCCGCGATGCGCCGCTATTGTGGACGAAGGACATGGTGGAAGCCATGCGCCCCGGTTCGGTCATTGTCGATCTGGCGGCCGAACGTGGCGGCAATTGCGAACTGACCGTGGCGGACCAAAAGATCGTGTCCGACAATGGCGTCACGATTATCGGCTATACCGACTTCCCCAGTCGCATGGCGACGCAGTCCAGCACGCTTTACGCCAGCAATATCCGCCACATGATTGCGGATCTGACGCCCGGCAAGGACGGCGTGATCGTCCATGATATGGAGGATGACGTGATCCGCGGCGCGACCATCGCTCATCAGGGGGAACTGGCCTTCCCGCCGCCGCCGCCCAGGATCAAGGCGATCGCGGCCCAAAAGCCCAAGCCCAAGGCGGAAGAACTGACGCCTGAACAGAAGCGCGCGAAGGAAGTCGCCGCGTTCAAGGCGCAGACCCGGTCGCAGGTGACGTTGCTGATCGTGGGCGCGGTGCTGCTGATGGCGGTTGGTGCGGTGGCGCCTGCCAGTTTCATGGCGCACTTCATCGTCTTCGTGCTGGCCTGCTTCGTGGGCTTTCAGGTCATCTGGAACGTCAGCCATGCGCTGCATACGCCATTGATGGCGGTGACCAACGCGATTTCGGGGATCGTCGTGGTGGGCGCCATGCTTCAGGTCGGATCGTCCAGCACGATCGTCCTTGTTCTGGCGACGATTTCCATCCTGATCGCTTCGATCAACATCGTTGGCGGCTTCCTGGTCACGCGCCGGATGCTTGCCATGTTCCAGCGGTCGTAAGGGGGGACGATCCATGTTCGATATTGGTGTGGTGTCTGCCGCCTATCTTTCCGCTGCGGTCCTCTTCATTCTTTCGCTTGGCGGCCTGTCCAATCAGGAAAGCGCCAAACGCTCCGTGTGGTACGGCATATCTGGCATGGCGCTCGCGGTCGTGGCGACACTGTTCGGTCCCGGTGCCGCCAATCTGCCGATCGTGGTCGCGACCTTTGCCGTCGCGGCTGTCATCGGCTGGATCGTGGCGGTGCGCGTGCAGATGACCGAAATGCCGCAACTCGTCGCGGCGCTGCACAGCTTCGTGGGGCTGGCCGCCGTCTTCATCGGCTATAACGCGCATTTCGAACTGGAAACGGTGAACGCGCTCGATCCGGCGGCTCGCGCGGCGCTGACCGGCTTTGCGGGCGTTCTGGCGCACAAGACGCCGGTCGAAATCAATATCCTCAAGGTCGAGGAGTTTCTGGGCATCTTCATCGGCGCGGTGACTTTCACCGGGTCAATCGTCGCCTTCGGGAAGCTAGCCGGCAAGCTGGACGGTAAGGCGAAGAAGCTGCCCGGCGGCCATGTGCTGAATGCGACCGCCGCCATCGCTTCGCTGGCGCTGATGATCATGTATGTCGGCAATATCGGCGTAGAGGGTCGCGAACTGACCGTGCTGATCGCCATGACGCTGCTGGCGCTGTTTATCGGCTTTCACCTCGTCATGGGGATCGGCGGGGCGGATATGCCCGTCGTCGTGTCGATGCTGAACAGCTATTCGGGCTGGGCGGCGGCGGCCATCGGCTTCACGCTGGGCAATGACCTGCTGATCGTGACCGGCGCGCTGGTCGGCTCTTCAGGCGCGATCCTCAGCTACATCATGTGCAAGGCGATGAACCGTTCCTTCGTGTCGGTCATCCTTGGCGGCTTTGGCGGTACGACCGGCCCGGCCGCGGAGATAGAGGGCGAACAGGTCGCAATCGATGCCGATGGCGTCGCTGCCGCCCTCAACGAAGCCGACAGTGTCATCATCGTGCCGGGCTATGGCATGGCCGTGGCGCAGGCGCAGCAGGCAGTGAGCGAACTCACGCGTAAGTTGCGCGCGGCTGGCAAGGACGTGCGTTTCGCCATCCATCCCGTCGCCGGACGCCTGCCGGGGCACATGAACGTGCTGCTCGCCGAAGCGAAGGTGCCCTATGACATCGTACTGGAAATGGACGAAATCAACGATGATTTCCCGTCCACCGATGTGGTGATCGTCATCGGCTCCAACGACATCGTCAACCCGGCGGCGCAGGACGATCCCAACTCGCCGATCGCCGGCATGCCGGTGCTGGAAGTGTGGAAGGCCAAGCAGGTGTTCGTGTCGAAGCGCGGGCAGGGCACCGGCTATTCGGGTATCGAAAATCCGCTCTTCTACAAGGATAATACCCGCATGTTCTATGGCGATGCGAAGGTCGCGGTGGACAGCCTGCTCGGCAAGCTGGCCTGACCGGCGTTTGAAGGAAAAGGGAGCGCTGGCGAATATGCCGCCAGAGCTCCCTTTTCGTGTCAGGCCGCCTTATGCGCGGATGAAGCGATAGTCGCCCGAACCCAGTGCGACGGTCTGTCCCTCGACGATAGCACCGCCTTCGCACCAGCGCCCCGCGGGCAGTTCCACGCTTGCCGTGCAGTTGGCGGGGATGGTGACATGCAGGCTGGACAGGCCAGCCTCGTCGCCGTCGACCTTCGTTGCGATCAGGCCAGCCACCGAGTCATAGCGGGCCGAAACCGCCCCCGCTTTCGGGAACCAGAGCGGCCGGATCGCGATGTGGCGGAAACCCGGCGCTGCGGGTGCGATCCCGGCCAGTCGCCGATAGAAAAAGCCCACCACCGCGCCGAACGCATAATGGTTGTAGCTGTTCATCGACAGGTCGCCGACATCGCCATTCCACCGCTCCCACACGGTGGTCGCGCCGACGCTGGGCATATAACCCCATGATGGATAGGTGGTCTGGAGCATCAGCCCGACGACCTCCTCCCACTTGCCCGCATCGGCCAGCACGTCCAGCAGATAGGGGGTGCCCAGGAATCCGGTCGATAATGTCATGCCCCGACCGCCTATTTCCTGCGCCAATATATCGGCAGCGGCCGCCCGCTGTTCCGGTGGCACCAGTGCCATGAAGAGTGCGAGCACCTGACTGCACTGGCTGCCATTGCCCGCTTTGCCCGCGCCGTCGATCAGTTCGGCGGCAAAGGCCCGCCCGATCGCATCGCGCAACGCACCATAGCGCGCTGCATCGGCATCACGCCCGGTTGCCCACGCCATGTCCGCCATCAACTGCGCGCTATAGGCCCAGTAAGCGGTGGCGCACAAAATGCGCGGTGTGGTTTCGTCGTCGGGCAGGACAGCATCGACCGACAGCCAGTCGCCCAGATCCAGACCGCGATCGTTTCGCCAGATATGATCGGGATTGTTGCGCGCGACATAGGCCATCCATCCTTCCATCGCGTCCCAATTTTCATCGATCACGGCGGTGTCGCCATACCGTTGCCACAGGCCATGGGGCAGGATGATGCCTGCCTCGCTCCACCCCGCCGTCACCACATCGGGGAAGGACAGGGGTTGCGGCACGACGATGGGGTAGGCGCCATCCGGCCGCTGCGCAGCCCGCGCCTCCATCAGGAACCGCCGTATGAAAGGATCGACCTCCATGTTGAAGGCGGCGGCGTCCAGAAACACCTGAATGTCGCCCATCCACCCCATGCGTTCATCGCGTTGCGGGCAATCGGTGGGCACCGCGAAGAAGTTCGACCGCTGGCTCCACATCGCATTGTTCCAGATGCGCTGGAGCAGCGGCGACGCAAAGTGCATCTCACCGGTTTCGCGGCAGTCGCTGTGGACGACGATGGCGGCGATGTCGTCCAGCGTCGGCGTGCCGGGATAGCCCTCCACCTCGACATAACGAAAGCCGTGATAGGTGAAGCGCGGCGCGAAACTTTCGCCGTCCGGGTCGCCGCGCAAAATATAATGGTTGGTGCAATCCGCCCGGCGCAGGTTCGACTGGTCTGCCGTGCCATCGGGGTTCAGCAATTCGGCAAAGCGCATGGTGATGCGGTCGCCCGCCGCGCCCTTGGCCTCTATCCTGATCCATCCCGGCATATTTTGCCCGAAATCGAAGATGAAGCGGCCCGGCACCGGCTCCGTCACCGACAGCGCCCGCATGGTCCGGGTCGGGCGCAGCGGGGGCGATGTCTGCGCGATCAGCTGCGTTGCGGGCGCTTGCCCGACGCGCACGGTGCGCCATGCGCCATCGTCGAAACCGGGCAGATCCCATCCCGGCTGCTCCAGCCGCGCATCATGGGTTTCGCCGCCATAAATGTCGGATTCCACCACGGGACTGGCACCGATGCGCCAGTCGCTGCCCGTCTGCACCCATTCGATCGACCCGTCCGCATAATCGATGCGCAGTTGCGCCAGCAACCGGCGCGGGGCGGGGCCGAAACCATATCGCTCCATCCGCCAGCCAAAGGCCCCGGCGTAGAATCCATCGGCAATGGTGAAGGCCAGCGCATTGCCGCCTTCACGCAGCATCGCGGTGACGTCGTGGCATTGATAAAGAATATGGCTTTTCGCCACGCTGATTTCCGGGGCCAGCACATGGTCGGACACGCGCGCGCCGTTGATCCGCGCTTCATAGACCCCCAGCGCGGTCGCATAAAGGCGCGCGGAAACCACCGGCCCGCGCGTGTCAAATTCGGTGCGCAGGCATATGCCCGGTTCCTTGGGACGGGGGTCGCCCTGCGCGCGCGATGCCGATGGCTCCGCCGCTGCCCAGCCGACCACATCGAACCCTGCTGCGGTCCATCCTTCGGGCGGATCGGTCCGCACGCGCCATTGCGGGCCGCTGACCAGCCGTTCGATGTCGCCATTGGCATGGTGCAACCGGATCAGCGCGGCCATGGCCCCGCCATCGACAGGGAAAAATCCAGTCGTGTCTGCTGTGGCGAGCAGGCACAGGCTGTTGCGCCCAGCCCTTACCCGGCCATCGACAGGCAACAGGCTGCCCCAATAAACCATGTCGGGCAGCGTCAGCGCCTCGCCGTTCAGCCAGACGCCCAGCAGATTGTCCTTGGCCGCCAGCAATATGTCCGCATCGGCAAGGTCGGCGGGCGCGTCGAAATCCAGTCGGAACGCATGGGGGGCGGGGTCGAGCGGATCGGCGCTCCATATCCATTGCAGCCCAGCGGCGCGGTCGGCCGCCGCGCCTTCATCCTCCGCCTCAATCCAACTCGCCTGCCAGTCCGATGGTGCAATCAACCCACCTTCGAACCAGCTTGTCATCGACTGCGCCTTGCGTCCGCGATTGTCTCCGATTTCGACGGTCCACCAGATGCGCTGCATCGATTGCAGCGCCGGCCCGCCATAGGGGATGTCGAAACAGGCATCGCCGTCCACCACCCCGCTGTCCCAGATCAGGCTGTTGCCTTCGCGATCGGCAGATGCGCGGATGCGATAGCTTTGCTGCATCACATTGCGGCCGTCGCTTTCGATCCGCCAGGACAGGCGGGGGTGGTGGCGCTCCACCCCCAGCGGTTCGACCAGATAGTCTGCGCGCAGATCGACGACGCGCAGTTCTCCAACGGGGACAGTCATCAGGCCTCTTTCAATAGGATGTGAATAGGGCGTCGCGCGCCAGCATCATGGCGGCGACCGCATCCTGCCGGTCCTGCGCCGCCTGCATCGCGTCAAAGTCCAGCTTGTCGAGCGCGCGTTCGATCACCTTCAGGAAACTGATGGCGCTGTTGGCGGCCTTCACGCTGTCTTCGCGGAACGGGAACTGGTCCAGCTGCCACACGCCGTCCCACTTGTTCTTGCGCAGCGTATAGAAAAATTCGAACAGTTCGATGGGGTGCACCGACCCCGCGATCATGTCGTCGTCCCAGCTGCGGAAATTGTCGTTGACGTCCATGCCGAACAACCGGCCATGGTCGATCGCCAGCTGCGCCGCATCGGCAGGGGATTCCCCGCCATAAAGCGAATGACCGAAATCGAGCAGGATGCCGATATTGGGCAGGCCGATTTTCTCGATGCCCAGCAATGTGCGCGCCACGCTGTCGAAACTCATATGGTTGCGCGGTTCGCGTGGCTTATATTCGATGACGAATTTCAGGTCCGGGTTCTGGCTGGCCAGTTCGCCCACGCCGTCCATGCTCATCTGCCACAATTTGCGATGGTCGCACTGGAAGGGGTAATCCCACCCGTCCTGTCCCGGCCACAGCTTCACATAGTCCGCGCCGAAACGGCGGACGACATTGGCGGCGTCATTGACCATTTCATTGGCCAGACGGCGCACGCCCGGATCGGGGTTGGTAAAGGCGCCCTTCGAAAATTGCCGTGTGTAGATTTCCGGCGTGATGCCGATGACCGACAGGCTGTTGCGCTTCAGCGCCGCGTCCACGCTGTCGAGCGAAATGCCCGGATCGGCAAAGGGGTAATTGATGTCGACCACGGACAGGTCGTCCACCTGCCCTGCCAGATCGATCATTTCGATGATCGAACGGGGCGCACCATAGCCATCGGTGGCATAGCGATCGACATAGGTCGCGAAATGCCAGATGCCCGCGCCGAATTTCTGTGTGCCCATGCTTGTCCTCTCCAATCCCGTTCATGTCGCGGCGCCCCGGCGGAGCGCCCGTCTTCGCTGGTAAAAGCGATCAGGCGATGATGATCTTCACCCCGATATTTTCGATCGCCCTGCGGTCTTCATCCCTGATCGCGTTGTCGGTGATCAGAATATGGACCATGTTCAGTCCCCCCAGCGACGAAAAGGATCGCTGGCCGATCTTGCTGCTGTCGGCGACCAGACAGACCTGCTCGGCCGCGCCGATCATGGCGCGCTTGACCGCGATGTCGGACAGCGCGGGATAGGTCAGGCCCCCGTCCATATCGATCGCACCCGTCGCCAGAAACAGGCGCTGGACATACAGCCCCCTGAAATAATCGGCGGATCGTTCGCCCGACAGGGACAGGGTGGGCGCCTTGAAATGGCCGCCGGTCATATGCACTTCGAAACCCGGCTCCGCGCCCAGCATCAGGGCGATGTTGAGCGCGTTGGTGATGACGGTCAGGTCGCGCCGCCCCAGCAAATGGGTGGCGACGGCGGTGGTGGTCGATCCGCTGTCCAGGATGATCGTTTCGCCATTGCCGACCAGCGCGGCGGCGGCGCGGCCGATACGGTCCTTCGCGTCCAGATGCCCCTGATGGGCCAGCGCCATGGACCGCACCTGTTGCGGCACGGATTTCAGAAACGCGCCGCCATGCTCGCGCTCGATATGGCCCTCGGTTTCCAGCTTCTCCAGATCCTGACGCACCGTCACTTCCGACACGCCAAATGCTTCGGCCAGCGTGCGGACGCGCGCGCTGCCTTCTTCCTGCAACCATTCCAATATCTTGAGGCGTCTGCTTTCGCCCAGCAACCGGCCCTGCGCGCCGTCCTTCGCACCATCCGCCTTCACCATGACGATGTCCGGGACAATGGCATGCCCGGCCTCCGGTCCATGGAAAAGGGCGATCTGCGCACGATGCTCTCCGATAACAAACCGCTGCCTGCGGTCTTTCGATCAGCTTAATCGAGCCTTTCGAGATTTGTCAATTTTTCTCAATGATTTTCGAAACGAAAGAAAACGAAAGTTATAACCTTGCGTATTTTTGGGTGTTGCGCTAGGAATCGGCGTCAGGGAGAGTTTTGCCAGATGACCATGCCGCTTGCGTCCGCGCCCGCTCAGGGGAACGGAAAAAGTTCTGATATGCGCGCTGCCCATGTCCGCGAACGCGCCAACTGGATGCGTCGCCGCCTGCTGAAGATGATCGTAGACGCGGGGCAGGGGCATCCGGGGGGCGATCTTTCGGCCACCGACATCATCGCATCGCTCTATTTCGATATTCTTCGCTTCGATCCTGCGCAGCCCACGGCCCCCGGTCGCGACCGTTTCGTGATGAGCAAGGGACATTGCACCGGCGCGCTCTATACCGCGCTGGCGGCGGCGGGCTATTTCCCGGAATCGGAACTCGACAGCTATCTGAAACCGGAATCGCGGCTCAATGGCCATCCCAACCGCACCTATCTGCCCGGCGTCGAAACCAATACCGGGCCGCTCGGCCATGGGCTGCCGGTTGCGGTCGGCATCGCCGTTGCGGCGCAGATCGACGGGGCGGACTATCGCGTCTTCGCGCTCACCGGCGATGGCGAATTGCAGGAAGGATCGATGTGGGAAGCGGCCATGTTCGCCGGGCATCGCGGCCTTGGCCAGCTGACTGTGATCGTCGATCGCAATCGCCTGCAACAGGGCGCGCCGACCGAAGACACCAATGCGCTTGAACCGCTGGCCGACAAATGGCGCGCCTTTGGCTGGGACGTGGCGGGCGTGGACGGGCATGATCATGCCGCCCTGATCTCCACCTTCGATGCCGCCTGTCGGCCCCGGTCGAAACCGCTCTGCATCATCGCCAACACGCAAAAGGGACATGGCGTCAGCTTCATGGAAAATCAGGCCGGATGGCACCATGGCGTGCCCAATGCCGATCAATATGCGCAGGCGCTGGCCGAACTGGAAGCGGAGATGACGGCATGAGCGCCGCCGCTGCCCCCGCTGGCCTGTTCGACTGCCGCGACGCCTATGTCCGCACGGTCGAGGAACTGGCGATCGCCGACGACCGGATCGTCGCCGTCGTCAATGACTCGGTCGGCTCGTCCAAGCTCGGCAAATTCCGCGATCGCTTTCCCAAACGGCTGGTCAATGTCGGCATCGCCGAACAGAATATGGTCGGCGTCGGCGCGGGCCTTGCCAACGGTGGCAAGATTCCTTTCGTCAGCGGCGCGTCCTGCTTTCTCAGCGCGCGCGCACTGGAACAGATCAAGGCGGATTGCGCCTACAGCCACGCCAATGTGAAGCTGTGCGGTATTTCCAGCGGGGTCGCCTATGGCGAACTGGGCGCAACCCATCACAGTATAGAGGATGTTGCCTGGCTGCGCGCCATCGACCGGCTGACCGTCATCGTGCCTGCCGATCCATGGGAAACTGCCGAAGCGATCAAGGCGGCGGCGGCGCATGACGGCCCGGTCTATATCCGCATCAGCCGCATGCCCGTGCCCGAACTCGCCCGCGACCATGCGCAATTCCGCATCGGCAAGGCGGAGCGACTGCGCGAAGGCGGCGACGTTGCGATTATCGCCAACGGCACGCTGGTCCACCGCGCATTGGCGGCGGCCGAAACGCTGGCGGCCGAAGGCATCGCTGCGCAGGTCATCAACATGGCGACGGTATCGCCGATCGATACCGATATGCTGGCGCAGGCTGCTGCGACCGGCGCCATCGTGACGGCGGAAGAAGGGCTGGCCCATGGCGGCCTTGGCGGCGCGGTCGCCGAATATTGCGCTACCCATGATCCGGTGCGCATGCGCGTGCTGGGCTTTCCCGGCTTCCTGCCGACCGGGTCCGCCGCCTGGCTGATGGACCGGTTCGGCCTCAATGCTCAGGGTATCGCGGTCGCCGTGCGCGACCTGCTGTCGGTCAAGGCACGCTGATGCGCCGCCCGGTCATCCTGGCGATCGATCAGGGAACGACCAATACGAAGGCGTTGCTCGTGTCTGCGGCGGGGGAGATATTGCTCACCCGTTCCCGCCCAATGCAGGTCGCCTATCCGCGGCCCGGCTGGGCGGAACAGTCCGCATCGGACATCTGGGAAGTGGTCGCCGGGCTGATCGCCGAACTGGTCGCCGCCGCGCCCGATGCGGAAATTGCGGCGCTCGCCCTGTCCAATCAGCGCGAAACGGTGGTGTTGTGGGATGCGCATACGGGCGAACCGCTGGCCCCTGCGATATTGTGGCAATGCCGCCGGTCGGAGGACCGCTGCGCCGCCCTGCGCGAAGCCGGGCATGAGGATGCCGTCGTCGCGCGTAGCGGCCTTGGCATCGATCCGCTTTTCCCGGCGGCAAAGATTGGCTGGCTGCTCGACAATGTGCCGGGCGGCCGCAAACGCGCCGCGCGGGGGGAATTGCGGTGCGGCACCATCGACAGCTGGCTGATCTGGAAACTGACCGGCGGAACGGTGCACGCAACCGATTACAGCAATGCATCGCGCACGCAGCTATTCAACATCAACACCCTGTGCTGGGATCCGGTGCTGGCTGGCCTCTTCGATGTGCCGATGGGCCTGTTGCCCGATGTGCGCGGGTCGGACAGCCGTTTCAGCACCGTTGCAGCCGGCCTGACCCCGCTGCCTGCCAGCACGCCCATTCATGCGGCCATGGGCGACAGCCATGCCGCGCTTTTCCACCATGGCGCATTGCAGCCCGGCGCGACCAAGGTGACAATCGGCACCGGTAGCTCGATCATGACCGCGACGCCGCATCCGGTGCGATCGGTCCATGGCCTGTCCAGCACCATCGCCTGGCACCGGCGCGGCGTCACCCAATATGCGCTGGAAGGGAATATCTCCATTTCCGGCCATGCCGCCGCTTTTGCCTGCGGCCTGCTCGGCCTGCCGGACGAAGCGGCGCTGACCGCGCTGGCCGCCAGCGTGCCTGACAATGGCGGCGTTATTTTCCTGCCCGCGCTGGTGGGGCTTGGCGCGCCGCACTGGTGCAGCGAAGCGCGCGGCACGATTTCCGGCCTGTCGCTGGGGACGAAGCCCGCCCATATCGCCCGCGCCACGCTGGAAGCGATCGCGCTTCAGATCGCCGACGTCGTCGCCGCGACGCAGGCGGACCTTGGCCTTACCGTACCGCAGATCGCCGTTGATGGCGGCGCCACCCGCAACCCGTTGTTGATGCAATTGCTCGCGGACCTTACCGACCGACCCGTCGTGCGCCCCCATGTCGCCGAAGCCAGCGCACTGGGCGTGGCCCGGCTGGCGGCCGATGCGATCGGTCTGGTCGCGCCGGTCGAACCTTCGGCAGAAGCCGACCGGGTGATCCCTGCCATGGCGCCGGACGAACGCCAGCGGATCAGGGCAGGGTGGCAGGCGGCGCTGGCCAGCGCCATGGGCGGAGCCAAACCCGCCCATGCCAATGAAAATCGACCGAAATTACGGGACGCAACGGTCGCCCGTTAAGCGGCGCCGTCATGATTGCCCGGCCGTCAGGACAAAAAGTCAGCGGCCTTACGAAGATTTTTAGGAGGGGAATGACCATGAAGGATGAATCCATCTGCCGTTCACGCAGCCGTACGCTGCGCCATATGTGGCTTGGCGGGGCAGGGGCTTTTGCACTGCTCGCCATTCCGGCATATGCACAGGATGCCCCGCAGGAGGCGCAGGATGGCAGCGCCAGCCCCGCCGACATCGTCGTGACGGGCAGCCGCATCGCATCGCCCGCGCTGACATCGCCCAGCCCGCTTCAGGTGCTGACCGCCGAAACGCTGGAAAACAACGGCATCATCAACGTGCAGGACGCCCTGCAGCAGAACCCTGCCATCGGCCTGCCGGGCTTCAGCCGCACCACGACCGCCAATTCCACCAACCCCGGCCTTTCCACCGTCAATCTGCGCAATCTGGGTGCGGATCGCACGCTGGTGCTGATCGACGGTCGCCGCTCGGTCGCGGGCGTGCCCGGCACGGCGCAGGTCGACCTGTCGATGATCCCCACGCCGTTCGTGGAGCGGGTCGATGTCCTGACCGGCGGCGCGTCGGCCGTCTATGGCTCTGATGCCGTCGCGGGGGTCGTCAACTTCATCTACAAGAAGAAGTTCGAAGGGCTGCAACTGAATGCGCAGGGCGGCATTTCCGAACGGGGTGACGATCGCCAGATCGCGCTCAACGCCACCTATGGCCAGAATTTCGCCGACGATCGCGGCAATTTCATGATCTTTGGCGGCTATGTGAACGAAGGCGCGGTGGATGCCAGCGGCCGCAGCTTTTCCCGCTACGACTATACCAGTCAGGGCACGATCCAGCGGGTTGCGGGCAACAGCGCGACCAATCTGACCGCGGCGCAGAATCTGTTCACGCCCTTCTACAACCCGTCTAACGTCGGCCCCGGCGGCATCTTCGTCATCGGGACGCAAACCAATCGCGTGATCCAGCCGGACGGCAGTTTCCGCGCCTATAATGCCGCGACCGATGGCTGGAACCGCGCTGAATGGGGCCTGCTGGCGTCGCCGTCGGAACGCTTCACCTTTGCCGGACGCTTCAATTTCGACGTCAGCGACAGCGTCAACGTCTTTTCCGAAGTCACCTATGCCAATGTCGTGACGAAGGGGCGGATGGAAGCATCGCCGATGCGCACCGACAGCGCGCTGGGTGCCTTCACCGGCACCAACGGTTTCTATCCCATCCAGTCGCGCGTACTGGTGCCCGGCGGCAATGGCGCGACGGTGCTGGTGAACAATCCCTTCGTGCCGCAGGCGGTTCTGGACGCGGCGACCGACCGCACCGGCGATGGCCTGAAGGATCTGAGCTTCCTCATTCGCACGACGGCCTTTGCGCCCGGCACCCGTACCATCCCGACCGAACGCGACAATTTCCGCGCCGTCATCGGCACCACAGCGGATCTGGGCAGCAACTGGAAGTTCGACGCTTATTATCAGTACGGCTTCACCAAACAGAAACAGTCCATGTCGGGCCTCGCAAATCTCTATAATCTGGCGGAAGGCTTGCAGGTCATCACCGACGTCTATGATTTCGATCGGGACGGCAGCACGACCGACGCGGTCTGCGCCAATGCCGATGCGCGGGCGCGGGGATGCGTGCCGATCAACGTTTATGGCAATGGCAAGCTGACGCAGCAGATGGTCGATTATCTGCAGGTCAGCCTGCAACGTGACTCCAAACAGACCATGCATGTGGCCGCCGCGAACCTTACCGGATCGCTTTTCACCCTGCCGGGCGGCCCGGTGCAGATCGCGGTCGGTGCTGAATATCGCAAGGAAGAAAGCCGCGACATCTTCGATCCGCTGACCAACGCCGCGCGCAACGGCTATGTCCAGTTGACCGACACGGCGGGCAGCTTCGACGTCAAGGAAGCCTATGGCGAACTGGTCGTGCCACTGCTGGCGGATGTGCCCTTCTTCCACAGCCTGACGCTGCGCGGTGCGGCGCGCATGTCGGATTATTCCACTGTCGGCACTTTCTACGCTTGGAATGCGGGCGTGGAATGGGCGCCGGTCGAGGATATTCGTTTCCGTGCGGTTTATGCCCATGCGGTGCGCGCGCCCAATATCGGCGAACTGTTCGCAGCGCCCGCCGCAGGTATCGTCACCATCACCGATCCCTGTCAGGGCATCACCCTGACGACCACCGGATCGATCGCCGACAATTGCCGCGCCGTGCCCGGTATTCTCGCCAATATTCAGCAGAACGGATCGTTCAGCCTGACGCAGGCGGACCTGTCGGGCGTCGGCGGGGTGACGGCGGCCAATCCGAATATTCGCGAAGAAACCGGCAAGACGCTGACGCTGGGTCTGGTCATCAACCCCAAGTCGATCGACGCGCTGCGTAACCTGACGCTGACCGCCGACTATTTCGACATCAAGCTGGAAGACGCCATCAACCGCGTCCCCGCCGCGACGGTGCTCAACAAATGCTATCGTGAAGGGCAGGCGGATTTCTGCCAGTTCGTGACGCGGCGCACCGTGGCGTCGGGCGCATACAGCATCGGTTCGGTGGAACAGGTGGTGCGCGGCCTCATCAATAGCGGCGGTTCCTTCTCCCGCGGACTGGATTTTACGCTCAACTATGGCCACGAAATGCTGGGTGGCCGGGCGAACCTGTCCGCGTCCTGGACCCATCTGCTCAAAAACGGGTTCCGCGCGCTGACGGGCGATGCCTATGACAATACCAAGGGCGAACTGGGCACGCCCAAGGATTCGGTCAATGTCGGCGTCAATTGGGCCAATGACGTCTTTGGCGTCACCATCAACAATGAATATATGGGGCCGCAATATCTGGACTATGAAAATTTCCAGACGCTTTACCGTCTTGCCGACGGTTCGGTGCCGGACTCCAAATATTTCCGCATTAAATCGAAAATCTACACCGACATGCAGATCCGGTTCACGGCGATCGAGAATTTCGAATTCTATATCGGCGCGAAGAATATGTTCGATGTGAAGCGCCCGCCGGTCTGGGGCGGCCTGCCCGGCAACGTCAACGGCACCTATGATGTGCTGGGCCGGCGCTATTATACCGGCATCCGCGCCAAATTCTGATTGGTTCAAAAAAGGGGGAAAAGGGCGGTGCCACAGGTGCCGCCCTTTTTTGTGCCCGCTACGTCCGGCAATTCTCCGGCAACCGGCGACAGAAAAGGCCAGACCGGGAACGGTCCGGCCTTTCTGGCCGAAAGCTAGGCGGCGTGGACAAATTTAAGCCAGTATCTGGCCGTTGCGAGATGGACCATTCCAAGGAAGCTATTGGCCAGTTGATCGTATCGGGTAGCGATGGCGCGGTTGATCTTAAGGTGGCCGAACATGCGCTCGATACGGT